>JBQDDG010000025.1:27732-57134 GCA_052093225.1 Actinomycetaceae bacterium
CCCTCCGCCCCGGGGGTGGGGGGGCGGGGGGCGGCCGGGGCCCGGGGGGGGGGGGGTTGGGGGGCCCGGGGCCGGGCGCGGGCGGGCCGGCCGGCCCCGGGGGGGGGGGCCCCGGCCCCCGTCCGGAGGTCAGGAGCGAACGGGCTCCAGGCGCCTGTCCTCGGAGGCCAGCGACGGCGGGGTGCCCTGCTCGGGGATGATGCCCACCTTGTCCGCGTAGAAGGCGCGGATCTTGTCCATGTCCGCGGCCACGTCGCCGGTCAGGTGCACGGTCGGCCCGAGGCCGGTGGTCCGCGTGACCGAGTCGAGGAAGCCGAGGATCACCGGGAGGTCGGCGGCGCGCGCGATCCGGTAGAAGCCCGACTTCCAGTGCTCGCCGCGGTCGCGGGTGCCCTCGGGCGTGATGACGAGGTGGAAGGACTCGCCCCGGTCCGCTCGGGCGACGAGGTCCTCGACGAGGCCCTCGGGGCTCTGCCGGTCCACGGGGATGCCCCCGACGGCGCGGAAGAACACGCCCGCGGCGCCCGTGAAGAACTCCTTCTTCATCAGCACCTTCGGCGTGAGGTCGCGCGACCAGGCGATCCCGAGCATGAGGACGAAGTCCCAGCGGGAGGTGTGCGGGGCCCCGATGAAGATGGCGCGCGGCTCGTGCACGTCATGCGCGACGAGTCGGTAGCCGGCGATCTTGAGCAGGGCCTTGGCGAGCGCGCGGCGTGCGAGGCGGGGGGAGAGCACGGTGTCACGCTAGCGCGTGGGCCGGTGACGCGCCCCGCGTGGGAGAGACCGCCGCCCGCGGGGGCCACGTAGATTCTGGCCATGAGCGACACCGGCTACGGAGATTTCGAGTTCGAGCGGAAGTTCGTGCTCGACGGGCTTCCGGCGGTCGCCGCGACCGAGGCGGACCCGGTGCTCATCGTCCAGTCCTACCTGGTGGCGGCAGACGGCTACGCCGTGCGGGTCCGGGTGCAGGCCCCCGGAGCCGGTCTGCGTGCCCCGGACCTCGCTGCGGCCGACGACGTCCTCGAGGAGATGGCCCCGCGGGTCGAGTTCGCCGCGATCACGGCCAAGGGTCCGCACGTCGGCGGTACCCGGTACGAGGCGGAGCGCGAGCTGGACCCGCAGGTCGCCGTCGAGCTCGTCCGGCGCGGCCCCCACCACGTCGTCAAGCTCCGGCACGCCCTGTGGCTCGGCGAAGACGGCTGGGTGATCGACGAGTTCGCGGGCGACAACGCCCCGCTCGTCGTGGCCGAGTGCGAGCGGGGCGGGCCGGTCGTCGACCTGGTCATCCCCGACTTCTGCGTCAGCGAGGTCACCGCGGACACGCGGTTCGGCAACGAGCACCTCGCCGTTGAGCCCTACGCGGGCTGGCGGCAGACGTTCGAGCGGGAGCTGGCCGTCACCGGCCCGGTGTTCTCCCAGGAGTTCGGGCAGAACCGGCTGCCGCGCTGACCGCGGCGCCCACGACGGCCACCTGCCCGTGACGGCCACGTGCCCGTGACGGCCTCGGGCCTGGTCGTCAGGCGCCGCCGAGACCCGTGTTGTCGTCGAGCCGCCACAGGGGTGGGGCATCGATGTGCTCGCCGTGCGTCTCCCACGTCCGCCACCACGTGTCCGCGTGAGCGGGGACGTGCCCGGCCGGGATCACCTCGAGGAGGTCGCGGATCTCGTTCTTCACGTCGGTGAGCTCGTCGATGAGGCTGGACCGGCCCTTCGCCCCCGGCGCGCTGTGCAGGAGGTGCCGCAGCTCGGTGCGCAGGTCGGTGCGGTGCGTGGGTGCACGGGACGCCGTGCCGTCGCCCGCGTCGTCCGTCGCCGCGGACGGCGTCCTCCCCTCATCCCGTTCCGCCTCCCGTCCGAAGAACCGCAGTACGCGCGTCGCCGCGCCGTTCTCGCGGCGCTCCGCGCTCTCGCCCCGTCCGCTGCGTCCGCCGCCGCCCGGTCGGGTCGCGCCGCCCGCACCGCCGACGGCGAGGCCGGCGAGCCCCGGGACGGCCTCGGCCGAGGGCACGCGCCCCGAGCCGTCGGGGGCCAGGAGGAGCTCCTCGATCTCCCACGCCCGTCGCCTGGCGCGGACGAGGCTCGCGCCCGCCTCCTCGTCGGCCTCGGACGCGCCCTGGTGGACCTGGGCGGCGCGGATCCAGCCGTGGTCCGCCATGAGGGCGGTGAGCCCGCGGTCCACCGTCATCGTGTCGTGGACGTCGACGGTCGCGTGGACCACCTTCGCCCCAGACTTGCGGGCGAACACGACCTCGTCGCGGAGCTGCTCGTCGGACATAATCGAGGTCCCGGTCCGCATCATCACGGACACGATGTCCGTCCCGACCGACGAGCTACCGGCACGGGCGCCCGGCGGGTGGCACACGATCGCCCACGTGTCGGTGACGCCGAGCTTGTCGATGACGACGTCGGCCGGCAGATTCTCGCGGACGCCGCCGTCGATGTAGTGCTCGCCGGCGATCGGGATCGGGTGGAAGACGGCGGGGATCGCGCACGAGGCCCACACCGCGAGGGTGAGGTCGGAGGCGGAGACCGGTGCGCCGTCGTCGCCGAGGAGCGGGACGTCGCCGCGGTCGCGCAGGACGCCGTCCTCGTCGGCGAAGCGCAGCTCGCCGGACTGGAGGCCGACCATAGCCACCCGCAGCACCGTGCCGGCGGCGCGGACCCGCGCCGGGTCGAACGTCTCGGTGTCGATGAGGCGGTCGACGACCGGCCCCGGCGTGTACATCGCCCCCGCGTGGGAGGCGCCGCGCAGGATCGCGGCGAGGTCGCCGCCCGCGCGGCCGATGGCGGGCAGGTTGGTGATCATGTGGACGATCTGGGCGGCCGTCCAGCCGCCCGGCCCCGCGTCGGCCTCGGCCGCCTCGCTCGCGGCGCGCGCCTCCGCGGCGGTCTCCGGCACCGTCCCGGCCGGTGTCGTCGTGCGTTCGCTGGTGCCGCGGCTGACGGGGTCGAGGAGCTGGAGGTAGGCCGGGCCGCGTGCGCTCAGCGCCTCCCACCAGGGCTGCGGCGTGAACATCGCGTCGGGCGAGTCCATCTGTCGCCACAGCGCGTCGAGGTGGTCGAGCCAAGCCACCTGCTCGGCATGGTCGGCGCCCTGCGCGAGGATCGCGCTGACGATCGCGCCGGACGAGGCGCCGGCGAACACTGACGGCGCGATGCCCGCCTCGTCGTAGAGGTAGCGCAGCGCGCCGAGGTGGAAGTCGGCGCGCGACCCGCCCCCGGAGAGCACGAGCCCGGTCGTCCGGTTCCGTCGCCTCCCCACGCTCGGTACCCAGCGGCCGGGAGGCAGACGTCGGGTCATGCCGTCCAGGGTAGGGCGCAGCGGCGCCGAGGGACATGGGGTGCCGGACGTCGCCGACCGGGCCGACCGGCTGAACGACCGGCGGGTCGGAGCGCCAGGCAGGCCCGGGCGGTCGGCAGGGGCACCCGGGCCGCCCGAGCGGCCCGCCCGGTCACTCCTGCGGCGTGCGCGTGCCAAGGATGGCGTCGACGAGCCGCGCCGCGTCCCCGCCGGCGGGCGGCTGCCGGCTGAGCGCGCGCAGCATGATGACGCCGACGAGTGCCTCGCCGATCTCGTCGAACGGTGCGCCGGGGTAGAGGTTCGGCGCCTGGCCGACGGACTCCTCGAGGCGCCGGACCATCGACTTCCCACCCGTGGGGCCCTCCTCGCCGGAGAGGCTGTCCCGGATGCGCACGGCGACGTCGTCGCTCTCGGTCCCCGCGGCGATGAGCGAACGCAGCAGCCCCTCGGTCCCGGAGTCGAAGAGGCTGTCGAAGATCGTCTGCACCCAGCCGGTGAGGTCGGCGCGGACGTCCCCGGTGTCCGGCAGCGTGAGGTCGGCCGGGATGAGCAGCCCCTCGATCAGGCACTCGGCGACGACGGCGGACTTCGAGGGCCACCACCGGTAGATGGTCTGCTTGCCGACGCCCGCCTCGGCGGCGATGCCGGAGATCGTCAGGTCGTCGTAGCCGTGCGCCACGAACAGCCTGGCGGTGGCCTCGAGGACCGCCATCCGCGCGGCCTCGCTGCGTACGGGACCGCTCCGGGTCGTGCTGCTCATGTCGGTGTCCTTTCTCACGGTGGTGCACCCGCGTTCCAGGGCGCGACCTCATTGCCGAGACGATACGTCTCGTCTTACTCTAGTGCAGGTTCGTCGCCGCAGGCGAGGACCGTCGGGTCCATCGGGTCCGGCGCGACCACGGACGACACAGGGAGCAGGGACAAGCATGGCCGACTGGCTGTACCGGGTAGGAGCGTTCGCCACCAGGCGCGCATGGGCGGTGCTCGGCACCTGGCTCGCGATCCTGCTGGCGGCCGGTGCGGCCTTCATCGCATGGTCCGGCACGCTGACCGGTTCGTTCGAGGTGCCGGACACGGCGTCCATGGACGTCATCGCCGAGCTCGAGGAGGCCCTGCCCGAGCAGAGCGGGGCGACCGGCACGATCGTCGTGCACAACCCCGACGGGCCCCTCACCGAGGAGCAGCAGTCCGAGGTGGCCGAACTCGCCGAGGGCGCCCAGGACCTGCCCGACGTCGCCCAGGTCACCGACCCGTTCGCCCTCCAGGCCCAGCTCGAGGAGCAGGCCGCGCAGACCGAGACGGGGGCCGCCGACCTCGAGGCCGGCCAGGCCGAGATCGACGCCGGGCTCGCCGAGCTCGAGGAGGGCCAGAGCCGGCTCGACGCCGGGCTCGCGGAGCTCGAGGCCGCCCAGGCCACCCTCGACGAGAACCGCGAGCAGCTCGAGGCGGCCGGCCTGCCCACCACCGAGGTGGACCAGGGCCAGGCGGAGCTCGACGCCCAGCGCGAGGAGCTCGCCACCCAGCAGCAGGGCATCGACGACGGCCGCGCCGAGCTCGAAGAGGGCCAGGCCGAGATCGACGCCGGCCGCGAGGAGCTCGAGCTCGGCACCGAGCTGCTCGGCTACGCCGACGGCATCGGCCAGGTCTCCGAGGACGGTTCCACCGCGCTGGTCACGGTGTCCTTCACCGAGCCCCTCCTCGACCTGCCCGAGGAGTCCAGCCAGGCGGTCGTCGACTACGTCGAGGACTCCGAGATCGAGGGCGCCCAGCTCCTGCCCTCCGGCGACCTCGCCGTCTCCGTCCCCGAGATCCTCGGCGTGGGGGAGGTCATCGGCGTGCTCGTCGCCGCGGTCGTCCTCGCGGTCGTCCTCGGGTCCGTCCTCGCGGCCTCGTTCCCCATCGTCACCGCCGTCACCGGCGTCGGCATCGGTTCCCTGGCCGCCCTGTCCTTCTCGGGCGTCATCCAGATGGCCTCCGTCACGCCGGTCTTCGGCGTCATGCTGGGCCTCGCCGTCGGCATCGACTACGCCCTGTTCATCATCAACCGGCACCGCAACCAGATGCTCGACGGCATGGACACGCGCACGTCGATCGCCCTGGCCACCGGTACGTCAGGCACCGCCGTCGTCTTCGCCGGCTCGACCGTGGTCCTCGCCCTGCTCGCGCTCAACGTCGTGGGCATCCCGTTCCTCGGGGTGATGGGCACCGTCGGCGCCGTGAGCATCGTCGTCGCGGTGCTCCTCGCCGTGACCGCCGTGCCCGCGCTGCTCGGCCTCGCCGGCGAACGGATGCTCGGCAGGAAGGGCCGCGGCCGCCGGAGGGCGGCGCTCGCCGGCCGGAGCGCCACCGGCACGGACACCGCCACCACGACCGACGTCGACCCGGCCCCGGCGACGGGCGAGGGCCCGAGCGAGGGACGCGCCCCGACGTCGGGCACGGAGGTCCGTCCGATGTCGACCCTGCGGGCGGTCGCCAGCGTCGTCGCGGGCGTCGTGGCTCTGCTCGTCATCGCCATCCCTGCGCTGGACATGCGCCTCGGCCTGCCCACCGGCGAGAACGAACCGCCGGAGAGCGCCGCGTACCAGGCGTTCACCATCACCGAGGAGCAGTTCGGCGAGGGACACTCGGGCACGCTGCTCGTCGCCGCCGACCTGCCCGAGGGGCTCGACGAGACCGGTCAGCTCGAGGCCCAGGTCCGGGTCGCCGGCGAGCTCGCCGAGCATGACGCCGTCTCCGCGGTCGCGCCCATCGCCGTGTCCGAGGACGGGCGGCTCGCCGCCTTCCAGGTGGTCCCCGAGGAGGGGCCCAACAGCGAGTCGACGGCGGACCTCGTCCACGACCTGCGGGCCATGCCGCCCGTCGACGGGGAGATCGAGCTCGGCGTCGCCGGGCAGGCCGCGATCAACATCGACATCTCCGAGGAGCTCGCGGGCGCACTCCCGCTCTACCTCTCGGTGGTCGTCGGGCTGTCGTACCTCATCATGATGACGGTCTTCCGCTCGCTGCTCGTGCCGCTCGTCGCGACCGCCGGCTTCGTGCTCTCGCTCGTCGCGACCTACGGCGTCGTCACGGCCGTCTTCCAGTGGGGCTGGTTCGCCGACCTCATCGGGGTCCACGCCACCGGGCCGCTCCTCAGCTTCCTGCCGATCATCCTGGTCGGCGTGCTGTTCGGCCTGGCGATGGACTACCAGCTGTTCCTCACCACCGGGATGCGCGAGGCGTACGCGCACGGCTCACCGGCCAGGCTCGCGGTGGCCGAGGGCTTCCGCGCGGGGCGCCGGGTCGTCACGGCCGCGGCACTCATCATGATCGCCGTGTTCGCGGGCTTCATCAGCTCCGACTCCTCGATGATCAAGTCCTTCGGCGTGGGGCTCTCGGTCGGCATCCTCCTCGACGCCTTCGTCGTGCGGATGCTGCTCGTCCCCGCGGCCATGCACCTGCTCGGCCGCTCCGCCTGGTGGCTGCCGCGCTGGCTGGACAAGATCCTGCCGAACGTCGACGTCGAGGGTGAGGCGCTCACCGAGCGCGTCGCCGCCTCGGCCGCCGCCGGGGGCCCCGACACCCGGCGGACGGGCGCGGAGAAGAAGGCGGTCGAGGCCGGTACGAGCGACTCGGCCGCCACGGCCGACGCCGACAGGTAGCGGCGAGAGCGACCCTGCAGGCACGGCCGACGCCGACACGTCGGGACGGACGGGTGCCAGACACGCAGGGACAGACGGGTGCCGGTGGCCGGTGACCGGCCCACGGGTCGATCACCGGCCACCGGCCTGTCGTCTCAGGCGGTGGGCTCGTCCGCGTCGTCGTCCTCGTCGAGGCCGATCATCATGCCCGTCTCGAGGTCGACCGGCACCGAGGTGTGCTCGTGGACGATCACCCAGCCGTCGGCGTCGTGGCGCAGGACGGCGGAGTAGCGGTTCCAGATCTCGCCCGCCTCCTCGCCGGTCATGTAGAAGCGCACGAGCCCGTGCACGGCGGCGAGGTCCTCGGCCTCGAGGACGGTGACGTCGCCGAGCTCGGCACCGCCGTCCGTGCCCTGGCCGCCGAGCCACTCGGTGACGTGCTCGCGCCACTCGGCCCTGCCGTCGAACGGCAGCGGGGCGAACGCGTCGAGCACCACCGTGTCCTCGGCGTAGCAGGACAGCAGGGCCTCGACGTCGCCGGCGGTGACGGCGTCGACGTACGCGGTGAGAAGGTCGGTCGGGGTGGCGTGGCCCATGACGGGTTCCCTTCGTCGGGTCGCGACGACCGGTGCCGCCGCTGCGGTTCCGAGGCTAGGGGCTGTGCGTCACGCGCCGGGGGACGAGCGGGGGCCTGCCTGCTCGACCACGCCCGGCACCTCGACGCGCAGCCACGCCTCGAGGGCGTCGACGAGCGCGGTGACCGCGCCGACGACGGCGGCCGGCTCGGCCGCCGACCGGAGCACCGCCGTCGTGCGTTCGGTGAATCCCTCCGGGAGCGAGGCGCACAGCTCGGGCACGAGCGTGCCGAGCCGCTTCTCGCCGGGGTGCGGCTGCCGGTTGGCCGCGAGCACGACGTCGTGGACCACCGCGAGCAGCGCGGCGACCCGGTGGTTGAGCGCGACGAGATCCTCTCGCGCCGCGGCGGTCCCGACCTGCGCCGGCAGGGCGGTCAGGGTGCCGCGCAGCAGCGGCCACCCGTGGGCGACGACGGCGGTGCGCAGCTCCTCGGGGTACTCCGCGGAGGCGCGCTCACGCGCGCGGGCCACCCACCCGCCGTCGTCGGCGACGGGCAGCCAGTGCCGGACGGTGTACCAGTGCGCGGTCGTGTACCCGATCGAGGGCTCGTGCCGGTCGAGGACGGCGGCCAGCCGGTCCTCGACCCACCCGGCGTCCCAGAACATCACGTCGAGCTCCACGCCGGAGACGTGCGTGAAGTAGTCGGTGGTGTCCCAGTAGCGCTGGTCGAGGTCGAGCCGGCGCGCGCCCCCGAGGGCCTCGACCACGGCGCGACGTGCCGCGACGGGGGGTGGACCGCCGTCGGAGACGACGTAGAGGTCGATGTCCGAACGGGCGTCCTCGCGGCCCGTGGCGAGCGACCCGCCGGCCGCGACCCCGACCACCCCCGGCAGCGCCGCGTAGGCGCGGGCCGCCGCGAGGACGAGCCGCGTCGTCGGGCTCAGCCCCTGCGGCTCCTCGCTCACAGCAGCATCTCGAGGACGCCGGAGCCGGGCGACAGCCGCTCCGAACGGATCGGGGAGCGCGCCATGCGCTCCTCGAGCGCCGCGAGGTCCGCGGCGCGGGCGAGGTCGATGCCGACGAGCGCCGGCCCGGTCTCGCGGTTGTTCTTCTTCGTGTACTCGAAGTGGATGATGTCCTCGTCGGCACCGATCGTGTCCTCGAGGAAGCCGCGCAGCGCGCCCGGCTCCTGGGGGAAGGTGACGAGGAAGTAGTGGCGCAGGCCCTCGTGGATCGCCGAGCGCTCGACGATCTCGGCGTAGCGCGAGACGTCGTTGTTCCCGCCCGAGACGAGGCAGACGGCCGGCCCCTCCCGGTCGACGTCGACGATGCCGGCGGCGACGGCGGCCGTCGCGAGGGCGCCCGCGGGCTCGGCGATGATGCCGTCCGTCTGGTACATCGCGAGCATCTCGGTGCACACGGCGCCGGCCGGCACGGAGACCACCTCGTCGACGAGGTCCCGCACGATCTCGTAGGTCAGCGCGCCCGCCCTGGCGACGGCGGCGCCGTCGACGAACGCGTCGACCGTCTCGAGCCGCACCGGTCCGCCCGCCGCGAGGGCCGCCTGCATCGAGGCCGCCCCCTCGGGCTCGACGCCGATGATCCGCACCCCGGGCGCGCGGTTGCGCAGCGCGATCGCGACGCCGGACAGGAGCCCGCCGCCGCCCACCGGCACCACGACGACGCCCGGCTTCTGCCCGCGCTCCGCCATCTGCTCGGCGATCTCCACGCCGACGCTGCCCTGGCCGGCCACCGTGAGCGGGTGGTCGAAGGGGCGCACGTAGGTCAGGCCCTGCTCCTCGACGAGCCGGCGGGCGTGCTCGTCGGCGTCCTCGAACGGCCCGTCGACGACGACGGTGGTCACCCAGCGGCCGCCGATCTCGGCGATCCGTGCGCGCTTCTGACGTGGCGTGGTCCCCGGCAGCACGACGGTGCCGTGGATGGACAGCCGCGAGCACGCCAGCGCGACGCCCTGCGCGTGGTTGCCGGCCGAGGCACAGACGACGCCCGCGGCACGCTCCGCCTCGTCCAGCGAGGCCATCACCGTGTACGCGCCGCGCACCTTGTACGAGCGCGTGAGCTGGAGGTCCTCCCGCTTGACGAGCACCTTGTGGTCGACGAGCTCCGAGAGCCGGGCGTCCGTCTCCAGCGGGGTGCGCCGGACGACGGACCGCAGCAGGTGCGCGGCCCGGCTGACGTCGGTGGCGGTGGGTGCGTGCATCCACCCATCGTGGCACCGGGGCCCGCCCGGCGCGCGGCCGTCCGACGACGGCGTGAGGGGCACCAGGGCGCGGCCGGGTCCGGCGGGCGCCAGGACCGCAACGGGCCCGGCGGGGAGGACGGCTGGGTGGCTCGTGGCCCGGCCGAGCGGCCCGGCGTCAGTCCTCGGTCTGCCCGTCGGTGCCGCGGTCGCGGCGCGCGACGAACCAGATCACTGTGCCGGCGATGACCACGAGGGCGATGCCGCCGATGATCCAGGGGGTCGCGCCCGAGCCGGACCCGTCCTCGTCCTCCGCTGTGGTGTCGGCGGCCGTGTCCTCCGCCGCCTCGTCGCCCGCCGAGTCGCTGCCGGAGCCCTCGCCGGGGGCGGCGGTGTCGGCGCCACCGTTCGTCGCGCCCTCGTCGGCCGCACCGTCGTCGGTCGCGCCGTCCGAGCCGTCGGCGTCCGCGTCGTCATCCTCCGCGCCCGTGGCGCCTCCCGCCGCGTCGTCGCCCGAGGTGCCGGCCCCGGTGTCGGAGGTTGTCTCGTCCTCGCTGGGCGTCTCGTCCCCGGAGGTGGCGGCATCCACGGTGAAGGGGGTCTCGCCCTCGATCCGGTGCCCGTCCGAGGAGATCACCGACCACACGAGGGTCTGCTCGCCGTCGACCTCGGGGAGCTCCCAGATGGCGTCCCGGCCGTCGTAGGTGGGCTCCTCGAGCTCGGTCTCCGTGCCGTCGGCGTCCTGGAGCACGGCGATCGCTCCGCTCGGCGTCAGCTCGGCCGAGAAGGTGAGGACGGCCTCCGTGGGCGCCTCCTCGAGCGTGGCGCCCTCGGCCGGGTCGGACGAGATGAGGGTGTCGTGCGCGAGCGCGGGGCTCGCGGTCAGCGCGAGCGCCAGAGCGGCCAGCAGGGCGACGACCGCCGACCGGAGTCGCCCGCGGTGGCGGGCCGAGGTACGAACCGGCGTGGCGACGGCGTGCGACATCTGGGGGTCCTTCCTGGTGGCGGACCGGGTACGTCCCCGGTGCCCGACCACCATAGGCCGGGCCCGGATCAGTCGCGGGGGCCGACGAGGGCTGCCACCGCGTACCCGTCCTCGTTCTGGACGGTGGTGAAGTCCCAGCCCGGGAAGGTCCGCTCGGCGACGACCTCGACGTCGTGGTCGCCGCCCTCGCGCCGCCAGGTGTCGAGGACCACGGCGTCGGGCACGGGGTTGCCCTCGTTCCCGATCCAGTGGACCCGGGTGGTCGGCACGAGCTGGGCGAGCAGGAAGATGTCGGCGACGACGATCGGCTCGTCGCCCTCGCGCGGGGTGACCGCGCCGGCCGCCGCGACGGCGTCGTGGGCGGCCTCGTTCCGCGTGCTCGGCTCGGGCAGGCCGTCCCGGAAGGTCGTCACCAGCGGGAGGGAGGGGGTGAGGGCGAGCGTGGCGGACAGCGAGGCGCCGACGGCGACCCACGTCCAGGTCCGGTCGTCGCGCGGCCGGTCTGCGGTCGGCCGGTCGTCGCGGGTCCGTTCGACGTGGGGAGGGTCGTCGTGGTGCCGGTGGTCGTGGGGTGCCTCGTCGTGGTGCCGGTCGTCTCCCCGACGGCGCCGGACGGCGTCGACGAGCGCGGCGGCGGCCACCGGCATGAGGATCGCCGAGTAGTGCCACTCCCAGCCCCAGTAGTAGGGGACGTTGCCGACGAACCGCCACGCCAGCGTCGGGAGGGCGAGCCACATGAGCGGCGAGCGGAGTCCGATGACGCCGGCCGTGAGCGCGAGCAGCACGAGGGTGACGATCTTGACGGGCGGCCACAGGACGGTGACGGCCGTGGCGAACCAGTCGGCGTGCTCCTCGCCGATGCGGTCCACGTAGTCGTAGGCGCCGCCGGGGTTGAGCGCGGGCAGGATGACGACGACGGCGAGGAAGAGCCAGACGATGCCCCACAGCGTGAGGCAGGCGCCGATCCGCCCGGCCCGCGTGCGGAGTGCGCCGCCGAGGCGCTCCGGCCACGTCCCGGGCGCGGGCAGTGCGCGCCAGACCATCACCAGCCCGAGCGCCGCCACGGTCAGGCCGAGGTCCTCCTTGACGAGGACGAGCGGCGCCGCCCAGAGCGCGGACGCGAGCGCTCGGTGCCGCAGGAACGCGGCGAGGGAGAACGCGAGGAGCGGGACGCCGAACGCGATCTCGTGGAACTGCGCGAGCACGGCCCCCTGCAGGCCCCAGGAGAACGCGTAGCCCACCCCGAGCACCGTGCCCGCGGCGCGGCCGAGCAGCTGCCGGGCGACCGACGTGACCGGCTGCGCGGAGAGGGCGAGCAGGACGGCCTGGGCGACGAGCAGCGTCCAGCCCGAGGGGTGCAGCCGGTACAGCGGGCCGAGCGCCACGAGGATCGGGTGGAAGTGGTCGCCGAGCAGGTTGAACCCGTGCCCCTTGATGTCGACGACGGGCGGGCCGCCGTCGCTGTAGGCCCGCGCGAGCTGGGTGAAGATCCCCAGGTCCCACGACGGCGTCGCGACGTCCCGCCAGGCCGGCCACGCCAGCGCGACGTACGCGGCGGCTGCAGCCACGACCACCAGCCAGGGGACGACCAGGTCGCCGACGCGGCGGGTCCCGGGACGCGCCCCGTCCCTCACACGAGGTTCTTCCGACGCAGGTAGGTCAGTGCCGCCCAGCCGACGGGGACGCGGCCCCACATCGTCAGCAGCCGGTAGAGGATCGCCACGGACAGGGCGGTCGCCGGGGAGATGCCCGCGACCGTCAGGCCGCCGGTGAGCGCCGCCTCCACGGGGCCGATGCCGCCGGGGGAGGGGACGAGCGCGCCGACGGAGTTGGACACGAGGTAGGTCAGCGCGAGGGTCGTCAGCGGGAGCGACTCGCCGTAGGCGGCGAGACACAGGCCGAACGTGGCCACGTAGAAGGCCGTGAGCAGCAGGTTGCCGGTCACGCCGACGAACAGCCGCTGGGGGCTGGAGACCAGCCACATGATGCGCGGACCGATCTGCTTGAACGTGGGCGCGGCCTTCGCCCACACCCACCGGCGCACCGGCGGGACGGCGAGCGCGATCCCGGCGACGACCACGACCGCGGCCGCGCCCCACAGAACCGACCCGCTCGGCAGGCTGAGCGTGCCGACGGAGCCGGTGGCGAGCCCGACGATGACGAGCAGCAGGATCGTGGCGACGAACTGGAAGACCTGGACGAGCGCGACGGAGGCCACGGCGAGCGGCGTCGCCACCTTGTGCTTGCCGAGGAACCGCAGGTTGACGGCGGCCGGCCCGATCCCCGCCGGGGCCACGAGCGCCACCACCGCGCCGGCGGCCTGGGCGAGCATCGTCTGGCCGAACGGCAGGCGCGCCGGCGAGAAGGCCATGAGCGACATCGCGGCGCCGACGTAGGTCGCGAGCCCGCAGACGTAGGCGATCGCCATGATGAGCGGGTCCGCGGAGGTCAGCGTCGTCCAGACCTCGCGGAAGTTCAGCGAGGAGATGAGGACGTAGACGACGAGCAGCAGCAGCGTCGTCATCACGACCGTCGACACGGAGAACCGGGCGAGCTTGATCGGCGGGACGTCCGCCGTCGGGACGAGGGCGACGAGGGTGTCGCGCAGGGACCCGAGGAGCTGCGGGCTCCTGCGCACGGCCTGGCGCGTGGACATCGGCAGGGCGACGCGCTGCAGGACGGGGGCGATCGCGGCCATCTGCTCGCGGGTCAGTGCGCGGCTCGCGGAGGTGAGCGCCCGCTCCGGTCCGGCCACGACGCCGAGGAGGGCGAGGATCTGCGCGAGGTCGAGGCGCCGGGACAGCTCGGTCGAGGCGACCTCGCCGCTCTCCCAGCCGAGCAGCCACACGGCGCCGGACCCGTCCACGACGACGTTCTCCGCCGTGAGGTCGCGGTGCGTGAGGCCGGCGGCGTGGGCGCGGCGGACCTGGCGCCACACGTCGTCCAGGACGTCGTCCTGCAGGTCCTCGGCCGGCACCTCGTCGATCTGCGTGAGGTCGGGGACGTGGTCCTCGACGATGAGCACCGAGCTACGGGCCGTGGTCACCGACGTCATCGTCGGCGTGCGCACCCCCGCGGCCCGGGCGGCCAGCGACATGAGCGAGACGCGACCGGCGGCGTCCTTGAGCGAGGTGACCGGGCGGCGGTCGATGCCGCGCAGGCGCACCGCCTCCCAGATCGAGGACAGGAAGCCGACGACCTGCCGGTCGCCGTCGAGGAGGCGGACGTCGTGGCGCTCGCCGGCCGCGTCCCACACCGAGTACAGGCGACCCGGGGCGGACGTCTCGGCGGCGTCGGGGTGGGCGGCCGAGCCCGCGCGGGCGAGGAGGGCGGGGACGTCGGTGACCGGGTCGGGCCGCATCGTGTCGCTGCCCGCGGCGTCGACGGCGGCCATCAGCGACTCCGGGCTCGGCGGTTCGTCGCCGTCGAGCATGCCCGTGCCGGCCGTGTCGTCGGTACCGTCCGTGCCGGCGGCCCGGTCCGCGGCGTCGCCGTCCTCCGAGACCGGGTGGAACCACGCGCCGTCGGAGGACGCCTGCGCGGAGGCGCCCCCCATGGCGGCCCGGGACGCCGTCCGCGGTTCGGGCGGGGGGGACGATCGCGGGGTCGCGGGCTCGATGTAGCCGAGCGGCGCCTCGGTGGTCACGGCGTACGCGGCGAGCGCGTCCGAGCGGCTCGGCCGGTCCATCCGCACGACCGCCGTCGCGTCGACGCCGGCGCGGCGCAGCCCCCGGACCAGGGCGGTGCCGGCCGCCCGTTCGTGGACGACGCCGTCGATGTACCGGACCGCGTAGCCGGCGATGGAGCCGAGGAGGACGGCGACGATCACCCCCGGCAGGGTCTGTGCGCCCTGGATGATCTCGAGGACGAGCACCACCCACAGCAGGTTCCACGACCACCGGGCCACCCGGTTGGCGGTCGCCGGCCCGACGGCGGTGAGGACGCCCGCCAGCCCCGCGATGAACGGGGACAGCACGACGGTGGCCAGGCCGACGCTCGTGATCGTCAGCGACGTGAACAGCTCCGAGCCGGGAATGGCCTCGAGCAGGCGCAGCCCGCCGAGGACGAGGAGCCCACCAAGGGCGCCCGCGACGCCGGCCTGGACCGCCGAGCGCCATCGTCGCTGCCAGATGCGCTCGACGAGGACCGCGAGGGGGACGAAGAACGTCAGCAGCCCCTCGAGCGCGGTGACCGGGAGCTGGAAGAGCTGGCGCAGGATGTCGTTGGCCGCGTCCTGGACGTCCTCCGTGACCGCGAGCGTGGTGCCGCGCGCGTAGACCGCGAGCAGGAGCACGAGTGCGAGGCCGAGCAGGCACGTGAACAGGCGCAGCAGGTCCACCGGCTGGCGCACGCGCTTGTCGATGGCGTCCACGAGGAGGACCTCGCGGCGCGGCGAGCGCGGCGTCGGGGGCGGGACCGGGGTGTGGAGGTAGACGGGGCGCCCGCTCACGGGGTCGACCTGGGGGCCGTCGTCCTCCTCGTCCGGGGTGACGGCGGTGATCGCGGAGCGGTCGTGCCCCGGGCCGGCCTCGTCGGCGCGGCCCGGGAGCGGGACGTCCTGCCGGGGCTCGTTCTGCTGTTCTTCGGGTTCGACCGGGTCGAGGTCTTCGGGCACATCGGTGCCCGCCCCCTCGGCCCGTCCGGTCATGCGGGGAGTGTAGGGCGCAGCCGCCGCCCGGTGCGGCTACCTCCGGCGACCGGGCCTGCCGCGGCCCTGGTCGTCGTCGGCACGCACCGGCGGAGCGGGGACGTCCTCGGGGCGGAGGTCGTCGTTGCGCCGGGAGGCCAGGTCCTGCGCGGCGTCGGCCATGGCACCGATCCGGTCCGCGTCGAACGCCTGCGAGGACGGACGGCTGTCCTCGGTGCGCGGACGGCGGCCCTGCCGCTCCGGACCGGTGCCCGGCAGGAGCTGGGCGAGCAGGAGCGTGGACAGCGCGGAGGTGTCGGCCCCCGTGCCGTCCGTGTGGACGATGACGGGCCGGGGCGCGTGGGCCGTGAGCTCGGAACCCACCTCGAGCCGTCGGCGCGCGAGCTCGTAGCCCAGCACCGCGCGGTTGTCCCGGTAGGACGTGGCGAGCTGCTCCTGCGCGCGTGCCTCACCCTGGGCGGCGACGAGGTTCGTGCGGCCCTTGGTCTCGATCTGCCACTTGACCTTCTGCGCCTCGGTCTCCTGCTCCTCGAGCATCTGCGCCACGTTCTTGCGCGCCTCGTTGAGCGAGGCGTTGACCTCGACGACCTTCGCGTCGCGGACCTTCTTCGACCGCTCGATGTCCATGAGCAGGGTGTCGATGCGGCGCTTGCGGGTGAGGTCCCACTCCTTCTCGTAGGCCTGCAGCTCCTTGGACACGCGCTCGCGGGTGGCGATGTGCTGCTGGTACTGCTCGGGCAGGCGGACGTCGGGGATGTTGCAGCCCATGATCTGCACGCCGTAGCGGGCGAGCTGGCGGTTGAGCAGGGCCTGCATGTCGGCGACGTCGGAGCCACGCAGGTCGTGCGCCTCCTCGGTGCGCACCAGCCGCGAGCGCTGCCGGATCGCGTCCTGGACCGCGTTGCTCAGCACGAGGTCGAAGTTGCCCGCGCCGATGGTGCGGACGAACTGGATGGCGTCGTGGATGCGGAACTTGAGGAAGAACTCGATCGACCGCAGCGGGACGGACTCGGCGGTCGGGCAGGCGAGCACCGGCGCCGTGTAGGGGATCTCCGTGCTGACGTCCACCACGTAGTCCACGCGCGTCCACGGGTGCCACAGGTAGTGCCGGCCCGGGCTCAGCGGCGCCGACGTGATGGCGCCGAACCGCGAGCGGACGCCGACGGTGCCCTCCTCGATCTCGATGATCGACGAGCGCCACCACCACACGACCGCGAGCGCGACGACGAGCGCGCCGGCCACCCACAGCCACATCGCGCGGGCGCCGTGGCCGTCGATCGCCGTGAGGATCCCGCCGGTGACGAGCCAGATGCCGATGCCGGCGAAGAACATCCAGCGCAGGCCGCGCTGGTCCTTGGGGATGACGACGGGGACGAGCGACCCGCGGTCGCCGCCGCGCAGGAGCTGCGCGACGTCGCTCCACGAGGCCAGGGACTCCTTGATCGACGACATCGACCGGGTGACGGTGGCCTCAGACATCGCGGTGCTCCTCGGTGGTGGGGTACGGCGGGAGGTCGTCCCACGCCGGTGGCGACGTGGCCTCGTCCGGCGCGGGCCGGCTCGGCGTGGGGCGCTCGGACGCGGGCTGGCCCGGCGTGGGGCGCTCGGACGTGGACTGGCCCGGTGCGGGCGTGGCGGCGTCGTCGGCGGCCTGCTCGGCGACCGACCGACGGATCTCCTCGAGGCGCTCCGCGCCGGGGAGCTCGTCCTCCTCGGTGGGGGCGACGATCGCCACCTCGCTCTCCTCGGGCGGCTCGAGCAGCTCCGCGATGCGGTCCTGCCGGTCCGTGATCCGGGACTCGATGGCGGCCGTCCGGTCGCGGATCTGCGCGAGCTCGGACTCGGAGAACAGCTCGAGGTCCGTCCCTCCGACGAGCTCTGAGGCGATCTTGAGGAAGTCGACGCCGCCGCCGTGCTCTCCCACCTGGACGATCTGTGGCAGGGAGTCGGCCACCTGCTCGAGGCGGTCGAGGAGGTCCTGCTGGTAACGGAAGGACAGGATCTCCGGGGCGTTCGCGGCGGACAGCGCCCGGATGTCGAGGGCCTGGGCCTCGAGCAGGGCGGCGTTGGCGTGCGCCGTCGACTCGGACTCGACGAACCGCTGGCGGGCCATCGCGTCCGCGCGGTTGGTCTCGCGCTCGAGGGCCGTGTCCATCTGCGCCTGGTACTTGGCGATGTCCGCCTGGATGGAGCTCAGGGTCTCCCGCAGCGAGGCGAGGTCCTTGTTGAGGTCACCCTCGTTCTGCTCCTTCTTCAGCTGGAGCTCGTACTCGTAGGTGTAGGCCTCCTTCGCCACCCGGATCATCTCCGGGGCGCCGAGGTCCGCGCGGTACTCGTCGCTCGAGGGTTCGGCGTGCGTGATGTTCGCGTGCGTGAGCTCGACGGCGGGGCGGAACTGCTCGTTGAGCTGATCGAGGAGGACCTGCGTGGACTCGCCGACCAGGTCGTAGATGTCCGCGGCCTCCTGCTCGTAGATGAGCGAGCGCGTGGTCTCCGAGATCGCGTTGTTCAGCTTGTCCTGGAAGCCCTGGACGGCGCCGAGGACGAAGATGAACTCTCGCGGGTCGTCGATGCGGAACTGGAGGAAGAGGTCTACCGAGGCCTGGACGCCCGAGCGCGTGGGCGCCTGGTGGATCGGTGCGTTGAAGGGGTACTCGCGCGTGGTGTTGACGATGTAGGAGACGCGACGCCAGGGGTTGAGCAGCGTGACGAGCCCGGGGCCGACCACGCGCTCGACCTTGCCGAACCGCGAGATGAGGGCCTGGCACCCGTCCGGGACCATGACCATCCCGGCCCGCCACCACAGGAACACCGCCAGGATGAGCAGCAGCACCCAGTAGTGCACACCGAACAGCGTGCTCGCGAGCCCGCCCGTCACGCCGCCGTCGCCGACGATCCTCGTGACGTCGAAGTAGTTCGTGGCCGAGAGGACCCAGTAGCCGATCGCGCCGACGACGGCGAGGATGACGACCGGCACGAGCGCACGGATCCGACCGCCGCTGGGCATGACCATCGGGGTGATGACGTGGACCGCGCCATCGGGGCCCGTCTCGTAGCTCGACCGGTTGAGCTTGTGGCCGGCGTCGTTGAGCGACGACTTCTGGGCGATGATCCGGGTGCCGACGCCGCCGGTCGTCTTGGCGCTGCCGAACGCCTCGGCGTCGACGGAGAACGAGTCCGACGCCTCCTCGAGCGTCTGCAGGCCCAGCTGAGCCTTCTGGGCGAGGTTGCGTGCGCGCCCGACCCAGTTGTTGTCCTGTGCCATGGGTGCCTCTCGGTGTGGGGCGGCCAGGGGGGCGGCCGCGGGGTCAGTCTTCCAGGTCTGGCATGACCTGGGACACGTCCCGTCGGGGAGCCCGCCCCCTTGCCCTCACCCGTGCCGCAGCCTCGCCCCCTTCGCCGCGCCCCCTTTCGTGCCCGCGTCACCTGCCCCGGCCCGCTGCGCGCCTCGCCCGCTAGCCCCCTCGCCCCCTCGCCCCCTCGCCGAGAGCGTGCTCAAAGTGTCGAGGACGTGCCTGCGAGGCACGTTCTCGACAGCCTGGGCACGTCCTCGACGAAGCAACGCGGAGCGAGACCGCGGGGGAGGCGGCTCGTGAGACCGCGGAGGGAGGCCACTGCCGGGGGCGTCAGCCGGCCGAGCGCAGCCGCAGCGAGTTGAGCACGACGATCACCGAGCTCGCCGCCATGGCCGCCGCCGCGATGCCCGGGTTGAGCAGGCCGGCCGCGGCCAGCGGGATGGCGGCCACGTTGTAGGCGAAGGCCCAGAACAGGTTCTGCTTGATCACCCGCAGCGTCGCGCGCGAGACGCGCACCGCCGTCGGGACCGCGTCCAGCTCGGTGCGTACGAGCGTGAGGTCCGCGGCGTCGATCGCGATGTCCGTGCCGGTGCCCATCGCCAGCCCGAGGTCGGCCTGCGCGAGCGCCGCGGCGTCGTTGACACCGTCGCCGACCATCGCGACGACCCGTCCCTCGTCCTGGAGCCGCGTGACCACCTCGACCTTGTCGGCGGGCAGGACGCCGGCCGTCACGTGCTCCGGAGCGATCCCGACGGAGGTCGCCGCCTCGTGGGCGGCCGCGGCGTTGTCCCCGGTGAGGAGGTGGGTGGTGAGGCCGAGCCGGCCGAGCTCGGCGACGGCGTCGGCGGCGTCCGGCCGGACCGTGTCACGGACGGAGAGGACGCCGCGTGCGGCGCCGTCCCACGCCACGACGACGGCGGTCGCCCCGGTCCGTTCGGCCGCCGCGTGGGTGGCCGCGTGCTCGCCGAGGTCGATGCCCTGATCGGCCAGCCACGTGGGGCGGCCGACGAACGCGTCCACCGTGGACGTGGAGGCGCTCGTGGACCCGGACACGGGCCCGGACGTGGACGTGGACTCGGCGCCGGACACGTGTGCGGCCGCGGACCCGGACGTAGCTGCGGCCGCGAACCCGATCGCGTTCGTGGACCCGGACCCTGCGGCGGCGACGGTGCCCGGACCCGCGGGGCGGCCGGGCAGGTGGACCCGGGCGCTGACGCCACGGCCGGCGTGGTTCGTGAAGCCCTCGGAGCTCAGGACGACGGTGCCGCGCTCGGCCGCCGCCTCGGTGACGGCCCGGGCCACGGGGTGCTCGGAGCCGGCCTCGACGGCGGCCGCGACGGCGAGGGCCGCGTCGTCGCCGGTCACGTCGTCGAGCGACATGCGGCCGGCGGTGACGGTGCCGGTCTTGTCGAGGACGACGGTGTCGATGCGGCGGGTCGACTCGAGGATCTCCGGGCCCTTGATGAGGACGCCGAGGCCCGCGGCACGGCCGGTGCCCACGAGCAGCGCGGTGGGCGTGGCGAGCCCGAGCGCGCACGGGCACGCGACGACGAGGACCGCGACCGCGGCGGTGAAGGCCTGCTCGGTGCTGCCGCCCCCGATCAGCCAGCCGACCAGCACGGCGAGCGCGATACCGATGACGACGGGGACGAACACGGCCGAGACCCGGTCGGCGAGGCGCTGCACCGGTGCCTTGCCGCTCTGGGCGCGGGTGACGAGCCTGCCGATCTGGGCGAGCGTGGTCTCGTCGCCGACGCGGGCGGCGCGGACCAGCAGCGACCCGGACGTGTTGATCGTGGCGCCCGTGACCTCGTCGCCCTCGGTGACCTCGACCGGTACGGACTCGCCTGTCAGCAGGGCGGCGTCGATCGCGGAGGCACCCTCGACGACCACGCCGTCGGTGGCGATCTTCTCCCCCGGGCGCACGACGAACAGGTCGTCGACGGCGAGCCGCTCGACCGGGACGCGCTCCTCGGTGCGGGTGCCGTCGTCGGCGATCGTCACACGAGCGACGTCTTTCGCGCCCAGCTCGAGCAGCGAGCGCAGGGCGTCCCCGGCGCGGTGCCGGGAGCGCGCCTCGAGGTAGCGACCGGTGAGGAGGAAGACGACGATGAGCGCCGCCGTCTCGAAGTAGAGGTGCGGCACGGCGTGGCCGGAGCCGCCCCCGGAGGCGGGCCAGAGCGACATGTCCATACGCATGCCGATCTCGCCGGCACCGCCGAGCGTGATCGCCCACAGCGACCACACGGTCGAGGCGATGACGCCGAGGGAGACGAGGGTGTCCATCGTCGAGCTGCCGTGGCGCCCCGCGCGGAAGGCGGCCTTGTGGAACGGCCACGCGGCCCACGTGGCGATCGGCAGGGCGAGGACCATGACCACCCACTGCCAGCCGGGGAACTGCAGCGCGGGCACCATCGACAGGACGCCGACGGGGACCCCGAGGACGAGCGCGACGGCGAGGCGGCGCCTGAGGTCGGCGGCGCGCCGCTCGGTGGGGGAGGAGGTGTCGTAGCCGTCGGACTCGTCGCCGAGCGCGGAGCGGTCGTGGCCGGTTGCGCCGTCCTGGGTGGACGTGGCGTCGGCGTCGGAACCGGCGCCCGTCCCGGCGTCGGGACCGGGGGCGGACCCGGCGTCGGGCCCCGGGGCACCGATCCCGGTGCGGCGCAGGACGCGGCCGTCGTAGCCGGCCGAGCGCAGGGCGGCGACGAGGTCGTCGTCGGAGACGTCGGCGGTGAGCTCGACGTGTGCGGAGTCGGTGGCGAGGTTGACGGTCGCGCTGACGCCGTCGAGCCTGCCGAGCTTCTTCTCGACGCGGGCGACGCAGCTCGCGCAGGTCATGCCCTCGACCTGGAGGTCGATCTCGCCGAGCGGCTCGAGATCGGGGGTGTGCGTGGTGGTCATCGGTTGGCCCTTCTGGATCGGGCCGCGGGGGTGATGGCGCCGCGTGGCGCGAACGGGTCGCGGGACGACGGCGACCGGCCGAGCGGTCGTGCGGGTGCGGTGGGTCAGGCGCGGACGGCGGCGATCTCGTAGCCGGCCTCGTCGACGGCGGCGCGCAGGGCTTCCGGGTCGAGCGCGGTCGCGGAGGTGACCGTCACGGGGGTCGTGCCGCCGGCCTGGAGGTCGACGTCGACGCCGGTGACGCCGTCGAGCGCGGAGAGTTCCGTGGTGACCGCCTGCGCGCAGTGGCCGCAGGTCATGCCGGTGATGTCGAGGATCGTGGTGGTCATGCATGCTCCTTCGGGAGGGTGGTCGGAAGTTCGAGGTGGTCGGTCGGGTGCGTGGTCGGGATGGCCGGGCGTGCGGGCTGGTCGGACGTCCGAGGTCGTCGGGCGCGCGGGCGAGGACGCTGCGCGCGTGAGGACGCTGCGCGGCGCGTGAGGTGGTCAGACGCGCAGGAGCCGCGAGATCGCTGCGGTGGCCTCGGCGACCTTGGCCTGGCCCTCCTCCTCGGAGGACGCGGCCGCCTCGACGACGCAGTGACCGACGTGTCCCTCGACGAGCTTGAGGCCGACGGTCTGCAGCGCCTTGGTCACCGCGGAGATCTGGGTGAGGACGTCGATGCAGTACGTGTCGTTCTCGACCATCTTGGAGATCCCGCGGACCTGGCCCTCGATCCTGCCGAGGCGCCGGGCGATATCATCCTTGTCGTGCGCGTATCCGTGCATGATGACGATGATACCCCTACGGGGTAGGCGTGTACAGGGGTGCGTAGGGCGGCTGTGAGGCGGCGGCCGGCGGCGCTGCTCAGCCCGAGCGAGCTGCTCCCGCGCGCGAGCCCAGCGCCAGTCTCCAGAGTCGTGCTCCGGTGCTGAACTCATCGCCCAGCCCGCGAGCCGTACTTCTACAGCATGAGTCGTACCTGCAGGGCCGACTTGTACCTCCTGGACGTACGAGTCGAGCGAGAAGGTTCGAGTCGGGTGGGGAGAGTGCGAGTCGGCGTGGGGAAGGTACGAGTCGGCGTGGGGGAGTACGACTCGACCGAGTGGCGCGCCGGGTGCCGCCCACCAGGAGCTGCGCGGCGCGTTCCGGGGGGGGGCTGCGGGCGTGGGGACCCACGCGCCCTCCATGTCCCGGCTCAGTCGGTCGTCAGGTGCTCGTTCCACCAGTCCGGCACGTGCTCGGGCGCACGCGGGTGACGCTCGAGCTCGAGCCGGTAGTCCTTCTCCTCGGGCGCCTTGCGCCACGTCGGCTGGATCTCGTGGTCGGTCGCGAGCTTGACCGAGCCCGCCGGCTCCACCGAGACCACCGCCGTCAGCCAGGCTCCCTTGCCGCCGTTGTCGGCCGAGTCCACCCGGAGCTTCGCCACCGCCTGGGCCACCTCCCGGCCGAGGCCCTGGAGGGTGACCTCGGTGCCGTCCGCCGTCGTCGCGCCGGCGCGGATCTCACCCCGCGTGCCGAGCATGACGGCGACGAGCCGGGCCCGCTTCCAGTCGGCGGGCACGACGTCGACCATGCCGCGCACGATCGTCTGCAGCTCCTCGCGGTGCCTGACCGCCGGGTGGTCCTCGTCGGCGCCGTCGGGCGTACCGAGCGAGACCTTGGTGTTCGCGCCGGGGGCCGAGTGCGGGACGGGGCCCGAGTTCGTACCGGAGGCGCGCGAGCGCTGGTACTCCTCGCCCTTGGCGAGCTGCTCCTCGGTGGCCCACTGCTTGGGGACCCGCTGGGCGTAGACGACGTCGGTCAGCTCGTCCCACGGCACCGTCTTCTCGTAGACGCCCGGGTCGAGCTTGTCCATGGAGTGCCGCTCGTTGACCTTGGCGTCGCGGGCGATGGAGAAGATGCGCGCCCGGCGGTTGCGCTCCTTGTCCACCTGGTCGTCGACGACCCGCACCGGCACGCCGTTCCAGCGCGCCGTGCAGTGCATGGCGAACAGCTCGTCGACCTCCGAGCGGACGACCTGCTTGGCCCACGTGCCGGCCTCGGTCATCGTGAAGCCGTCCTCCTCGGCGTCCTTCGTCGGGGACACCAGCGTGATGAGGGAGGGCTTGTCGTCGTCGTCGAGCCGGACGTCGGCCGCCCAGGTCCGTCCGCCGAACCTCGCGACGTACCCGACGAGCTTGGACGGGACCGCCGTGGCGAACAGGTCCCCGGCCGCGTGGTTCTGCCAGCCGTACGCGGGGCCGTGGTACGTGCCGAGGTGCTCGGGCTCCGCCTGGCCGGGCAGGAAGCGCCAGAGGCGGGCGCCGACGGTGAGGCGGTCGTGCTCGAGCCAGGCGAGCGGGGCGCGGACGTCGCCGACCTGGCTGAAGCCGGAGCCGTCGAACGGCGGGTGGTCGAGGAAGTTGCCCTTGACCTTGGCGCGCTCGGCCTCGGTGCGGCCGCCGGTCGCGGGCACGAGCTGCCAGGTCGGGGAGGAGGGGACGTGCAGGATGTCGATCGGCTGGTCCGGCGCGAAGGGGGTCGCGTGGAAGCCCAGTCCGTGCAGCTCGAACAGCTCCCTGGTCGAGGTGAGGGTCGCGACCTCGGCGGCCGGGACGACGAATCCGCCGACCCGGTCGAGCCCCTTCTCGAGGTAGACCTTGGCCATCGCGGGGGTGACGGCCTTCTGCAGGACGAGCTGGGACATGGGGGCCTTCCGGGTCGGGATCCTGCGCTCCACGGTACGTGACGAGGCGCCGCGCAGCGCTACCGTGTGCGGATGCGCCTCGGAGTCCTCGACGTCGGATCCAACACCGTGCACCTCGTGGTGCTCGACGCCGTGCGGGACGCCCGGCCCGACCCGGAGTCCTCGGACCGGTCGACAGTGCGTCTCATGCAGTACCTCACCGACGACGGCACGATCGTCGAGGACGGGGTCAAGGCCCTGAAGAAGGCGGTCAAGCGCGCGCGGAAGGCGGCCGAGAAGTTCGGCTGCGAGGAGCTCGTCGGCATGGCCACGTCCGCGATCCGTGAGGCGAAGAACGGGCCGGAGGTGCTCGCGAAGCTGGAGAAGGCCGCCGGCGTGCCGCTGCGCGTGCTCAGCGGCGACCAGGAGGCCGAGCTGACGTTCCTCGCCGCGCGGCGCTGGCACGGGTGGGCGTCCGGCCGGCTGCTCGTCCTCGACATCGGCGGCGGCTCGCTGGAGGTCGCCGTCGGGATCGACGAGATCCCGGAGTTCCGGGTCTCGCTCCCGCTCGGTGCCGGCCGGCTCACGCGGCACTTCCTCACCTCCGACCCGCCCGAGAAGAACCAGGTCGCCGCGCTGCAGAAGCGGGTCGACAAGCTGCTCGCCCCCGTCGCCGAGCAGCTGGCGGGGCACCCGACGCCCGACCACGTCGTCGTCACCTCGAAGACCTTCCGCTCGCTCGCGAGGCTCGCCGGGTTCTCCCAGTCTGTCGTCGGCCCGGAGGAGCGCCGGCGGATGTCGCTGCGGGACCTGCAGGACTGGGTGCCGCGGATCGCGCGCATCCCCGCGGAGCAGCGCGTGGAGCTGCCGGGGATCACGCCGGAGCGCACGCACCAGATCGTCGCCGGGGCCGTCGTCGCGGAGTCGGCGATGCGTCACCTCGGCGTGGAGGAGGTGGAGGTGTGCCCGTGGGCGCTGCGCGAGGGCGCGATCCTGCGGCGCATCGACCACATGTCGGGCCCCGACAACGGCGACAACCTCGCCCCGCTCGGCCCGGGCCGGCAGGTCCCCGCGGGCGGCGGCGCCCCCCGGAACTTCTGGTTCTGAGCGGTCAGGCCGCGCGCGGCGGCTCGGGGGAGCCCTGCCCCGGCCGCAGGAGCCCCCAGAACTCGGGCAGCTGGCCCTCCGGCTCGTGCGCGACGACCTCGAACCCGAAGCGCTCGTAGATCGAGACGTTGCGGGCGGCGTTGGTCTCGAGCCACACCGGCGACGCCGTCCGGTCGGCCCGGGCGAGTCCGTGCCTGAGCAGTGCGCCGGCCAGGCCCTGGCCCCGGTGGCCCGGGTGCACCGCGAGGAGTGCGAGGTACCAGGAGCCGCCGGGGTCGTGCGCGCGGCGGGCGGCGTGTGCCTGGCGGTCCGCCGCGGCGATGCGCGCAAGGCCGCCCGGGCCGAGGGCGAGCTGGGCGCCGACCGCGCCGTCGCGGAGCCGGTCGAGGGCTGACGGGGTGCGGCCCGGAGGCTGCCAGCTCGCCATGCCGCGGCCGCCGGCGGTGTCGACGACGCCGTGGCTCAGCGTGAGTCGCACCGAGGCGGTGGCCCAGCGGGCGAGGCGTCGACGCCGCTGCGCACGGTCCGGCAGCACCCAGGTGAACAGGGGGTCCGCGTCGAAGGCCGCGGCGACGAGGTCCCCGAGCGGGCCGGCGTCCTCGGCGCGTGCCGGTGCGATGTCGGCGGGGTCGCCGTCCGCCCCGACGGCGTGCGTCGGGGTCACGCGGTGGGGCCAGGATCCGTGGGGCGGTCGTGGGGGATCGGGTCGGTCGAGCCGGCCGGACCGGCTGCGGAGCCCCGGGCGCCGGTTCGTCCGGCGTGCCCGCCGATGGCCGTGCCGTCCCTGCCGGTCGTCGTGCCGTCCGATCCGGTCGTCGTAGCGTCCGTTCCGGTCGTCGGGCCGTCCGTGCCTTGCACCGCACCGCTCGCGCCGTCGCCCGCCCCCGCCGCGCGCCGGGCGTTGCGCTTGCGCACGTGCGCGACGACGAACCAGACAAGAAGGATCACCACGGCGGCGATGACCACGTACTGCAGCCAGCTCGTGTACTCCTCGACGACGTCCCAGTTCTCGCCCAGGTAGTAGCCCGCGAGGATGAGGACGGTGTTCCAGACGAGCGAGCCGATCGTCGTGAGCAGCCCGAACATGAGGACTGGCATGCGGGTGATGCCGGCCGGGATGGAGATGAGCGAGCGGAAGATCGGCAGGCAGCGGCCGAGCAGGACGGTCCAGTGGCCGTGCTTGTCGAACCATGCCTCGGTCTTCGTCACGTCCTCGACGTCGACGAGCGGCAGCCAGTTCATGATCGCGCGGGTGCGGTCGCGGCCGAGCAGGGCCCCGACGCCGTACAGCGCGTAGGCGCCGAACACCGAGCCGGCCGTGCACCAGATGATGACCTCGACCAGTCCGAACGTCTGGCCCTGCGAGGCCGTGAACCCGGCGAGCGGGAGGATGACCTCCGAGGGGATCGGCGGGAACAGATTCTCGATCGCGATGAGCAGCGCCGCCCCGAACCCGCCGAGCGACTCCATGAGGCTCACCGCCCAGCCGGCGATGCCGGTGAGCCCCTCGGTCCCCTCGACGGCCGCGGCGGCGGCCGGCGTCGTCGCCGTTGCGGTGGTCAGGTGGGCCAGGGCAGGGAAGGTCACGGTGCCAACCTAGAGCGACGACGCCGGTGATCGCCGCTCGCACGCCGGTGAGATCGGCGACGCGGCCCGGTCCCGACGTCGCACGGGCACGCCTCGAGGGCGCATGTGCCCGTGCCGACCCCTCAGCCCTCGGCGTCGACCGTACGCGCGAGCTGGGCGGACAGCCCGGTGTACGTCGCCGGGGTGAGCTGCGAGAGCCGGGCCTCGACGTCGGAGGGCAGGCCGAGCGTGCCGATGAACTCCCGCATGGCGGGGCCGTCGACCTTCCGGCCGCGGGTGAGCTCCTTGAGGCGCTCGTAGGGGTCCTCCATGCCGGTGGCCCCCGCGACCGAGGCCGCGCGCATGGCCTGCTGGACCGCCTCGCCGAGCACCTCCCAGTTCCCGTCGAGATCGCGCGCCATCGCCTCCGCGTCGACGTCGAGACCCGCGAGACCCCGGCGGACGTTGTCGATCGCGAGCAGCGAGTGGCCGAACGCGGTGCCGATGTTGCGCTGCGTCGAGGAGTCGGTGAGGTCGCGCTGGAGTCGGGAGGTCACGAGCGTGGAGGCCAGCGTGTCGAGCAGGGCGCAGCTGATCTCGAGGTTCGCCTCGGCGTTCTCGAACCGGATGGGGTTGACCTTGTGCGGCATCGTCGAGGAGCCGGTCGAGCCCTGCGCGGAGAGCCGCTGGGTGAAGTACCCGAGCGAGATGTAGGTCCACACGTCGGTGCTGAGGTTGTGCAGGACCCGGTTGAACCGCGCGACGTCGGCGTAGAGCTCCGCCTGCCAGTCGTGCGACTCGATCTGCGTGGTCAGCGGGTTGAAGCTCAGGCCGAGCCCGGTGACGAACTCCTCGGCGACGGCCGGCCAGTCGGTGCCCGGGACCGCGACGGTGTGCGCGCCGTAGGTGCCGGTGGCGCCGTTGAGCTTGCCGCGGTACTCGGTGGCGGCGACCCGGTCGAGCTGGCGGCGCAGGCGCGTGACCGTCACCGCGAGCTCCTTGCCGAGCGTGACCGGCGTGGCCGGCTGGCCGTGGGTGCGGGCGAGCATCGGGACCTCGGCGTGCGCGAGGGCCAGCTCGGCCAGCTGGTCGGTGACCGCCGCCGCGGCCGGCAGCCAGACGTCGACGACGGCGTCGCGCACAGTGAGCGCGTAGGAGAGGTTGTTGACGTCCTCCGACGTGCAGAAGATGTGCACGATCTCGTGCGCGCCCGGCAGGGAGGTCTGGTCGCCGAGGGCGTCGGTGGCCGCATCGAGGCGGCGGGCGAGCAGGTACTCGACGGCCTTGACGTCGTGCCGCGTCTCGGCCTCGATGGCGGCGTGCTCGGCGATGTCGTCGGCGTCGAAGCCCGTCACGAGGTCGCGCAGGTAGGCGCGCTCGGCGTCGGTGAGGGCGGGGGCGCCGGGGAGCGCGTCCGTGTCGCACAGGTGGATGAGCCACTCGACCTCGACGTGGAGGCGTGCGCGGTTGAGCGCGGCCTCGCTCAGGTGGTCGACCAGCGGGGCGACGGCGGACCGGTAGCGGCCGTCGAGCGCCCCGAGGGCGATGGGCGGGGTGAGGGAGGAGAGGTCGGTGCGCGCCGTCATGGGGCGATTCTCTCCCAGGGCCGGGGGGGGTGCTCGCCGAGCCGTCCGCGGTGCTCTCCGCCGCCACTCCCGTCGAGGACGTGCCTGACCTGTCGAGGACGTGCGTCCGAGGAACGTCCTCGACACCTTCAGCACGCTCTCGACGAGGGGTAGCTAGGACCGGTCGGCGGGCGGGGAGGCCTCCGCTGCTGCGCGGGCCGCGGCCGGGAGGGCCGAGAGGATCCGGTCGAGAGCGGCGTCGTCGTGGGCGGCCGTGAGGAACCAGGCCTCGAAGGCGCTCGGCGGGAGCAGCACGCCCGCGTCCGCCATCGCGTGGAAGAACGCCGGGTACCGCCACGTCTCCGACGCCTTTGCGGCCGCGTAATCCGGCACGCCGCCCGCGGCAGCCTCGCCGAGGAACACCGAGAACAGGTTCCCGGCCCGGCTGACCACGTGCGGGAGACCGACGGCGTCGAGGGCAGCCCCCGCGGCGCGCGCCACCGTCTCGGCGGCGGAGTCCACCGCGGCATAGACGGCGTCGTCGGCCAGGCGCAGGGTCGCGAGGCCCGCGGCGGTCGCCAGCGGGTTCCCGGACAGCGTGCCCGCCTGGTAGACGGGCCCGCTCGGGGCGAGCTGGTCCATCACCTCGGCGCGGCCCGTGAGGGCGGCGAGCGGCATCCCGCCGCCGAGCACCTTGCCGAACGTGAACAGGTCGGGGGCCCAGCCCTCGGCCGCGCCCTCGAGCCCCCACCAGCCCGCGGGGCCGACGCGGAACCCGGTGAGCACCTCGTCGAGGACGAGCAGCGCGCCGTGGCGGGCGGTCAGCTCGCGCAGCGCGCGGTTGTACCCCGGGGCGGGTGCCACGACGCCCATGTTCGCCGCGGCACCCTCGACGATGACCGCGGCCACCTTCTCGCCGTGCGCCTGGAGCACCGCCTCCATCGCGGGCAGGTCGTTGTACGGCACGACGACGGTGAGCGCCGCGATCTC
>JBQDDG010000026.1:0-1659 GCA_052093225.1 Actinomycetaceae bacterium
GCACCTCGCTCACCACCGCGCCAGGCCGTCTACACCCTCAATCCGGAAGAGCCCGCAATCCCCCCAAGAAACAGGACAGTCCGAATTCGGACGGTCGAAGTGACCACGCCCGTGCGGCGGCCGACGCGTACGACGAGCGCGTCGAGTCGAGCGCGCGCCTCAACCAGCTGCGCGCCGGCGTGCTCGGCGCGAACGACGGCATCGTCTCCGTGGCCGGCCTCGTCGTCGGCGTCGCCGGGGCCAGCGCATCCGTCACAGCCCTCACACTCGCCGGGATCGCCGCCCTCGTGGCCGGCGCCCTGTCCATGGCTGCGGGCGAGTACGTCTCCGTCTCGACGCAGCGGGACACCGAGCGGGCGATGATCGCCAAGATCCGCCGCGGACTGGACGAGGACCCCGAGCGCGAGCGCCTCGCGCTCATGGGCGCCCTCGAGCACACGGGCGTCCCGAACGACGTCTCGGGTCACGTCGCCGACGCCATGACGTCCCGCGACCCGGTCGACGCCCACCTGGGCGTCCGCCTCGGCATGGACGAGGAGCTGCTCGTCAGCCCGTGGCAGGCCGCGCTCGCCTCGCTGTTCGCCTTCACCGTCGGCGGTCTCGTCCCCCTCGCCGCGATGCTGCTGACCCCCGAGGCGCTTCGGGTGCCGGCGACGATGCTCGCCGTCGTCGTCGCGCTCGCGCTGACCGGACTCGTCTCCTCCCGTCTGGGGCAGGCCGCGCAGGGCCGGGCCACCGTGCGCACGATCGTCGGTGGACTGGTCGCGATGCTCGTGACGTACGGGATCGGCTCGCTCGTCGGCGGTGCGATCGGCTGACCCGGGCCCGACCGACCCTGCGGCGCCCACTCATCCGAAGGGACCAGGGCGCGTCGCGACGAACGACGGACGACGGCGCGGCGTCCCGTCCTGTCGACTGCACCCATGCGAAGCGGACCACGGGGTGAGAAGGCGGGCGACCGCAGCCGGATCCGGCCGGTGACGGGCTGGCAGTGGCTGTGGCGCGCGCAGCCGGGGATCACGATCGACGGCGTGACCTGGGACGTCGACCTCGACCTCTTCGACACGGAGGAGAAGGTCAACCTCTACCGGGACGGCGCGCTCGACCGGGTCCAGCGCGGTCGGTCGTCCTTCGAGGTTCCGCCCGCGCACCGGATCGGGGTCAGGTGGAGCATGAACGGTCTCAGCCGAGCGCACCTCGTCGACACCGCCAGGCACGAGGTCCCGCTCGAGCCGAGGCCGGGCACCGGCGAGCGGTGGCGGGCCGACCTCAAGCGGGAACGCCCCGACCTCAGCCGGCTGCTCGCCGCGACCTCGTGGACGCTCGTGGTCGCCGCGCTGATCCTGCAGGTCCCGCAGGTCCTCGAGCTCGTCGCGGCGGTGACCGAATGGTTCGACCTCACCTCCCCGGTCTCCTTGCCCGGCCCGGTCAACGCCTTCCTCACGATCGGCGGCGTCCTCGCGGCCGTCGAGCGCGCACTGCGGATGCGCCACCACTGGCTGCTCGACGACTGAGCCGGCGATCGCGCACGGCCACCTCGCTCTCCCGGGTCGAGCGGGGGGGGGGGGGGGCCACCCCCAAGCGCGACCCGCACCAACAGCCCACCCCCCGAAGGGGGGGGGTTACCCCCGGTGGCCCGGGGGGGGGTGGCGGCGCCCG
>JBQDDG010000026.1:1669-56952 GCA_052093225.1 Actinomycetaceae bacterium
CCCCCCGGGGGTCCGCCCTCAGGGGCGGTTGTCCCCCCCCCCCCCCCCCCGCCCGCGGGGGGGGGGGGGGGGGGGGGCCCCCCCCCCCCCCCCCTCGACCGGAACGAACCGCACTCCCGACGAGGAGAGGTGTTACCTCCGGATGCCGAGGGTGTCGGTGCCGTCGCCGTCCCAGTCACCGACGAAGACCTCGTCGGAGGCCCGTCCGTAACGCTGCTCGATCTCCGCGACCGTCGACGTCAGGCTGTTCGACACGAGGTAGAGGTTCCCGCGGCGCACCGCGAAGGAGTCCGACCCGTCGCCGTCCCAGTCACCGACCACGACCGCATCCGAGGCCCGGCCGTATCCGAGCTCGGAGTCGGCGTTGCCACCGGTGAGCGAGTTGTTGATGTAGTACCGGTTCCCACGACGCACGGTGAAGGAGTCCGCACCGTCCCCGTCGTAGTCACCGACCAGCACGACGTCGGAGTCGCGGCCGTAGTTCAGCTCGACCTCGGCATCGCCACCCTCGTGGGTGTTGGTGAGGAAGTACGCGTCACCACGGCGAATCGCGAAGGAGTCCACGCCGTCGCCGTCCCAGTCACCCACGAGCACGACGTCGCCTGCGCGGCCGAAGCCCAGCTCGACGTCCGCGTCGCCGCCCACCAGGGTGTTGTTGAGGAAGTACCGGTTCCCCCGACGCACCGCGAGGGTGTCGGACCCGTCCCCGTCCCAGTCACCGATTAGGACCTCATCCCCGGAACGGCCATACGCGAAGACGTGATCCGCCGTCGCGTCCCAGCCGTCGTTGAGGAAGAAGCCGCGCCCCGGCGCCGGCAGCTCCGGCTCGCCCGGCTCCGGCTCCGGCTCCGCGCCGGCGATCTCCTCGAGCGGGAGGTGGAGAAGCAGGTTGTCCTCGCTCGCGGTCTCGGACGCTCCTGACGCAAGCGCGTTGAGGTCCTCAGCACCGAGGGCGGTCTCATAGATCCGCACATCGTCCATCCCACCGACCAGCTGGTTCACGCCGTCGAGCCGCTGACCGAAGAAGAACCCGTCGATACCGATCAGCTCGCCACCCCGGGTGATCGAACCCAGCGGAGCCGATCCGTCGGCGACGACCTCCCCGTCGATCCAGAGCTCCATCGAGTCGCCGCGGCGGACAAGACTCAGGTGATGCCACTCCTCGTCGTCGTACGCCCCGTCGGCCGTGACGATCTGTTCGCCGGTCTCGGTTCCGAGCATCGCCCGGATCCGGTCCGCCCCCGGTTCCGCACGCACCCATATCCCGGGCATCCCGGTGCCCATGTGGTAGGCCCACACGAGGCTCTGGTCATGGTCCTGAGAGCCGTACCGGAACCAGGTCGAGATGGTGAAGTCGGAGTCACCCAGGTCGACGTCCTCGGTGAACGGCACGTCCACCCGGCTTCCGGGAACGTCGCCCTGCGACGCACCCAGCTCGAGAGCACCGTCGACTGCGCCCTCGACGACGTCCGAATCACCACGGACGTAGGCGGTGTTCTCCCGGGCAGACAGGTCCGGCGTCGTGGGGCCCACCGGATGCTCGACCACTCCCGGCGCCGGTTCGTTCTCCGCGTCGAGGTACGCACTGTTGAACCTCGCGAACCGGATCTCCCGATAGGCGTCCTCGACCCCGGTCTCATAGGCGAGCGCCACCGTCCCGTCGGACACGGCGAGGATGTCCGAGTAGCCGGCGTTACCCCAGTTCACCACCCGTCCCTCGTCCCACGTCTGCCAGGTGGCACCGCCGTCGAAGGAGGACCGGACCGAAACGGCGACCCGCGCTCGAGGGTGGGAAGCTCCGGCGTACAGCACCCGGTCGTTGCCCTCGGCGTCGACGAAGCTCGTGATCGAGCCCTGGGAGACGGGCGTCGACAGCTCGGGGTCGTTCTCGAACGACCCGTCGAAGGTCACTCCCCCGTCCGCGCTCCTGGCGAAGGCGCGAGTGCCCGGGTCGCTCCCGTGCTGGTCCCTCGCCGAGGCGAGGATCGTGCCGTCCGGCAGCTCGGCGAGGCTCAGCTCTTGCGGCTTGAGCTCCGCGGGGTCCAGCTGGTCCTCGGCCCCGCGCTGCCAGGTCAACCCACCATCATCGCTGAAGGCCAGGCTGGCTCCGGCCTGGTGGGTGTCCGAGCCGAACACGTAGCCCTCGTGGCTCATCCCGACGACCATGCGGCCCGCATGCGGCCCGTTCTCCAGCTGGATTCCCGCCCCGGGACCGGTGGCGAGCCACTTCTCCCAGGAGGGGTCGGTGACGTCGTCCCCGATGTCCTCGGGCTCGCTCCACGTCAGGCCGTCGTCCTCCGAGTACTGCAGGTAGGGGGTCCGGAGGTTGTGGTTGAGCGCCGGGTTATGGCTCGTGATCAACGCGATCCGTCCGCTCTCCCGGTCCACGACCGGCGTCGGGTTGCCGGCGGTGTCCACCCCGGCGTCGAAGACGACCTCGATCGGTCCCCAGGTCTCGCCCCCGTCGGTCGACCGACGCACCACCGTGTCGATGTCGCCCGAGTCGTCGCATCCGTCGCTGTTCCGTCCCTCGGCGAAGGCGAGCAACGTGCCGTCGGTCGTCTCGACGATCGCGGGGATCCGGAAACAGAAGTACCCCGCATCCCCGCGCGAGAAGATGACGTCCTCGGTGAACTCAGCCTCGCCGTCCGGGTCGACGTCCGCGACGGCCGGAGCCGCCACCGCGATGCCGGCGCCCAGCAGGAGCGACGCCGCTGCGGCCACCCGCCGCCGGGCGGCTCGCGCACGGGTCACGGACCGCCGAGGACGTGCGTCGGCGGCCCTCATTCGGCCACCTCGAATCCCTGACTCTGGCCGTAGGTGACCAGAGCGTCCTGCCAGCTGAGCAACCCGTCGGCGAGCGGGGTGTCCGAGGTGTAGGCACTGCCGATGTGGTCGTTGAGCACCGAGTTCGCATACACCTGGTACGGCAGAAAGCTCCACCCCTCGGGCACGGTGGTCGCGGACTCTGCGAACACCTCGTTGATGCGTTGCCCGCCGAAGTACTCGGACTCCAGAGCGAGAAACTCCTCGGACTCGATGTGTTCCAGCGTCGAGGGGAACGTGTCGTGCAGCCGGGCGTCGACGCCGTCGCCGGTGGTGGCCCACTCGACGAACGCATAGGCCAGGTCACGGTTCTCCGAGGCCTCGACGACGCCGAGGGCCGAACCACCGTCCTCGGCCGAGCTGCTCGCGCCCTCCTCCCACTGCGGGAGAGGCGCGACGCGCCAGTCACCAGCGCCGGCCTCGACCCCCGACTCGAAGTTGGCCGGCATCCAGGCCCCGGAGACCAACGTGGCGATCGAGCCGTCCGAGAGCCCCTGGTACCACTCGTCGCTCCAGTTGCTGATCGGGGCGACCAGATCCTCGTCGAGGAGCTGCTGCCACAGGCCGGTGTAGTTGTCGACCTCGGGCCCCTCGAGATTGATGGAGACGTTCTCGCCGTCGACCTCGAACGGCTGGTAGCCCTGCTGCCAGAGCATGCCGAGCATGAGGTTGGCCGACCCGGTGTCGTTGGCGATGTAGACGTCGGGATCGGCCTCGTGCAGCGACCGCGCGGCCTCGAGGTACTCGTCCCAGGTCTCAGGCACCTCGATGCCGTGCTCGTCGAAGACCGCCTGGTTGTAGAACAGGGCGGTCGGACCGGAGCTCATCGGCAGGCTGTAGATACCGCCATCGAACTGCACGGCCCCCCAGGTCCCGGGGGTGAACGTGTCTGAGTACTCCTCGGCACCGTACCCGGAGAGGTCCGCGAGCGTCCCGTTGAGGGCGAACTGTGGCACCGCCAGGTACTCCATCACGATGACGTCGGGGATGCCCGAACCGGCCGCGATCGCGTTCTCCACCGCGGTGTAGTGGTCGATACCGGTGCCGACGTTGACCAGCTCGATGTCGACCTCGGGGTATTCCTCCATGAATCCCTCGACCATGGGCTCCAGGGCGTTGCCCCAGCCCCACAGCAGCAGCTCGCCGCCCTCGCCGGCGACCTCGTCGACGTCGATCGGTTCCGCGTCACCTCCTCCGTCGTCGGAGTCGGAGCCGCAGGCAACAAGGAGCAGGACGGAGGCTGCCGCGGCGGCAGCGGCAGACGTGGCACGCCGTGAGCGTGTGGTCGACATGGCTGTGGTCCTTTCACATCGTCGTGAACAGAGTCGAGAAGTGGTCGTGGAGTCGTGCCCGACGGGTCGGCCCTACTGCTTGACACCTCCCGCGGCCAGGCCGGACTGCCAGAAGCGCTGGAGGAGAAGGAAGATGAGGATGATGGGGATGATCATCAGCAGCGATCCGGTGATGACGAGGTCGAAGATCGCCTCGCTGCCCGCCGTCGATGCCTGTGCGTTCCATGCGTTGAGGCCGACGGTCAGCGGGTACCAGTCGGGATCGCGGATCATGATCAGGGGCAGGAAGTAGTTGTTCCAGTTCGAGACGGTCGTGAACAGCAGGACCGTGACGATGCCGGGCCGGAGCAACGGGAGCGCGATCTTCCGGAACGTGGTGAACTCGCTCGACCCGTCGATCCGGGCGGCGTCCAAGAGCTCGGAGGGCACCGCGTCGCTGCTGTAGACCCACATGAGATACAGGCCGAAGGGGGCGACGAGCGAGGGGATGATGACCGAGAGCGGATTGTTCGTCAGTCCCACCGAGCTGAAGAGCAGGAAGGTCGGGACGGCCAGCGCGGTTCCGGGCACCGCGACCGCACCGATGATGACGGCGAAGACGAGCTTCTTGCCGGCGAAGTTGAACTTGGCCAGCCCGTAGCCACCGATGGTGGCGATGAGCGTGGCGCCGCCCGCCCCTGCTCCGACGTAGAGCAGGGTGTTGAGGAACCAGCGTACGAAGGCTCCGTCCTGGTACGTCAGTGCGCGGGTGACGTTCTCGACGAGGACGAAGTCGTCCGCGAACCAGAGCCCGAACGAGCTGCGCAGGCCCTGCTGGGACTTCGTCGCGTTGACGATGAGCCACACCAGCGGCAGCAGGCTGTAGATGAGGATGACTGCCATCGACAGGGTCAGCGCCCAGCTGCGCCGGTGCCCTGCACCACCCGCCAGGCCGCCGGGTCGACGGCGGGGGTGCCGCTTGACGTCGGCCATGGTTCAGTCCGCCTTCCGCATGCCGCGCAGCTGGATGGCGTAGGCGATGATCATCGTCGCGATGCCCATGATGATCGCCACCGTGGCCGAGTAGTTCTGCTGCCCGCCACTGAAGGCCAGGTTGTAGGAGTACATGTTCGGGCTGAAGTAGGTGGGGATGGCGTTGGGCGCCATGGATTGCAAGATCTGCGGCTCGTTGAACAGCTGGAAGCTGCCGATGATCGAGAAGATCGTGGCGATGACGAGCGCGCCACGGATCGCCGGCAGCTTGATCGCCGTGATGGTGCGGATCGTACCCGCCCCGTCGATCGCCGCGGCCTCGTAGAGCTCGGTGGGGACCACACGCAGCGCCGCATAGAAGATCAGCATGTTGTAGCCAACGTTGCCCCAGATGAGGATGTTGGCGATGGCGCTGAGCACGTTGCCCGAGGACAGCGGGTTCGGCAGGGTGACACCGAGGATCTCGTTGAGGTTGCCGACGAGCCCGAAGTTCGTCCCGTACATGAAGCCCCAGATCAGCGTGGCGACCACGGCCGGCACTGCGTAAGGCATGAAGATCGAGATCCGGAAGAACGGCATTCCTCGCAGCTTCCCGCTGTCGAGGGCCAGCGCGGCCAGCAGCGAGACGAGCAGCAGGATCGGGACCTGGATGACCAGGAGCACCGAGACGCGACCGACGCCCGACCAGAACTGCGGGTCCTGGAAGGCCTGCAGATAGTTGTCCGCGCCGACGAACACGTTCCCGCCGATGAGCTGGCTCCGGAACAGGCTCAGGTAGATGGCGTAGAGGATGGGCGCGACGAAGCTGACGAGGAACACGACGAGGAAGGGGGCGAGGAAGCCCCAACCCACGAGCGCGCGCCGCTCGCTCAGGCCGCGTCGTCGCGGGAGCGTGGAGGTGCTCCCCCCGCCGTCGGTGCTGGTCATGTCGAGATCTCAGGAGTAGAAGAGCTGGCCGGTGAGGAGTCCGGGCCGGTCGCTCACCAGCCGTAGCCAGTGCGCGGAGAAGCCCTGTGGGAAGACGTAGGAGGCCAGCGCCCCGGCGGTCACTGGCAGGCTGTGGTGGCCGCCGAAGCTCCCGTCCCCGCGCGGATCGATCTCGATCGTCACCTCGACGTCGGTGGAACCGTGGTTCTGCAGGTGGAGCACCTTCCCGTCGAACCCGGTCATCAGGTACGGGTCGGAGGGCACGCCTGCTGCAACCTCGTCCTCCCACCACGGGCCGCCCCAGCCGGCCGGCTTGCCGTAGGACCACAGGTCGTCGGTCTTGCCGAACCACAGGCCCGACTGCGGCTCAGCCGTGGTGACGTTGTGCCCGGTGCTGGGCGAGGCGTTGTCCGCGCCCATGACGAGCATGCCGCGCCAGGAGCAGAAGTCGCCGAGCACCCACAGGTGGGTGGAGATGGGGCGCACGCCCCACACGCGACCGCCGTAGGCCCAGGGAGAGAGCTCGTAGTACATCCCGTGGTGATCCATGAGGAAGCGCTCGTGCTCGACCTCCCGGATCCGCGGCCACTCCGTCTGCCACTTGTGGTCGAAGGTATGGGAGGCCTTCGGCAGGCGGTAACGGGTCCACCGGCCGTCGGCCGCGGTGAACACCTGGAGGATCGCCGAGGCACGGTCCCAGCCGGAGGCGAAGATCGTGCCGGCGAACTCTCCGCGTCCGGCGATCGCGGTGAACGGCTTGTGCTCGAGGATCGTCCAGCTCGTGCCGTCGAACTCGGCCAGGCGACCCCGGCTCCGCTGCCCGGCCCACTCCGCCTCGCCGTACTCGTTGGAACAGACGACGAACCGGCCGTACGCGGTGTAGCAGTCCTTGTAGTGGACCTTCCACTCGCCGTCGGTGGTCAGCTCCTCGTTGAGGTCCCAGACCTGCCGCGTCTCGTAGGTGGTGACATCGAGCTCGAAGACGAGCCCCTCCATGGTCAGCACGTAGACGTGCGTCTCGGGCCGGGTGAGGTGGTGCGCGGTCCCGCACAGCCGGTGCTCCTGCAGGTCGGTGACGACGTGGATGGCGTGGTGCTCGTCGATCACCTGGGGACCGATGACCAGGCGCCCGGTGGGGTAGTGCACAAACCTGTTCGTGTACGTGCCGTCCACACCCAGCGTCTCGGGCACCACCTCCATCGCCAGGTCCGTGTCGATCCGGCGCAGGCTCACGCCCGAGCCGCTGCGCGCCTTGTGCGAGTTGTAGTTCTGCACGTACAGCGCGCCGTTCCACGGCATGAGGGCTCCGACGCCGATCTCCGTGCGTGGCGGACCGAAGTCCCCGACCTGGGCGAGGGACGGGACGACGCCCGAGACCTGGAACGGTCCCGCGGTGCGGTCGGTGGCGCTCAACTGGATGACTCCTCGCTACGGAATGTGGTCAGGAACTCGTCGATGTGACGTTGCTGCTCAGCTGTGACTGCCGGCAGGGGGGCTCGGCCGACGCCGGTCTTCACCCCGTCGTGCCGGAGCACCTGTCGCAGGAAGACGAGGAAATCGTGGTGGTTCATCGCCTCGATGAAGCGGTTCGCCCGCCACTGCGCCCGGCCGGCACCGGCGAGGTCCCCGGCTGCGTGGCGCTCGACCACCTTCCGGTAGATGGAGCCGATCGCGTTGTAGGTCGATCCGATCCCGCCGCGCGCGCCGAGCACCAGGCCACCGAGCAGGACCTCGTCCGAGCCGTTGAGGACGACGAGGTCCTCCGGTGCGCGGCGCGCAACCTCGGCCAGCGGGTAGACGTCTGTCGAGGTGTACTTCAGCGCCTGGATGACGCCGTCGTCGGCGAGACGGAGGAAGAACGTCGGCGAGAGCTCGACATGGGTCCGGCCCGGGATGTGGTACGCGACCACCGGCGTCGGTCCCGACGCGGCAGCCACGTCCCGGAAGTACTGCTCGAGCTGCGCCTCGGAGTACTGGTAGTAGATCGGGGTCACGGCCGAGACCGCGTCGACGCCGGCGGCGACCGCGTGCTCGGCCAGCTCGATCGTCCCGCGGGTGTCCATGGCGCCGACGTGCCCGATGACCACGCCGCGACCCGCCACCTGGTCGACGGCGGCCGAGATGGACTCCCGGCGCTCCGCGATCGACTGCAGGTACGCCTCCCCGGTCGAGCCCGAGACGAAGACGCCGTCGAGCCCCTGCCCGAGCACGTGGTCGATGAGCCGCCCCTGCCGCTCGGCGCTGAACGCGCCGGAGTCGTCGTAGGTGGCGATGAGTGCGGCGTGCAGACCGATGAGGCTCATGCGTCCTCCCTCGAGCCGGTCGTCGCCGGGGTGATCTCGACCGTGCTGCGGATCGGTGCGAAGTGGACGGCGACGGCCCGGGTCATCCGTTCCCGGTCGCCGCTGCGGACCGCGGCGACGATCTCGTCGTGGTCCTCGACCGCGTGGTGGTTGATCGGTGTCTCCACCGTGGCCGCGAACCGCATGTAGATCTCCCAGAAGGTTTCGATCAGCTGGTCGAGGAAGCCGTTGCCCAGCGGGGCGAACAGCGTGAGGTGAAAGGCACGGTCGACCTCCGACGGCACCTCCCCCGCCTCCGAGTGCTCGCGCATGTCCGCCACGAGGCGGTCCAGGCCGTCGAGCTGGTACGCGGACAGCTGCTGGCTCGCCTGGTGGATCAGCCCCTCCTCGATGGCCGCGCGCACCTGGAGGATCTCGCGCAGCGGGGTGTCGTCCACGCTGAGCTGGTAGGGCAGCGCGTCGACGACGGGGGCGAGGTCGAAGACGCCGACCGAGAGGCCGCGGCCATGGCGTACTTCCACGATGCCGAGCATCTCCAGCCGTCGGATGCCCTCACGCACGGTCGCCTTGCTCATCTCGAGCATGGCGCAGAACTCGCCCTCGGACGGCAGCTGGTCGCCCGGCCGCAACTGTCGGTCGACGATGTACTGCCGGATCCTCTGCTGGGCCTGGTGGGACAGCGGCGCCTTCGCCCGCTTCACGTCATCGTGAGTCACGCGACACACTGAACACCAGTTATCTGATATCTGTCAACCGTCGACTCTTCCGGCTGGTTCTGCCAGGCTGTCCAGCCATGAGAAGTCACGAGACGATCGGGCCGGAGGGCCCTCGACGGTCACGCGCGCGGGCCTGGGTCCGCAGCGACGCCCCCTCCCTCGAGCTGACCGGAACCTGGCGCTTCCGGCTGTCCCCTGTCGCCGACCCGGGCGACCAGCCGTGGCTCCCCGACCTCGACGACGAGGACTGGGACCTGCTCCCGGTGCCCTCGCACTGGGTGCTGCACGGCCGCGGCCGCTACGGCCGCCCCGCCTACACCAACGTGCGCTACCCGTTCCCGCTGGACCCGCCCTACGTGCCCGACGAGAACCCCACCGGGGACCACCGCCGCCGCTTCGAGGTGCCGCGGGGGTGGTCCGGCCTCGGCCCGGACGCGCGCACCCTGCTACGGCTCGACGGTGTGGAGTCCCACGCCGAGGTGTGGCTCAACGGCTACGCCGTCGGCTCGTCGTCGGGCTCGCGGTTGGTCCAGGAGCTCGACGTCACCGACCTGCTCGTCGAGGGCGACAACTTCCTTCTCGTGCGCGTGCACCAGTGGTCGGCGGGCTCCTACGTCGAGGATCAGGATCAGTGGTGGCTGCCCGGGATCTTCCGCGAGGTCACCCTCCTCGCGCGCCCGGCGGGGTCCCTCGACGACGTCTGGCTCCGGGCGGACCTCGACCATTCGACCGGGTCGGGCCGGCTCACGCCGTCGATCGACGCCCCCGCTGCGGCCTTCCCGATCACCCTTCGTCTGCCCGAGCTGGGCGTCGAGGTCACGTGGGCCACGGCCGAGGATGTCGCCCCCGTCGACGTCGAGGCGGTCGATCCGTGGAGCGCGGACAGCCCTCGGCTGTACGACGTCGAGGTGGTGGCGACCGGCGAGACGGTGACGTTCAGGACGGGGTTCCGCACCGTCGAGGTGGTCGGGAACGAGGTCCTCGTCAACGGCCGTCCCCTGCGCCTCCGCGGCGTCAACCGGCACGAGATCGACCAGCGCGAGGGCCGGGTCTTCGACCGCGACCGGGCACGCGCCGACCTGCTCCTCATGAAGCGGCACCACGTGGACGCGATCCGCACGGCGCACTACCCGCCCCATCCCGAGCTGCTCGAGCTGACCGACGAGCTCGGGTTCTGGGTGATGGACGAGTGCGACCTCGAGACGCACGGATTCGAGCGCTCGGGCTGGGCGGGGAACCCGGCCGACGATCCCCGCTGGAGGGAGGCCCTGATGGACCGGGTCGAGCGGTTGGTCGAGCGCGACAAGAACCACCCTTCCGTCGTCTTCTGGTCCTTGGGCAACGAGTCGGGCACAGGACAGAATCTCGCTCACATGGCGCAGGCCGTCCGACGTCGGGACCCGGGCCGCCCCCTCCACTACGAGGGGGACGCCACAGGGGCCTACACCGACATCTACTCCCGGATGTATCCCGCCCTCGAGGAGATCGACGCGTTCTTCGCCGGTCACGGGCCCGTGGCAGCCGCGCACCACCCTGCCGGGCAGGTCACGGCGGCCGAGGCGGCGCGGGTGCGGAAGATGCCCTTCGTCCTGTGCGAGTACCTGCACGCCATGGGCACAGGGGCAGGTGGTGCTGCCGACTACGCCGAACGCATCGAGCGGAACCCCGGTCTCCTGGGCGGGTTCGTGTGGGAGTGGCGCGACCACGCCCTGCTCGACGACGACGGCAACCTCTCCTACGGCGGTGACCACGGCGAGGAGGTCCACGACGGCAGCTTCGTCTGTGACGGGCTCGTGCTGGCCGACTCGACACCGACCTCGGGGCTGCTGGACTGGTCCGCCACGGTCGCCCCTGTCCGGACGCGGCGCTCCGGCGGCGACGTCGTGGTCTCCAACGACCAGCACGCCGCCCGGGCGGACGTGACGGTGTCGTGGCGGGTGGAGCGCGACGGCGAGCCGATCGCCTCCGGGGACCTCGGAACGGTCTCGGTCCCCGCCGGCGAGCAGCAGGCGCTCGGCCTGCCGGTCGAGATCGACAGTGCCGCAGGACGGGAGGGTGCGGGTGAGGCATGGCTGACGCTGGAGACCCGCGCCGTCGACGAGACGCCGTGGCGAGAGGCCGGAGAGGTCGTCCACCGGTCGCAGGAGCGGCTCGCGCGGTCGGTGAGCTCCGCCCCCCGCCCCCTGCCCTCCGCCGTCCCGGTGGTCACCGGGCAGGAGATCGCGCTGGGCGAAGCACGGTTCGACGCCTCGACCGGCGACCTGCTGGCCGTAGCCGGGCACGCCGTCGTCGGTCCGGTCCCCGAGCTGTGGCGCGCCCCCACCGACAACGACGAGGGGCACGGGCCCTTCGACTACGAGACGATCGACCCGGCGGACTCCATGACTCGTGCACGGCGCGGACCATCGTCGGCCGACCGCTGGCGCGCCACGGGACTCGACCGGCTGCGGCGTCGGACCGTCGAGCTCACCGCCGGGTCGCCGGAGCTCGTGGTGCGGTACCGGAGTGCGCCGTCGGCCGAGCCGGTCGCCGTCGACACCGAGCTGCGCTACCGCTGGCGGGACGGCGCGTTGCACTGCGACGCCTTCGTCGTCCCGGTCGGCCCCTGGACCTGCTCGTGGCCCCGCGCCGCGCTCCGCATCCATCTGCCGGACCTCGCGGGCGAGATCCGGTGGTTCGGCTCGGGGCCGGGCGAGTCGTACCCCGACATGCGCTCCGGGGTGCATGTCGGCGTCTTCAGCGCGCCGGTCGACGAGATGACGTCCCGGACGGTCCGTCCGCAGGAGTCGGGCCACCGATCGGACCTGCGTCACCTCGAGCTGACGACGGGCGCCGGCGGCTCGCTGAGGCTCGACGTCGAACCACGGGGCGACACCGGTCGTCCCGGCTTCACCCTCAGCAGGTGGACGAGCCAGCAGCTCGCCGGATCCAGCCATCGACACCACCTGCCGGAGGTCGAAGGCGCCTACCTCTACCTCGACCTGGCCCAGCACGGTCTCGGTTCACGCTCGTGCGGTCCCGGGGTCCGGCCGGAGCACATCCTCTGGCCCCGGGCGTTGAGCACCTCCCTGGTGCTGCGCGCCGACTGAGCCTGCGAGGAAGGTGCTCAATCGTCGCGATGGGCGCCCGCGCTGGGGCGAACCGGGAAGATCACCGGGCGAGGGTGCCCCGCCTCGACCACCGCGGCGATGATCTCGTTCGAGATCCGTTCGGCCTCGACGGTGTCGACGAGCGCGATCGAGGCGCCGCCGAACCCGCCGCCGGTCAGGCGTGCCCCGTGTGCGCCGGCGGCCACGGCGGCGTCGACGGCGGCGTCGATCGCGGGCACCGAGACCTCGAAGTCGTCGCGCAGCGAGACGTGGGAGGCGGTCAGCAGCGGGCCGAACGTGGCGGGGGCCTCGTGCTCGAGAAGCCGGGCGACCTCGACGCAGCGGGCGGTGTCGGTGACGACGTGACGCATCCGGCGCAGCTCGGCGTCCGGCATGCGTGACTCCCATCCGGAGAGCGCCTCCGGGGCGACCATCGCCAGGTGCTCCACGCCGGCGGCCAGTGCCGCACGCTCGCACTCGAGCCGACGCTGCCCGTAGCCGCCGGTCGAGTGGGCGTGACGGACGGTCGAGTCGACGACGAGGATCTCGAGCCCGGCCTCGGCCAGGGGCAGCGGGACCTCCCGCGCCGTTCCCGAACCGAAGTCGAGGAGCACCCCGTGGCCGGGGCTGGTGAGCAGCGCGGCCGACTGGTCGAGCGTGCCGGTGGGTGCCCCGGCGACGACGTTCTCGGCGCGCTGGCACACCCGGACCATCACCTCCCGGTCCAGGCCGAGCCCCCAGAGCTCGTCGAGCGCCACGCATACGGCGGCCTCGAGCGCCGCCGAGGAGGAGACCCCCACGCCCACGGGGACGTCGGAGTCGATCCACGCGTCGAAACCCGGCACCTCGCCGAGGTCGGCGACCTCGCCGAGCGCCCAGACGACTCCCAGCGCATAGGTGCTCCAGCCCACCGGGCGTTCCGAGCCGTCGGCCAGCGCGTCGAGGGTGTGGTCGACGACGTCGTCGGTCATCGCGGAGCCGACGCGCGCGAGGCGATCCGAGCGCAGACCGACCGTGACCCGAACGCGTCGTCCGATGGCGAACGGCAGACTGGCGCCGCCGTTGTAGTCGGTGTGCTCGCCGATGAGGTTGACCCGGCCGGGTGCCGACCAGGTGCCGGTGGGTGCGTACCCGTAGGTCGCCTCGAACGTCCTAGGCATCCGGCTGCCCCTCGTCCGTGCGAGCGGCGGCGCCGACGGCCGCCCCGTCGACGCGCGCGATTGCCTCGCGCAGCCGCGCGGCGCCGTCCTCGGGGACGATGTCACCGACCCAGGCACCCATGGCGGCCTCGGAACCAGCCAGGTACTTCAGCCGGTCCGTGGCCCGGCGCGGGGAAGTGATCTGCCAGGTCAGGCGCACGTCGTCCCGGCCGTGGCGCACCGGTGCCTGGTGCCAGGCGGCGATGTAGGGCGTGGCGGAGTCATACAGGGCGTCGACCGCTCGGAGCAGCCGCAGGGACAGCCGGGCGAGGTCCTCGCGCTCACCACCGTCGGTGGCGGCCAGGTCGGGGACGTGGCGTCGGGGCTGCACGTGCAGCTCGATGGGCCAGCGGGCGGCGAACGGCACGTAGGCCACCCAGTGCTCGGTCTCGGCGACGAGCCGGGGACCGACGAGCTCGCGCGCGAGGATCTCGCCCTGCAGGTTGCCGCCGTGGGCGCGGATCTGCTGAAGGAGGAGCTCGGTGCGGGGGGTGACGTAGGGGTAGGCGTAGATCTGGCCGTGCGGGTGGTGGAGGGTCACGCCGATCTCGACGCCGCGGTTCTCGAAGACGAAGACCTGCTCGACCCCCTCCATCGCGCCGAGCTCCTCGGTGCGCTGGGCCCAGGCGTCGATGATCGTGCGCGCCCGACGCTCGGTCTGCGTCGCGAAGGAACCGGTGCGGTCGGGGCTGAAGCACACCACCTCGCAGCGGCCGAACGAGGACCGTGTCTGCTCGACGCCGTCGCTCCGGACGGCCGCCCCGAGGTCGGGTCCGAACGACGGCGAGCGGTTCTCGAACACCGCCACCTCGTAGTCGTCGGGGATCTCGCTCGGGTTGGTCGGCGTCTGCGGGGCCAGGGGGTCGAACTCGGGCGGTGGCAGGTGGGCGCGGCCCTGCCGCGCCGAGGCCACGGTCACCCAGTCCCCCGTCAGCGGGTCGCGGCGCAGCTGCGGCGTGGCCGGTCGCGGTTCGAGGGTGCGCATGTCCGGGCCCGGGACACGCTCCGGGGCGCCGACGGCGTCGAAGTAGAGCAGCTCGCGGCCGTCGGCGAGCCGCGTCCGCGTGCATGTGGACGCCCCGTGCGTGGTGGCCGGCGAGGCCGACGTCGATGTCGGTGTCATGTCGTTCCTTCGTGCTCGGGTGGTCGGTCCGTCGTCGTACCGGTCCGGTGATGGACGTCCGTGTCGGCGGTGTGTGCCCGCCCCGCCGGTGTGGGACCGACGGGCGAGTCTGGCCCCTCGTCCGCGAGCCGGATGAGCCACGCCGCGGACCAGCTCGAGCCCGGGCCGACCCAGGTCACGCCGGTCCCGGTGCGCAGGGCGTTCGGGGGCGCGGTCATGGGCTCCACGGCGATCGCCTCCCTCGGCCCATCGTCCGTGTCGAGGGCGGGCGCGACCCAGAGCTGGGTGTACCGGAACTCGGCGTCGGCGACGAGCTCGACCCGCCGACCCGAGGGCGCGGTGGCCGCGTGGACGACCTGCGTGCCGGCCGCTTCGAGCTCGTAGGTCGCGTGCCGCGGACCGTCGTCGACGCCCCGGCTCCTGATCCCGCCGGGTCGCTCCACCCGTCCCACAGGAATGTTCCGTTCGTCGAGGGGCCACTCATGATCGATGTCGAGGTCGATCCGAAGCTCGGACGTGGGCGTGGCGCCGACACGGAGGTACGGGTGCCCGCCGATCGCGACGGGGGCGCTGTCCGTCCCGACGTTGTGCACGGCGATCGTCGTCGAGGCACCGTCGTCGAGCAGCTCGTACCGGACCAGGACGTCAAGATCGAACGGGTAGCCCGCGGGAGACCGGATCTCCGCCCGCATGGTCACCGAGCCAGACGCGACTGTCTCCACCACGAGGTCGGACCGGGCAAGGAGCCCGTGCAGGGCGTGCCCCAGCTCGGGCTCGGTCACGTCGAGGTGCTGCTCGTGCCCCCGGTGCTGCCAGGTCGCGTCCGCGACGCGGTTGGGCCACGGGACGAGGACTGCTCCCGCCATCCCGGGCGGGTCGGTCGTCCGTGTCGTCGGTTCGACCAGGTCGACGTCGCCCACCCGAAGGAGTCGGAGGGCGGCGGCCCGCGCCGAGACGGCGGCGACGACGTCCCCGCCCTCGCCCGTCCTCCTCGAGAGCCAGACCGTCCGACTGCCCGCGTCCGCGACACTCATGGTGTCCGGGTCACCTCGCCGGCAGCGGCCGTCGACGCGGCGGTGACGCCCACGGATCCTCCGTCATCGGTAGGGACAGGTTCGTCCGACACCCGCTCGGGTATCGCACCTATCCCACGCTACCTCGAACGCGTGGGCCCTCCCGTCCCGGGGCGAGCGCCACGACCTGGCCCACGACCTGCCCGGACCCGGCCGCGGAGCAGCGGCCGGGGGGCGCGCAGCGAGGGATAAGGTGCTGCGATGACCGCTCTCAGCACCCGGCTGCGCGCCTTGCGTGACCGGGTCACCCACGCCGCCCACGAGGCCGACCGGGACCCCCGTGAGATCCGCGTGCTCGTCGCGGTCAAGACCCGCTCGACCCGGGAGATGCTCGACGCGCTGGAGGCCGGGGCCACGATCCTCGGCCACAACCGCGTCGACGAGCTCGCCGCCTCGGGTCCGGCGCTGGCGGCCGACGACGTCCTGCCCCACGAGATGCACCTCATCGGTCACCTGCAGTCGAACAAGATCAACGCCGCCCTGCCCTGGACCACCTGCGTGCAGTCCGTCGAGTCTCAGCGGCGCGCGCGCAAGATCGACGAGGCCGTCGGCCGGCGCCTGGACTCCGGCCAGGGCATCGGGCCGCGCGCCCAGCAGCGCCCGCTCGACGTGATGATCCAGGTCAACACCTCGCGTGAACCGACGAAGCATGGTGTGGCCCCCGCCGAGGCGGTCGACCTTGCCGCCGACGTCGCCGAGCGCTCCCACCTGCGCCTCACCGGGCTGATGACCATCGGGGCCAACAGCCCCGACGCCGGACTCGTGCGCGCCTCCTACGTCGAGCTCGCCGAGCTGCGGGAGGAGATCGGCCAGCAGGTCCACGGCCTCGGCGCGCTCGAGCTGAGCATGGGGATGTCGGGCGACCTCGAGCCCGCCGTCGCCGCCGGAGCGACGATCGTCCGCATCGGTACGGCGGTGTTCGGACAGCGACCGCCCCACTGAGCCGCCCCGCCGAGCCGATGCGGCGCTCGATCTGCTCACCGGTACGAGGCGGCGACGCCGGCGGCGAAGGAGTGGGCACCCAGGGTGTCGGCCATCAGCGCGGCCTGGTAGGCGTGATACACGTCCGGGCGCCCGGACCAGGTCCGTGAGCCAGGAGTGTTGGCCGGGGTGAGCTCGTGCCGCCACGACCCGTCGTCGGGGTCGATGAGGTAACGGTGCGCATAGGCCCACCACCGCTCCAGGTCGTGCGCGTGGCGAGAATCCCCGGTCGCCCAGTGGAGCACGGTCGAGGTCGCGATGGCCTCGGTGACGACCCAGTGCATGCGCTCCCGCACCACCGGGCTCCCCTGCCAGTCGGTCGTGTAGACGAACCCGTCGGCGCCGTCGACGGACCAGCCGTCGGTCACTGCGCGGTCCGCGAGCCGGACTGCCGCATCCATCAGCGCCGGGTCCGCGTCGATGCCCGTGGTGTGGATGGTCGCCAGCAGCCGGGCCCACTCCAGAGCGTGCCCGACGGTGGCACCGTAGGGCCGGAACGGGTCGGCCGGACGGTCGGTGTTGTGCTCGAGCATCGGACGCCAGTGCTCGTCGAAGTGCTCGGGGACCCGCCAGTCGTTGTCCATCGCCCAGCCCACGACGCGCCGCGCGATGCGCGCAGCGCGTCGATGCCAGAGACGTTCGCCCGTCGCAGCCCCGAGGGCGAGGTAGGCCTCGACGGTGTGCATGCACGAGTTGACGCCCCGGTAGCTGTCGGCCGACTGCCACGAGGCGTCCCACTCCTCGACCACGAGTCCTTCCCGGTCGTCCCAGAACCACGTGGAGTGGATCGCCGTCGCCTCCTGGACCAGCTCGTCGGCGCGGTCGATGCCCGCCGTGAGCGCGGTGCTCGCGGCCAGCAGGACGAACGCGTGGCCGTAGGCCTGCTTGGTCGGAGGCTCGGCGCCGCCGACCGGGACCGACGCGTACCAGCCCCCACGATCCTGGTCGCGCAGCGGTCCGTCGAGCAGCGCGGCGACGCCGTGAGCGCCCAGGGCACGCAGCTCGTCCCCATCCGGCCCGCCAGGCGCGGCCGCCTCGCCCGCGAGCACGCCCAGTCCCAGGACGTGCGTCATCCGGCAGGTGATCCATAGTTCGACGCCGCGGGCGGCATCAATGTGTCCTGTGTCGTCGAGGTACCCGAAGCCCGACGGTTCAAGGGCCCCCCGGGCATACCTCAGCAGCGCTGCCCGCTGGTCGCGTCGATATCTCCAGCTCCCCGGTCGCGGTCCGTCGGGTCCGGAACCGTCCTCGGTCCTGCTCACACCGGTCCTCCTTGATCGGTCGCACACTCGGGTCCGTCCATCATCGCCTCTCACTCGCGAACGGCACACGCCCACTGCGCGGGCGGCCCCGGCCCGTCCTCACCCGGTCGAGGTCCGCTCGGCCTCGACGAAGGTCGCCAGCTCGCCCGCCACCTCGCTCCCCTCGCGGACGAACAGGGCCGGCTCGCCGAGCGGCGCGTCGACCTCGAGCTCGCTGACGGCGTCGGTGTCGCCATGCACCTCGCCGCTCCAGACGTGCACCCACCGCCCGGGCGGCAGGACGACGTCGACGCTCCCCTCCCCCGGCGCGAGGACGGGGGCGAGCAGGACGTCCGGGCCGAGCGCGATCTCGTGGTCGGCCACGCCGACGAGCTCCTCGTCCCCGTGCACGAACCAGGGGTGGTGCTGGGCCGCGCCGAGCGGGTCCTCGGCGGTCAGCCGCTCCCGTTCGGGGGCCAGCGCGACGAACAGGCGCGTCGCAGCGACGAGCGCCGCCGCGGCGTCGGGGTCGTCGGCCGCCTGGACGACGTCGGCCGGGCGGTTGCCCTCGTGGGTACGCAGCACCGGCCCGAGGACGGAGAGTTCGGCCCAGCGGGCGAACAGCTCGGCGTCTCGACCGACGTCGGGCACGACCGGCAGGGCCAGGCTCGTGTACCCGCCGACGTCGGAGTGGACCTGGGCCATCCCGCTGGCGGCGGTCGCGTGCAGGAGGGCCGGGACCGAGGCCAGGCCGTCCTCCGCGGACCAGTCCTGCATCTGGTCCCCCATCCAGAGCGCGTCGGCGGCGCCGGCGGAGGCGGAGTGCCCGCTGCGGTGCCACACCAGCCCGGTGCTCGTCAGTCCGGCGATCTCCAGCGCGCGGGCGTTGACCTCCTGCCAGAGCACCGGCCAGGCGGCCCGCCACTGCTCGCCGGTGCCGCCGTCGAGGAGCGCGTCCGGCGGCGGCCCCTCGGCGAAGTCGGCCATCCAGCCCGAGGCCCCGACGACGGCGACCTCCTCGGCGATGACCTGGGCGAACCACTCCCGTGCCGCCGGGTCAGACAGGTCGACCATGGCGGCGTCGAAGCCCTGCTGGTCGATCTCGTACACCTCGCCGTCGGGGTCGAGAACGAGGTGGCCCAGGCCGGCGGCCTCGGCGTGCAGGTCCCGGCCCCCGCGCTCGGCCGAGGCGGCGCCGCTGTCGGCGGAGAGGAAGGCGTTGGTGTAGGTGAGCACGCGGATGCCCTCGGTGGCCAGCTCGGCGACCAGCTCCTCCCAGTCGGGGTAGCGGTCCTCGTCCAGAACCCAGTTCCACTGCAGGCGGTCGCCGAAGTCGGTCACGCGGCGCCCGGTCCAGTCCTGCAGCCAGACGGCGGCGACCGGCACGCCGGCGTCCCGCAGGGCGTCGATCTCCGCGCGCACCTCCTCGGTGCCGCCCTGCAGGCCGAGGATCGCGCCCTCCTGGGTCCACGTCGGGGGCGGGTCCGCGGCACCTGCCCACCCGGACTGGACGTCGAGCGCCTCGAGCGGCGTGCCGGCGGCCGCGATCGAGAAGGTGGCCGCGTCGGACCACACCTCCCACACGAGCCGGTCCTCGCCGCGCAGGTCGACGGACGCGATCTGCCGTCCCCGGTACGCGACGCTCCGCGCCTCGCTGGTGACGTTGACGCCGCTGACGAGGTAGGTCGTGTCCTCACCGCCCGCGGCCGCCGCGGTCATGTCGACGGCGAAGGAGAGCGGCTGGTTCCCGCGCGAGATGCCCTGCTCGCGCGAGACGAGCGGTACGCGGCGGCCGACGAGGTCGAAGTCGCCGCTCTGCGCGCCGAGCCCGTGGACGCGCTCGTCGTCGTCGAGCACCGCCGTGAGGTAGAGCCGGTTCGGCGCCGGCCCGTCGGTGAGGAGGCGGGCGTCGACGTCGAGCCGGTTCTCGGCGCCCTGCGCGAGGGTGAGCTCCCAGCCGATCTCGCCCTCGTCGCCGGTGAGCGTGCCGCCGAGGCGGAGCGCGTCGCCGTCGAGCTCCGCGCCGGTCAGGTGCTGGTCCGACCAGGTCGCCGTGTGCTCGTCCTCGATCCGGAGCAGGCCGTAGTCGTCGCGGTAGGTGGCCTCACCGTCGGCCGCGGTGAGGAAGGACTCGCCCGCGGGAGTGGTCCAGACGGGCGCGTCCGCCGCCGGGTGGGTGACGGTGATCGAGTCCTCGACGACGACGGTGAACCCACCGACCTCCCACGTGCCGGCAACGTCGGCGTCGAGCTCGCCATCGGGCGGGTCGGCGAGATCCGTGGCGGGCGGCGGCAGACGCCACAGGACGGCGGCGGTCACGAGCGCGGCGACCAGCACGAGGACACCGACGACGATCCAGCGTCGCCGCACGCGCCTCCGCGGTGTGCTCGTCGGCACGGGGCTCCCTCGGTCGTCGGTGGGTGTCGCCGGGCGCCCGCCGTCGGGCACCGCGCCACATCGTAGGCGGCGCGAGCAGCCGGTCCGCCCACCCTGCGCCGGTCCCGGTCCTGCGAAAGACTGGCGCCGCCCGCATCTGCGTCCATGAGCCTCCCGGAAGGAACGCCATGACCATCCGCCCGCAGGAGACCGCCACCCGCGACGCCCGCCGCCTCGACGGCATCTGGGACTTCACGCTCGACCCGGACGGCGTCGGCCGGGACGAGCGCTGGTTCGCCGGCCCGCTCCCCCGCCCCCGGGACATGGCCGTGCCCGCGAGCTACAACGACCTCGTCCCGGACCCCGCCGTGAAGAACCACGTGGGCGACGCCTGGTACCAGCGCACGGTCCGTATTCCGCGCGGCTGGGCCGGCGAGCGGATCGTCCTGCACCTCGAGTCGGCGACGCACCGCGCGACGGTCTGTGTGGACGACGCCGAGGTGGTCTCCCACGAGGGCGGCTACACGCCGTTCGAGGCCGACGTGACCGACCACGTGACGCCCGGCGGCTCGGTCCGGCTGACCGTCGTCGTCAACAACGAGCTGACCTTCCAGTCGATCCGCCCGGCGTCATCACCGACACCCCGGAGAGCCGGCGCCAGTCCTACTGGCACGACTTCATCAACTACGCCGGTCTGCACCGCTCGGTCTGGCTCAGTTCGACCCCCGCCGCCCGGCGAACCGCCCCGCCCCTACGCTCGGGGGATGCGGACCGCCCTCGCGCTCGTCCGCGCGTGCCACCCGGCACCGACGGTGGCCGTCACGGCGCTCGCGGCGATGCTGGCCGTCGCGGCCGGGCACCCGGCGCCGACGGTGGTGCTCCTCGCGGCCGCGGTGCTCGCCGGGCAGCTCACGGTGGGCTGGTCGAACGACCTCGTCGACGCCGACCGCGACGTGGCCGCCGCGCGCAGGGACAAGCCGCTCGTCACCGGCGAGCTGACCCGCCCGGCGCTGCGACGCGCGCTGGTCGTCGCCACGGCGGGCTGCGTCGCGCTCTCCCTGGCGGCCGGCCTACTCGCGGGGCCCGTACACCTGGCGCTCGTCGCCACGGCGTGGAGCTACAACCTCGTGCTCAAGCGCACGGCGTGGTCGTGGCTGCCCTACGCGGTGGCGTTCGGCCTGCTGCCGGCGGTCGCCTGGCTCGCCCTCGACCCGCCCGTTCTGCCGCCGTGGTGGGTGATGGGCGTCGGCGCGATCCTCGGGTTCGGCGCGCACCTGCTCAACGCCCTGCCCGACCTCGACGACGACGCCCGCACCGGGGTGCGCGGACTCCCCCACCGGCTCGGCGCCCGCTGTTCGAGCGTGCTGGCGGTGGTCGCGCTCGTCGCGGGAACGGCGATCGTCGTGCTCGGTCCCCACGGGCCGGTGCCCTGGTGGGGCTGGGCCGTTCTGGCCGCGACCGCGCTGCTCTCGGTCGGCGCGCTCGCGCGCGGTGGCCGCACACCGTTCCGCGCGGCGCTGGTCGTCGCGGTGCTCGACGTCGTCCTGCTCGTCGCGCGGAGCTGACCGCCCCCGCTCACCCGCCGGTCAGCACCGCGCCGGTCGCCGCGCACGCCGCCGCGAGGTCGCCGGCCAGCCGCTCGGCGAGCGCGTCGTCCAGGTGGTGCACCGTCAGCCGCACGTGCCGCGACGGCGCGGCGGTGTCGATGGCGAACTCGTCGCCGGTGCGCGCGAGCCAGCCGCGGCGCATGAGGTGCTCCGAGACGTCGCGGGCGGGTGCGGGCACCGGGAGCCAGAGGCTGAGGCCGTCCGACGGCGGCGCCTCGAGCCCACGCTGCGCGAGCCGCGCGGCGAACGAGGCGTTCCGCTGCGCGTAGTGGGCCGCGGCGCGCTCGATGGTGGCCACGGCCGCCTCGTCGGTGAGGAGCGCGTGGGTGAGGCGCTGGAGGATGTGGCTGACCCAGGTGGTGCCGGGGCTCAGGCGCATCGCCAGCCGGTCGGCCGTCCCCGGGTCGGTGGCGACGATCGCGAGCGACATGTCCGGGCCGAGGAACTTCGAGACCGACCGGACGAGCGCCCAGCGGCGGTGCTCCGGCCCGACGACGGAGCGGAACGGCTGCCGCGAGAGCATCGAAAAGTGGTCGTCCTCGATGACGAGCACGTAGGGGTGGTCCGCGAGCAGGTCCCTCAGCTCGGCGGCGCGCGTCTCCCCGAGACTCGCCCCGGTCGGGTTCTGCGCGCGGGGCGTGAGCACCACGGCGCGTACCCCCTGGTCGAGCGCCCGCCTGAGCCCGTCCACCGACATCCCCTCGGCGTCCACGGGCACCGGAACGGGGCGGTAGCCGGCGAGCCGCACGGTGCGGATGCTGGCGAGGAAGCACGGGTCCTCGAGGGCGACGGCGTCGTCCCGGGTGAGCGCCTGCGCGAGGAGACGCTCGACGGCGTCGAACGCCCCGCCCGTGATCGTCAGGCGGTGCTCGCCGGCCGCCCCGACGTCCGGCTCGAGCCACCGGTGGGCGAGCTCCTCCAGCCCGGCGTCGATCACCGGTTCCCCGTACATCACGGGGCGGCTCGAGAGCGTGGCGAGCGCGCGATCCATGCCGGGGACGAGCCCGGGGTCCGGGTTGCCGGCGGCGACGTCCCGCAGCACGGTGTCGGCGGCGTAGCCGTCCTGCGGCACGACCGCCGGCCCGGCCACGTGGGTGCCGGCCCTGCCGCGGGTGACGACGAGGCCGGCCTGACCGAGGATCCGGTAGGCGGCGACGACGGTGTTCCGGTTGAGGTCGAGACGGTCCGCGAGCTCGCGGACCGAGGGCAGCTGGGTGCCCGGGCGCGCGCGTCCCCGCTCGACGAGGTCGCGGATGCTGCGCGCGATCTCGGCCGCCGAGGTGCCGGTGATCTCGCGCGTGATCTCAGATGCTGTCATCGGGGTCGAGCGTACTGACGGGACAGCTACTCTTTTGACCTAGGCCAATTCCTCTCCCCCCCTGACGACGAACGGACGATCACCATGACCACAGCGACCACCGGCACCGCCCGCACGGCCGAGGCCCTCACCGACTCCCTGCGGGGCGGCGTCATCATGGACGTCGTCACCCCCGAGCAGGCCCGCATCGCCGAGGACGCCGGGGCGGTCGCCGTCATGGCGCTGGAGCGCGTGCCGGCCGACATCCGCGCCCAGGGCGGCGTGGCCCGGATGAGCGACCCGGACCTCATCGACGGCATCATCTCCGCCGTCTCGATCCCGGTGATGGCCAAGGCGCGCATCGGCCACTTCGTCGAGGCCCAGGTCCTCCAGCACCTCGGCGTGGACTACGTCGACGAGTCCGAGGTCCTCTCCCCCGCCGACCTCGCGCACCACATCGACAAGCGGCGGTTCACCATCCCCTTCGTCTGCGGGGCGACGAACCTGGGCGAGGCGCTGCGGCGCATCACCGAGGGCGCGGCGATGATCCGCTCCAAGGGCGAGGCGGGCACCGGCGACGTCTCGGAGGCCACCCGCCACATCCGCACGATCTCGGCCGAGATCAACGCGCTGAGCTCGAGCTCGCCGGACGAGCTCTACGTGGCCGCCAAGGAGCTGCAGGCCCCCTACGAGCTGGTGGCCCAGGTGGCCGAGGCCGGGCGCCTGCCCGTCGCGATGTTCACCGCGGGCGGCATCGCCACCCCGGCGGACGCGGCGATGATGATGCAGCTCGGCGCCGACGGCGTGTTCGTCGGCTCGGGGATCTTCAAGTCGGGCGAGCCGGCGGCGCGCGCGAGGGCGATCGTCGAGGCGACGGCGTCCTACGAGGACCCGGCCGTGGTCGCCAAGGTCTCGCGCGGCCTGGGCGAGGCGATGGTGGGCCTCAACGTGGCCGACCTGCCGGCCGCCCACCGGCTCGCCGAGCGCGGGTGGTGAGGACCGGTCACGGCACCCGGTAGGTCCACTTCTCGTCGGTGAACTTCGTGTCGACGAGCCGCTGGGCCTTCTCCAGCTCCTCGGGGTGGATGCCGGACTCCACGGTGTCGAAGCGCAGCCGCAGGTGGTCGAGGAAGGACTCGATGATCGCCTCGCGCGCCATGCCGGTCTGGCTGCGCATCGGGTCGACCCGCTTGGCGGCGGAGCGCACGCCCTTGTCGGAGAGCTTCTCGCGGCCGATGCGCAGGACGTCGAGCATCTTCTGGGCGTCGATGTCGTAGCTCATCGTCACGTGGTGCAGCACCACGCCGGAGGCGAACCGCTTCTGGGCGGCCCCGCCGATCTTCCCGGCGTCGGAGGTGATGTCGTTGAGCGGCACGTACCTCGCGTTGACGCCGATCTCCTTGAGGGCGTCGAGCACCCAGGCGTCGAGGAAGGCGTAGGACTGCTCGAAGCTCAGGCCTTCCACGAGTGCCGTCGGCACGACGAGGGAGTACGTGATGCAGTTGCCGGCCTCCATGAACATCGCGCCGCCGCCGGAGACGCGGCGCACGACGGACATGCCGTAGCTTGTCAGCGCCTCCTCGTCGACCTCGTTGCGCACCGACTGGAACGAGCCGATGACCACGAGCGGGGCGTCCCACTCCCAGAAGCGCAGGATGGGACCGCGCCGGCCGGCCGCGACCTCGGCGGGCAGCACCTCGTCGAGGGCCACGTGCATCGCGGGGTGCAGGGTGGGGCCGCGCACGAGCTCGAGGGTGAGGTCGTCCCAGGAGATCGCCCGCCCGAGCGCGCGCCGCACGGCGATGCCGACGCCCTCGGCGGTGATCCCGAACGGCTCCACGCCCGGCCGGTCGAGGACCGTCGCCGCCGCGGCGGCGAGCTCTGCCGCCGTCGACGTCGCCGCCTGTCCCGTGAGCACCGCGTCCAGGTCGGCGAGGGCCGAGTCGGGTTCGAGGAAGAAGTCGCCCGCGAGGTGGACGTCCGTCAGCCGGTCGCCCTCCACCTCGAGATCGACGACGACGAGCTTGCCACCGGGGACCTTGTACTCACCATGCACGTGACCGAGCCTACGTCGCGCCGGGCCCCGGGTCGTCGGCGTGGCGGTCGAGGAACTCGTAGACCTCCGTGTCGTCGACGCCCGGGAACGTGCCCGGCGGCAGGGCGGCGAGGAGGTGGCTGTGCGCGCGGGCGCTCGGCCACGCGTGCGAGCGCCACCGATGCGCCAGCGGCGCGGGCGGGCGGCGGCAGCACCCCGGGTCCGGGCAGGTCGAGCGTGCGCGCACGCTCGTCTCCCGGCCGCGGAACCACTTGGCGTCGGCGAACCGCACGCCGACGTCGATGGCAAAGTCCCCGGCCGAGGTGCCCTCGACCCGGGTGGTGCACCAGTAGGTGCGCCGCCCCATGTCCGTGTACTGGTAGTGCGTCGCGTAGCGGTCGTGGCTCGCGAAGACGCGGCGGCAGGCCCACTGGCGGCATACGGGCTGTCCCTCGATGGCGCCACTGACGTCGGTGGGGAAGCTGACGTCGTCGTTCTCGTAGGCCTTGTAGATCACTCCGTCCTCGCCGACCCGCATGAAGTGCACGGGCAGGTCGAGGTGCTCGGTGGCGAGGTTCGTGAAGCGGTGCGCCGCGGTCTCGTAGGAGACGGCGAAGACGTCCCGCAGGTCGTCGATCGCGAGCGCCCTGTCCGCCTTGGCCCGCCGCAGGAAGTCGACGGCGGCGCCCTCCGGCATGAGGAGGGCCGCGGCGAAGTAGTTCGCCTCGACGCGCTGGCGCAGGAAGTCGGCGTAGCCGGTCGGGTCGGCGTGCTCGAGCGCGAAGTGCCCGAGGGTCTGCAGGACGATCGTGCGCGGGTCGTGGCCGCCGCGCGAGCTGGTGGGCAGGTAGATGCGCCGGTGGCGCAGGTCGGTGACCGAGCGCGTGGCCCGCGGCAGGTCGGCGGCCCGGTGGACCGAGAATCCGAGGTGCGCGGTGATGGCCTCGACGCCACGGGCGGTGAGCGGCCCGCCGCGGTGGCCGATCGCGCCGGAGATCTTCTGGGCCACGCGCTCGATCTCGGCGAAGTAGTTGTGCCGGCCGCGCATCTCCGAGCGCAGCTCGGCGTTGGCACGGCGGGCCTCCTCCGGTGTGGCCGCGCGGATCGTGGAGGCACGCGCGAGCTCGTCGTGCAGGCCGACGAGGGCCTCGAGCACGTCGGTGGGCATCGACGCCGTCGGGCGCACCCCGGGCAGGCCGAGGCCACGGTAGTGAGGGCTCGCCTGGGCCCGCTCGAGCGCGATCTCCAACGCTGCGCGCCGCGAGGGGGGCTCGGCGCGCAGGAGGTCGGCGACAGGGACGTCGAGAGCGCGGGCGATCGCGTGGACGAGGGTGAGCCGCGGCTCCCGGCGGCCGTTCTCGATCTGCGAGAGCAACGACGTCGAGCGCCCCACCTCCGCCGCGAGCGCCCCGAGCGTGACGCCGCGCGACTTCCTCGCGTGCCGGATCCGCACCCCGAGCGTGGCGAGGTCGAGCGCGGCCTCCACCTCCGCCGTCGTGCCGTCGACCGCCGACGCCTCCGGGACGCCCCGCTGCACAGTGGCCACTTCTTCTCCTTGAGTGAACTTCCCGCGAACTTTACACAGAATCGTGCTGGATGGGCCGAACGGGGCTCGTCAGAGTGAACTTCACGAGGAGCTGCACCCGGCTCCGACCGCACTCACGGGAGAGACACCATGACGAGCACGCTCGACACCGCCCCCTCCGCCACCGACGAGAGCACCACCACCACTCCGCGCACCACGGGTGAGAGCACCACGGACGAGAGCGCCACCGAGAAGCACGCGGCAGCCCCGCGCTCCGTCGCTGACCGCGTCCGCGCCGAGGCTGCGGACCTCGCCTCCCAGTGGGCGAGCGACCCGCGCTGGAGCGGCGTCCGACGCGACTACTCCGCGGAGGACGTCGTGCGCCTGCGCGGCACCGTCCGCGAGGAGCTCACCCTCGCCCGTCGCGGCGCCGAACGGCTGTGGGACCTGCTCCGCACCCGCCCGTTCGTCCGCTCCCTCGGTGCCCTCACCGGCAACCAGGCGGTCCAGATGGTCAGGGGCGGGCTCGAGGCGATCTACCTGTCCGGCTGGCAGGTCGCCGCCGACGCCAACCTCTCCGGCCAGACCTACCCCGACCAGTCGCTCTACCCGGTCAACTCGGTCCCCACCGTCGTGCGCCGCATCAACAACGCGCTCCTGCGCGCCGACGAGATCTCCTTTTCCGAGGGCACCGACCCCGGCCACGACTGGCTCGCACCGATCGTGGCCGACGCCGAGGCGGGCTTCGGCGGGCACCTCAACGCCTTCGAGCTCACCAAGGCGCTCATCACGGCCGGCGCCGCGGGCGTCCACCTCGAGGACCAGCTGGCGTCCGAGAAGAAGTGCGGGCACCTGGGCGGCAAGGTCCTCGTCCCCACCTCGCAGCACGTGCGCACGCTGGGCGCGGCGCGGCTCGCGGCGGACGTCGCGGGGGTGCCCACCCTGATCGTCGCCCGGACGGACGCCCAGGCCGCCACCCTCATCACCTCCGACGCCGACCCGCGCGACGCCCGGTTCACCACCGGCGAGCGCACGGCCGAGGGGCACTTCCGCACCGAGGCCGGGACGGAGGCCGTCATCGCCCGGGCGCTCGCCTACGCCCCGTACGCGGACCTGGTCTGGGTGGAGACCTCGACGCCGGACCTCGCCTTCGCCCGCGAGGTGGCCGACGCGGTCCACGCCCAGTTCCCGGACCAGATGCTCGCCTACAACTGCTCGCCGTCCTTCAACTGGGGCGCCCACCTCGACGCGGAGACCATCGCCGGCTTCCAGCGCGAGCTCGGGGCGATGGGCTACGCGTTCCAGTTCATCACCCTCGCGGGCTTCCACCAGCTCAGCCACGGCATGTTCGAGCTCGCCCGCGACTACGCCCGGGACGGCATGACCGCCTACGTCGAGCTCCAGCAGAAGGAGTTCGCGGCCGAGGCCGACGGCTACACGGCCACGAGGCACCAGCGCGAGGTCGGCACCGGCTACTTCGACCTGGTCTCGACCGTGCTCAACCCCGAGTCCGACACCCTCGCGCTGCGCGGGTCCACCGAGGAACAGCAGTTCCGCTGAGCGCCGGCACCGCCGCGCCCCGATCCAGAGAGAAGCCCGACATGAGCCTCACCGACCTCCGTCCATCCGCCCGCCGTCGACCCGTCCGCCCCGCGCCGGCCGGGAGCAGGCACGAGCCGCCCGCCGTCGTCGTCACCGGGGGCCCCGTCCCGGGTGCCGAGCAGATCCTCACCCCCGGGGCGCTGCAGTTCCTCGCCAACCTCCACCGGTTCGCCGGGCGCCGGGACGAGCTGCTGACCGCGCGGCGGGAGCGGCGCCGCGCGCTGACCGGCGGCGCCCCGCTCGACTTCCTGCCCGCGACCGCGCGCATCCGGGCGGACCCCTCGTGGCAGGTGCCGTGGCCGGGGCCGGGGCTGGAGGACCGGCGGGTGGAGATCACGTCGCCCGCGACGGGACTCGCGGCGCTCGAGGCCCTGTGCTCCGGGGCGAACGTGTGGGTCGCGGACCTGGAGGACACGCGCAGCTCGCACTTCGCGCTCGTCGTCCGCGGCCAGGTCACCCTGCGCGACGCCGTCCGGCGCACCATCGCCTGCGCGGACCGGGCGGAGGCGCCCCGCGCGCTGCGGGCCGGGGAGCTGCCCACGATCATGGTGCGGCCACGTTCCTGGCACCTGGACGAGGAGCACCTGCGCATCGACGGCCGCGCCATGGTCGGCGCTCTCGTGGACGTCGGGCTCCATCTCTTCCACAACGCGACCGCGCTGCTCGCCCAAGGCTCCGGACCGTACCTCTCGCTGCCGAAGCTCGAGGACCACCTCGAGGCGCGGCTGTGGAACGACGTCCTCACGTTCGCGGAGGGGGCGCTCGGCCTCGAGCGCGGCGCGATCCGTGCCACGGTCCCGATCCAGACGGTCAGCGCGGCGCTCGAGATGGAGGAGATCCTCTACGAACTGCGCGAGCACTCCGCCGGGCTCGCGGCAGCCCCGGGCGACTACCTGTTCTCGATCATCAAGCACCTCGGTGGGCGGCCCGGACTCGAGCTCCCCCTGGGCGCCGGTGCGCTCGAGGGCTCGTTCGCCCGCGCCTACGCCAAGCTGCTGGTGAGCACGTGCCACCGCCGCGGCGCGCACGCGATCGGCGCCATGGCGGCGGCGATCCCCGGCGCGCACCCCGGACGGGACTCCGCCGCCCGGGCGGCGGTCATCCGGCAGAAGGAGCGCGAGGCCGACGCCGGGTTCGACGGCTCGCGGGTCCAGCATCCCTCGCTGGTGGCGCCCGTGCGGGCGGTCTTCGACGGCGTCCTCGGCTTCACGGACCACCAGATCCGGCGCGAGCAGCCGGAGCCGACGGTGGGGGCGGCAGACCTCCTCGACGTCGGTGCCGCGTAGGTACGGCGAGCACCCGGCGGGGCGCACCGCGCGCGGCGCACGCCGGGTGCGCCGGGCCGCACGCCGGGTCGCCGGCTCAGGCCGTCGCCGCGCCTCCCGCGAGCGGGACCTCGGCGAGGACCTCGTGGAGCGGCCCCCCGCTGCGGCCCTCCCCCAGCCGGGAGGAGACCAGCTCGACGGTCGCGGCGCGCCAGGCCGGGCCCTCGTAGACGGCGAGCACCGAGGCGAGCCCGGCCAGGTCGGTGCCCCACGACCGGCGCGACTCCCGGGCGACGGTGAGGTGGGCACGGTTGCGCTCCCGCGCAGGGGCGCGCCTGGACCGCGGGGCCCCGTCGTCATCCTCGTCGTCGGGGTCGAGGTCCTGCTCGACGTAGGGCGCGTCCGCGGCGTCCGCCATGAGCGCGGCGAGTCGAGCGGTCTCCCCGCCGACGCCGACCCACAGCGTGCGACCGGAGAACACGCCGCCGCCGCGCAGATGGAGATCCAGCGGGCCGTGGTGGGCAGCCGTCTCGGTGACGGCGGCGGTGACGTCGTCGACGGCGCCGTCGGGCACCTCCCCGTAGAACGCGATCGTCACGTGCTGCTGATCGACCGGCACCCAGCGCAGCGGCGCGCCCGCCCCGAGGCGGAGGTTCGTCAGCGGAAGCTCGAGATGGTCGAGCACCTCGGCCGACGGTCGGATCGCGGCGAACAACCTCATCTCGACAGCGTCGCCCCGTTCCGCGTCCGCGTCCACCGATTCACGCGACCGTGAGCGCACCTCCCGCACGATGAGGGGCCCGCGAGTCGCGTCTACGCGTCTCTATGCATCGGAGCCCAGAGCCCGAGCGACCTGCCGCAGGTACGTGCGGTACCCCGTCAGGGCCAGCGGAACAGCGCGCGCCACCTGGCCCAGGTCCACGCGGGTGTACTCGTGGGTCAGGATGTTCCGCAGCCCGACGGACGGCTTGAGTGCCGCAGCGGTGTCCCGGGCGAGGTAGCCCGCCTCGGCCATGCGGTCGAAGCCTTCGCGATAGTCCCCTGGCGGCCGGTTGAGCACGGCCGCGGCCACGTGCGCATTCACGTCGGCAGAGAGATTGACCAGTTGCGTGAGGATGCGCTCCACCTGGAGACGAACGGCGAGATCCTCGAGCGCTGCCACAGTCGTGGCGTCGAGCGTGGCGAGATGATCGAGGAGATCGCGCATCTCCGCCAGCCGTCGGGTGACCACCTGGGCATCGACACCGCTCATCGGGTGAGGCTGTCCAGGACTGCGCGCCGCATGTGCGCGGTGTCGATGTAGTGGTTGATCGCGAAGATCTGCTTCTCGGCGAACGCGTGCGGCTCGCCCTCGTACAGGAGCTCGCCGCCGGTCATCGCTCTGTGCATGGCGACCGGGTCCGCCGTCGCAAGGTCCATGACGTCGAGATCATCGCCACCGACGAGCTGTGCCAGGTCCTCGAGCACGGCCAGCAGGTCCACAGTCCCGCCACCGCGAGAGGCGACCGCCAGATCGATGTCGCCGGGTTCCCGCGACATCTCCTCGCGCGACGCGGCGCTCCCGAACAGCACGAGCAGCTCCAGGTCCTGACGCTCGCACAGCGCAGCGAGCTCACCGGAGTCCCGCGCGGCGTGCAGCCGGTCGAGAGACTGCGCGACTGTGCCCATGCGCCGATCCTACGGCGCGACGCGGTCAGGCTCGTGTGAACGGGACCCTGCGCCGGAAGTCGTCGGCGACCTGCTCGAAGGTCAGCCACTCCACCCCGTCGTGCCCGCTGATGTAGTCGAAGACGCGTTCCAGCATCAGGAGGACCTGCGGACGGCCCGAGACGTCCGGGTGGACGGTGAACGGGAACACGCCGTAGTCCATCTCCCGGTAGATCCAGTCGAACTGGTCCTTCCAGAGCTGCTCGACCACCTGCGGCGAGACGAACCCGTGCGAGTTGGGGCTCGCCTTGATGAACAGCATCGGCGGGAGGTCGTCGACGTACCAGTTCGCCGCGATCTCGACCAGGTCCACCTCGTGGCCGCGGACGAGCGGCTTCATCCACTCCTCGGCCCGCTTGCTGTAGTCGACGTGCGTCCAGGTGTCGCCCACGCGGGCGTAGAACGGCGTGAAGTCGTCGTAGGACTGGGAGTTGTCGTAGGTGAAGCCATGATCGATGAGCAGCTGCGCGGTGCGTTCGCTCATCTCCCACCAGGGCGCGACAAAACCGCGGGGACCGGCCCCGGTGAGCTGTTCGACGAGCTCGACGCTCCTGGCAAGCACGTCGGCCTCCTGCTGGGCGCTCATCGCCACCGGGTTCTCGTGGCTGTAGCCGTGGCACCCGATCTCGAAACCGGCGTCGGCCACCTCCCCGATCTGCTCGGGGAACGTCTCGATCGAGTGTCCGGGGACGAACCACGTGGCCGGCAGGTTGCGGCCCTCGAACAGCTTGCGCAACCGCGGGACCCCGACCTCCCCGGCGAACATGCCGCGCTGGATGTCGTTCGGCGAGTCCTGACCGCCGTACGAGCCGAGCCACCCGGAAACCGCGTCCACGTGGACGCCGATGCAGACCTTGATGTCCTTCGGCACGAGACTCTTCCTCCTAGCTGTCGACGGACATGGCGTCCTGGCGCCGACGGCTGCCGGCGAGCGTGTGCAGCACGACGTGCACGACAAAGGCGATCACCAACGCCGCGAGGCTGGCGGAGAAATCTCCCGGCAGTGGCTGAACGTACTGGAAGATCAGTCCGCACGATCCACCGACGACGAACGAGATGACGGCGAACCAGCGCACGGCGGGCTGTTCCTGGTGACTGGTCGGCGTGAAGGCACCGCGGCGGAGCAGGAAGTAGTCGGCGATGATCGGGGACACGAGCGGGACGAACGCGGCCCCGAGGACGGTGATGAAGTCGTTGAAGAACAGCTGGTAGAAGGCCAGTGCTCCCAGGACGGTGCCGACGCCGCCCACGATGAGCACCAGGGTGGACCTTCTCGCCTTGATGCCGAAGGAATGCAGCACAGGCCCGGTGTACAGCGAGTTGGAGTAGATCTCGGAGTTCTCGGTGGTCCACAGCGACGTGGTCCAGACGACGACGCCGATGACGGTGAGCACGATGCCCTGCGTGTACATCCAGTTGACGAAGTTCGAGTCCCCCGTCGCGATGGAGCCGATGTAGCCGACGACGTTCAGCAGGGGGTTGGTGAGGATGAATGCGGCGGCCGCGCCGATGACCACGGCGCGGCCGTTCTTCGCGAACCGCATGATGTCGGCGCCCATGACCGCCCCCGCGATCCAGGCGCCGACGACGATCGTGATCCCTGTGCCCATCGGTAGCCCACCACGGGTGGACGCCTCGTCGACCATGGCGCCCCACCCCCCGGTCTCGTTCAGCATCCCGACACCGGCGTAGACGGCCACCACGAGCAACAGGGGGGCGACCGGGATGGCCACCTTCTCGATCGCGGAAATGCCGCGGTAGGCGGTCCAGGTGAAGAGGGCACCGAAAGCCACACAGGTCAGGACCACTTCGAGCGAGACCGGGTCGACGTCGGGCCTGCCAAATGCCGCCGGGTCGATCACGGTGACGCCGGTCGGATTACCGAGCAGCACTCCCCAGATCTCGCCGATCATCCCAAGAATCGAGGCGAACCAACCGAGGGTGAGCAGAGCCATGAACACCATCGGGAGGACGAACCCCCTGCCGCCGTAGGAGACCTTGGACAGCAGCGCGAGATTGAATCCCGTGCGCATCGCCGGGATCCCCAGAAGGATCGTCAGCGCGAAAAGCACCAACTCGCCGATCGAGATCGTGATGAGCGCCGTACCCAGCGACATGCCCGACTGGCCACCCTGTCCGGCTAGCTGACCGCCCACGATGAGGCCGGTGACGACGAATCCGAAGCCCACCCAGATCGCGGCGATGCCGAATGTCTTTCGCCGTGCCGAGCGAGGCACGGGCTGGAGCATGTACTCCTCGTAGTCGTAACCGAGGGCCTTCGCTTCCTCTGTGCTTGGTGAGGTGCTCACTGCCTTCTCCGTCCCATAACCATGTCCACATTGACTGGCGGTGACTCGATCGTGCCGTGACGACTTAGCCCACCTACGCTAATCGAATCCATTCAGGCAGGTCAAGTCCATGGCGCGCCCCGTGAAAATATCTGCAAACAGCTCGACACGCCTCACGCGGATTCGTCTGCGAAAGGACACCAGCACGGCCGTGCCGTACGTGGGACTTGATAATTCCGCGGCTCGGCCGGGCCCGCCGTCCCTCATACCGCCCCGGTCTCCTGCCGGACGGCCTCGTGGACGACGCGCCCGACGATCTCGAGCAGCACGTCCCCGGACCGTCCACCCTTCCTCACGATCTCCGCCAGCTGGGTGCTGGCCTCCTCGTTGCCGTACACCGCCATGGCCGTTCTCGTCTTGAGCGTGGGGCTGGCGAGGAACTGGTCGGCGGTGTTGTGGGTGGCCTGGTCACGGATCTTGGCGTCGTCGCGCACGGCGGTCAGGACCGTGTCGACGGCGCTCTCCTGCTCGGGCGTGAGTCCCTCCCCGAACACCTCGTTGAGCCGCGCGACCACCTCGGCGAGCGGCCCCAGCTTCGCGTCCTGGAGCACCGAGCTGCCGACCCCGCTCGTCGGCCGCAGCGCCGGCGTCTCCTCGACGGCGAGGTCGGACGTGCCCTGGTGTTTCTGCGTGATGGCCCTCAGGTCGACGTCGGAGAGGTCGACCTCCTCGCGGTGCCGGTCCTCGCTCAGCGGCCTCTCGAGCAGCCGGTAGACGATGGAGCGCCGGAAGGCCTCGGTGTCCCCGAACTCGATGATCTGTGAGAGGAAGTCGTAGAGGTTGACGAAGCTGCGCATGTCCTTGCGGAACATGTCGAGCTCGTCGAGCCGCGTCTGATCCTTCGCGTCCTCGGCGGCCGTGCGCTCGTCGGTGAAGCGGTGGACGATCGGGGCCACCGTCCCCTTGAGCGCCTCGTGCCCGGCGCCGGCCACCCACGCCTCGACCACGGCGTCGATCTCGCCGAGGGTGTAGATGCCCGCGGCGTCGAGCTTGCCCTGGAGATCGTTGACGAGGTCGGGGTCGGTGACGGCCTCGAGCTGCGCACCGGCGTAGTACGGCGCGAACGCGTCGAGGATGTCCTGCTCGCTGTTGGCGAAGTCCAGCACGTAGGTGTCGGTCTTGCCCGGATACATGCGGTTCAGGCGGGAGAGCGTCTGCACGGCGGTGACGCCGGAGAGCTGCCGGTCCACGTACATCGCGCACAGCAACGGCTGGTCGAACCCGGTCTGGTACTTGTTGGCCACGATCATCACCTGGAAGTCGTCGCCGCGGAACGCGACGTCGAGCCGGCCGGTGACCCCGGGGTTCATGCTCGACTCGGTCAGCTTCTCCGGCCCGGTCTCCTCGTCCGTCACCTCGCCCGAGAAGGCGACGAGCGTCCCGAGCTCCGCGTACCCCATCGTGGAGATGTAGGCGTCCATCGCCCGCTTGTAGCGCACCGCGGCCTTGCGCGAGTCGGTGACGACCATGGCCTTCGCCCGTCCATCGAGCAGGTGGGCGATGTTGGCCCGGTAGTGCTCGACGATGATCTGCACCTTCTGCGCGATGTTCGTCGGATGCAGCTTGACCCACCGCATGAGCCCCTTGCTGGCAGCCTTCTGGTCGACGATGACCGTGTCGTCCTCGGGGTCGCGCCCCTTGAGCCGCATGTCCCCGCGCTCGACCTTGACGCCGAGCTGGAACGCGGTGTCGTAGTTGGTGAAGTTCCGCAGGACGTCAAGGATGAAGCCCTCCTCGATCGCCTGCCGCATCGGATAGCGGTGGAAGGAGACCGGGATCGGGTTCCCGTTCGCATCGCTCTCCTGACCCGGCCGCCCGAACAGCTCCAGGGTCTTGGCCTTCGGCGTGGCCGTAAAAGCGAGAAAGCTGATGTGCTCCGGCCGCGCCCGCCCGGCCATCTCGGCGGCGAGCACGCTCTCGGTGTCGATCTCGCCGCCGTCGTCGAGCTCGGCCTGCTCGGCGGGCGTGAGGACCTTCTTCAGCTTCGTCGCGGCGGAGCCGGTCTGGGAGGAGTGCGCCTCGTCGGCGACGACGGCGAAGCGCCGGCCGGTCAGCGTCGAGTCACCGGCCAGGAGCTCGAGCACGGCCGGGAACGTCTGGAGCGTGACGACGATGATCTTCCGGCCACCGAGCAGGCCCTCGCGCAGGAGCTGGGACTTCGACGTGGCGCCGTGGTGGCCCATCGTCTTCTTGTCGATCGCCAGGACGGTGCCGGTGGTGCGTTCGATCTGTTTGATCGCGTCCTGGAGCTGGTCGTCCAGCACCGTGCGGTCGGTGACGACGATGACCGAGTCGAAGATCTTCGCATCCGCGGCGTCGTGCAGGGACAGCAGGCGGTGGGAGACCCAGGCGATGCTGCGGGACTTGCCCGAACCGGCGGAGTGCTCGACGAGGTAGTTCCGCCCCGCGCCTCCCGTGCGGGCGTCGTCGACGATCCTCGTGACGGCCTCCCACTGGTGGTAGCGCGGGAAGATCAGCGCCGAGGAGCGGGTCTCCCGGCCCGCGTCGTCGAGGCGGGTGGAGGTCTCGACGTGGGCGAACCGCAGGACGAGATCCAGCCAGGTGTCCGTGTCCCAGATCTGCTCCCACAGGTACGCCGTGTCGGAGCCACGGGGGTTCGCCGGGTTGCCGGCCCGTCCGTCGTCGCCGCGGTTGAACGGCAGGAAGCGGGTCTCCTTCCCGTCCAGCTTCGTGGTCATGAAGACCTCCGCGGTGGACACGGCGAAGTGCACGACCGCCCGCGTCCCCCAGCCGAACAGCGGCGAGGACTTCGGGTCACGGGCCCGGTACTGCGCCATCGCGTCGTTGACCGACTGCGTGAAGTCCGTCTTCAGCTCGGCCGTGGCCACGGGGATGCCGTTGACGAACAGGACGAGGTCGGTGGTCTGGTTGCCCGACGGCGAGTGGTGGACCTGGCGCATGACCCGCACCCGGGTCTTCGCGTACCTCTCGGCGGCAGCCGGGTTGAGCGAGGTCGCGGGCCGCGGGTAGGTCATGTCGAGCCGCTTGGAGGTGCCGACCTTGAAGCCGCCGCGCAGGAGGTTGAGGGTGCCGCCGTCGTGGGTGATCGGGGTGTCGAGGACCTTGACGACGCGGTCGAGGATCTTCTCCTCGGCGCCCCGCGCCTGGGTCTCGTTCATGCCGGGCTTGACGACCGTGGCCAGGGTGTCGGGCTGAGTGTCGACGAGCCACCCGAACAGGTCCGGCGGGTAGAGGCCGCGCTCCCGGTCATAGCCGTCATCGCTGGTGGAGTAGAGCCAGCCATGCGCGGCGAGATACTCACACAGCTCGGCCTCGAAGGCGATCTCCTTGTGCTGGGCCATCAGGCGGCCCCCTTCGCGGTGACATCGATCTGGCCGGTGACCGCAGCCGTGATGAGGGCAGCGCGGCGTTCCTTGGCGAGCTCGATGAACCGCTCGGTCTTCCTGATGAGGCTGTCGATCGTGTCAGTCTCCGAATCGATGTGCTCGGCGAGGCTTCGCTGTTCCGGCAGTGGAGGTCGCGGCACGCGGAAGGCGTGGAGGGCAGCACAGGTGAGCGCCCCTTTAGTGCTACCTGCCTCCTCGCTGATGAACCGAAGCTCGTTATACGCAGCCCGGAGCAGATGAGTGAGGTACCGCGGGTCCCAGCGGCTCCTATCAGGAACTACACCGGCGAGGTGCTGATTGATGGTGGTCTCCAGGTCAAGTAGCGCGACCATACCCCGCGTCTTACCTTGTCCAGTGATGCCCACAAGCACGGCCCCTGGCTTGAGCCAAGGGAGATGACACTTCTCGATGGCCTCGTCCGTAACGTACTGGTCCGCGGCCCTCACGACGTCAAAGTTGGCATACGAACTATTCAGCCACGGAAGCGTCCCATTCTTCCAGAAGCTCGGCTCCGAGCGGCTCGGTGTAGAGCCGTTTACGACACGAGCGTGTCGACCAAGCTTGTCGAGGGTCCAGTGCTCCGGCGGTAAACCCCACCAGCTCGTACTGAACGGCGGTCGATCGTCTTGCCCGAGCGCATGCATCCAGACGGTTGCCACCCGCCGCTCGCGCAAGCGCTCGATGAGAGCAGACTGCTTCTCGATGAGCAGGTCGATTTTCGCCGTCTCGCGGTCCAGGAAGTCGGCAATGTGTCTCTGTTCATTGACTGGCGGTTTCGGGAGTGGGATCTTTCGCAACTCAACAAACCGAATTGACTGACCATCACGGAGTTGATCCGTGGTCACTCGCAGCGCTTGAACGTATCGATCGGACTTGAAGAGGTAACCATAGTATCGGCTGTCAAGGTCCACTCGCGGCCGCACAACCGTATACGCCTGACTCACTTTTCCGCTAAGCCAACTCGTCTCCAGGCCCCCTTGAAACGAACGCAGATGACTTATCACGTCACCCGGTTCAACATGCTTCATTTGATCAGCGCCCTTGAGATTCAATACGACGCGCCCGCCGGTTATATTCATGTACTTTTGCTGAGACAGCACTCCGTACTTCTGCGAGGGGGTGAGGTGCTCGTCTCCACGAAGACTCGGAGCGTTCCTAGTTGCAAACAATGCGTTGAAGGGCACGAAAGCCCAATGGTCAGGGAGCTTTTGCAACCACGAATTTCCAGGAAGATTCTGACGATTCACGCCTCCACCGCCTGCAGCAGCTCGACGATCTCGGCCGCCAGGGCGTCGAGTTCGGCGTCGATCTCCTCCAGCGGTCTCGGTGGGACGTAGGTGTAGAAGATCCTTGTGAACGGGATCTCGTAGCCGACCCGTGTCTTGCTCTCGTCGATCCAGGCGTCGGGCACGTGCGGGAGCACCTCGGCGTCGACGTACTCCTCGATGTCGCGGTCGAAGGGCACGAGCTCGGTGTCCCGCAGGTCGACGTCGGGCTCCACCTTCCCCTTGGCGTCGGTACACACCTCCGCCTCGGCGTCGTGCACACCGATCTTCGACCACACCACCTTGAGCAGCGCCGGCGTCAGCGAGAACCCGGCGTCGCGGACCGCGCTCCGGACGGCCGCCACGAATCCCGGCCGGTCGAGCCACACCTGCCCGCGCAGCGTGTCCAGGCCGGTGACGAGGGCGGCTCCATCGTCGTCGGCGAGCTTCTGCACCTGCCTGGTGGCCGTGAGCACGGCGAGTGTCTCGTCGGTGACCTCGAAGCGGAGCCGGAGCGGCTGCTCCACGGTGATCTCGTGGAATCCGAAGTCCTTCGGCTCGAGCACCTTCGAGAACTTCTCGTCCTCCTCGGTCTGGTCGTCGAAGTTCGTGTAGATGCGCAGGATCCGCTCGCGGTCGGCGTCGCTGATCTCCTTGTTCTTGCTGCCCAGGTTGCGGCGCAGCTTGGTGAAGAACTCGCGCGCGTCGATGAGCTGGACCTTGCCGCGGCGCTCCTCGGACTTCGCGTTGTCCAGGACCCACATGTAGGTGGAGATGCCGGTGTTGTAGAACATGTCCGTCGGCAGCGCCACGATCGCATCCACGAGGTCCGACTCGAGCAGGTGCCGCCGGATGTTCGACGGACCCGACTCCGCTCCCCCGGTGAACAGCGGCGAGCCGTTGAGGACGATCCCCGCGCGCCCGCCGCCCTGGCTCACCGGGCGCAGCTTCGAGGCGACGAGCTGGAGGAAGAGCATCTGCCCGTCGCTGATCGCCGGCGTCCCGCCCGGGAACCGGGACCGCTCGCCCAGCTCTTCGATCTCGCGCAGCACCGCCGCCTGGGACGCCTTCCAGTCCCCGCCGTAGGGCGGGTTGGACAGCACGTAGTCAAAGCGCCGCCCCAGGTGCTGGTCGTTGGCGAGCGAGTCCCCCAGCGCGATCCTCTCCGCGTCCTGGCCCTTGCCGATGAGCTCGGACTTGCAGATGGCGTAGGACTGCGCGTTGAGCTCCTGGCCGTACATCACGACGTCGGCGCCCGGGTTCATCTCGGTGACGCGCTCGTCGAGGACGGAGAGCATGCCGCCGGTGCCCGCCGTCGGGTCGTAGACCTCGCGCACCGGGGAACCGGCCAGCACGTCGCCGTCGGGCTCCACGAGAAGGTCGACGAGCAGGCGGACGGCGTCGCGCGGGGTGAAGTGCTCACCCGCGGTCTCGTTCGAGGCCGCCGCGAACCGCCGGATGAGGTCCTCGAACATCGTGCCCATCTCGGCGTTCGTCAGGACCTCCGGACCGAGGTCGACCTGCGCGAACCTGTCGATGACAAGGTAGAGCCGGTCGTTGGTGTCGAGCGTGTCGATCTCGCGGTCGAACTGGTAGCTCGTGAACAGGTCCGCCACGTTCGGGGAGAAGCCCTCGATGTAGGCGAGCAGGTTCGCGCGGAGGTTCTCCGGCTCCTCGAGGATCGTCGCCAGCGTGTAGGGCGAGGTGTTGTAGAACGTGAGCCCGGTGCGGTCCTCGACGAGGAACTTCAGCGCCTCGCCGTCCACGGACCTCGCCAGCCCGGCGATCTGCTCCCGGTGGGGTTCGAGCACGCACTCCATGCGCCGCAGGATCGTCATCGGCAGGACGACGTCGCCGTACTTGTTCGGCTTGTACACCCCCCGCAGCTGGTCGGCGATGCTCCACACGAAGCTGGCGAGCTGGCTCAAGTCACGGTTCCTCTCGGCAGAGCGCGCCCCCTGCGCCGCGCATGCGCTCGTTCGTCGGTCTGTTCCGAAGTCTACGGTCGCGAGCGGCACCAGCCCCGTGTCCGGAGCGTGGTGAGTCAGGGATTCACGGATCCGACGGACCCGGGCGGAGGCGAACGGGGACCAGCCCGCTTGCTGCCCTGGCAAGGCGATCGTCCGTGGTCAACAACTCGGCGTCGAGGCGCTCGGCGAGGGCGACGTAGTAGGCGTCATAGGTTGAGAATCAGGGCGACGGCCGCCGAAGCAGCGATCGCGATCACAGGGGGTCGGTCTCAGCGCGCTCCTGAGCGAGAGCGTCCGCCGACGGCTCGGGCACGTCCAGCTCCGGACGACCCGCCAGCCGATCGAGCATCTCGACCATCGTCGGCCGGCGGGCGAGCTCGATGATCTCAGCTCGCAACAGCTCCGACAGCGACCGTCGCTCCTCGGCCGCGCGGGCAGTGAGCTGCCGATGAACGTCATCGGGCACGTCACGGATCTGGATCGTCCTGCCCATTGCCGGAGGATACGCCGTCGGCGCACGCACCCGAGATCGTCCTCGACCCTCCTACTCAGACTCGGATCCACGTCCCGGTTCCGGCATCCCGGATGCGTTCATCGGCAGGGACCGCAGGGGTTCCGTCATCGGCGCTCGGCTGCCACCCTCGACGCATGAGCACCTCAGTGTCGAGGTCCGCCGTCGTCGCCGGCATCCTCACCGCCAACAGCCTCGAGCACCTCGCCTCGGCCGCCGCCGGGAAGGAGCACCTCACCCCCTTGGCCGGGCGCCACTCAGGGCCGGTCGTCAATGGCGTGTGGGGCGCGGCGAACCTCGTCCGCGGGCTGCTGCTCGTCCGCAGGGCGACGCGCGAGGTACCGCCGAGCGACAAGTGGGACCGCCGCCTGCTCCACTTCGGGGCCGGGGTCGCGGCGTTCGCCGTGTGGGGGATGGTCAGCGAGCCGCTGTTCGGCAACGTTGTCGAGCACGGCTGACCCGTCCGGCGCGATGCGCACGGCCGAGGCCGACCGCTGCACCAAGGCCGACCATCGCCGTCGGCGCGGACCTACGCCAGCCGCGTGCCGTCCGCGCGCCGGTCGCGCAGGTCCTTGACCGCCACCGCCAGCGCGCCGAGCAGCACGAGGGCGATGAGGCCGAACCCGGTCGCCGCCGCCACCGACCAGCTCGTGACCTCGAGTGTGGCGAACACGGCCGCGGTGATCACGGCGATGCCGATCGAGGTCCCGATCCGCTGGCCCGTCTGCATGATCGCCCCGGAGCTGCCGGCGTACTGCAGGGGCACCTCGGACAAGGTGAGGGTCTGGTTCGGGCTGACCACCGATCCTCCCCCGGCCCCGATGAAGGCCAGGGACAGCAGCAGCCACCAGATGCTCAGGCCCACGGCGTCGTGCAGCAGCACCACGACGATGCTCAGCCCCAGTCCGGTCAGGGCCACCAGCAACCCGCCGATGACCAGTGCGCGCCCGTAGGTGAGCACCCGCTTGCCGGCCCAGTTCGAGCTGAGCGCGGACAGCACGGCGGAGGGCAGCCCGATCACGCCCGCCTCCATCGCCGACCGGCCGTCGCCCTGCTGCATGTACAGCGCGACGAGCACCCACACGCTGGTCATCCCGAGGAAGTACAGGGTGATCATCAATGCCCCGTTGCTGAAGCTACGGGTGCGGAAGATGTCGAGGTCGACCATCGGGCTGCGGCCGCTGCGCGCGAACCGCCGTTCCCACCGCAGCCACAGCCAGACCAGCACCAGCCCCACGGGAACGAGCGCCCAGATGGCGGCCGACGCGCGGCCCTCCATGAACGGGAAGAGGATCGCGAGGACCGCGGCGCCGAGCAGCAGCGCACCGACCGGGTCCAGCGAACGTTTCGCCCGGGTGGCCGGATCGGCGTCGCCGAGCTTCCGGATGAGGGGCCGCGGGAACCACAGCAGCGCCAGGACGATCGTCGCGATCCCCACCGGCACGTTGACAAGGAACGTCAACCGCCACCCGATCTCCGGGCCGCCCGCGTTGATGAGCACCCCGCCGAGGACCGGCCCGATCGCCACCGAGACCCCGACGGCGGCGCCGAAGAAGCCGAAGGCGCGGGCCCGCTCGGCTCCCCGGAAGTACTGCTGGATCATCCCGATGCCCTGCGGGTTGAGCAGCCCGGACCCCACGCCCTGCGCGAAGCGCGCGACGTTGAGCCACTCCGAGCTCGGCGCGAGGCTGGACACGATCGAGAAGACGGTGAAGATCGTCATCCCGATGAGGAAGATGCCACCGCGACCCATGACGTCGCCCGCGCGGCCGGCCGCCACGAGCACCACGCCGAACGTCAGGGCGTACCCGGACAGCACCCACTGGAGGTCCGACTCCGAGGCGCCCAGCCCCTCCTGCATCGACGGCAGCGCCACGTTGACGATGCTCACCGCGATGAGGGACATGAAGATCGCGCCGAGCACCACCATGAGGATGCGCCAGCGCGCAGGGTCCGGGGTCTGTGCCGACCGGTTCGGATCGTTCTCGGCCTGCACCGACCAGCTCCCTCCTCACGACCGCGGGCCCACGCCGCACGGATGCGACAGGCGACGCCCGACGCGGATGCGCGCCGCCCGCGTCGCCATCGAGAGGGTACGCCGTCGGGTGATCCCGAAGCCGCGCCGCTCAGGACTCCCGTGCAGCGCCCTCGCTCGCGGCGGTGCCACTCGTCCCCCATTGCCGCATCGCCTCGCGGATGTGCGGCGGGGCCAGCATGAACGTCGGCGTCAGTTCCTCCCAGCCCCGTTCCTTGGTGCGTCGGGCGTACGCCTCATGGTCGGCCGCGATGCTGCGCGACGACGGCGCCGGCTCGTCCGGCTCCTCACCGACGAGCGACAGGTGGTACATCCACAGCGAGCCGTCGGCCTCGCGGCCCAGGAACGTCGCCTCGAACGCGGCGCGGTCCGCCGCCATCGACGCCTCGCACTCGTCGTAGCGGTCGTGGAGCATCGCCATCCACTCCTCGAACGTGGACCCTGCGTCGTCGAGGAGCTTGGCCCGGCTCAGCTCAAGGCGCATGCCCTCCGGCACGGAGGCGGGCATCGGGTGGCCCGGCCAGTCGTCGTCGGTCGGGCGGAACGGGAGGGTGTCCATCGCGCCAACCTTACGGCTGACCGGCACCGCACCCGATGGGTGCAGCTGAATGCCGCGGTTCAGTGCGCAGCCGCCGGCGCGGGGTCGATGACGAGCGCGCACGGCCCGCCGACCTAGCGCGGGCGTACCTCGGCGTGGACGAGCCCCCACACGAACGAGTCCACGAGCGCCTCCCAGGACGCCTCGACGACGTCGGTGCCGACCCCCACCGTGGACCAGGACCGCACGCCGTCGGAGGACCGCACGAGCACGCGGACCGAGGCGTCGGTGCCCTGCTGGGAGTCGAGGATGCGGACCATGTAGTCCACCAGCGCGAACGACTCGATCTCCGGGTAGGTGTCCGCGAGCGCCTCGCGCAGCGCGTGGTCGAGCGCGTTGACCGGCCCGTTGCCCTCGCCCGTGCGGACGATCCGGCCCTGCCCGGTGCGCAGCTTGACCGTCGCCTCGGCCTCGGTGCGGCCGCGCCCGTCGAGCGAGCTCACCTGCGCCCGCCAGGACTCGACCTCGAAGTAGGCCTCCGCTCCGCCCTCGCCGAGCTCCTCGCGCAGGAGGAGCTCGAAGGAGGCGTCCGCGGCGTCGTAGGTGTACCCGCGGGCCTCGGCGGACTTCACCCGGTCGGTCACGCGGGTGAGCAGCTCGGCGCGGCCGGAGAGGTCGAACCCGAGCTCGCGTCCCTTGAGCTCGATCGAGGCGCGCCCGGCCATGTCGGACACGATCATCCGCATGTCGTTGCCGACGGCCGCCGGGTCGATGTGCTGGTAGAGGTCCGGGTCCACCCGGATCGCCGAGGCGTGCAGCCCGGCCTTGTGCGCGAACGAGCTGTGCCCCACGTAGGGCTGGCGGGAGAAGGCCGGGATGTTGGTCAGCTCGGCGATCTGGTGGCTGATCCGGGTGGCCTCGCGCAGCCGGTCGGGCCCGATCGTCGTCAGCCCGCGCTTGAGCTCGAGGTTGGCGATGACGGCCACGAGGTCGGCGTTGCCGGTGCGCTCCCCGTACCCGTTGACGCAGCCCTGGACGTGGCTCGCCCCGGCGTCGACCGCCGCGACGGACGACGCCACTGCGGTCCCGGCGTCGTTGTGCGTGTGGATGCCCAGCCGGCCGTCCACCCGCCCCCGCAGCTCGGTGACGATCCGCCCGACCTCGTCGGGCAGCGTGCCGCCGTTGGTGTCGCACAGGACGGCGGTGGTCGCGCCGGCCGCGAGGGCGGCGGCGGCCACGTCGGTCGCGTGCCGGGCGTCGTACCGGTAGCCGTCGAAGAAGTGTTCGAGGTCGACGTGCACCTCGCGGCCGAGCCCCACGAGGTGGGTCACGGTGTCCCGCACCATCCGTAGGTTCTCCTCCGGGGTGGTGCGCAGCGCGCGCTCCACGTGCCGGGAGTCCGACTTGGCCACGAGCGTGAGCACGCCCGCGCCCGAGTCCACGAGCGCCTGGACCTGCGGGTCCTGCGCGGCGGCCACGCCGGGTTTCGCCGTCGCGCCGAACGCGGCGAGCCGCGCCCGGGTCAGCTCCAGCTCCTTCTCGGCGAGCTGGAAGAACTCGGTGTCGCGCGGGATCGCTCCGGGCCAGCCGCCCTCGATGTAGTCGACGCCGAGCTCGTCCAGCAGGGCGGCGATCGCCATCTTGTCGACGACGGTGAGGTTGATGCCCTCCTGCTGGGCGCCGTCGCGCAGGGTGGTGTCGTAGACGTGCAGCTCGTCGGTCATCCCGCCTCCTCGCGGCTCAGAGGAGCCGGTACATCCACTCGTGGTCGTCGGCGCCGCGGCCGTACTGGATGTCCGTGAGCTCGGCGTGCAGCGCTCGGGTGACGGGGCCGGGGCTGCCGTCGCCCACGGTCACGTCGAAGTCCTCGCCCGCGAGCCGGCCGATCGGGGTGACGACGGCGGCGGTGCCGCACGCGAAGATCTCGGCCACCGCGCCGGAACGGATGTCCGCGAGCAGGTCGACGAGGGCGATCGGCTCCTCGCGCACCTCGCGGCCGCCCTCGGCGAGCAGGGTGAGCAGGGAGTCGCGGGTGCCGCCCTGGAGGATCGTGCCGGTCAGGCCCGGCGTGCGCACGGTGCCGTCGGCGTCGACGACGACGAGGTTCATCCCGCCGAGCTCGTCGACGTAGGTGTTGGTCGAGGAGTCGAGGAACAGGACCTGCTCGAAGCCCTTCTCGTACGCCTCGGCCTGGGGCAGCAGGGAGGCGGCGTAGTTGCCGCCGGTCTTCGTGTCCCCCATCCCGCCGGCGCCGGCGCGGTGGTAGGTGGAGGAGACCCAGATGCCGACCGGTTCGAAGCCGTGGACGAAGTACGGGCCCACCGGCGAGGCGATGAGCAGGTACTCCACCTGGCGGCCCGCCCGCACGCCGAGGAACGGCTCGGAGGAGAACATGAAGGGACGCAGGTACAAGGAGGCGCCCTCGTCGCCGGGCACCCAGCGGTCGTCGGCGGCCACCAGCCCCGCGAGCGAGGCGATCACGTCCTGCGCGGGCAGCTCGGGCAGGGCGAGGCGACGCGCGGAGTGGGCGAGCCGGGCCGCGTTGAACCCGGGCCGGAAGGTACGCACCGAGCCGTCGGCCCAGCGGTAGGCCTTGAGCCCCTCGAAGACCTCCTGGCCGTAGTGGAGGACGGAAGCGGCGGGCGAGAGCTGCAGCGGGCCGTAGGGCTCGAGCCGGAGCGGCCCCCAGCCGTCGTCGTGCGTCCAGGTGGCGCGCACCATGTGGTCGGTGAACGCCGTGCCGAACGACAGGTCGCCCATGATCTCGGCGTAGGCGGCGTCGCCCGCCGGGTGGGGGTTGCGCTCCCCTGTCACACGCGCGGCGAGCTCGACGGCGGGCGGCAGCTCCGCGGAGGCCAGGCCCGGCATCTCGAGCCCGGACCCGCTCGCGGGCAGCGGCAGGCCGCCGGTGGTGGTCGCGTCGCCGGGCTCGCCCTGCGTCACGGCCGCGGGCTCCTGCCCGACGGCGGTGCTCTCCTGGGGGCTCATCGCTCGGCTCCCGCCGTGATCGGGACCGCGGCGGCGATCGTGTCACCGACCTCGGAGGACGTCCGGGGGGCGTCCCCGCGGGCGGCGACGTCGGCCTCGACGGCGGCCTCGATGCGCGCGGCGGCCCCGGTCTCACCGACGTGGTCGAGCATGAGCGCGGCCGACAGGATCGCCGCCGTCGGGTCGGCCTTGCCGGTGCCCGCGATGTCGGGAGCAGAGCCGTGGACGGGCTCGAACATCGACGCCGAGGTGCGGTCGGGGTTGACGTTGCCGGACGCCGCGAGCCCGATGCCGCCGGTGACGGCGGCGACGAGGTCCGTGACGATGTCCCCGAACAGGTTGTCGGTGACGATGACGTCGTACCGCGACGGGTCCGTGACGAGGTAGATCATCGTGGCGTCGACGTGCGCGTAGTCGACCGTGACCTCGGGGAACTCGGCCCCGACGGCGTCGACGGTCCGGCGCCACAGGTGGCCGGCGTGCACGAGGACGTTGTGCTTGTGCACGAGCGTGAGCTTCTTGCGCGGGCGCGCCTGGGCGCGGGCGAAGGCGTCGCGGACGACGCGCTCCACGCCGAAGGCCGTGTTGACGGAGACCTCGGTGGCGAGCTCGTTCGGGGTGCCGACGCGCAGGGCGCCGCCGTTGCCGACGTAGGGGCCCTCGGTGCCCTCGCGGACGACGACCAGGTCGATCTCTCCGGGGTCGGCGAGCGGGGTCGCGACGCCGGGCAGCAACTTGGCGGGACGCAGGTTGACGTAGTGGTCGAGGTCGAAGCGCAGGCGCAGCAGCAGACCGCGCTCGAGCACGCCGGACGGGACGCGCGGGTCGCCCACCGCGCCGAGGAGGATCGCGTCGTGGGCGCGCAGGGCCTCGACCTCCGCGTCGGTGATCGTCTCCCCGGTGCGGTGCCAGCGGTCCGCGCCCAGGTCGTAGGTCGTCTCGCGCAGGGTGACGCCGGTGCCGTCCAGCGCGGCGCGGGCCACCTTCAGCGCCTCGGCCACCACCTCCGGGCCGATCCCGTCGCCGCCGACGACGCCCAGGTCGATCTCGCGCTGCTCGCTCACCGTTGTCCTCTCGAAGTGTTCGTGCGGGCCGTGGCCCGCGTCCTGCTCGTGGGTCCGCCTACCGGGTTCCGGCGTCGGGACCGCTCTCCGGGCGGGCGCACCGCGCTCCCCCGGCCCACCGGGCCGCCCGGCCCGGACCACCGCGCGGGGCGACGGTCCGGGCCGGGGCGAGCTCCGGCGTCGTGCGTCAGCGGCCGACCTGGCCCTGCGTGTAGTCCGCGTCGCGGGTCTCGACCCAGCTGAACAGGTTGCGCAGCTCGAGGCCGGTCTTCTCGATCGGGTGCTGCTCGCCCTCCTTGCGCAGGGCGGCGAACTCCGGGCCGCCCTGGTCCTGGTCGGCGATGAACCGCTCGGCGAACGCGCCGGACTGGATGTCCGCGAGCACCGCCACCATGTTCTCCTTGACCTGCGGCGTGATGACGCGCGGGCCGGAGACGTAGTCGCCGTACTCGGCCGTGTCGGAGACCGACCAGCGCTGCTTGGCGATGCCGCCCTCGTACATGAGGTCGACGATCAGCTTGAGCTCGTGGAGGACCTCGAAGTAGGCGATCTCCGGCTGGTAGCCGGCCTCGGTGAGGACCTCGAAGCCGTACTGGGCGAGCTTGGACACGCCGCCGCACAGCACGGTCTGCTCACCGAAGAGGTCGGACTCGGTCTCCTCGGTGAAGGTGGTCTTGATACCGCCCGCGCGCAGGCCGCCGAGGGCCTTGGCGTAGGAGGCCGCGACGTCCCACGCCTGACCCGACGCGTCCTGCTCGACCGCGAGGAGGACCGGCACGCCGCGCCCGTCCTCGTACTGGCGGCGGACGGTGTGGCCCGGGCCCTTCGGGGCGACCATGGCGATGTCGTGGCCCGCGGCCGGCTTGATGAGGTCGAACCGGATGTTGAAGCCGTGGGCGAAGAACAGCGCCGCGTCGGCCTTGAGGTTCGGCTCGATCTCGTCGGTGTAGATCGCGCGCTGGTGCTGGTCCGGCGCGAGGATCATGACGACGTCGGCGTCCTTGACCGCGTCCGCCACGGTGGCGACCGCGAGGCCCTGCTCCTCGGCCTTCGCGCAGGAGGCGGACCCCTCGCGCAGCCCGACGACGACCTCGACGCCCGAGTCGCGCAGGTTGAGCGCGTGCGCGTGCCCCTGGCTGCCGTAGCCGATCACGGCCACCTTCTTGGACTGGATGATCGACAGATCGGCGTCGTCGTCGTAGTACAGCTCGGCCACGTTGGCCCTCCTTGGTTCGTTGGTGCGTTGGTCCGTCAGTGGTGCGTGCGGCGCGGGTGCGCCGCCGGGTCCGTCCGTGCTCAGGCGGAGCGGACGCGGTCGAGCGCGCGGTCCGTCAGCGAGCGGGAGCCGCGCGCCAGCGCGACGGAGCCCGACTGCACGATCTCACGGATGCCGTACGGCGCGAGGGCCGTGAGCAGCGCGCTGAGCTTGGCGTCCCCGCCGGTGGCCTCGATGGTCACGGCCTCCGGTGCGACGTCGACGACGTGCGCCCGGAAGAGCTCGACGACCTGGAGGACCGCCGTGCGCGACGCGTCGTCGGCGCGGACCTTGACGAGCAGGAGCTCCCGCTCGACGGTGTTGTCCGGCTCGAGCTCGACGATCTTGAGGACGTTGATCAGCTTGTTGAGCTGCTTCGTCACCTGCTCGAGCGGCAGCTCGGCGGCGTCGACGACGACCGTGATCCTCGAGACGTCCTCGCGCTCGGTCGGCCCGACCGCGAGCGAGTGGATGTTGAACGCCCGCCTGGCGAACAGCGCGGTGACCCTCGTGAGGACGCCGGGCTTGTTCTCGACCAGAACGGACAGCGTGTGCCTGGTGCTCATGTCCTTCCCCTCAGTCCTCGTCCTCGAAGTCGGGCGTGAGCCCGCGGGCGTACTGGATCTCGTCGTTCGACACGCCGCTGGCGACCATCGGCCAGACCATCGCGTCGCGGCTGACGACGAAGTCGATGAGGACCGGCCGGTCGTTGATCTCCATCGCCTGTCGGATCGCCTCGTCGATCTCCTCGACCTTCGTCACGCGCAGGGCGACGCAGCCGTAGGCCTCGGCGAGCTTGACGAAGTCGGGGATGTGGACCGTGTCGTGGCCGGTGTGCAGGTCCGTGTTGGAGTAGCGGCTCTCGTAGAAGAGGGTCTGCCACTGGCGGACCATGCCGAGCGAGCTGTTGTTGATGACCGCGATCTTGATCGGGATCTGGTCGATGACGCAGGTGGCGAGCTCCTGGTTGGTCATCTGGAAGCAGCCGTCGCCGTCGATCGCCCACACGGGCGTGTCCGGGCGGCCGACCTTCGCGCCCATGGCCGCGGGGACCGAGTAGCCCATGGTCCCCAGGCCGCCGGAGTTGATGAAGCTGCGCGGCTTCTCGTAGTCGACGAACTGGGCCGCCCACATCTGGTGCTGGCCGACGCCCGCGACGTAGACGGCGTCGGGGCCGGCGATCTCGCCGAGGCGGGAGATGACGTGCTGCGGCGCGAGCTGGCCGTCCGCCGTCGGGGTCCAGCCGAGCGGGTAGGCGTCCCGGAGGTCGCCGAGCAGCTTCCACCAGGCGTCGAGCGCCGGCTCGCCGTGCTGGACCTGCGCCTTGCGCAGCGCGTCGGTCAGCGCGGGGATCGTGATGGCGAGGTCGCCGACGATGGGCACGTCCGCGTGGCGGTTCTTCGAGATCTCCGCGGGGTCGATGTCCGCGTGGATGACCTTCGCGTGCGGGGCGAAGCTGTCGAGCCTGCCCGTCACGCGGTCGTCGAAGCGGGCGCCGAGCGTGATGAGCAGGTCGGCCTTCTGCAGGGCGGCGACGGCGGCCACCGAGCCGTGCATGCCGGGCATCCCCACGTGGTTCGGGTGCGAGTCGGGGACCGCGCCGCGGGCCATGAGCGTCGTGACGACGGCCGCGTTCGAGGCGTCGATGAGCTCGAGCAGCTCCTCGGAGGACTCCGAGCGGATGACGCCGCCGCCCACGTAGAGGACCGGGCGCGACGCCGAGGCGATGAGGCGCGCGGCCTCCTTGATCTGACGGCCGTGCGGCTTGACGGTCGGCTTGTACCCGGGCAGGTCCATCACCGGCGGCCAGACGAACGTGGTCTCGGCGACCTGGGCCGACTTCGCGATGTCGACGAGCACCGGGCCCGGCCGTCCGGTCGAGGCGATGTGAAAGGCCTCGGCGATGCGCGCCGGGATCTCGTCCGCCTCGGTGACGAGGAAGGAGTGCTTGGTCAGCGGCATCGTCGCGCCGACGATGTCCGCCTCCTGGAAGGCGTCCGTGCCGATCATCGCGGCACCGACCTGCCCGGTGATCGCCACCAGCGGGACCGAGTCCATGTTGGCGTCCGCGATGGCGGTGATGAGGTTGGTCGCGCCGGGGCCCGAGGTGGCGATGCAGACGCCGACCTTCCCGGTGGCCGACGCGTAGCCCTCGGCCGCGTGCCCGGCGCCCTGCTCGTGGCGCACGAGGATGTGCCGGACCTTGTCGGACTGGAACAGCGGGTCGTAGGTCGGCAGGATCGTGCCGCCGGGGATGCCGAACACCGTGTCGACGTCGAGCTCCTCGAGAGCGCGGACGATGCTGCGCGCACCTGTCGACGGCTCGGAGATCCGCGCCTCTGAGGGGACGGTCTCGAGCCTGCCGCCGCGCACGACGGCACCGGTGTCGTTGCCGGAGCCGCGCAGGGCGCGCTCGGCGACGGCGGAGGTGGCGAGGATCTCGGCCTCGACCGGGTCGATGCCGGGGGTGGGCTTCGGCGGGACCGGAGCCGGCCGCGGGCCGTCCGTCCCGGTGGCGGCCTGGTCGTCAACGACTACGGCGTCGTCGGTCCCGGTCCCGGCGGCGTCGACGACGCGGCCGGCAGCCTCGTCGTCGGGCGCAGCGTGGCTCGGCGCGCTGTGCGACGTGCTCGTCATGGTCCCTCCTTCGCCTCTCCGGTCCGCCGTGGCGTCCGGTTCGTCGTCGACCCGGGTCCGGGCCTGTTCCGCCGGGGCATGCAAAAACCCCTCGACCCGGCGGGTGTCGAGGGGCGCGGCCGGACCTGCTCTCAGCGAGCGTCGGCCGCGCGGCCGACTACGAGAATGAGCACGTGGGTTCCTGGCACACCCACACTCTACGCCCAGGTCCGGCACGAGCGGCCGTCGTCTCACATCGTGGGTCACGCTCCCACGTGTTGAGATATTTAGTGGTCAGCGACTCGTCCTGGCGGCCTCCCCGGCGGTAAGAGCGCGTCCGACCGCCCGGCGCGCGTCCTTCATGGCCGGGGCGAACCGGGCACCCTCGGCGACGTCGGTGGCCGCAGCCGTCGCGATCCCGACGACGACGAGCGCGCCCGCGATCTCCCCCGCCGGCACGCCCGCGGCCGTCGCGGCGAGCGCGACGACGGCGAGCTCGGCGCCGAGCACCACGGCACCGACCGCGCGGAGCGAGCCGAGGGCCTCGGCGGCCCGGTTCTCGGCGTCGGCGAGCCGGCCGAGAGCGGCGCGCAGGTCCGAGGGGAGGGAGGTGGGCGATCCGGACCCGGCGGCGTCGGAGGAGCCGGAGGCCCGGGAGGAGCCGCGCGCGGCGACGAGGGCGTCGTCGTCGACCGGGTCGAGCGTGTCTGCCACCGCGTCCTCGCCGGGCTCTGGCGCGAGGTCGGTCCCGGCGACCACGCTCTGCACGGGAACGGGCTCGACCTCGGGCTCCGGCGGCGCGAGCACGGGGGCGACGGCGGCGGTGACGTCATGGCGTGCGCGCCGCTCGTCCCGCACCGCGCGGGAGGCCGCCGTCGACATCGAGGCCGCGACGGCGCCGAGGATGAGGAGCGGCGCCGCGGCGACCAGGGGCAGGCTCCGGTGCACGAGCGCAAGAGCCGTCCCGGCGCCGACAAGGAGGACGACAAGCGGGATCAGCCGGGCGTGCAGGTGCGCGACCGACTCGCGGACCGCCCGCAACGAGTGGACCGCGAGCCGGGAGACGGAGGCGGGGTGGTCCGGCGCACGCTCGACGACGCGCGCGAGGAGGGACTCCGCGTAGCGCCGGGCGAGCCGGCCGGCCAGCACGTGGTCGAGCCAGCGGGAGAAGCCCACCAGGGCCACCGCGCCGAGACCGACGAGCACCATGCCGGTGAACTCGCGGGTGGAGGTCGCCGCGCTCAGCCGGGTGACGACGGGGCCGAGGATGACGAGCGCGAACGCGGTGACGAGACCGACCGCCAGGAGCCCGAGCACGTGGACGATCCGGCCGCCCGCCGCCAGGCGAGGGAGCCGGCCCACCGCGGAGGCGGTGGTGGTCGACGGGGGTGTCGACGGGTCGGCCGGCGTCGAGTCGCCGTGGACGACGGTGGGCGCGACGCTCGTCGTGGAGGTCGCGGGGGTGGCGGAGGACCCCGGCGTCGAGGGAGCGGCGGCCGCGGAAGCAGCGGAGCTCGCCGGCGCCGAGAAGATCGCGTCGGTCGTGGGTGCCGACCCGGCCGGGACCGACGCGATGGGACCGGTGGCATCGGTAGCCCGTGCGGACGCGCCGTGCGGCTCGGCGGCCGGCAGGTCGGGCGTTGCCGCGGACGGGGCCGCGCCCGGTGCGCCCCCGCCGGGCGACGGTCGATCAGTCCCCACGGTTCCGATGACGTCGGTGGCGGCCCCGGTGGCCGAGGACTCTCCGGGCTCGGTCGAGTCAGGGCTCGATCCGTCCGAGTACCGCGCGGCGATGCGGGCGGCGGCTGAGCGGACGGGACGGTGGGGGTGCTGATCGGCGTCGGTCATGATTCTCGTCCTCACGGGTGCCGGGGACCTCCCGGCTCTGGTCCGAGCCTAGGTTCCGGCGATCCGACGACGGTGAGCCCGCGGTGACAGCGTTCTCACCACGGCGCATCGACGAGCGACGAGCGACGAGCGACGAGACAGCGAACGGCGGTACGGCGGTACGGCGACAGGCGAGGCCCCGCCCCGACGTCGTCCCCGCCCACCGCACGCGAGCTCTACTCGAGGATCGCGCCCCTGGACGCGGACTGGACGAGCTTCTGGTACTTCCCGAGCACGCCGGTGGTGTAGCGCGGGGCGATGGGCTCCCAGCTCTTCCGACGCGCCTCCAGCTCCGCGTCGTCCACCAGGAGGTCGAGCGTGCCGGTCGAGACGTCGAGGCGGATCCGGTCGCCGTCGTTGACGAGCGCGATCGGGCCGCCGTCGGAGGCCTCGGGAGCCACGTGGCCCACGCACAGCCCGGTGGTGCCGCCCGAGAAACGGCCGTCGGTCATCAGCAGGACGGTCTTGCCGAGCCCGGCTCCCTTGATGGCGCCGGTGATGGCAAGCATCTCGCGCATGCCCGGGCCACCCTTGGGCCCCTCGTAGCGGATGACCACGACGTCGCCGTCGGTGATCGTGCCGTCCTGGAGCGCGTCCATCGCGTGCTGCTCGCGCTCGAAGACCCGGGCGGTGCCCTCGAAGACGTCGGACTCGAAGCCTGCGGACTTGACCACGGCACCCTCGGGGGCGAGCGAGCCGTGGAGGATCGTGATGCCGCCCCGCTTGGCGATCGGGTCGTTCATGAAGTGGATGATCTTGCCGTCCGGGTCCGGCGGGGACAGCTCCTCGAGGTTCTCGGCCATGGTCTTGCCGGTGACCGTCATGCAGTCCCGGTTGAGGAGTCCGGCCTCGTCGAGCGCCTTGAGGACGACGGGCACGCCGCCCACCTTGTCGATGTCGTTCATGACGTAGCGGCCGAACGGCTTGACGTCGCCGAGGTGCGGCACCTTCTCGCTCATGCGCTGGAAGTCGTCGAGCGTGAGGTCGACGTCGGCCTCGTGCGCGATGGCCAGCAGGTGGAGGACGGCGTTGGTGGACCCGCCGAAGGCCATGACGACGGCAATCGCGTTCTCGAACGCCTCGCGGGTCATGATGTCGCGCGCCGTGATCCCCTGCCGGAGCAGCTCGATGACGGCCTCGCCGGCCTCGAACGCCGCGGTGTCCCGCCTGCGGTCGACGGCGGGCGGGGCGGCCGAGCCCGGGAGCGACATGCCCATGGCTTCGGCGACGGACGCCATGGTGTTCGCAGTGTAGAAGCCGCCGCAGGCGCCCTCCCCCGGGCAGATCGCTTTCTCGATGGCGGTGACGTCCTCGCGGGACATCAGTCCGCGGGCGCACGCGCCGACGGCCTCATAGGCGTCGATGATCGTCACCTCGCGCTCCTCGCCGGAGGAGAGGCGGGCATAGCCGGGCATGATCGAGCCGGCGTAGACGTAGACGCTCGCGAGGTCGAGGCGGGCGGCCGCCATGAGCATGCCGGGCTCGGACTTGTCGCAGCCGGCCAGGAGGACGGACCCGTCGAGGCGTTCGGCCATCATCACCGTCTCGACCGAGTCCGCGATGATGTCCCGGGAGACGAGGGAGTAGTGCATGCCCTCGTGGCCCATGGAGATGCCGTCCGAGACGGAGATGGTGCCGAACTCGAGCGGATACCCGCCGGCGGCGTGCACGCCCTCCTTCGACTTCTTCGCGAGACGGTCGAGGGAGAGGTTGCAGGGCGTGATCTCGTTCCACGAGCTCGCGACCCCGATCTGCGGCTTGGCGAAGTCGTCGTCCCCGAGCCCCACGGCCCGGAGCATCCCTCGGGCGGCAGTGGCTCCGATCCCGTCGGTCACCTGCCGCGAGCGCGGCTTCATGTCCGGAGTGGCGTCAGTGCTCATGCCGTGAGTCTAGGGCTAGGTGCAATCGACTCGCTCCGGCACGAACGAACGGGCTCCGCCAGGTCGAGGACAGCGACCAGCGCACGGCCAGCCCTGGATAGACAACGACACGTCCCAAGAGAAGACGGGAAACGGCCCAACAGGAAGGGCGAGCCAGAAGCGGGAAACGGAGACGTCAGTGCCCGACAGCCTGAGAAGAACGACGACATGCATTTAACAAACGGCACCGCGAGCAGCACGGGGCAAGACGCAAGGCGCAAGGCGCAGGGCGCAGGGCGCAGGGCGCAGGGCGCAGGGCGCAGGGCGCAGGGCGCAGGGCGCAAAAAATATTGGTCAGTATTCGGGCATGCGAAAGGCCCCCAACCTGGTGGTTGGGGGCCTTTCGGTAATGGTGTGTACGGC
>JBQDDG010000027.1:0-46242 GCA_052093225.1 Actinomycetaceae bacterium
TCTTTGGATTCTTTAATGCCCCCCCCTGGCCCCGGGCCTGTCCTATTCCCCCCCCCCCCCCCCCACCGACCCCGCCCCCCCCCCCGCGGCCGCCGCCCCCGGCCACCCCCACCGCTGTTTGGCCGCCGCGGCCCCCCCCCTGGGTGCGCCGCCGCCGGGGTGGGAGCCCCCCCGCCCCCCTCCCCCGCGCAGGCGGCCGGTCGGCCATCCACCTGGATGCCGGACCGCCGTCGTCCCATCTGCCGCTCCCCCGGAGTGGCTCGTCCTCGCCGGCCGCCGGCCGCGGAGGACGTCTCGCGTCAGCGCACGACGCCGAGCGTCGCGGTGCCGTTGCCGTCCCAGTCACCGGCGATCACGCTGTCCCCGGCGCGGCCGAAGGTGACGGTCCGGTGGGCGTCGCCCGTCGTGAGGTCGTTGCGCATGAAGTAGTCGATGCCGCGACGCACGGTGAAGGTCTCCGTGCCGTTGCCGTCCCAGTCACCGATGACGACCTCGTCGTCCACCCGCCCGTAGTCCATGACGATCTCCGCGGGACCGGAGGCCAGGCCGTGGGTGAGGAGGTACTGGTTCCCGCGCCGCACCGCGAGGGTGGTGCGACCGTTGCCGCTCCAGTCCCCCACGAGCAGCACGTCGTCCGCGCGCCCGTAGGTGAACTGCTCGTGCGCCGGCCCCGACTCGAGATCGTTGCGCAGGTAGATGCCGTTGCCTCGCCGGACGCCGAGCGTGTCGGTGCCGTTGCGGTCCCAGTCGCCGACGAGGATCTCGTCTCCCGCGCGGCCGTAGGCCAGGACGACGTCGGCCCGCGAGTGGTGGCCGTTGGTCAGGCGGAAGGTCTGCCCCGTGCGGACACCAACCGTGTCGACCCCGTCGCCGTCCCAGTCGCCGACGACGATCTCGCCGCCTCCGGTGCCGAACGTGAACTCGACGTCCGCGATCGTGCTCCACGCGTTCGACAGGAAGAACTCGTTCGTCGCGGCGTCCAGGATGGTGCGGATCTCCGCGATCATCCCGGGCAGCGCGGCCGCGACGTACGGGCCGGGGCAGATCGTCCGCGTCTGGTAGGCGACGTCGCGGTGCCCCATGATCGCCGGCATCGGCTCGCCCGCGTACGCGTAGGCGGTGCCGCGGGAGGTGATGCCCGTGGGGGCGTCGACGTCCACGCCGGCCAGGGAGAAGCGCCAGGCGATGACGTCCCGCACGGCGTCCATGGCGGCCTGCGGCGCCGGGCCGTAGGTGAAGTCGCCCATGATCGAGACGCCGACGGTGTTGGTGTTGGCGGGCGCCGCGTGCGCGCCGACCGTCATCTGGGCGGCCGGGGCCCCGAGCGAGCCGGTCCGCCCCTCGTAGGTGCGGCCCCAGCGGTCGACGAGGAAGTTGTAGCCGATGTCCCCCCAGCCCCGGGTCTGCGAGTGGTAGTAGTAGATGCTCCGCACGACGCCCGGCGCCTCGGCGTAGCTGTAGGTGTTCGTGCCCGCCGTGTGGTGGACGACGGCGGCGCGCAGGGCGGTGCGCTCGGGCGGCCAGAAGAAGTACTCCGGGTTCGCCCCCCACCCCGCCCGGGAGATGATCTCCGGCTGCGGGACGCGCGCCGAGGGCGCGGCGGAGTCCTGGATCGCGGCGTCCGGCGCACTGCTCGCGGCGGCGTCCGGCGCGCTGCTCGCGGAGGGAGTTTGCTGGTCACCCGGAGCCGGGGCGGCCGGGCGGGCCTCGGCGGCCGCGGACGGGACCGGCTCCTCGATCGCGATGCTCGGGGTCCCCGGACCGGCAGGCTCCAGCTCGACGGCGCCGTCGACGTCGGCCGGCACGAGGGTGAGCCGGAGGTCGGCGGGCAGCTCACCGGAGCCCGGGTCGATCTGGACCTGCACGCCGTCGGACTCGGTGGTGAGGAAGGGCTCGGTACCACCGGGCAGCGCGTCGTCGCCGGGCGACTCCGGCTCGAGGTCGGACCAGGACGACCACTCGCCGCCCGCGCGCGTGCGGACGTAGATCGCGGCGTCCTGCGGCAGCATCTCGCCCGCCGCCCACGTGACGCCGGCGAGCAGGAAGCCGTCGGCGTCGATCTCCTCGGTGAGGATCGTCAGGTCCCCCTCGTCCTGCGCGTCGGCGACGGTGGCGTCGACGGGGCTCGGGGCCGCCCGCGAGGGCAGAGGGCTCGACGAGACGCGCGCGGGGTCCGCGGCACCTGCGCTCGCGGTGGTCGTGGGGGCGCCGGAGTCGTCGGTGAGTGTGACGACCTGGAGCGGGGCGGGGTCGGAGCCCGCGGCCGGCACGTCCGTCGTCGCCGGAGCGGCGGGGCCCGTGGTCGGGTCGGTGGCGTTCGGGATGGAGTCGTCGGGCTCGGCGACGGCGGGGCTCAGGATCGCCGGCACGCACAGGGCGGTGACCAGGGCGGACGCGAGCACCGCCCGTCGTGGTCGGAGAAACGTGCGGGCAGGATGCTGCGAAGCAGACATGAGAAAGACACCTCGGGGGAAGGACGGGGTGGATTGTGGCTCTTGCCGCGCGCGACGGTACCGTGGAGACATGAGAATGTCTGTAGTCGGAACGGGTTATTTGGGCGCCGTTCACGCGGCATGCATGGCCAAGCTGGGCCACGAGGTCGTCGGTCTCGACGTCGACGCGGAGAAGGTCGCCCTTCTGTCCGCGGGCAAGGCGCCGTTCCACGAACCGGGCTTCGACGAGCTGCTGAAGGAGCAGGTCGACTCCGGCCGGCTGGCCTTCACCACCGACCCCGCGGACGTCGCCGGTGCGCGCCTGCACTTCATCGGCGTCGGCACCCCGCAGGTCGAGGGCGGCTACGCGGCGGACCTGCGCTACGTCGACGCCGCCGTCGACTCGCTCCTGCCCCACCTGGGACCGGTCGACGGCACGCGGCCCGTCGTCGTCGGGAAGTCCACGGTGCCCGTGGGCACGGCCGAGCGCCTCGCTGAGCGGATCGGCAAGGCCGGCGGGCTGCTCATCTGGAACCCCGAGTTCCTGCGCGAGGGCTTCGCCGTCGAGGACACGATCAACCCCGACCGCATCGTCTACGGGCTCCCGAAGGACGAGGCCGAGGCGGCCGAGGCGCGCGCCCCGCTCGACGAGGCCTACGCCCAGCTGCTCGAGCGCGACATCCCGCTGGTGGAGACCGACTGGGCCACCGCCGAGCTCGTCAAGGTGGCGGCCAACTCCTTCCTCGCCACGAAGATCTCCTTCATCAACGCGATGGCGGAGCTGTGCGAGGCCACCGGCGCCGACGTCTCCACGCTGGCGGAGGCCATCGGCCACGACGACCGGATCGGGAAGAAGTTCCTCCGCGCCGGCATCGGTTTCGGCGGCGGCTGCCTCCCGAAGGACATCCGCGCGTTCATGGCCCGGGCGGGCGAGCTCGGCGCCGACCAGTCGCTGACCTTCCTGCGCGAGGTCGACCTCATCAACGACCGCACGCGCCTGCACGCGGTCGACACCGCCCGCCGGATCGCCGGCGGCAGCCTGCGCGGCAAGACGATCGGCGTGCTCGGCGCCGCGTTCAAGCCGAACAGCGACGACATGCGCAACTCCCCCGCGCTCGACATCGCGCGGCGCATCCACGACGAGGCCGCCCACGTCAAGGTCACCGACCCCGCCGCCGGAGCGGTGCTGCGCGAGCAGGGCACCCGCCTCGAGGTCGTCGACTCCGCGCTGGAGGCCGCCCGGGACGCCGACGTCGTCATGCTGCTCACCGAGTGGAAGCAGTTCAAGGAGCTCGACCCGGACGAGCTCGCCGAGGTCTCCCCCGCACGCACCATCTTCGACGGCCGCAACGCGCTCGACCCCCAGCGGTGGCGCGACGCCGGCTGGACCTACGTCGGCGTCGGCCGGCCATGACCACGCAACGGCCAGCAGGAGGTCCCATGAAGATCCTCGTCACCGGGGGCGCCGGCTTCATCGGCGCGAACTTCGTCCGCAGCACGGTCGCCGAGCGGCCGGACGTCGAGGTCACCGTCCTCGACAAGCTGACCTATGCCGGTCACTCCGCCTCCCTCGCCGGGGTCGAGCGCACGCGCCTGGTCACGGGCGACATCGCGGACCGGGACACCGTGGACCCGCTCGTCGCGGACTCGGACCTCGTCGTGCACTTCGCGGCCGAGTCCCACAACGACAACTCGCTCAACGACCCCTCCCCGTTCGTCCAGACGAACCTCGTGGGCACGTTCGAGCTCCTCGAGGCCGTGCGCCGGCACGAGGTGCGCCTGCACCACATCTCGACCGACGAGGTGTACGGCGACCTCCAGCTCGACGACCCGGAGCGCTTCCACGAGACGACGCCGTACAACCCCTCCTCGCCGTACTCGGCGTCGAAGGCCGGCTCGGACATGCTCGTGCGTGCCTGGGTGCGCTCGTTCGGGATCGCCGCGACGATCTCGAACTGCTCGAACAACTACGGACCCTTCCAGCACGTGGAGAAGTTCATCCCGCGGCAGATCACGAACCTCATCGACGGCATCCGCCCGCGCCTGTACGGGGCGGGCGCGAACGTGCGGGACTGGATCCACGTCGACGACCACAACTCGGCCGTGTGGACGATCATCGAGAAGGGCACGCCCGGCGAGACCTACCTCATCGGCGCCGACGGCGAGAAGTCGAACAAGGAGGTCGTCGAGCTCATCCTGCAGATCATGGGCCGCGACGCCGGCGACTACGACCACGTCACCGACCGCGCGGGGCACGACCTGCGCTACGCCATCGACTCGACACGCCTGCGCACCGAGCTCGGCTGGGAGCCGCGGTTCACGAGCTTCGAGGACGGTCTGGCCGCGACGGTCCAGTGGTACCGCGACAACGAGGACTGGTGGCGGCCGCAGAAGGCGGCGGTCGAGGCCCGCTACGCGGCCCAGGGCCACTGACCCCACGAGTGAGGGGCCTTTTCACGAGTGAGGGGCCTTTTCCACGAGTGAGGGGTGTTTTCCTCACGAGTGGGGGGTGTCTTCCTGACGAGTGACGAGCGTTCTTCCGACGAGTGAGCGGATGACCGCTCGGCCGCCGGACCCGACGGGGTGAGCGGTGCGTCCGGCGGACGTCGTGCGCGTGACGCACATGGTCCGTCTGGTCCGGAGGCGGTCCCGGTGGTTCTGGTAGTCCCGGTGCTTCCGTCGACCCACATGGCCGCCCGACGACGTCGCATCCACAGGGCGGAGGCTGTCGAGAGCCGCGATCGCGCGGTTCCTCGCACCGTGGGGACGTGCCATTCTTCGACGAGAGACGCGGTCTCCACCTCCCTACACTCATCTCGGGGCATCGCCATCGGCTCGACACCTCCGCCCTGCCACCGGCGCCCGGGAACGACCGCCTCCTCGTCAGGCGGGCCACGGCCATCGACGTGCCGGAGGGCCAGCCCGAGTACGAGCGCAGGGCCTCGATCCTCGCGGCTCGCGCGATCGCGGTGAGCCGGCGGACGAGAACGAAGCACGCACTGAGTCATACGACGGCGGCTCTCCTCCACGGCCTGCGGATCCATTCGTTCCCGGTACTCCCGGAGCTCACCGCGCCCAGCCACACGAGCACGCTCGACACGGCGGACCATGTGCGGCACACGCTCCCTCTGCCCGACGACGACGTGGTGGAGCTCCACGGCGTGCCCGTCACGGGGATCGACCGGACGATCATCGATCTGTCGCGGTTCACCGTGCCGCTCGATGCGCTGGTCTGCGCGGATCACGCCCTGGCCGTCGGGAGCGACGTCGACCGGTTCGACCGGCCGGGGACCGAGCGTCGGGCGCGTGCGATCCGGTCCCGGTGGTGGCGCCGCATCGACGAGCTTCCACCGCGGGCACGCGGATCTCGCTGCGCCCGGGCCGTCGTCGATCACGCGCTGCCCTGGGCCGAGTCGGCTCGCGAGTCGTGGCTGCGCTGGGTGCTGCTGACCTGGGGGCGCCGCGACGCCGTCGCGCAGTGTCCCGTCCTCACCCCCGACGCCACGTACTTCACCGACCTCGCCCTGCGTGACGGCCTCCTACCCGACGGTTCCCAGCGGTGGGCGCACCTCGAGTACGACGGCGACGGAAAGTCCGGGACCACGGAGGCCGAGAGGCGGACGGTGCGCGACGCCGAACGACGTCGCGAACGCGCCATCTCCGCACCCGGCCACGGCGTGACCCGCTTCGACCGCAGCGACGGTATCTCCGCGGCGGAGGCCGTCCACCGGATCAGGCACGCGCTCGCCGATCCGCTCGGGCAGCCGCTGGAACCGGTCCTCGACCTTCTCCCCCGCCGGTCCCAGCTCGCCCGCACCCGATGGAGCGCCGCCGACCCGATCGTGCTCGACCACGGGTGAAGGGGTGAAGCACCGTCCCCCACGGCGAAAAGTCCCCTCACTCGTGGAAAGGGCCCCTCACTCGTCGGGGAAGAGGCGGCGGGCGCGGGAGGCGAGGAAACCGTCGCTCGTCAGGAGGTGGGCGCGCGTGCGCAGGCCCGCCGTGACGGCGGCGCGCACGGGGAGCTGCCACCAGGAGTCGTAGCGGCCGGTGAGGTAGCGCTCGGCGCTGCGGTGGTGCGCCCGCACCATCGGGTCCGGCCGCTCCCGCCAGCTCGCGCCCTGGTCGTGGACCACGTGCGCCTCGGGCACGAACACGTTCTCCCAGCCCGCGGCGCCGAGCCGGTCACCGAGGTCGGTGTCCTCGAAGAACATGAAGTACCCCTCGTCGAAGCCGCCGACCTCGTCGAACGCCTCGCGGCGCAGGAGCAGGCACGAGCCGGACAGCCACCCGACGGCCCGGTCCTCGGTGGCGCCCAGCCCGGAGCGCTGCTGGTAGCGCGCGGTGAACGGGTTGCCCGGCCACACGGGCGCCAGGACGGCGTGCCCGCTGCCGATCACGAGGCTCGGCAGGGCGCGGGCCGACGCGTAGACGCTGCCGTCGAGGTTGAGGACGGTCGGTCCGAGGGCCCCCGCCCGCGGGTGCCGCCGGCCCGCCTCGAGGAGGCGGTCGAGCGACCCGGGCTGCCACTCGACGTCGGTGTTGACGACGACGAGCCACGGCTCGGTCCCGTCGCGCGCCCCGAGGTTGGCGGCGGTCCCGTACCCGAGGTTCGCGCCGGGCCGGACGACCTCCGCCCCGTAGGCGTCGGCCACCTCGTCGACGACGGCCGCCTCGGTGCCGTTGTCGACGATCGTCAGCCGCACGGGCGCCGTCGTCGCGGCCGTGAGGGACCCGGCGAACATGCCGAGCTCCGCGCCGTCCGGGTTGTACGCGACGGTGACGACCTGGACTGCCTCGCCGGGGTCGCCCGCGTCGTTCACCGCGCCTGCCAGGCCGTCCACGCCGACTCGACCATCTCGTGCAGGCCGAGCTCGGCGGTGAAGCCGAGGAGGTCGCGCGCGAGGGTGACGTCGGCGACCGAGCGGGGCGGGTCACCCGGGCGGCGCTCGGTCACCTCGGGCTCGGTCCGGTCGCCGGTGACCTCGCGGACCTCGGCGAGGACCTCGCGCACCGAGCTGCCCACGCCCGTGCCGACGTTGACCACGGTCGGGGTCGGCGCAGCGCCGGCCGCGCGCCGCTCCTCGGCGCCGGCAAGGTGGTCGATCGCGAGCAGGTGGGCCCGCGCGAGGTCGACGACGTGGATGTAGTCCCGCACGCAGGTCCCGTCCGGCGTGTCGTAGTCGTCACCGAAGATCCGCGGCCGCTCGCCGGAGTCGAGCCGCTCGAGGACCATGGGGATGAGGTTCTGGACGAAGGTGTCACCGAGCAGCGGCGCCGCGGCCCCGGCCGCGTTGAAGTAGCGCAGCGACATCGGGTCGAGGGTGCCGGCCGCGGCGGCGTCGTCGAGGATCTGCTCCCCGACGAGCTTCGTGCGTCCGTAGGGGCTCAGCGCCCGGGTGGGCGCGGACTCGGCGAGCAGCTCGGCGTCGGAGATCCCGTAGACCGAGGCCGAGGACGAGAAGACGATCCGGCGGCAACCGGTCGTCTCCATCGCGCGCACCACGGTGAGCAGGCCCCCGACGTTCTGGGTCCAGTACCAGGTGGGCCGTTCGACCGACTCACCGACCTGCTTGCGCCCGGCGAAGTGGATGACGGCGTCGACGGACCGCTCCTCCATCACCTTGGCGAGCTTCTCCTCCGACCCCTCGGCGGCGAGGTCGAGGGTGACCAGCGTGACGCCGTGGATGCGCTCGGGGATGCCGGTGCTCAGGTCGTCGACGACCACCACGTCGTCGCCACGCTCGCGCAGAGCGGCCACCACGTGCCCACCGATGTACCCGGCTCCGCCGGTGACCAGGACTGTCATGCGGTCAGGTTATCCGCCCGCGTCGCACACGTGGATCTCCCACAGCTGACCGGTCCCGCCCGTGTCGACGAGCTCGAACCCCTCGCCGGGCCGGAAGGTGAAGAGCGTGTCGCTCCCGAGGGGATCCATCTGGTCCCACGGGTCGCCGCCGGTCTCGCGCGTGTTCGTGTAGAAGTGCGTGACGCCGAGGCGCTCGACGGCCGCGCAGACCTCGGGGTCCGTCCCGATCTCGTCGAACCGCGCCTGGAGCAGCTGCCCGTCCGCGCTGCGCGGACCGGCGAGGTGGGGGTAGACGACGTCGACCCCGCCGAGCGAGTAGAAGTACGGCGTCCCGCGGAACCGGTCGCCGAGGACCACGGCGTCCTGCGGCAGGGTCTCCCCCGCGCGCCGGAACAGCTCGAGCTCGGCGTCGCCCGCGAGCATGCGGAACGGCAGGTGGTCCGGCACGAAGCTCTCGACGGCGTGGTAGGTGCGCAGCGTGTACCGCAGCCCGTCGGAGGCGAGCACGACGACCGCCACCAGGACCGCGGCCAGCGCCGCCTCCCACACGGCGCGGCGCCGGGGCCCGGTCTCCCCGACCGGGACCGACCGACGCAGCCTCGCGACGCCGTCGCGCAGCAGCGGCAGCCCCTCGCGCACGAGCACGGCGAGGCCGAGCGCGGCCAGCGGTGCGGCGCAGATGACCACGAGGGCGTCGAGCCGCATCGCCTCGGAGTACCAGAAGCTCGTCAGCCACCGCAGCGGATGATCGGCGGGGCCGTGCGCGAGGGCGGTGAGGCCGACGGCCACGACGAGCCCGACGGCGAGCCAGCGCCCCCGGTGCCGCCACCACACGGCGAGCGCGCCACCGATCGCGAGACCGGTGACGAGGACCTGACCGAGCGCCGCCGTCCCGCCGGCGCCGTAGCCGCCGAAGGAGCGCAGCGGGCGGTCGACGAGCAGCGAGGTGAGGATCCAGCCGTACCCGTCGTCGCCGGGCCGGTCGAAGGCCTGCACGGAGTCGACGACGTCGCCGGCGAGCAACGGGACCGTCAGCAGGAGGGCGAGGCCGGCGGCGCTCCAGCCGGCGACGGCGAGCGGGAGCCGCAGGCCGTCGTGCCGCAGCCGCCGGAACGCACCGACCGCGGCGGCAGCGAGCAGGGGCCCCGCGAGCACGAGGATCGAGAACCAGGCCGACCCGTGGACGAGGGCCAGCCCGAGCGCACCCACCACCGCCGGCAGCGCCACCGCCGTCGAGCCCCGGAGGTCCGGGAGGTTGCGCACGGCGAGCACGACGAGCGTGAGCACGCCCGGCAGCAGCACGTGCGCGTAGGTGAAGGGGAACTGACCCATCTGCGTGATGAGCGCGACCGGCAGCGTGACGAACGAGTGGGCGAGCACGGGCGCGACGGCGGCGGCGACCGGGAGCTCCGGCCACGTGGCGCGCACGAGCCCCACCGTCGACAGGGACCACAGCAGGCCGACCACGAGGATCGAGACGTTGACGGCCATCGGCACGGAGGCGAGGAACGGTGTGACCGCGACGACGCCGTGCCAGCCCGAGGGGTAGAACGGCGCGTACCCGTAGTCGTAGAGCGAGCCCAGGCCGCCGAAGGAGGAGGCGTCGCCGTGCTCGCGCACGGCCTGCACCGCGCTGAGGTGGAACACGCCGTCCCAGACCTGGCTCGGTCGGTCGGGCACCCCGATCCCGCGCGTCATCGCGGCCATGTGGAGGCCGGTCGCGAGGACCAGCGCGGCGGCCAGGAGGAGCAGGAGGGGGCGGGACATCGGCGGGGGCTGGAGCAGGGCACCCCGCACGGACAGCAGCGCCGTCGAGCGGGCCCGCTCGTCGCGCGCGCGCCGGGCCGCGTCCGCCGGCCGCAGCCAGCGCAGGCGGGGAGCGGGTCCGGCGCGTTCGGTGACACCAACCGGCTCCGGGTCGCGCCACGGCGCGGTGCCGAGCCGGTCCCCGAGCAGCGCGCACACACCCGCGGCGAGCAGCATGCCCAGCAGGAACGTCGCGAGGTTCCAGTCGATGCCCGCCGCGCCGAGGACGACGGCCCAGCCGGCCGACACCGCGAAGGTCAGCGTGGCCGCGGGACCGAGCGCCACGAGCCCGCGCAGTCCGAGCGCGCGGAGCATGAGCCACCCGGGCGCCACCATGACGACCACCATCGCGAGCAGGCCCGGGGCGGCCTGCGTCCAGCTCATCCCTGATCGGCCGACGCGCCGACGTCGTCGCAGTAGGTGAGGCGCCAGATCGATGCGGTACCCGCCTGGTCGACGAGCTCGAAGCCCTCGCCCGGCTGGACGTAGGCGAAGCCCTCGCTGCGGTAGGAGTACTTCTGCTCGTGCTCCTGCGGGCCGCGCTCGTGGGTGTCTGTGTATACGTGGGTGACGCCGAGGTCGCGGACGATCTCGCAGATCTCGGGGTTGGTGTAGATCTCGTCGAAGCTCGTGCCGAGGGTGGTCAGCGCCTCGGAGTCCCACTGGCCGAGCTGGCGGTAGAGCACGTCCACGCCGCCGAGCGAGTAGAGGTATGCGGCGCCGGCGAACGGGTCACCGACGACGACGGCGTCGTCCGGGAGGACCTCGCCCGCGCGGGTGACGAGATCGATCTCCTCCTCGGAGAGCATCGTGCCCCAGGCGATCCGGCCGGGGACGTAGCTGTTGGTGATGATCTCGGTGCGCTGGTCGACGCGCAGCCCACCGGTGAGGACGACGATGCCGCCCAGCAGGGCGACGAGGACGCCGAGCGAGAGCCGGGAGGCGTTCCCGCGACCGGTGTTGTTGTGGACGATGGGGAGCCGGCGGCGTTCCTCCGCCACGGACGCCGGGCCGTAGGACGCCACCCCGGAAGCCGCCTCGCCCGAGGACGCCACCCCGGAAGCCGCCTCGCCCGAGGACGCCACCCCGGAAGCCGCCTCGCCCGAGGACGCCTCGCCCCGCGGGCCGGTCACACCCTTCCGCCCCGAGGCGCGCCGCAGGTCGTCGATCGCGGCGGCGACGGCCTCGGCGAGGACGGCGACGCCGCGCGCGGCGAGCGGCACGGCCGTGATCCCGACGAGGACCACGACCCGGCTGGGCTGCGTGTACCAGAAGCCCGCGACCGCGCGCAGCGGGTTGTCCTCGGGGCCGGCCGTGAGGACCGTGAGGGCGAGCGCGCAGATCCACGCGAGCACGAGCCACCGCCCGGACCGCTGCCGCATCGCCTCGGCGGCGCCGACGATCGCGAGCACGGTCACGACGACCTGTCCGACGTACTGCCTCCAGTCGTAGCTGTAGACCATGGGGTTGTCGATGAGCAGCTGCCCGATCACCGGGTAGTAGGAGTCCTGGCCGCCGCGCTCGAAGTTCAGCACCATGTCGAGCACCGGGAAGACCGCGAGCGCCGCGACCACCAGTGCGAGCAGGGCGACGAGCACGCCGAGGGTGACGTAGACCGGGCGGCGATGGCCGGCCAGCCAGGCGTGCCGGGAGGCCCGGTAGATACCGACGGCCACGAGGGGGCCGGCCAGCAGGATCATCGTGAACGCCGCCGAGCCGTGCGTGAGCCCGGCACCGAGGAAGCCGACGAGGCTCGGGACGGCGAGTGCCGTCGTCGGGCGGGCGTGCGGGAGCTGGCGGATAGCGAGGGCGATGAGCGCGAGCAGGCCCGGCATCGCGACGTGCGCGGCGGCGTAGGGCCACAGCGAGACGACGCCGAGCAGGACGGTCGGCGTGGTGACGAACGAGGCGGCGACGAGCGGCGCGGCGACGGCGGCGAGCGGACGCTCGGGCCAGACCGTACGGGCGAGGGCGGCGCCGCTGACGAACCAGATCGGTCCCATGACGAACGAGGACGCGTTGGCGGCGGACGCGACCGAGTCGAACCCCGGCGAGACGGCGACCATCCCGTGCCAGACCGCCGGGTAGAAGACCGCCTCCAGGGCGTCGTACATCGGCGCGAGCCCGCTGAAGGACGACGCGTTGGCGGTGTCCTGGACGGTCCGGATCGCGCCGAGGTGGAAGACGCCGTCCCAGGTCTGGACCGGCTGGCCAGGAGCAACCATCCCGCGCGCAAGCCCGATGCTGTGGACGATCGTGCCGACCACCACCAGTGAGACGAGCACGGCGGTGAGCGTCCTGCCGAGCGGCACGGGCTGGACGATCGGCCGCGCGCGCTCGTCGCGCACCCAGGGCGCCGTACCGAGCGCGTGCCCGATGCCGCCCGCGGCTGCCACGCACAGGGCGAGCCCGAGCAGCAGCGTGGCCAACGTGTACGGCACACCGAGGGCGCCATAGATGATGCCGAGCCCGCCGGCGGCCGCGATCGTGAGGGCCGCGCCACCGCCGACGGCGACGAGCCCGCGCAGCCCGACGGCCGCGAGCATGAGGAACCCGGGGACGACCGAGAGCAGCAGCATCGTGATGGTCGGCAGCACGAACTCCGCCCAGCTCATCGATTCCCCTTCCGTTCGGCCCCGCCATTGTGCTGGCCGGGTGCATACCGCCGCCGGTCGCGCCGGGTCGGCTTGGTCACAGCGAGCCGGACCGTCTCGCTCGCGCGTGTGCCCGCCCCTCCCCCGTCAGCAGGCGGCGACCTCCATGAGGCGTGCGTCCTCGTGCGCCGCGACGGTACGGAGCGTGTCCGGCGGGATCGTCGCGATGTCGAGGTAGTTCCAGCCGAGGAGGTAATGCCCGGGGGTGTCGAGGTAGACGTGCGTGACGCCGAGCGCGTCGAGGCGCTCGCACACGGCCGGGTCCTCACCGAGCGCGTCGAGCTCGTAGAGCGCCTCGTCCGCGGGGTCGCCCGGGACGGGGTCCAGGGGGGCGGGCGCCACGTCCCAACCGGCCAGGGCCGGCGCGAAGACGAGGCCCGCCGCCGGTGCGCCGAGCACGCGGGCGTCCTCGCCGAGCTCTCCGGCGAGCGAGCGCAGCCACGCGGCCTCCTGCGGCGTCATCGAGTACGGCCGGTCGGGCACGGCCTGGCGCGGCCCCTGCCGGACGGTCTCGGCGGCGACGTCGGCGTGGAACCCGCCCGTCCCGATCGCGATCGCCGACGTGACGACGACGAGCGACATCGCCTGGACGACGCCGACCGGCGCGACCTGGACGACGCCGGCGCGGGCGGGCCCGGGGCCGCCGCCGGACCGTTCGCGAGCACGGCGCTGGACCACGCGGACCGCGAGCGTGACGAGAGCCGCCCCGCCCGCGCCGGCGACCACCGCCATCGGCGCGACGAGGAGGGCCTCGAGCCGGTCGTAGTCCTTGTACCAGAGCGCCGTGAGGTCGCGCAGCGGTCCGTCAGGCCCGGCCGCGAGGACCCGCAGGACGAGCAGCATGACCGCGACGGACAGCAGCCATCGGCCGCGCCGGGTCTGCGCCAGCACGACGAGGCCCACGGCGGCCAGGGCCGTGAGCACCCAGGCGGCGGGCTGCACGCCGACCAGGGGCGGGACCGGGATCAGGTACTGCAGCGTCCCGAGGATCTCGCCGCGCTCGCTCACCGAGGGCCGCTCGAAGTCGCCCATCGAGGACAGCAGCGGGACCACCCTGATCGCGCCCCACGCGAGCGCCGCGACGAGCACCGGCAGGGCGAGGGTCGCGAACGCGGAGCCGACGCGGTGCAGCACGGGGCAGCGCGCGACGCCGCCGGAGACGACGGCCATCGCCCAGGCGGTCGCCCCGACGGCGAGGACGGCCGGCGCGGAGCCGTGCGCGAGGGTCGCGCCCGCGGCGGCGAGCCCGAACGCCACCCAGGCGCCGACGTCGCGCGGTGCACGGACGCACCGCAGGCCCAGGACGAGCGCGGGAACGGTGAGCACGTAGGAGAGTCCCCAGGGCCACTGGCCGTGGAAGGCCATCGAGTACACCGGGAAGGCCGTTCCGGCGACGGCGACGACGACGGCGAGCGCCGCGACGCCGGGCAGTCTCGGCGCGGCAGCCCGGGCGAGCGCCGCGACGCCGACGTAGAAGGCGAGCGCGACGACCAGCACGGTGGCGTGGGAGCCGACCACGCCGTCCGAGACGGCCGACGGGATCGCCGCGAGCCCGTGCCACAGGGACGGGTAGTAGACGCCGGACGAGCCGGGGAAGAGCTGGTCGAGGCCGCCGAGGGGGAAGGGGCTGCCGTCGCCGGAGAGTACGAGCGCCGTCGCGGAGTAGTGGAAGACGGCGTCGCGGTGCTCGATCGGGTGCCCGATACCCAGGCCGTCGAGGCCGCTGGCGGTCACGGCGATGAGGAAGAGCGCAGCGCCCGCGAGGGCGATCGGGGTGAGGATCCGGTCGAGCAGGGCGCTCTCCCGCGCGGTGCGCGCGTTCCCGGGCCGCGCCGTCGCGCGCGGCGCACAGCCCGACGGAGTGGCCGCGTCCCACCTCCGGGCCGGCTGCCCAGGGGCGCTCGGCCTGCCGGCGGACTGCCTACCGGCGCGCCGCCGTCGCAGCGACGTGCCCACCGCGGCGAGCGTGACGAGACCGAGGACGACGACCGCGGATGGGACCCAGGACAAGCCGAGCAACGGCACGACCAGGGTGAGGACGCCGAGGATCCCGGCGGTCAGCGGCAGCGCCGCGGCGAGCAGCGTGAGCCCGCGGAGCCGGAGCCAGGCATGACCCACCGCGAGGCCCGGTCCGAGCAGCACCGCGGCCGCGACGAGGACCGAGCCCGCGATCTCCCCCCACGTGGCTCCGCTCGGGTCCAACTACTGGCCGCCGCCCACCGTGATCCGGGGGGTGCCCGCCCAGACCGTCGGGTCGGTGACGGCGCGTCCGTCGGCAAGGATCCTGATGCCCGGCAGGTCGGCCGGGGCCAGCTCCTTGTACTCCTTGTGGTCGGCCTGGACGACGGCCGCGTCGACGGGCTCGCCCAGGTGGTAGGCGGTCCAGCCGAACCCGCCCAGCTCCTCGTCGGTGTACATCGGGTCGTGGACGAGCACCTCGGCGCCGCGGGCGCGCAGCTCGGTGACGGTCTCGAAGACGCCGGAGAACGCGGTCTCCTTGACCCCGCCGCGGTAGCTGGCGCCGAGGACGGCGACGCGGCGGCCGGACAGGTCGCCGAGCATCGACTCGAGCCGGCCGACGACGTAGGCCGGCATCGAGGCGTTGAGCTGGCGGGCGGTCCGCACGATCGTCGCGTCGGCGTCGGTCGAGAGGTAGAGGCGCGGGTAGACGGGGATGCAGTGGCCGCCGACCGCGATGCCGGGCCGGTGGATGTGGCTGAAGGGCTGCGAGTTGCACGCGTCGATGACGGTCTGGACGTCGATGCCGACGGTGTCCGCGTAGCGCGCGAACTGGTTGGCGAGGCCGATGTTGACGTCGCGGTAGGTCGTCTCCGCGAGCTTGGCCATCTCGGCCGCCTCGGCGCCGCCCATGTCCCACACGCCGTTGGGGCGGGCGAGGTCCGGTCGCTCGTCGAACGTGAGGACGGCCTCGTAGAACTCGGTGGCGCGGCGGGCACCCTCCTCGCTCAGGCCGCCGACGAGCTTGGGGTAGCGGCGCAGGTCCTCGAACACGCGGCCGGTGAGGACGCGCTCCGGGCTGAAGACCAGGTGGAAGTCCTCGCCCTCGGTGAGGCCGGAGATCTCCTCGATGAGCGGCTTCCAGCGGTTGCGCGTGGTGCCGACGGGCAGCGTCGTCTCGTAGGAGATGAGCGTGCCGGGCGTGAGGTGCTCGGCCAGGGAGCGCGTGGCGGCGTCCATCCAGTCGAAATCGGGCTCCCACGTGGCGTCGTCGACGAACAGCGGGACCACGAGGACGATCGCGTCCGCGCCGGGGATCGCCTCGGCGTAGTCGGTGGTGGCGCGCAGCCGGCCGGCCGGCACGAGCTCGGAGAGCTTGTCCTGGAGGTGGGCCTCCCCCGGGAAGGGCTCCTTCGCGGCGTTGACGTCGGCGACGGTGGCGGCGTTGATGTCGACGCCGATCACCTCGTGCCCTGCGTCGGCGAACTGCACGGCGAGCGGCAGCCCGATCTTCCCCAGGGCGACGACGGCGATGCGCATGAGTGTCCTCTCGGCTCAGGTGGCTGGCGGGACCGGCGAGTGGGCGGCCTCGTCCGCGATGGCCTCCATCGTAGGACCACACGCCGACGACGGCGGGCCCCTGTGGGGCGTACCGCACGGGTGCCGGGGCGTCCGGTCCCGGCGCCGCGCCCGTTCCTACCGGCGGTCGAGACTCGCGAGGTCGGTGGCCACCTCGCGGGCGCGGGCCGCCCACGTGTGGTCGTGCCGGGCGGTGCGCACGTGTGCGGCGAAGGCGTCGACCTCCGCGCGGTCGTCGCGCAGGCGGGCGAGCAGGTCGGCGAGCGCCTCGTGGTCGTAGTCGACCGCCCATCCGAGGCCGCCGTCCTCGACTGTCCGACCGGCGAGCGTGCCGGTCGTCGCGAGGACGGGCTTGCCGTGGCCGAGGTACTCGTAGAGCTTGACCGGCGCCGCGAAGTCCCGGTACTCCGACGGCTCGACGACGATCGAGGCGACGTCCGCCCTTCCGAACAGCGGGAGCAGGCCCTCCCCGCGCTCGTGAACCACCTCGACCCGCTCACCGAGCCACGGGGCGTACTCGCCGTGCGCCGCCTCCCAGGACTCCCGCGGGGTGCAGAGCACCAGGTGGACGCCGGGCGTGGCGTCCACGGCGCGCAGGAGCTCGTGCATCCGGTAGTAGGAGGTGACGTTCCCGACGTACAGGAGCGTGAAGGGACCGTTGGTGCGCGGGACGTCCTGGATCGCCCCGCCGGGCGGGAGCGGGGCCATCTGCTCCGGGCGCAGGTGCGGGACGTGCGCCGCGATCTCCCTCGAGGGCACGTAGACGCGGTCGAGGATCCGCCGGTAGGCGCGCAGCTCGGCGTGGTACAGCGTCCGGGTACCCGCCGCGACGAGGGGGTGGACCCGCTCGGTGTACTCCGGGTAGCGCCAGTAGATGTCGCGGTAGAACACGCTCGTCGGCACGCCGTGGCGCCGGAGCAGCCGGGCGAGCCGCAGGTCGACGACGGGGTGGGTCGGCAGGTGGTGGGGCTCGGTCAGCACGGTCGGCATCGTCGAGGACTCGCCGTAGGCGAGGTCGACCCGCAGCCCGTCGCGCATCCGCCTCGCCAACCGGGCCACTGCCGCCGCACGCTCCTTGCCGTGCCCGGTGACCTCGACGACCTCGTACCCGAGCTCGGCGAACGCGTCGCGCATGCGCACCGGGCGGATGCCGGAGCCGGAGCTGGACCGCTCCCCCAGCGGGTAGGGCGCGTGGAAGACCATCGTGCGGCCCTCGCCGGCGTTCATCGCTCCGCGCGCCTCGCGACGGCGAGCGCGTGCGCCGCGGCGTAGCCGTCCGCCACCGTGGGCACGGAGAAGGCGTCCCCGATCGTCGCGGCGACGGCCTCGGCCGTGAGTCCCTCGGTCCGGGCATGGACGTCGAGGATCGCCTCGGCGTAGGCGGCGGCGTCCTGGGTGTCGACGAGGGCGCCGACCCGCGCGTCGACGTACTCCCCCTGCCCGCCCGTCGAGCCGACGACGACCGGTCGTCCGGCGACGAGCGCCTCGGCGCACGAGACGAAGAAGTTGTCGCCGCGGGTGGGGCCGAAGAAGAGGTCGGCGCGGGCGAGCTCACCGAGGACGCCCTCGCGGTCGAGCGTGCCGGTGAGGTGGATGCGCTCCGCGACCCCGGCCGCCTCCGCCCGCTCGCGCACGGCGCCGGTCAGCGGCCCGTCGCCCACGAGGGTGAGGTGCGCGGGGTGCCCGCGCCTACCGAGCTCGGCCACAGTGTCGACGGCCAGCAGCGGGTCCTTGCGCTCGACGAGGCCGCCGACGCTGACGAGCCGCAGCTCGCCGCCCCGCTCGGGCCGCGCGGGGACGCTCTCCAGCGGAGGGACGATGCACGGCACGACGACGGTGTCCTTCTGCCCGCGGACCGCCCGGATCGGCTCGGCGAGGAACTCGCAGACCGCGGTGACGACGTCGGGGCGCTCGAGGAGACCGCGCACGAGCGGGAGGACCGCGCGCGTGCCGAGCCCGAGGTTCTCGGGGCTGGTGAGGCCGGAGTAGTGCTCGGTGTGCACCCACGGCGCCGCGGGGCGGCCCACGGCGAACGGCAGGAGGGCGGAGATCGCCGTCGTGTGGACGACGTCGGCACGCTCGAGGATCTCGGGCAGCGCGGCTGCCGCCCGCGCGATCTGGTCGGGACGCGACGGCGTCATCGGCACGCGGAGCACCTTGAGACCCTCGTGCCGCACGTGCCGCGTGCCGTCGTCCTGGTGGGCGGGGACGAGGTGGACGACGTCGACCGTGTCCCCCCGCGACGCCATCGCGTGCGCGTCGCGGACGACGAACGAGCCCGAGCTCGGCGCCAGGGCGGTGGGGAACCAGGTGGTGACCACGACGACTCGCATGCCCCCGAAACTACCCGGCCCGCCGGCCGCCGGCGCGAGCCGTCGCCGCTAGGCTCGATGACCGTGAAGATCCTCTCCGTCGTCGGTGCCCGCCCCCAGTTCGTCAAGCTCGCGCCGATCGCGCACGAGAGCGCCCGCCGCGGCGCCGAGCACCTCATCGTCCACACGGGCCAGCACTACGACCCGCTGCTGTCGGACGTCTTCTTCTCCGAGCTGGAGATCCCGGCCCCGGACGTCCACCTCGGCGTCGGCTCGGGCAGCCACGGGCACCAGACCGGGTCGATGCTCGCCTCGATGGACGACGTGCTCACCGAGCACCGCCCCGACTGGGTGCTCGTCTACGGCGACACGAACTCCACGCTCGCCGGCGCCGTCGCGGCCGCGAAGCTGCACGTCCCGATCGCCCACCTCGAGGCCGGGCTGCGCTCCTTCAACCGGCGGATGCCCGAGGAGATCAACCGCATCCTCACCGACCACGCCGCCGACCTCCTGCTCGCGCCGACCGAGGTGGCGGCCGGGCACCTGGCCCGCGAGGGGCTGGCCGATCGCACCGTCGTCGTCGGCGACGTGATGACCGACGTCCTGCTCGCGACGCGCGCGGCGGTGGGCGACGCCCGCCCGGCGGCGCTCGACGAGGAGGGGCTGGCCGACGGCGAGTTCTACCTCGCCACCATCCACCGGGCCGAGTCCACCGACGACCCCGGCCGGCTGCGCGCGATCGTCGAGTCGCTCGCCGGTCTCGACCACCCGGTGCTGCTGCTCGCCCACCCGCGCCTCGTGGCGAAGGCGGCGGCCGCGGGCATCGACCTGGCCGGCGGCTCGCTGCGCACCCGCACGCCGCTCGGCTACCGGGACCTCGTGGCGGTGGCGGACCGGGCGCGCGGCGTCGTCACCGACTCCGGCGGCCTGCAGAAGGAGGCCTTCCTGCTGCGCACGCCGTGCACGACGGTTCGGACCGAGACCGAGTGGGTCGAGACGGTCGACCTCGGTTGGAACGTGCTCGTCGAGCCGGGCGAGCAGCTCCTCGCGGCCGCCACGCGCCTCCGTCCGGCGGACACCGACGCCACCCCCTACGGCGACGGCGACGCGGCGGCCCGCGTGCTCGACGCGCTCCTCGCACCGCGCTGACCCGCGGCGCCACCACCGCCTCGCTGACCCGCGGCGCCACCACCGCCACTCCTCCCGAGACACGGAGACCGACCATGACCGCAGGACACGACCCGCTCGACGACAGGGGTCCGCAGGCGCCCGTGCACCGCGGGCAGGCCGGCGGTACGAGCCCGGCGGGCCACGACGCCGGGCGCGGGTCCCGGGCCGGAGACGGTGCCGGTGCCGAGGCCGACGCCGCTCGCGGTCACGTGGCCGGCAGCACCCCACGCCGTGAGGCCGACACCGCCCCCGTCCCCACCGACCCTGCCGCGATCGCCGAGAGGATCGCCGGCCAGCGGCGAATGCGGAGCTTCCTCGTGGGCTCGATGGTCGTCGGGGACATCGCCGTCATCGCGATCGCGTGGTTCTTCCTCGAGCCGCCGGCGCGGTGGTTCGTCCTCGCCGTCGGCGTCCTGGGCTTCGCCGCGGCCGCCTACATGTGGACGATCGTCAGCAAGCCGATCAAGCGGCTCGAGCACGCACGGGACCGGGCCACCGGGAACCCGCACTACCCGGGCGCCTGACACTCACCCAGCCAGCGCGCGGGCAAGGCACGCGGTGGCCGCCGCACTGGTCAGCGCCCGCACCGCGTTCCACCGCGTCCACGGACGCTCGAAGGCGAGCCGCGCGGCCCTCGTCGCACCCGTCGCGCCCATCCCACCCGCCTCCCCCGGCGTCGTCGCGGCCGCGTCGAGCGCGACGTTGAGCGGCACGTTCCGCGCGAAGGTGACGGCCAGCGTCGCGACAGCCCCCGCGAGACCGGCGATCACCCACGGTAGTGCGGGACGGTCGGTTGCCACCGTGTGAGCCGCGACGGCCCCTGCCGTCACGATCGGGGTTCCCAGGAACACGAGGCCGAAGACCGGGTTCTGGATCGCCCGGTTGATCGCCCGGAAGCTCGAGACGAAGGCGTCGTCGCCGACCCGGGCCAGGCCCGGCAGGACTGCGCAGGAAAAGCCCAGCAGCAGCCCGCCCGTCAGCCCGTTGCCGAGCGTCGCGGCCACGAGCAACCCGTCGGCCGCCATCAGCGACCGGCCCCGGCGGCCTCGGGCCGCGCGACGGGTACCTCGGTCCCGGGAACGACCGTCCCGTCCCGGGCGCCGATCGCCTCCTCGTGCGCGCCCACGACCGCGGCGATCGTGTCCTCGATCGGGGCGGTCACCCGCACCGTGCGATCCCCGCGCGGCGCCAGGAGACCGGCCGCGTCGGCGCGGTAGAGCTCGGCGAGACTCTCGGCGACGTGCGCCTGGAACCCTGCCTCGCGCAAGGTCTGCGCCCAGGCGTCCTCCGGCACGACGGCGACGTGCAGCTCGCGCCCCAGCGCCCGGCCCAGGTGGGCAGCCACCTCCCGCTCGGTGTACCCGGGCCCGAGGACGTCGACGGTCTCGCCCACGCCCGACGGCGCGCGGAGCAGGTCCGCGGCGACGGCCCCGACGTCGGCGGTGGCGCCCATGGCGAGCGGGACCTCCGCGGAGGGCGCGAGGACGGGGTAGACGCCCTCGGCCATCGCGGGGGCCAGGACGTCGGCGACCTTCTCCTGGAAGTGCCCGGACCGCACGGCGGTGAGCACCGTGACGGCGCGCAGCGCCTCCTCGAGGAGGTAGAGGCCCGCGATCGGCCCGGTGCCGCCCGCGAGGTCCGCCCCGCCCGAAGAGAGCATGACGACGCGCGGCACCCCGGCGTCGTCGACGGCTCCGGCGATCGAGCAGGCGAGCGCCTCGGCCTGGGCGTCGAGGTCCGCGGCACCAAGGTCGAAGGGCAGCAGGGCGAACATCGCGCTCGCCCCGGTGAGCGCGCGGGCGAGTGCGGGACGGTCGGTGAGGTCGACGGCGCGCGCCTCGGCCCCGAGCCGCTGCCAACGGTCGGCGTCCTCGGGGCGGCGGACGAGCACGCGGACCGGCTCCCCCTTCGCGAGCAGCCGGCGGGCGACCGTCCCTCCGACGCGCCCCGTGGCTCCGGCGATGACGTACATGCTTCTCTCCTCTCGTCGCTCGGCCCGCGGGTCTGCCGGCCGTGGGATCGACGCTAGGCAGCGGGTACCGGCGTTCCCAGACCCGTACGGCCACCTTCCTTGCCCGATCGCCCGGGCGGTGCCGGTCGTGCCGCACGATGCGCAAGGATCGGAGCATGACGACGACCGTGCCGTGGGAGACGACGGACCGGCTGGCCCGGGCCCTGCAGACCGTGCGGATGCGAGGCATCTTCTACGGGCACTCCGAGCTGTCCGCCCCGTGGGCGCTGCGGATGCCGGTGGTCGCAGACTCGCTCAGCTTCCACGTCGTCACCTCGGGCGGGTGCACGCTCGACGTGGCGGGGAGCGAGCCGGTCGATCTCGGTCCCGGGGACCTCGCGCTCGTCCCGCACGGGCTGGGGCACGACGTCTCGAGCGCTCCCGGCGCCGCTGCGCCACAGCCGGTGGAGGACCTGCCGCAGCAGTGGCTCGGCGAGCACTACTCGATCCTCGAGCACGGGGGCGGCGGCGCGGCGACGCAGCTCGTCTGCGGCATCGTCGCGTTCGACGAGCCAGCGGCCCGCGAGCTGACGAGCCGCATGCCGGCCGTGCTCGTGGCGGAGGGAGACGCCTCACCCGTCGGGTCGGCGATCCGCGACACGCTCCGACTCATGGCGGCCGAGCTCACCCACCCCCGCGCCGGCGGCGAGGCGGTGGCGACCCGGCTCGCCGACATCCTCGTGGTGCAGGTGATCCGGGACTGGCTCGACCGCGACGACGCGGCCCGCGACGGCTGGCTCACGGCCCTGCGGGACGAGCGGATCGGCCGGGCGCTCGACGCCATCCACTGCGAGCCCGGCGGCGACTGGAGCGTCGAGCGGCTCGCCCGCACTGCGGCCATGTCCCGCTCGAGCTTCAGCGAGCGCTTCAGGGAGCTCGTCGGCGAGACGCCGAACGGCTACCTCACCCGCTGGCGCATGCGGCTCGCCCGCGAGCGCCTCGCGGAGGGGGCGACAGCGTCGCAGGTCGCCGGCGAGCTGGGTTACCTCTCCGACGCGGCCTTCAGCCGCGCGTTCACGCGAACCGTCGGGCACACGCCGGGATCGGTTCGGGCGGGGGCGCGAGACTCCACCCCCTGAGCGTCGCAGGGACGCTCGCCGGCCGCGGCAACCGAGTTCGCCGGCCCGCCGGTCAGTTGCGCGAGGGGCCATCTCCCACGGGCGTTCCCGCGTCGGGCCCGGCGGTCTGACTGTGCGAGGTCGACCCGCTCGGGTGGCGGCCAAGGACCAGGACGCGCAGCCACCGCGGTTCGGCCAGGATCCCGTCGAACGGAAGCCGGTCGCTCACGACCTTGAGCAGCACGGCAAGCCCGACGGCGTAGACGACGAGGACGACAGCGACGAGTCCGGGGCGCGGTTCGGCGAAGGGGCGCAGGGGCCCGACCAGCAGCCACATCGCCAGGAGAAGCAGTGGCATATGGGCCACGTAGATCGGCAGGGTGCGCCGCCCCAGCCAGCTCCACAGCCCGCCCCCCGGCAGGCGGGACAGTCCGATCCCCAGGAGCGCGACCGCGGGCAGTCCCAGCACCACCAGCAGCAGCCCGTCGATCCGGGTGGTCGTGAGAACAAGGCCGAACTCGTTGCGCGCAAGCGCGAGCGGGACGAAGAAGAGCAACGACACGGCACCCGCCACGACGAGCCAGCGCTGCCGGACCCGCAGGGCAGGGGCGATGAGAAAACCGACGAAGAAGAAGGGAGCGTGGGTGAAGAACGGCACCGTCTGCTTGCCGAGGTCCGGGTAGACCGGGGTCAGCACCATGGCCACCGCGACAGCACCGAGAAGCACCGGGTGGGAACGCAGCAGGCGCGCCACCACGGTCACGACGGCGAGCGACCAGATGAACCACAGGTAGTCCTCGGGGAGCAGCGCCTGGTCAACCACCCAGCTCGCCACCCCGTTCGGCGCTGTCACCTCGACCGAGAAGCGCCAGCTCCGCACCAGGAGCTCGACGAGCAGCCAGATCCACAACACCCACACCATGGGAACGATGCGGGTGCCGAGCACCGTCCGCCACGAGCGGCCCGCGGCGTGATGGAAGAGTGCCCCGGAGAGTACGAACAGGGCCGGGATGCGGATGACCTGCGCCACCCGCACCGCCGGCTCGAGCTCCGTGACCACCATGCCGTACCGGCCCAAGAAGAACACCGAGTGCCCGAGCACGACGAGGACCACGAGCACGCCGCGCGCGGAGTCGATCCACGCGACTCGGGAACGACCGGGCGGGGGGGAATTCGAGGCCTCCGGCGGAGCCGCCTCCACCAGCGCGCTCTCCTCGGTCGCCGTCTCGAGTCGTCGCGAACGGCCTGAGCGGGCAGGGTGGCGGCGATGCTTGGGAGCGTCACGACGACCAGCGCGTCGAGTGCGTCGTTCGCCGCGACTCACGCGGCGACCTGCGTGCGCCTACCGGCGGACCAGGGCGGCCCGCAGATGGTCCACAGCACGCTGATCGCACCGGGGATGGCGCGCGTCAGCCCCAGGCCGCGGACAACGACGTTCATGGTGCCGATTCTATCGGTCGGGCGAACACGCACGACGGCCCCGGAACGCGCAGCTCCGGGGCCGTCGACGCGACCGGTCGGTCCATCCGTCAGTCGAGCAGCGCCGTCGCCGTCGGCGAGTCGGTCGCGGACAGGGCGAGCTCCTCGAACTCGTTGACGCCGTCGAGCTCGGCGCCCATCGAGATGTTGGTGACGCGTTCGAGGATCACCTCGACGACGACGGGCACGCGGGACTCCTCCGCCATCGCCTGGGCCTTGGTGAACGCCGACTCGAGGTCGTCGGGGTCCGAGACCCGGATCGCCTTGCAGCCCAGGCCCTCGGCCACCTTGACGTGGTCGACGCCGTAGCCGCCGTGCTCGGTCGAGTTGATGTTCTCGAAGGCGAGGGAGACGTGGTAGTCCATGTCGAACGCCCGCTGGGACTGCCGGATGAGGCCCAGGTAGGCGTTGTTGACGACCACGTGGACGTAGGGCAGGTGGTGCTGCGCCCCGACCGCCAGCTCCTCGAGCATGAACTGGAAGTCGTAGTCGCCCGAGAGCGCGACGACCTTCTTGTCCGGCACGCCGGTCGCCACCCCGAGGGCGGCGGGACCGGTCCAGCCGAGCGGGCCGGCCTGGCCCGCGTTGATCCAGTGGCGCGACGCGTAGGTGTGGAGGAACTGGGCGCCGGCGATCTGCGAGAGGCCGATCGTCGTCACGTAGACGGTGTCCCGGTCGAACGCCCGGTTCATCTCCTGGTAGACGCGCTGCGGCTTGATCGGGGTCTCGGGGAAGTTCGTCTTGCGCTGCAGCGTGCTCTTGCGCTGCTGCGAGTCGGCGACCCACGCGGCGTAGTCCGGGAGCGAGCCCGCGGCCTTCCGCTCCTTGGCCACCTCGATCGCGGTCCTGAGGAACGCGCCGGCGTCGGAGGTGACGCCGTAGTCGGGCGCGAAGACACGACCGATCTGGGTCGGCTCGATGTCGACGTGGACGAACGTGCGGCCCGCGCGGTAGACGCTCAGCCCACCGGTGTGGCGGTTGGCCCACCGGTTGCCGATGCCGATGACGAAGTCGGACTCGAGGAAGGTGGCGTTCGCGTAGCGGTGCGACGTCTGGATACCGGCCATGCCGGAGGACAGCGGGTGGTCGTCCGCGATGGCCCCCCAGCCCATGAGCGTGGAGATCACGGGGATGCCGAGGGTCTCGGCGAGCTCGACGAGCTCCGCCTCGGCGCCCGCGTTGATGATCCCGCCGCCCGCCACGATGACCGGGCGCTGCGCGGCCAGCAGCATGTCGAGCGACTTGACGACCTGCGCGCGCGTGGCTGCCGGTCGCAGCGGCGGCAGCGGCTCGTAGGTGTCCGGGTCGAACTCGATCTCGGTGAGCTGGACGTCGAGCGGGAGGTCGATGAGGACCGGACCGGGGCGGCCGGACCGCATGACCTGGAAGGCCTTGGCGAACACGCCGGGCACCTGGGCGGCCTCGAGGACGGTCTTCGCCATCTTCGTCACCGGCGCGGCGATCGAGGCGATGTCGACCGCCTGGAAGTCCTCCTTGTCGAGCTTGGCCACGGGCGCCTGCCCGGTGATGCACAGGATCGGCACCGAGTCGGCCCACGCGGCGTACAGACCGGTGATCATGTCGGTGCCGGCGGGGCCGGAGGTGCCGATGCAGATGCCGATGTTGCCGTGCGCGGCGCGGCTGTAGCCGTCGGCCATGTGGGAGGCGCCCTCGACGTGACGGGCGAGCACGTGGCCGATGCCGCCGTGCTTGCGCATCGCGTCGTAGAACGGGTTGATGGCGGCGCCCGGCAGACCGAAGGTCTGCGTGGCGGACTCCTTCTCGAGGATGGCCACCGCGGCGTCGACCGCTCTCATCCGAGGCATGTCGTTCTCCTTCTTCTGCTGGGGGTCAGTCGCGGCCGGACAGGCGGGCGATGGTCTGGAAGAGGCCGGAGTGGTCGAGCGACCCGTCACCCGAGGCCCGGGCGGCAGCCATCAGTTGGCCGACGAGCGCGCCGACCGGGGCGACGACACCCTCCTCGCGTGCGGCGGAGGTGAAGATGCCGAGGTCCTTGTGGTGCAGGTCGATCCGGAACCCGGGGTCGAAGGAGCGGTCGAGGATCTTCTGCGCCTTCTGGTCGAGCACCGCGGAACCGGCGAGGCCGCCGCCGAGGACCTCGATCGCGGCCTTCGTGTCCACGCCGTAGGCCTCGAGGAACACGACGGCCTCGGCGAGCAGGGCGATGTTGCCCGCGACGATCAGCTGGTTGGCGGCCTTGACGGTCTGGCCGGAGCCGGTGGGGCCGACGTGGACGATCGTCTTGCCGACGGCGTCGAGGATCGGCTTCGCGGCCTCGAAGTCCTCCGCCGAGCCGCCGACCATGATCGACAGCGCGGCGTTCTTGGCGCCGGCCTCGCCGCCGGAGACGGGTGCGTCGAGGAGGCGGATGCCGTGCTCCCACGCCTGCTCGGCGAGCTCGGCCGTGACGTCGGGGCGGATGGAGGAGAAGTCGATGACGAGCGTGCCTTCGGACGCGTGGGCGTACACGCCGTCCTCGCCGGTGAGCACGTCGCGCACGTCCGGCGAGTCCGGGACCATCACGGCGACGACGTCGGCGTCCGTGACGGCCTCGGCCACCGAGGAGGCGGCGGTGCCTCCGGCCTCGACGAGGTCGGCGGTCTTCTCGGGCGAACGGTTGTAGCCCACGACGCTGTGGCCGGCGTTCTGGAGGTGGACGGCCATCGGGCTGCCCATGATGCCGAGGCCGATGAAGGCGATGGTGCTCATTCGGGTCCCCTTCTCGAGGTGGTGGTGGTCGGTCGGTGGTGGGCGGTCAGCGGCCGCGCTGCTCGCGCGGGAGCCAGGCGAACGGGTCGGCGTCGGCGCTCTTGTACTCCAGCCCCACGGGGCCGGTGTAGCCGGCGGCGCGGACGTCGTCGATCCAGCGGGCGATCGGAAGCTCGCCGGTGCCCGGCGCGCCGCGCCCGGGCGCGTCGGCGATCTGGGCGTGGGCGATGCGGTCGGCGAAGGCGGCGATCTCGGCGTCGACGTCCGCGCCGTTGACGGCGAGGTGGAAGACGTCGAGGAGCAGGCCGAGGTTGCTCGCCCCGTGCTCCTCGCGCACGCGGTCGAGGACGGCGACGACGTCGGCCGAGGTCTTCAACGGGTACCCCTCGGCCCCGGAGACGGGCTCGAGCAGGACGGTGCCGCCGATGCGGTCGACGGCGCGTGCGGCGAGCGCGAGGTTCTCGGCGGCCAGCTCGTCCTGCGCGGCCGGGTCCGTGCCCTCGACGCGCAGCCCGTACAGGGCGTTGAACGACCGGCAGCCGGTGCGCTCGCCGATCGCGGTGACGACGTCGAGGTTGGCGCGGAACTCCTCGGAACGCTGCGGCTGGGAGAGCAGGCCGCGCTCGCCGCCGGGCATGTCGCCGGCGGTGAAGTTGAGGCCGGTCAGCTGCACGCCGGCGTCGTCGATCGCCTTGACGAGCGCATCGATGTCCGCCTGGTCGGGCGTCGAGGTGGGCAACTGCCACCACAGCTCGATGCCGTCGAAGCCGGCGGCCCTCGCGGCGGCCGGACGCTCGAGGAGCGGGAGGTCGGTGAGCAGGATCGAGCAGTTCACGGTGTACGGGACGTCGTCGGCCATCAGTTCCTTTTCCGCTTCGTGGATGTTTCATTCCTGATGTTGGAAACGTTAGCAGCGTCGCGGCAGCGTGGTCAACCACTTCGGGGCAGCATCGGTCGCCCTGGTGGGTGGCACGTGCGCGGCGCTGGGCGGGGCACTCACGCGCGACGCCGCCCAACTCCACCTCTGCGCGCGAGGGGACTTCCCCGACGACGTCGGGGCTCCACGGTCGCCGAGGTCGGGGCGGTCGGTCTCGTCACCGAGATCCGCCCCGGCGCCGACCGTCCTCCCGCTCGACCGGCCTGCCGCTTGACCGGCCTACTGCTTGAACTTGCTATTGCTTGGCCGGCCGGCCCGCGAGCTCCTCGACGCGCGCCACCTCGACCCCGACCCCGCTCTCGATCTCCGCCAAGGAGATCGCGCCGCAGTCCACGCCACGGGCGAGGAACCACGCGAGTGCCCGCGCGGTGGCGGGCTCGTCCATCACCGCTCCACCGCCGGCGCCGAGGTAGTTCGCGAGCCGATCGGCGGCAGGGCGCAGCCCCTCGCGGTAGTAGGCGTAGGTGACGGCGAACCGGCCCGGGAGGTGGCCCGGATGCATGTCCCAGCCCTGGTGGTAGCCGCGCTCGAGCGATCGCCGCACGAGCCGGCCGTGGAGGGCCCACGCCGCGCGCACCTGCTCCGCGTCGCCCACCGGCAGCACGTTGGTCGACCCGTCGGACAGGCGCACGCCGGTTCCCGCGGCGGCGACCTGCATGACGGCCTTGGCGTGGTCCGCCGCAGGGTGCTCCATCGACTGGTAGCGGGCAGAGATGCCCAGCGAGGCCGAGTAGTCGTAGGTCCCGTAGTGCAGGCCGGTCACCCGGCCCGCACCGGCACCGATCATCCGGCTCACGAGCGCGGTTCCGTCGGCGCCGAGAATCGCCTGGGGGGTCTCGACCTGAACCTCGAACCGCAGACGGCCGGCAGGCAGCGAGAGCGCCTCCTCGAGCGCGGCACAGGCCAGCACCATCGCCTCGACCTGCTCGACGGAGGTGACCTTGGGCAGGGTGACCACGAGCCCGTCCGGCAGCGGCCCGGAACCGGCGAGCTCGGTGAGGAAGAGGTCGAGCGTGCGCAGCCCACGGCGGCGGGTGGGCGCCTCGAAGCTCTTGAACCGGATCCCGACGAACGGCATCGACTCCCCCGCGTCGATGTCCTCGCGCACGGCACGCGCAGCGGCGACGGCGACGTCGTCCTCGGCATCGCCGTGGTCGCCGTAGCCGTCCTCGAGGTCGATCCGCAGGTCCTCGACCGGCTCCCGGGCGAGCTTGTCCTCCACGAGCGCGGCGACATCGTCGCGCAGGTCCGCACGCACGCCGACCGCCTCCAGCAGGGCGGGTGTGCCGCCGCCGGCGGCGACGATCGCGAGCGCCTCCCGGCCCCAGTCGCCGGCGAGACCGGCGGTGAAACGGTCCGCGGGCACGTAGACCGTGTGGACGGGTTGGCGACTGCCGTCGTCGCCCGGGTAGCCGGCCGCGAGCGCCTCGTCCGGGCCGGACAACAGGTCCTCGATCCGTGCGGTCGTCCCGGCACCGAGGGACGGACGGTGGCTGCTCATGCGGTCGCTCCGATCATGGGGCTGGACAGTTCTGACATATGGAAGAAAACTTCCAAGATCCGTACATCCGCGGGTAGAGTTCGCGTAGCGTTCCCATCCGCACCGACCAGGGAGACATCATGGCCAACGGTCCCGGCGTCCAGTCCGTCGACCGCGCGATCGACCTGCTCGAGATCCTCGCGGACCTCGGGGGCGACGCCGCACTCACCGAGCTGGCGGCCGCCTCGGAGCTGCCCCTGCCCACGATCCACCGTCTCATGCGCACGATGGTCGCCCGCGGCTACGCGCGCCAGCTGGCGTCGCGCAGGTACACGCTCGGGCCCCGGCTCATCCGCCTCGGCGAGAGCGCGGGACGCCAGCTCGGCGCCGGCGCGAAGCCGCACCTCGAACGCCTCGCGCGCGAGCTCGGCGAGAGCGCGAACCTCGCGATGATCGACCGCGACATGGCGGTGTACGTCGCTCAGGTCGCGTCCTCGCACTCGATGCGGATGTTCACCGAGGTCGGCCGCAGGGTCTTCTGCCACGCCACCGGCGTCGGGAAGATCGTCCTGTCCCAGCTGCCCGAGGAGACCGTCCGCGCGATCGTCGACCGGGTCGGCATGCCGCCGGCCACCGACCTGACGATCACGACGATCGACGACCTGCTCGCCGAGCTCGAGAAGATCCGCGCACAGGGCTACGCCGTCGACGACGGGGAGCAGGAGATCGGAGTGCGCTGCTTCGCCGTGACGGTGCCGAACGCGCCCACCCCCTCCGCTCTGTCCATCTCGGGTCCCGCAGCGCGAGTCACCTTCGAGCTCGGCGAGCGTGCGGTCCCGCTCCTGCACGAGGTCGCCGAGGGCGTCTCCACCGAGCTGATCCCGGTCGCCTGAGAGGCTGACCGGATGACGAACGACACCGGCCTTCCTGACGCCCTCGCGGCGATCGAACGCGACCTCGCGGCGCTCCCGCCCGACGACCGGGTCCAGCTGCTCGTCGAGCTCGGGGACGACCTGCCGGACGTCGGCCCCGCCTACCGGGACCGGCCCGAGCTCCTCGAGGCGGTCCGCGAGTGCCAGGCGCCCGTGTACGTCCGAGCCGAGCTCGAGCCCACCGGCGACCACGCCGTGGTCCGGCTGCACATCTCCGCCCCGGCGCAGGCGCCGGTCACCCGGGGCTTCGCGGGCATCCTGCACGCCGGCCTCGACGGCGCCACCGCCCGCGAGGTGCTCGCAGTGCCCGCAGGCCTCGCCCACCGACTCTCCCTCGAGTCGGTGGTGAGCCCGCTGCGCCTGCGCGGGATGGACGGCATGCTCGCGCGGATCCAGCGACAGGTCACCGAAGCGCTCGGGGGCTGACGCAGCGCAAGGTCTCGGCGCGGCACGGCCTCGGGCCGGGCACCTGCTCGAGGCAGGGACCCGACCCGTGGCCGCGCCGAAGGACCGGACGTCGATCAACTCGAGGGAGCGTCCGTCCGGGACCACTCGGCGCCCGGGCGGCCGAGGGTCGGCGGCACGGCGTCGGAGTCCCGGTACCGGTCCGTCTCGGTGTCGAGCGCGGCCGCGGAGCCGGACCGTCGTCCGTGCCCGGCCCGGCGGCGCACGTTCCGCTCGGCCGCCGCCCGCGCCGTGTGCTCGGCGAGGCGCCGCTCGTCCAGCTGCGTGAAGTAGGCGGACCTGCGCTCCTGGACCTCGCCGGCGACATTGGCGCGCGCGGTCGCGCCGGCCGTGAAGACCGACGGATCCTTCGAACGTCCCCACCGGATCTCGTTGAAGAACAGGTTGAGGATCACCGCGACGATGGCGGCCGCGCTGATGCCCGAGTGGAAGATCATGCCGACCCACTCGGGGAAGTCGTCGTAGAAGGTCGGCATCGCGATGGGGATGACGCCGAAGGCCAGCGAGGTCGCGACGAGGGTGAGGTTGAGGTTGCCGTCGTACTTCACCTTCGACAGGGTCCGGATGCCGGAGACCGCGACCGACCCGAACAGCACGATGCCGGCTCCGCCGAGGACCGGGTTGGGGATGGCCGCGACGACGCGGCCCAGCAGCGGCACGAGGCCGAACAGGACGAGCACGCCGCCACCCGCGGCCACGGCGAACCTGCTCTTGATGCCCGTGATCGCGACGAGCCCGACGTTCTGCGAGAACGTCGTCACAGGGAACGTGTTGAGGACGGGGGCGACGACGGTCGTGATCATGTCGGAGCGCAGACCGTCACCGACCCGTCGCGCATCGGCCTTCGTGTCGATGATCTCGCTGACGGCCAGGATGTCCGCCACCGTCTCGGTCATGGCGATGAAGATGACGACGGTCATCGAGATGATGGCGCCGACCTCGAACGTCGGCATCCCGAAGTGGAACGGCGAGGGCAGGGCCACGACGTCCCCCTCACCGATCGCCGAGAAGTCGGCCATGCCGATGGCGGCGGCGAAGGCCGTGCCGATCACGAGGCCGAGCAGGATCGAGAGCCGCGAGATCGTGCCGGAGGCGAAGCGGCTGAGGACGAGGATGACGAGCAGCGTGAACATCGCGAGACCGATGTTTCCCGCCGATCCCCAGTCGGGCTCCGTATCGGAGCTTCCCATCATCCAGCCCGCCGCCACAGGGAAGAGCGAGACACCGATGACGGTGATGATCGTGCCGGTGACGACCGGGGGGAAGAAGCGCACGACCTGGGAGAAGAACGGCGAGACGACAAGACCGATCGCACCGGCGACGAGGACGGAGCCGAAGATCGTCGTCACGCCCCCACCACCCGAGACGATCGCGACCATCGTCGAGACGGAGACGAACGAGATCCCCTGGACGACCGGCAGCCGCGAACCGAAGAACGGTAGGCCCAACGTCTGGAGCAGGGTGCCGAGTCCGCTGACGAGCAGACCGGCGGAGATGAGGATGCCCTGGTCCGTCGCGCTGAGGCCGGCAGCCTGGCCGACGATGATCGGCGGGGCGACGATGCCGCCGAGCATCGTCATCACGTGCTGGAGGCCGTAGAGGATGGTCCGGCCGGGCGGGTAGGTCTCGTCCTCGGGCCGCTTGCCGACCTCGACGTCCGCAGTTGTCGTACTCATGTCTCCCGGGCTCCTTCGCTCAGGTGGGGATGCTGGGGGGCGGATCAGCAGAAGCCGGCCGACGAGGCCCAGGCGCGCGGCTCGGGCGCCACGCCGTCGCGGCGCACCTCGGCCTCGATGAGGCCGTACGGGCGGTCGGCCGCGTAGAAGACCTCGCCCGGGTTGTCGAGACCGTACGGCTCGAGATCCACGAGGAAGTGGTGGAGGTTCGGCATGGAGAAGCGGAACTCCGCAATCTCGGGGTGCGCCTCCAGCGCGCGCCTGCCCATCTCGAAGAGCGTCTGCTGCAGGGCGAGGCTGTGCACGTCCGCGAAGGTCTCGAGCAGGATCCGGCGCACGTCGTCGTAGACGGCGTTGAAGTCGATCGAGGTGTCGAGGTAGCGCCACTTGGCGGTCACCGAGGTGGCGAGCACGCGATCGGTCGCCTCGGCGAGCGAGGTGAACCGGTCGCGGGGGAAGCCGTGGAACTCCGAGCCGGTGGACTTGAGCACCGCGAGGTCCTCGAGTCCGGCAATCACGAAGGTGTCGGCGCCGTCGCGCTGGACGAGCGCGGTACGGGTCTCGACGTCGGTGCGGACGAAGGAGTGGTTGTGCTCGCCGTCGGAGGAGTTGTTCGCGAGCGAGGTCGGGATGTGCTCCCAGGTGTGCTCCTTGACCTCCCAGCGACCGCCGGACACCCAGTCGAACGAGCTCGTGAAGTGCTCCGCGAGACGAAGGCCGAACTCCTCCGGGGAACCGATGCCGTCGCGGGCGAGCCCGAAGACCGTGTTCTTCTGCGTGTCGGTCGCCACGACGGGGCTGTTGTCGCCCTCGGTGTGGGCGACCGCGAAGTCGCCACGGAGCTGCGAGGTCACCGAGAGGTCGGTGATGCAGTGCCGAGCCTCCTGGCGGTCGACCTTGACGAGGCGGACCTCGGCCTTGCCGTACTGGTTCTCGCCCAGGACGATCCCGCCGGCACCGTTCGACGCCGGGCCGTTGGTGGTCTCGCTCATGTCCAACTCCTTCGTTGTGGCCGGTACGTGGCGGTGGCCTGGTCCTGCGGACCGGCTGCACGCGGCCGGGGGTACCGAGGACGAACACGAAACCGCTACCGGGACATCGTTGTCGCTTTCGCAGAATGGAAGTTCCCATCCACTATGTGGCATCAAACTACGGACAGCGTCAACCGCTGTCAAGACTTCCCACGCACCGCCGGGCGATAGCGTGAGACACGCTGGCACAAGCCGTCCGGCCCCGCGAACCGGGCACGCCGGACACCGCCGGCAGGCCGGTGCCCACCGGCACGCGGCCACCACAGGCAGGCCGCACCCATCCGACCGACCCGCCGACACGAGGAGCACCTGATGACGGACGAGACCAGCCGAGCCACTGCCGGCGACGAGTACGCGCTCTCCCCCGAGGACGCGCGCAGGCTGCGCGCGACCATCGACCTGTCGGCCCGCGCCACGGCCGAGGGCCGGCACCCGTTCGCCGCCCTGGTCGTCGGGGCGCGCGGCGAGATCCTCGCGGAGGCCCTCAACAACTCGTCCGGCCCGGGCGGCGACCCGACCCAGCACGCCGAGCTCCTCGCCGTCGCCGGGGCGCACCGCCGGGCAGGGGCGGACGGCATGCGAGGCTCCACCCTCTACACGAGCGCGGAACCCTGCGCGATGTGCGCCGGTGCCGCCTACTGGACCGGCGTCGCCCGCGTCGTCTACGCGCTCAGCGAGGTCCGGCTGCTCACGCTGACGGGCTCGCACCCGGAGAACCCCACGCTCGCCCTGCCCTGCCGCGAGGTCTTCGCGAAGGGCCAGCGCGACGTCGAGGTGTCGGGTCCGCATCTCGAGGACGAGGCCGCGCGGCCGCACGAAGGCTTCTGGGTCTAGCCACGCCCGCAGCCCCCGCCGATTCCGTAGATCGAAAGCTGACTTCCAAAATGCTTGCGCCCCGTCCAGAGTCCCGCTAACGTCCACTCCGCCCGCCTCGTTGTTCACGGCATGGATAACCAGCGAAGCGGTTCACGACAGCAACCGTGCCCTTCAGCGACCGGCCATCTCCCGACGGCCGTGCCGCTACCAGGAGCGTGTGGCGATGAGGCCGAGCGAGCTGCTGTCCCCCGACCGCCTGGCGGTGACCCGATGACCATCTACCGAGCAGCCGTGCTCGACACCCCCGGCGCCCCCACCGCGATCGACCGACCGGCCGAGCTTCGGGCCGACGAGGACGTGGCCCTCGTCGTCGAGGCCGGCGTCATCGTCGCGCGGACCGACCTCGCGACCGCGCGGGCCGAGCACCCGGACCACGAGGTCGTCGACCTCACCGACGGCGTCCTGATCCCCGGGATGGTCGACACCCACGTCCACTTCCCCCAGGTCCGCGCCATCGGCGGGCTCGGCATGCCGCTGCTCGACTGGCTCGACCGGTGCGCGCTGCCCGAGGAGGCCCGGCTCGCCGACACCGGGTACGCCCGCGGCGTCGCACGCGACCTGGTCGACGGTCTCGTCGGCGCGGGCACGACGACGGCGCTCGTCTTCGGCTCCCACTTCCCGGGCGCGGTGGACGCGCTGTTCGAGCAGGCCGAGGCCACGGGGCTGCGGGTGACGTCGGGACTCGTCGTCTCGGACCGGATCCTGCCCGACGCCCTCCTCGCCACCCCCGAGGACAGCCTGGCCGCGGGGCGTGCGCTCGCCGGCCGCTGGCACGGGCGCGGCAGGCTCCGCTACGCGGTCACCCCGCGCTTCGCCCTGTCGGCCACCGACGAGATGCTGGCCGCCTGCGGCGAGCTGCTGCGCGGTGGCGACGACGACCTGTGGTTCACCACGCACGTCAACGAGAACCCGCAGGAGATCGCCGACGTCGCCGAGCTCTTCCCGGGCACCCGCCACTACGTGGACACCTACGAGCGGCACGGCCTCGTCACCGCGCGGTCCGTCTTCGCCCACAACGTCCATCCCACGGAGCACGGCCTCGGTGTCCTGGGTGCGGCCGGGTCCTCCGTGGCTCACTGCCCCACCTCGAACGCGTCCCTCGGCAGCGGGCTCTTCCCCTTCCGCGAGCACCTCGAGGCGGGCGTGCACGTCGCTCTGGGCTCCGACGTCGGCGCCGGCAACGGCTTCTGCCTGATGAAGGAGGGGCTCCAGGCCTACTTCGGCCAGCAGCTGCGGCCCGGCGGCCTCGGGCTCACCTCGCCCGACCTGCTCCACCTCGCCACCCGGTCCGGGGCGATCGCACTCGACCTCGACGACGAGGTCGGCGACCTGTCGGTCGGCAAGCAGTTCGACGCGGTCCTCCTACGCCCACGGCGGCACAGCACGTTGCGGACCGCGCTCGACCACGCGCACAACGCGGACGACGCCCTCGCGAAGATCTTCAGCCTCGGCACCCCCGCCGACATCGACTCCGTCTGGGTCGGCGGCGAGACCGTCGCCCCCGGGCGGGAAGCAGTGACGCACCACCGATCCTGATCGACCCCGAGTCCTCGGAAACGGGGCGTCCCGGACGGCGTAGTCCGGGACGCCCAGCAGTCCTCAGAGCGACACCGACGCCCATGGAGGCCAGCATGACCACGAGCAAGGACAAGCGCAGGCGCGGTACCCGGAACGTCTCGGGGAACCATCCGGTGACGACGGCCGCCGACGAGCCCACCCGCGGCGTCGCCGACGACGCCCGGGAGCCCGACGACGCCGGGCGGCCCGGCGACGCGGCCGGCACCGACCGTCCGGCTACCGCCACCGCGACGGCGACGCCGTCGAGCACCGTGCCGCCGAGCGACGCGCCGCCGAAGGGCCCGCTCGACCGGTTCTTCGGCATCACCAGGATGGGCTCGAGCGTCCCACGCGAGCTCCGCGCCGGCCTCGTCACCTTCCTCACGATGAGCTACATCCTGTTCATCAACCCGCAGGTGCTCGGCGTCGCGATCGACGTGCCCAACGCACCGGTGCAGATCCTCATGACGACGGCGATCTCCGCCGCCGTCGGCTGCCTGCTCATGGGCCTCATCGCCCGCTACCCGTTCGCCCAGGCCCCCGGCATGGGGCTCAACGCGTTCTTCTCCTACACGGTCGTGCTCGGGATGGGGGTCGAGTGGCAGACGGCGCTGGGCGCCGTGTTCATCTCGGGCGTCCTGTTCGTCGTCCTCAGCGTCGTCGGCGCCCGCAAGGCGATCGTCATGGCGATCCCGATGAGCCTCAAGCTCGCCATCATGGCGGGCATCGGCTGCTTCCTCGCCTTCCTCGGGCTGCGCAACGCCGGCCTCGTGGTCACCGACGAGGCCACCCTCGTCGCCCTCGGCAGCCTGAGCGAGCCCGGCGCCTGGCTCGCCATCGTCGGCCTGCTCCTCACCGCCGTCCTCCTCCAGCTCAAGATCAAGGGCGCGCTGCTGTGGGGCCTCCTCGCCACGTCCGTCATCGCCATCGTCACGCGCGCCGCGGTCTACACCGGGGACGACGGCTCTCTCCAGGCCTTCGCCGGCTTCACCGACGGCATCGTCGCAGCCCCCGTCTGGCCCTCGGACATCGTCGGCCAGCTCGACCTCGCCGGCGCCGTCGGCATCGGACTGTTCACCGTCGTCTTCACGTTCTTCTTCGTCGACTTCTTCGACGCGACCGGGACCCTGACCGGCCTCGCCCAGAAAGCCGGGTACCTCGACGACCGCGGCGACATGCCCCGCGCGAAGACCACCTTCTCGATGGACGGCGTCGCCACCATGTTCGGCGCCTTCATGGGCACCTCGACGGTGAGCGCCTACGTCGAGAGCGCCTCGGGCATCCAGGACGGCGGCCGTACCGGTCTGACCTCGTCCTTCACGGGCGTGCTCTTCGCCGCTTCGATGTTCCTCTGGCCGCTCGCCGGGGCCATCCCCGGTGCCGCGACCGCCCCGGTCCTCATCCTCGTGGGCGCCATGATGATGGACGGCATCCGCCACATCGACTGGGACGAGATCGCGGAGGGCGTGCCGTCGTTCCTCACGATCATCGTCATGCCGCTGACGTTCTCCATCGCCAACGGCGTGAGCATCGGCGTCATCAGCTACTGCGCGATCCAGATCTTCACGGGCAAGTTCCGGGTCCGGAACTTCGTGCTCTACATCGTGGCCGCGCTGCTCGCCGTCCGGTACATCTTCTTCCTCGTCTAGCGCCGCGGGATCTTTCCCGTCCAGGACCCGCGAGACTCCGGTCCCCCGCCCACCTCTCCAAGGAGCGACCCATGAGCACCATGTGGATCAAGCACCCCCAGGCCGTCTTCACCGGCAAGGGCCAGGAGGCGGGCGGGGGGCTCGTCGTCGACACGACCACCGGAACGATCACCGAGCTCGTGCCGGACGGCGGGGCACCGTCGCTGCCGGTGGACGAGGTCGTCGACGCGTCCGGCCACGTCCTCGTGCCGGGACTGATCAACACCCATCACCACTTCTACCAGACCCTCACGAGGGCCTGGGCGCCGGTCGCGGACGTGCCCCTGTTCCCCTGGCTCGTCAACCTCTACCCCGTGTGGGCGCGGCTGCACCCGCGGGCACTCGAGCTGGCGACGACGGTGGCGATGGCCGAGCTCCTGCGCTCGGGCTGCACGACCGCGGCCGACCACCACTACATCTTCCCGGGCGGGCTCGAGGACGCGGTCGACATCCAGGCCGACGTCACGCGGCGGCTCGGGATGCGCGCCGTCCTCACGCGTGGCTCGATGACCCTCGGCGAGCGCGACGGCGGGCTGCCGCCGCAGTCCGTCGTCGAGGACCCGGAGACGATCCTGGCGGACAGCCAACGGCTCATCGACACCCACCACGAGCGCGGGGACGGCGCACGGGTGCAGATCGCCCTCGCGCCCTGCTCACCGTTCTCCGTGACGACGTCGATCATGCGCGACAGCGCGGACCTCGCCGCCCGCAACGACGTCCGCCTGCACACCCACCTCGCCGAGACCGACGACGAGCAGGACTTCTGCCTCGAGCGCTTCGGCATGCGCACCGTCGACTACCTCGAGTCCGTCGGCTGGCTCACCGACCGCACGTGGCTGGCCCACGGCATCCACTTCGACGACGACGAGATCGCCCGCCTCGGCGCCGCCGGCACCGCGGTGGCGCACTGCCCGTCGTCGAACATGCGGCTCGCCTCCGGCATCTGCCGGGGCGCCGAGCTCGAGGACGCCGGCGTGCCGCTGGGCATCGGCGTCGACGGCTCCGCGTCCAACGACGGGTCGAACATGATCGCCGAGGTCCGGCAGGCGATGTACCTCCAGCGCCTGCACTACGGCGCGGACCGCATCACCGTCCGCCGCGCCCTGTCCTGGGCGACGAAGGGGTCGGCCCGCGCGCTCGGGCGCTCCGACATCGGCGAGATCGCGGTGGGCCGGCAGGCCGACCTCGCGATGTTCCGCCTCGACGACCTGCAGTACTCGGGCAGCCACGACCCGCTCTCGGCGCTCCTGCTGTGCGGGACCGAGCGGGCGGACCGGGTGATGGTCGCCGGAGAGTGGCGCGTGAGAGACGGCCAGGTGGTCGGGCTCGACGTCCCCGCGCTCGTCGCGAAGCACTCCGCCGCCGCCCGCGCCCTCGTCGCGGGCTGACCGGCGCCCCCGGCGCGCTCAGCCGCCCCGCTCTCACGCCGCGGCTCTCTCACGGCTCGCCACCCGCTCGCACGGTCCCCTCCCCCACCGAACCATGCAGGTAGTCGCCGAGGCATACGCCCGCGGCGCCTGAGTGAGCGATCGGCGGCATGACTCGGCGAGGGTGGGGCAGGTCCGCCAGGGCACGGGGAGCCGGTGCCGGACAGGTCAGCTCGCCGAGGTCGCCTGCTCCGCCTCCGTCGCGGTCCACCGTGCGGGGACGACGTCGTCGTCCTGCATCGCCCTGACCAGCGCGGCCGCCACGGAGATGGCGATGACCTCGGGCGACTTGCCCGTGATGCCGGGAATGCCGATGGGGCTGTGGATCCGGTCGATCGCCGCGTCGTCGTGCCCGGCCTCGCGCAGGCGCTTGCGGAAGCGCGTCCACTTGGCCCGCGAGCCGATGAGGCCGATGCCGGCGAGGTCGCCACGGGTGATGGCCGCGTCGCAGAGGAAGAGGTCCTCGGCGTGGTCGTGGCTCATCACGAGGACGTGGGCGCCCGCCGGGAGCGAGCGCAGCACGCCCTCGGGAGCCGGCGCGTGGTGGGTGTGCACCGCCGCGTTGCCGGCAACGCCTGCGAGCCGCGACTCCTCGAGCATCTCCGCCCTGCTGTCCACGAGATGGAGGGAGATCGGCAGCCGGGCGAGGACCCGCGCGAGCTCGATCCCGACGTGCCCGAGCCCGAAGACCGCGACCGCGGGGCGTGCCCCGAACGGCTCGAGCAGGACGACGACCTCACCCCCGCAGCACTGGGTGCCGTGGACGTTCTCCACGTGCTCGTTGAGCGAGAACTCCATCTGCTCGGGGCGGGCGCCGCCCTCGGCGACGAGCTCGCGGGCGCGGTCGATGACGCTCGCCTCGAGGTTGCCGCCGCCGACGCTCCCCCACGTCTCCTGCTCGGAGACAACCATCTTCGCGCCGGCCTCGCGCGGCGCGTGGCCGCGCACGGACAGCACGGTGACGAGCACCGCGGGCACGGACTCGGCCCGCAGGTGCTGCAGCGCCGCGAGCCAGTCCATCAGACCCTCGCGACCGGCGCCGAGCTCGGGATACCCGCGACGTTGGGGCTGGGCACGACGTCGGAGCGGGCCGCGCCCGGCGTCGGGACGTCACCGCGCATGTCCGACAGCGACGCCCGCGCCTCCTCGACGGCCCAGTAGACGGCCTCGGGCGTCGACGGGCAGGCGAGCCGGACCTCCTGGCCCGGGGCGCCGAATGCGGCCGCGGCCTGGCGCAGCGCCTCGCGGACCGCGAAGCCGAGCAGGAGCGGCGGCTCGCCGACGGCCTTGGAGCCGTAGACGACCCCGGTCTCCTCGGCCCGCTCGAGGAAGTGGACGTTGAGCTGCTCGGGCATCTCCGAGAAACTCGGCAGCTTGTAGGTGCTCGCGGCCTGGGTGGCCAGGCGGCCGCGCCGGTCGGTGTCGGACAGGTCCCAGACCAGCTCCTCCTGCGTGAGCCAGCCGACGCCCTGCACGTACCCGCCCTCGACCTGACCGACGTCGATGAGCGGGGAGAGGCTGTCCCCGACGTCGTGGACGATGTCCGTGCGCAGGAACCGGTAGGCGCCCGAGAACCCGTCGACCTCGACCTCGGCGACCGCGACGCCGTAGGCGAAGTAGCGGAACGGCTCCCCCTGGAACGTCTTGGCGTCCCAGTGCAGTCCGGCGGTGCGGTAGTAGCCGGCCGCGAAGAGCGGCACTCGCTGGAAGTACGCCTTGTGGGCCAGCTCGGCGAACGTCAGCGAGGCGTCCGGCATCCCGAGTGCGGTCACCGTGGAGTCGGAGAACCGCACCTCCTCGGGGTGCACGTTGAACTGCCGTCCCGCCACCTCGGCGAGGTTGGCGCGGATCTGGTCGCAAGCGTTCTTCACCGCGCCACCGTTGAGGTCGGCACCCGTGCTGGCCGCCGTGGCGGACGTGTTGGGCACCTTGTCGGTCCGCGTGGGCGCGAGGCGCACGTCGGTCAGCTTCACGCCGAGCGCGGTGGCCGCCACCTGCCGCATCTTCGTGTGCAGGCCCTGCCCCATCTCGGTGCCGCCGTGGTTGATGAGGACCGAGCCGTCCTTGTAGACGTGGACGAGCGCGCCGGCCTGGTTGAAGGCCGTGAGGTTGAACGAGATGCCGAACTTCACCGGCGTCATCGCGATGGCGCGCTTGGCGTGCGGGTGGGTCCGGTTGAACTCCTCGACCGCCCGGGTGCGCTCGGCGTGGTCCGAGGAGTCCAGGGCCTGCTGCCACAGGGTCTCGAGGCGATCCGCGTGCCGCACGGGCATCCCGTAGGGCGTGGACTGTCCGGGCCGGTAGAGGTTCCGGCGCCGCAGGTCCGCCGGGTCGAGCCCGAGCAGCGGCGCGCAGCGGCCGAGGATGTCCTCCATGACCAGCGCGCCCTGGGGGCCGCCGAACCCGCGGAACGCGGTGTTCGACGTCTTGTTCGTCTGCGCGATGCGGCCGTGGATCTCGGCGTCGGGGATGAAGTAGGCGTTGTCGATGTGGCACAGCGCGCGGGCGAGGACCGGCTCGGAGAGGTCGAGGGACCAGCCGCCGTCGGCGGTGAGCGTGGCGCGCAGCGCCTGGATGTGGCCCTCGGCGTCGAACGCGATGTCCCACGTGGCGTGGAAGCCGTGGCGCTTGCCGGTCATCGTCAGGTCCTGGGTGCGGGTCAGGCGCACGCGGACCGGTCGGCCGGTGAGCGCCGCACCGAGGGCGGCGACGGCGGCGATCCCGTTGGCCTGGGCCTCCTTGCCGCCGAACCCGCCGCCCATGCGCAGGGACTGCACGGTGACGGCGTGGTTGTGGAGCCCGAGGACGTGGGCGATGATCTCCTGCGTCTCCGAGGGGTGCTGGGTGGAGGACTGGACGAAGACCTGCCCGCCCTCGTCGATCTTCGCGAGCGCGGCCTGGGTCTCGAGGTAGAAGTGCTCCTGCCCGGCGAACTCGAACTCCCCGGTGAAGCGGTGGGCGGCGTTCGCAAGGCCCGTCTCGGCGTCGCCGCGGCGGATCGCCGGCCGCGAGCCCTGGAAGCTCTCCCGCTCGATCGCCTCGGTGAGCGTGAGGGTCGACGGCAGCGGCTCGTAGTCGACCTCGACGGCCTCGGCGCCGAGCCGGGCGGCCTCGAGGCTCTCGCCGAGGACCCAGCACACGGCGTGCCCGTGGTGCATGACCACGGGCGGGAACAGCGGCTCGTCGGCCTTGGTGCCGGCGTCGTTGACGCCCGGGACGTCGTCGGCGGTGAGCACGCGCACGACGCCGGGGACGTCGTAGGCGGGCTCGGGCCGCAGCGAGAGGATGTTCGCGTGGGCGTGGGGAGCCTGGACGGGCCAGGCGTGCAGCACACCGAAGGTCTCGACCGTGAGGTCGTCGGTGTACAGGGCCGTCCCGGTGACGTGGAGCGCAGCACTCTCGTGCGGGACGCTCTGCCCGACCACCGGGTTGACGGGACGTTCGGAGAGGGAACTCATCGGGCCACCTCCATGACCTTGGGCTGGCTGTTCTCGACGTAGAAACGGCACAGCGCCTGCCCCAGCATGGCACTGCGGTAGCGCGAGCTCGCGCGGTGGTCGTCCATAGGCGTGCCCTCGGTGGCCATCACCGCGGCGGCCGCGTTCACGGTCTCCTCGGTCCACGGCTTCCCGCGCAGCGCCTCCTCGGTGGCGAGCGCACGGACGGGGGTGGCGGCGATCCCGCCGACGCCGATGCGGATGCCGGCGACGACGCCGTCGGTCAGGTCCGCGGTGATGGCGACGGCGACGCTCGAGATGTCATCGAAGCGCCGCTTGGCGATCTTGTAGAAGGCGGTGGTGGGCGCGAGCGGGAGCGGGATCCGCACCGCCTTGATGAGCTCGCCCGGTTCCCGCACGGTCTGGCGGTAGCCGGTGAAGTACTCCGCGAGCGCCACGGTCCGCTCCCCCGCGCGCGAGGCGAGGACGAGAGAGGCGTCGAGCGCGAGCAGCGCGGGCGGTGCGTCACCGATCGGGGACCCCGTGCCGAGGTTGCCGCCGAGGGTGGCGCCGTTGCGGATGAGGCGGGAGGCGAACTGCGGGAACAGCTCGGCCAGCAGCGGGACGCTGCCGTCGAGGACGCGCTCGGCCTCCGACAGGGTGACGGCGGCGCCGATCTCGACGTGGTCGGGGCGGGTCTCGATCATCCGCAGCTCCTCGAGCCGGTCGATCGCCACGACCTGGCCGGGCCGGGTGTGCCGGATGTTGACCTCGACCCCGAGGTCGGTGGAGCCCGCCACCAGCTGGGTGTCGGGCTGCTCGGCCAGGCGGTCGAGGACCTCGGCGAGCGTGGCGGGCCGCGTGAACTCGGCCTCGCCGTGGACGTAGGCGGTGGGGACCGCGGCCGGGGCGGCGGCGGCCTGGCGCTCCGCGATCGGGTCGGCGGGCTCCGGGTGGCCGAGCGCGTAGGCGGCGTCGCGGATGGGGCGGTAGCCCGTGCAACGGCAGAGGTTGCCGGACAGGGAGTGCAGGTCGAAGCCGTTGGGCCCGACCTCGTGGGCGTGGGCGTCGCTCGCGTCGACGTCGGTAGCCTCCGCGGCGACCACCGTCGTCGTGCCCGCGGGGGTGGCGCCGACCGTCGTGCCGCCGGTCCCGGCGGCGAGGTTGACGTCCGTCGTCGCGCCGGCCCCCTCGCGCTCGGGCCGGTAGTACTCGGCCGCCATCGAGCAGATGAAGCCCGGCGTGCAGTAGCCGCACTGCGACCCGCCGCGGTCGGCCATCTCGCGCTGCACCGGGTGCAGATCCTCGACGGCGCACGCGCCCTCGGCGGTGCCGAGCCCCTCGCTGGTGATGATCTCCTGGCCGTCGAAGGCCAGCGCCGGCGGGAGGCACGCGTTGAGCGAGGTCCAGCGGGTGCGGCCGTCGCCGTCGGGGCGTGCGACGAGGACCGCGCAGGCTCCGCACTCGCCCTCCGCGCAGCCTTCCTTGGCGCCGGTGAGGCCCTGGGCCCGCAGCCAGTCGAGGAGGTTCGTGTGGACGGTCGTGCCCGAGAGCTCCCGGTCCGAACCGTTGACGTTCACCGTGATGCGGTCCATTGCTCACTTCCTTGTCGAGCGATTCGTGCCCGGGTCGGCGACCCGTCCCGTGCCGGGAGTGCGTGGCGGTCGAGAACCGGCGCTCCGGGCCCACCCGGTCGGTCCGAGCAGCACCGGCGACGACCTCGGCGCGTGGCGCACAGATTACTCCCGGGGTGGCCCCGGTAGCAACATTTTGGAATCAGGTTTCCGCATGGTGAAGTTCACGGTGCGGAGGTGCCGAGGAGCCCCGATGCTCGGGGCCACTGGCGCGGCCCCGTCGGCCGGGACTGCCTGGACGCCGCGCCGCCCGGAGTGACCGAGGCGTCCTGGACGGTCTCAGCTGCCCCGGTACGTCGAGTACGCGAACGGGCTCAGCAGGCAGGGCACGTGGTAGTGGTCGCGTCCCTCCTCGACCAGGAAGTCGATGTTGACCGAGGGGAAGAACGTCTCGCGCCCCTGCGCGCCGAAGTACTCGCCGGTGGCGAAGCTGATGCGGTACGTGCCGGGCTCGAGCCGGTCCGGTCCGAGCTGCTTGTTCCGGCCGTCGGCGTCGGTGACGCCGGAGGCGACCTCGGAGGCGGAGTCGCCCTCGGAGGCGGAGTCGCCCTCGACGCGCGAGAGGCGGACGCCGACGCCCGCCGCCGGGATCCCGGTGACGGCGTCGAGGACATGGGTGGTGACGTGCGAGGTCATGACAGCTCTCCCTGGAGTCGAAGGACGGCGATCTCGCGCAGCTGCTGGGCCGCGACGCGCCGCTCGGTGGCGGCGTCGTTGGTGAGGCGCTGCTCGAGCAGGCCGAGGATCTCCTCGGCGTCGCGCCCGGCTGCGCGGACGAGGAACACGTGACCGAAGCGCTCCTCGTAGGCGAGGTTGCCCGCCCGCAGGCGCTCGGCGACCGTGGTGTCCACGTCGGCCACCCCGGACTGCTCGCGGGTGGAGTGGGCGGCGTCGGCGTCGTCACCCGCGGCTCGCTCGCCGATTCGGGGGTGCCGGGCGAGCGCGCCGTCGACCTCGTCGTCGGTCCACGGCTCGGCGGCGGCCTCGGCAGCCCGGACCGCGTCGTCGACGCTCGCGTACGGGCGCCCGGCGGCGACGTCGTCGGCCCAGCGCGGGACCCGGACGCAGGCGAGGAGGACCTCGCGCGCGTGCTCGGCGTCCTCGTTGAACCGGTCGAGTGCGGATGTCATGCGGCAACCTCTGATAGTTTCGGATCGCGGAATGCATCTTCCAATATGCGAAGGTAGGAGACCCGCCGTCCCGCTGTCAACAATCCTCGCGGATCAGCCGGGCGGGCGCCCGCCGCGGGTCGCGTGGAAGCATGCGGATCGCGGGTCGGCGGCGCAGTCGGCCCCCGCACGACCCCGATCACCGAAAAGGACCTCACCGTGACCGAGCCGACCTACTGGGCCACCCACGGCGGACACCCGCCGCAGACCGACCTGCTCACCGACCGGGCGATGTTCAAGGAGGCCTACGCGGTCATCCCGCGCGGCACCCAGCGGGACATCGTCGCCTCGCACCTGCCCCACTGGCACGGCACCCGGCTCTGGGTCCTCGCGCGGCCGCTCACCGGGTTCGCCGAGACCTTCTCGCAGTACCTCATGGAGGTCTCCCCCGGCGGCGGCTCCGACCGGCCCGAGGAGGACCCCGACGCCGAGGGCGTCCTGTTCGTCATGGAGGGTGAGCTCGCACTGTCGATCGGCGCCGACGAGCACCGCATGACGCCCGGCGGCTACGCCTTCCTCGCGCCGGGCGAGACGTGGACGGTGGCGAACCGCGGCGACGAGCCCGTGCGGTTCATGTGGGTCCGGAAGTCCTACCAGCGGGTCGACGGGATCGAGCCGCCGTCCTCGTTCGTCACCAACGAGCGCGACGTCGAGCCCACGCCGATGCCGGACACCGAGGGCAGGTGGGCGACGACCCGCTTCGTCGACCCCACCGACGTCCGGCACGACATGCACGTGACGATCGTGACCTTCAAGCCCGGCGGGATCATCCCGTTCGCCGAGACGCACGTGATGGAGCACGGCCTGTACGTGCTCGAGGGGCAGGCCGTCTACCGCCTCAACGAGGACTGGGTCGAGGTGCAGGCGGGGGACTTCATGTGGCTGCGCGCCTTCTGCCCGCAGGCCTGCTACGCGGGCGGGCCGGCGCCGTTCCG
>JBQDDG010000028.1:0-45881 GCA_052093225.1 Actinomycetaceae bacterium
CACCGGGTCTTCCCTCGTTCCCCCACCCCCTCGCCCCCCCCACCCCCTCCCCCTATCCCCCGGCCACGCCCGGGCGGCCCCGCCCCCCCCCCCCCCGGGGCCGGCCCCCTCGCCGCTGTCACCCGGCGTCGTCCGTTGTCACCCGGTGCCGACTGTTGCCACTCGGCGCCGGTCGTTGCTATCCGGCGCCGGCCGCAGTCACCGGCCGCCGTCACCCGCAGTTGGTGCGCGGCACCGCGTAGCCGCCAGAACGCGGCCGCTCGTCGCTGGGCGAGAGCCCGAACCGGTCCTTGTAGACCCGTGAGAGGTGCGCGGGCGCGGCGAGGCCCCACCGACGGCCGAGGTCGGCGAGGGGGATCCCTGCGAGTGCCGGGTCCCGGACGTCACGCCGGGCGCGCGCCAGCCGGCGGTCCGTGACGAAACGCGGCGCGCTCGTGCCCTCCGACGCGAGCACGCGGCTGAGATGGCGCTCGGAGATGCCGATCCCCGCCGCGACGGACTCCGCCCCGAGGTCGGGGTCGGCCAGGTGGTCGTCGACGAGGTGCTGCGCCAGCAGGAAGTAGCTCCGGAGCGAGGGGGCGGCGCCCGGCACGCACAGCCGCAACGCCTCCAGGACGTCCGCCGGTCGCCAGTCGCTCCCGGCCAGGGCGTGGGGGTGCGGCCGACCGGCGGCAGGCAGCCCGGCGCCGGCCGCCGGCGTCTCGTCGCGCAGGTCCGCCGAGTCGTGCCAGCGCGCACCGCGCAGCATCGTCGACGTCAGGGTCGTCACGCGCGGGTCCGCCACACCGCCGGGACGCGGCTCGAGGACCCGGGAGACCGCGGTCCTGGCCGTGACGGCGGTGAGGAAGTCGCCCCGGGGGACCAGCCACATGAGCAGGTGCATGCCCCGCCCGTAGGCCCGCCGGAAGGGGAGGTCGGCGTCGAAGACCATCACCTGCCCGGTGGCCACCACAGAGCGTCTGCCCAGGCCGTCGCCGTGGGCGGCGCCGCCGAGCTGGGCGGCGACCGCGACGGCGTCGGTGGGCCAGTCGTCGATGTCCCGCGCGGACCGCCCCACCACGTGGCTGCGTGCCGCGACCTCCGCGACGACGGTGTCCTCCGTCCTCGTCGAGCGGATCCGCGCGTTCATCGGCGTCCTGCCGGGAGTCCGGACCGAGATCTTGTGCAGCAGGTCGGCGCTCACCGACTCCCAGCGCGCCGTCCGTTCGGCGGGCAGCACCGAGCCGGTGCTGAACTCCCGGATCCCGGTCATCGATCGTCCCTCCGCGTCGCGCGCCCTCGCGCGGCACCGCCATGAGGATGCCCCCGGCGCACCGGAGCGTCAAGGGAGGCCCGCTGTCCGGGCGTCGGTGTCCGCGGCGGGCGCTGAACGCCGTCGACGTGGTCCGTCCGAGGGACGGACCAGGGGCCCGCGCGGGAATGTCCGGGAGCGGAACGTGTTGGTACCGGATGACGCCGCCGCGCACCTCCCGCCCTCGTGCGGGCGCGGGTGCGCGCGTGCGAACCACCTCAGCACGCCCATCGAAGGAGCAGCATGACCATCCTCGTCACCGGGGCCGGCGGACAGCTCGGCCACCTCGTCGTCGACCACCTCATCGCCCGCGGCACGTCCGCCGGGGACATCGTGGCCGGCGCGCGCACCACCGAGAAGGCGTCGGACCTCGCGGAGCGCGGCGTGCGCGTGGTCCCGCTCGACTACGAGGACGCGGACTCCGTGCAGGCGGCGCTCGACGGCGTCGACACCGTCGTCCTCGTCTCCGGCAGCGAGGTCGGCCGGCGGGCCGCCCAGCACCGGGCGGTCATCGACGCCGCCGTCTCGGCGGGGGTGGGGTCGCTGATCTACACCAGCCTGCTCAACGCCACGTCGAGCAGCTCGCCGCTCGCCCCCGAGCACGTGGAGACCGAGGAGATGATCGCGGCGTCGGGGCTCTCCGCCACCATCCTGCGCAACGGCTGGTACGCCGAGAACTACGTCGCGAACCTCGACGCCGTGCGCGCGACGGGTGAGCTCGTCGGCAACGCGGGCGGCGGCAAGGTCGCCGCGGCGGCGCGCAACGACTTCGCGGAGGCGGCGGCCGTCGTCGCGCTCGGCGAGGGGCACGGTGGCCAGACGTACGAGCTCGCCGGCGACGCGCTCACCTTCGACGAGATCGCCACCGCGATGGGAGAGGTCGTCGGCCGCGCCGTCACCTACCGGTCCGTCTCCGCGGACGAGCACACCGAGATCCTCACGGACGCCGGACTCGACGCCGGGACGATCTCGTTCCTCACCGCCGTCGACTCCGGGATCGCCGACGGCGACCTCGACTCCTCGTCCGACGACCTCGCCGTGCTCATCGGCCGTCCGACGACCCCGTTGGAGGACGCGCTGCGCGCAGCGGTGTGACCGCGGACGGCCGGGGCCGCCGGTGGTCCGGCGGCCCCGGCCTTGTCCGTATCGGCCACGTCGGGTTCCACGACGCTGCGCCGGTGCCTCTCGCGGGCTGCGCGAGGAAAGATGGACGGCGTGGCGTCGACGCGTGCATGCCGTCCAACCGTGCCGGTGGGCGCGCGACGCCGCGGCACGAGCTATAGCAACGAGATATGGCAGCGCGGCGCAACCGCTATTGGACGTATGTCGCGGAGCGGGCCGACACTGGCGGCGACGCGCCACGGCGGCGCCGGGCGACCCGCTCGTCCTCTGCCGTCGCCCACATGGAGGTGGAACTGATGTCCGGCACGACAACGACGTTCGTCGCTCATCCGCAGCGGGTCGTCTCCGGAGCCGGCGCCGCGCGCACGGCGCTCGCCGGCGAGATCGAGGCCGTCGGAGGCGGGCCGGTCCTCGTCGTCGTCTCCGAGCGGGAGGCCGCGATCGCCGAGGCGCCGCTGGCCGCCCTCGCCGGGTCGGGCATCGAGGTCGCCGCGACGTTCACCGACGTGCGCCCGCACGTGCCGGCCGACGCCGCCGAGGCGGCGCGCGCCGTCGCCCGCGAGCACGGGGTGCGCACCGTGCTGTCCGTCGGGGGCGGATCGACGACGGGGCTCGCGAAGGCGGTCGCCCTCACGGACGACGTGCGGATCGTCGCCGTCCCGACGACGTACGCGGGCTCCGAGGCCACCGTCGTCTGGGGGATCACCGAGAACCAGCGCAAGACCAACGGCTCCGATCCGCGGGTGCTCCCGGCGTCGATCGTCTACGACCCCGAGCTCACCGTCACGCTGCCCGCCGGCCTCTCGGTGACGTCCGGGCTCAACGCGATGGCCCACTGCATCGACTCCCTGTGGGGCCCCTCGGCGTCGACGGTCACCGACGCGTATGCGACCGAGGGCATCCGGGCCCTGGGCCAGGGCCTCGCCCCCGTGGTGACCGACGGGTCGGACCTCGCGGCGCGTGCGCGCCTGCAGGACGCGACCTACCTTGCCGCGGCCGCGTTCTCGGCCGCCGGCTCGGGCATGCACCACAAGATCTGCCACGTCCTCGGCGGACGGTTCGACCTCGAGCACGCCGCCCTGCACACCGTGGTGCTGCCGCACGTCCTCGCCTTCAACGCGGAGGCCGCCCCGGGCGCCGCCGGCCGAGTGGCGTCGGCGCTCGGCGCGGCCGGCTACGGGGACGGCGGTGACGCCGTCGGGGCGCTGCTCGCGCTCTACGACGCGCTCGACGCCCCCCGTTCCCTCGGGGCGCTCGGGCTGCGCGAGGAGGACCTCGACGAGGCGGCCGAGCTGGCGCTGGAGAAGATCCCGGCGTCCAACCCCCGCGCCGTCGACGTGGCGCAGCTGCGTGCGCTCCTCGGGCGTGCCCAGTCGGGCGAACGTCCGACCGCCTGACTCCCGGGGCGGCCGCACGGCACGGCCGGCGGGCCGCCCGGGCGCCCGGCCGCGCCAGATCCTGCCACCACCCACAGCCACGGACATGACATGGAGGTCATGAGATGAACACGGTTCCCCCCGCGCCCGAGCCGGGCTCCGAGCAGGAGCGCCGCGAGGCCCAGGTGCTCGAGGAGGTGCTCGCCAGCTTCGCGGGCACCCCCGACGCACGGCTGAAGGAGGTGATGGAGAAGCTGGTCACGCATCTCCACGCCTTCATCCGCGACGTGCGCCTCACCCAGGACGAGTGGGACGACGCCATCGCGTTCCTCCGTGCCGCCGGCGACATCACCAACGACGCGCGCCAGGAGTTCATCCTCCTCTCCGACGTGCTCGGGGCCTCGATGCTTACCGTCGCCGTCAACGAACCCGCCCGGGGCGATGCCACCGAGGCCACCGTGTTCGGGCCGTTCTTCGTGGACGACGCCCCGCACGTCGAGCTCGGCGGGGACATTGCGCAGGGCGCGGCGGGCACCCCGTCGTGGGTGACCGGCTCCGTCCGCGACACCGAGGGAAACCCGATCGCCGGTGCTCGCCTGGAGGTGTGGGAGGCCGACGACGACGGTTTCTACGACGTCCAGTACGAGGACGGCCGCACCGAGGGGCGCGCCCACCTCTTCTCCGCCGACGACGGCAGCTTCCGGTTCTGGGGCGTCCAGCCGACCCCGTACCCCATCCCGCACGACGGCCCCGTCGGCAAGCTCCTGGAGGCCACCGACCGGTCGCCGATGCGGGCCTCGCACCTGCACTTCATGGTCACCGCGCCGGGCTACCGGCGGCTCGTCACGCACATCTTCGTGCGCGGCGACGAGCTGCTGAAGTCCGACGCCGTGTTCGGCGTCAAGGAGTCCCTCGTCAAGGACTGGATCTGGCACGAGGCCGACGAGCCCACTCCCGACGGCCGTGAGGTCGGCGAGAGGTGGACCTCCTGCGAGTTCGACGTGGTCCTCGCGCACGCCGAGGACGGTGACGCGCAGGAGCCGTCCGGCGCCGCGCCGAGGTCGAGCGCCCAGATGACCGGACGCGACGGCTGACCGCTCCGGCGCCCGGCTCCGTCCGCCGGATGGCGGGCGCGCGTCACCAGCCTGTGGAGGGGGCGTCGCCGTCGTCGGAGAGCGGGCGGGCGAGGTGGGCACCCAGCTGGTCCGGCTCCGGCGTCCGCAGCGCCGCCGAGAGGAACTCGCGCAGCGCCGCGGACGGCGTGCCGTCCCGCCACACCACGACGGCCTCGAGCTCGCCGAGCGGCCGCCTCGGCAGCGCCAGGTGCACGCCGCCCGGGACGACGGCCCGCACGGAGCTCGGCAGCACGGCGACCCTGCCGCCCGCCGCGACCAGGGCGAGGGCCTCGGCGGTCGTCGCCGTCGCACCTGGGGACGGCGTGGCAGCGCCGACCTCCGCCCACGCGGCGGCGAGGATCTCGGCGACGGCCGGCACGGACGGGGTCCGGCGCGGCAGCACCCAGGCGTCGTGGGCGAGGTCGGCGAGGTCCACCACCGCGGAACCGGCGAGCCGGTGCCCGGGCGGGAGGGCCACGAGCAGCTGTTCGCGGCGCGCGACGGCCGTCTGGAGCCCGCCCGCCGTGGAGTTGGCAAGCACGTTCGCGTCGGCCGCGTACACCATCCCCACCGCGGCCTGTTCGGAGCGGACGGCTCCGACCACCGCCGCGGGGCTCGTGGCCGTCACGTCCAGGGTCACCTCCGACGACCGCGACGCGAAGAGCCCCACCACGGCCGGCAACCAGCCCCAGGACGCGACGGGCTCCGCCGCGATCGACAGGCGCCCCACCCGGCCCTCGCCGACCGCCCGGGCGCGGGAGACGGCGTCGTCGAGATGGTCGAGGAGATGGCGGACCTCCTCGGCGAGGTACCGCCCCGCTTCGGTCGGCTCGACGCCGCGGGCGTGGCGGACGAGGAGCGGGGTCCCGACCTCCCGCTCCACCTGCTGGATCGCCGAGGACAGCGGTGGCTGCGTCATGCCGAGCCGGTCGGCCGCGCGGGAGACCGAGCGCTCGTCGACGACGGTGGCGAGGTACCTGAGGTGGCGCAGCTCCATACGACGAACCTATAGCAGCACATAGAACTTGGTGTTGGACGTATAGGCAGGGCCCGAGCAGACTGGCAGCAGCACGGCAGGGCGGCCGGTGCGCGAGCTTCCGCGGCGAGGCGGACCGGCGCTCAGGCCCCGGGGCGCTCGCGCGGCGGGCGCCCATGGACGGACACCCGAAGGAGAGAGATCCGCTCATGAGCATCACCGACCGCACGCTCGAGAACGAGACCGAGCCGGACCTGAGCCACGGACAGCGTCTCGACGACGAGGCGCCGGCCGACGTCCACACCGACGTCCTCGTCATCGGCTCCGGGCCCGCGGGCTCGTCCGCCGCTCTCTTCCTCGCGAGCGCCGGCGTCGACGTGCTCGTGCTGACGAAGTACCGGTGGACCGCGCACACCCCCCGCGCGCACATCACCAACCAGCGCACCGTCGAGATCATGCGCGACATGGGCCTCGAGGACGAGATCAAGAAGCAGGCCACGCCCCACGAGCTCATGGGCAACACCGCGTTCTGCACCTCGCTCGTCGGGGAGGAGTTCGGCCGCGTCCAGGCGTGGGGGACCCGCCCCGACCGGGAGGCCGACTACGTCGCCGCGAGCCCGTCGCTCAACTGCGACCTCCCGCAGACCTACTTCGAACCGATCCTCGTCTCGGCCGCCGCCACCCGGGGTGCGCGGTTCCGGTTCGACACCGAGTACCTCTCGCTCGAGCAGGACGAGGCCGGGGTCACCGCGCTCGTGCGCGACCGGCGCTCGGGGCTGACCTACCGCGTCCGGGCCCGGTACGTCATCGGTGCCGACGGCGGGCGGTCCGCCATCGCCGAGCAGCTCGAGGTGCCCATGGAGGGCCAGATGGACGTCGCGGGGTCGATGAACATCGTGTGCCACATGGACCTCACCGAGCTCGTCGGGCACCGCCCCTCGGTCCTGTACTGGGTGCTGCGGCCCGGAGCGACGATCGGCGGCATCGGCCTGGGGCTCGTCCGCATGGTGCGCCCCTGGAACGAGTGGCTCATCACCTGGGGATACGACATCGACGAGCCGCCGCCGGAGCTCACCGAGGAGTCGGCCACGCAGATCGTGCGCGACCTCATCGGCGTCCCCGACCTCCCGGTCACCATCCGCTCGCTCTCGCTGTGGGGCAACAACAAGATGTGGGCGAAGGAGAACACGTCGGGCCGGGTGTTCCTCGTCGGGGACGCCGTCCACCGGCACCCGCCGTCGAACGGCCTCGGTTCCAACACCTCCGTGGGTGACTCCTACAACCTCGCCTGGAAGATCGCCGCCGTCCTCAAGGGGCAGGCCGGCGAGGGCCTCCTGGACAGCTACTCCGAGGAGCGCCTGCCGATCGCCGAGCAGATCGTGCTGCGCGCGAACAGGTCGATCGAGGAGTTCGGCGAGATCCTGGACGCCCTCGGCGTCCAGGAGGGGCAGTCGATCGAGGAGATGGAGGCGACGATCGAGTCCCGCAAGGACGCGACGCCGGAGGGTGCCGCGAAGCGCGAGGCGCTCCGGGTGGCGATGCGCCGCAAGGACTACGAGTTCAACGCGCACGGCGTGGAGCTCGGCCAGCGCTACGCCTCGGGCGCCGTCGTGAGCGACGGGACCCCGGAGCCGGAGTACAGGCGCGACCCGGAGCTCTACTACCACCCGACGACCTGGCCCGGTGCGCGCCTGCCGCACGCCTGGCTCGGCGAGCAGGGCCGCAACGTCTCGACCCATGACATCGCGGGCAAGGGGCGCTTCGCCGTCCTCACCGGCATCGGCGGCGACGCCTGGGCGCGTGCGGCGCGCGAGCTCGGGGAGGAGCTGGGCATCGACGTCGTCGCGCACGTCGTCGGCCCCGGGCAGCAGTACACCGACCTCTACGACGACTGGGCGCGCCTGCGCGAGGTCGACGACGACGGCGTGGTCCTCGTCCGGCCGGACATGCACGTGGCCTGGCGGTCCCGGTCGCTCGCGGCGGACCCCGCCGCCGAGCTGCGCGCCGCGCTGCGACAGGTGCTCGCCCTCGACTGACCACCCCTCTTTCGTCGAGATTGCGGTGGGGGAGAGACGTACCGCACTCCGGGTGGTGACCAACCGCAATCTCGACGAAGGGGTGGGCGTCGGCGTCGGCGTGGGCGCAGCTTTTCCGGCATACCGTCGGGGTATGGCGCGACGTACGGATCCCCGGGCCGCGGATGTCATCGTCGTCGGGGCGGGGGCCGCGGGCAGCGCCGTGACCGCGCGGCTCCTCGCGTCGGGCCACCACGTGCTGCTGGTGGAGGCGGGGCGACGCCGGAGCGGCCTCCTGGTCAACATGCCCAAGGGCTTCGTCCGGACGATGGCGGATCCCGACCTCGCGTACATGTACGAGTCGCACCCTGCCGGCGCCGACGGGGCGCCCGGTAGGGCCGGCGGCAACGAGGACGGCCCCGTCGAGACCTGGCTGCGCGGCAAGGGCCTCGGCGGATCGACGCTCGTCAACGGCACGATGTACCTCCGCGGGGAGCCCCACCTCTACGACGACCTCGCCGCCGAGCTCGGCCCCGACTGGTCCTGGTCGGCGTTCGAGGCCGCGTTCGAGTCGGTCGAACGGCGCCTCAGGCTCCCGGCGCCGGGGAGGGACGCCGACCGGTCGGCCGCGCTCCGGGCGCTCGCCGCAGGTCTCGTCAGGGCCGGGGCACCGTTCACCGAGGATGTCCGCTCCGGCGTCGGCCCCAGGTCCGGCTGGACCCCCTCCTCGATCCGCGACGGGCACCGGGTGACCGCTTTCCGGCTGATCTCGGATTCGACTGCGCGCGGAATGCTCACGGTGGCGACCGGCCGGCGGGTGGTGCGCGTCCTGCTCGACGGCCGCCGGACGGCAGGTGTCGAGGTGCTCACGGACCAGGAGGAGCTGGTCCGGCAGCACGCCCCGCAGGTGGTGCTCACCGCGGGTGCGATCGAGACCCCCCAGATCCTCGAGCGCTCGGGCATCGGTGATCCCGAACGGCTCCGGTCGGTCGGGATCGAGCCGCGGATCCCGTCACCGCGCGTGGGCGAGGGCCTGCGCGAGCAGCGCGGCGCCACCGTCAAGCTGCGCACCCACGACGGGCTCGGGGCCAACGCCGGCCTGCGCGGCACCGGGCTCGTGCGCTCGGCGATCCGGTACGCCGCCCGCGGCACGGGGCCGCTCGCGACAGGACCTTACGACCTCGTGGCCTCGTTCGACTCCTCGGGCGGCCGGCGCCCCGACCTGCAGATGCTCCTCACGGAGATCATGACCGGCGACGACGGGCTCAGCCCTGCGCCGCACGCCGGCGTCATGGCCCAGGCCTTCGCGCTCACGCCGCACGCCATCGGGTCCGTGCACGCCGCCGGCCCCGACCCGGACGCGCCGCCGGAGCTTCGTGGTCCGTTGCTCGGCGACCCGCGGGACCGGGCCGCGGCCGCCCGTGCCGTCGAGGCTGTACGGAGGGTGCTCGGCGCCCCGGAGGTCGACGAGATCGCGGTGGTCGAGGAGGCGCCCGCCGGCATGGTCCCGGCCGGCGACGACGACGCCGCGGCGCGCTACGTCCGCGACACCGGCGGCGCCATCTTCCACTCGGTCGGCACGGCGGCAGCAGGGGGCGAGGGCGCCGTCCTCGACGAACGGCTGCGCGTGCGCGGGGTCGAGGGGTTGCGCGCCGCCGACCTGTCCGCGCTCCCGTTCCACACCTCCGGCGGTACCGCCGCTGTGGCGATGGCGCTCGGGCACCTCGCCGGTGGCTGGCTCGACGGCGACCTCAGCAGTCGGGGCGAATGATCTCCGCGGAACCGGTGCCGGCCCCACCGTTGGCCGTCCCGCTCGACGTCGCCGTGACGGCGACCCACGGTTCGGTCGCGCGACGCCGGGGCGAGGTCGCGCTCGGCGGTTCACCGTGGTCGCTCACCAGTGTCCCCGCGTCCTCACGGCCGTTCGTGGCGCGCGTCCTGCGCGCGGGCGCGGAAATCGACGTGGCCCCGGTGCAGCCGGGCGACGGCGCCGAGCGCGACGCGGCACGACTTCTCGTCGACCGCGGGCTCGCCCTGCCGGTGCGGCCTCCGCGTCCAGCGGTCCCGGGCGAGGTCGAGATCGTCGTGCCGATCCGTGGCTCCGCCGCCCCGCTCGCCCGCCTCCTCGACGCGCTCGAGCACCTGCACGGGCCGGGCGGCCTGCCGGTGACCGTCGTCGACGACGCCTCCGAGCCCGGCGACGCGGCGCGCATCGCGGAGGTGTGTGCAGGCGGCGCGCGACTGGTCGTCCTTCCCGAGAACGTCGGCCCCGGCGGCGCCCGCAACGCGGGCATACGCGCGACGTCGGCACCGGTGATCGCCTTCCTCGACGCGGACACCGTGCCGACGCCCGGCTGGCTCGACTCCCTGCTCCCGCACCTGGACGACCCCGAGGTCGCCGTCGTCGCCCCGCGGATTCGGGCCGCCGGCCACAGGGCCACGGCGTTCGAGCGGTTCGAGCGGCGACGCGGCTCTCTCGACATGGGTCCGCACGCGCGGCGGGTGGCCCCCGGCGGCGAGCTCGCCCACGTCCCGGGAGCCGCCCTGCTGGCGCGTCGCGCGGCGCTCCCGGAGCCCGTGTTCGCGCCGGGGCTGCGGGTGGGGGAGGACGTCGACCTCGGCTGGCGGTTGTCGCAGGCCGGCTGGGCGGTGCGGTACCTCCCAGGCGCCGAGGTGCACCACGACGCCCGCCCCCGCCTGCGGGAGTGGGCGGCGCGACACGTCGTGTACGGGACCTCGGCCGTACCGCTCGAGCAGCGGCACCCGGGGCAGATGTCGCCCCTGGTCGTGGGGCTGCCTGCCGTCGGCGTCGTGGCCGGTGCCACGGCGGCGTCGGCGGGAGCCCGGGGTGCCCGGACGGCGGGAGTCACGGTCGCGCTCGCCTCGGCGGCCGCTCAGCTCGCACGAACCACCGGTGACGTCAGACGGACCGGGACATCGACCGACGTCGGGATCGAGCTCGGGTGGTTCACTCTTCGCTCCGAGGTCACGTTCATCGGTAACGTGCTCCGACGGGAGTGGTTCCTGGTCGGAGCGGCACTTACGGTCGGATCGTTCGCTGGCCCTCGTCCCGTGGGGCGCGCGTGCCGAGTCGGCCTCGTGGTGGCGCTCGCGCCGACGGTGCCCGAGACGTGGCGCGTCTCTGCGCAGTGGCTGCGTGGTCGCGGCGCAGCGGACCGTCCCCTCGACCCGCTCCGGGACCTCGCGCTCCGGCTCGGCGCCGACGCGGCCTACGGGGCGGGCGTCGTCCTCGCCGCCGCCCGTGCGCGCTCGTGGTCCGTGCTCGCGCCCCGCCTCAAGCCCTGGCGCCGCAGGAGCCAAGGGACCTCCTGAGGGGCGCGTGCCTACGCGACCTGAGCGGCGACGTCGTCGAAGGCCGTCAATGCCTGATCGAGGAGCGCCGAGAACATGGCCGCCCCCTTTTCGGCACTGGCTGTGCGCGGGTCTCCGAGGACGCCGTTGGGGCTGAGGGCGCGCACCCCGTCGGTGCGCAGCTCGTCGATGATCTCGGCGAGCGGCGTCGTATTCCCGGTCTCGGCCCGGTCGAACAAAACGCGTTCAGGTGCCAGGTGGAACAGGAGCGACGTCTCGTTGTGCCCGGCATGGGCGTCCGTCCTGGGGAGGCCGACGTGGTGCCGGGCGAGTATCCGGCGCTCGGCCGCGCACACCGCGATCGCCGCGCGGATGGCCGCCGCGTTGCCTCCGTGCCCGTTGATGACGAGCACCGCCCCGAAGGTGGGGGAGGAGGACCGGGCGAGCCGGACGAGCACGTCCCGCAGGACGTCGGTGCCGAGGGAGAGCGTGCCCGGGAAGTCGGCATGCTCGTCGGCCGCACCGATGGCGATGGTGGGCGCGAGGGCCGCGCCGGGCCGCGCTGCGACGACCGCCTCGGACACGGCGGTGGCGGTGACGGCGTCCGTGTCGAGCGGCAGGTGCGGCCCGTGCTGTTCGAGCGACCCGAGCGGGACCACGAGCACGGGGCGGCGCCCCGCGGCGAGGTCCGCCACGTCCGGCCAGGTGGCGTCGGCGAGTCTCATGCGCCCGTCCTGCCCGGTGTGGCTACCGCCCTAGAGAGCGTGTCGGCACGGGAGTGGTCGAGCAGGTCGAGATTGACGATCGCGGCGTAGGCGGCGTCGATGCAGTCGGTGAGCACGGCGGAACGCCGGGGGATCCACTGCCGGTAGGCCGTGATCGTTGCCCCGAGCGCGAGCTCACCGAGCAACTGAGGGGCGAACGAGGCGGTCGGCACCTGCAGGCGGCGCGCCGCGAACTCGGCGATCGCCTGGCGCCAGCCCTCGAACTTCAGCAGTGAGCGCGCGATGAGATCGGGCTCCGTGAGGATGAGGCGCAGACGGATCCGGTGCTGTGCCATGCCCGCGGGGGGGACGCGGTTGAACTCGACGACGGCGGAACGCAGCGCGGCCATCATCGGCACGTCCTCGGGGACGGCCGAGAGTGACTCGCGCAGCCGCTCGACCTCGGCCTCGAAGTCTCCCCACACCACGTCGGCCTTGGTCTCGAAGTACCGGAAGAAGGTGCGGCGCGAGACGCCGGCTGCGGTGGCGAGCTGCTCGACCGAGACGTTCGCGTAGCCGCGGGCCACGAAGAGCTCGATCCCGACGTCGGCGAGCTGGTCGTGCGTCGTCGCTCGCGGGCGTCCGGGCAGGCGTGCGTCGGCGAGGTCGTCGACGGCCTGTCCGCCCTCGAGCCCTGAGCTGTCGTCGTTCACGTCACTCACAATCCGACCCCCGTTGCAGTGGCACGCGGTGTCATATATCGTCCAACCTACACAGAGTGTGTGCCAGCACACATGTAAGGGACCTCCTTACGGCTTACGGCCGCTCGTCCGCGATGTAGCGACGACCCCGATGGAGCCGGACGCCGGTCCCGCGAACTGAAGACGTGGTCGGCACGGCGTTGCGCAACTCCGAGGTCTGCGCCGCCGTCCGCCCGGGACAAGGAGAGCACAGATGCCAGGTCGTCTCGAAAGCAAGGTCGCGTTCATCTCGGGGGGAGCGCGCGGGCAGGGCAGGAGCCACGCCGTGCGCCTGGCCGAGGAGGGCGCCGACATCATCACGTTCGATATCTGCCGCGACGTCGAGACGAGCCCGATCGCGGGGCCGACGCGCGAGGACCTGGCGGAGACGGTGCGCCAGGTCGAGGCGTTGGATCGACGAATCGTCGCGCACCAGGCGGACGTCCGGGACTTTGACGCCGTCAAAGCGGTGGCCGACGAGGGCGTCGCGGAGCTCGGCAGGATCGATGTCGTCTCTGCGAACGCCGGAATGGTGGGCGAGCTGGGCGAGTCCGACCTCATCTCGGAGGACGGCTGGCGAACCATGATCGACGTCAATCTCACCGGGGTGTGGCACACCGTCAAGGCGGCGGTCCCGCACATGAAAGCGGCAGGCAACGGCGGATCGATCGTCCTGACGAGTTCGGCAGCCGGGCTCCAGCCGTACGCGAACCAGGCCCACTACGTCTCTGCGAAGCACGGCCTCGTCGGCCTCATGCGGGCGATGGCGCTGGAGCTCGGTGAGCACAGCATCAGGGTGAACTCGATCCACCCCACGCAGGTCGACACCCCGATGATCATGAACGACCCGATCAAGAAGCTGTTCACCGGCTCGGAGGCGCCCAGCGACGAACAGTTCGCGGAGGTCTCCCAGGCGATGCAGGCCCTGCCCATCCCGTGGGTCGAGGCAAGGGACATCTCGAACGCGCTCCTCTTCCTCGCGTCGGACGAGGCGCGATACATCACGGGTGTTCCGCTGCCCGTGGACGCCGGAACGCTCATCAAGTAACCGATGCACTGAAACCAGCGAGACCTGACGAAGGAGTCTGAGAATCATGGCTGGACGAGTAGAAGGCAAGGTCGTTTTCGTCACGGGGGCCGCTCGCGGCCAGGGACGTAGCCACGCGCTGCGCCTCGCGGAGGAGGGTGCCGACATCATCGCCGTCGACATCTGCAGTGCGGTGTCAGGGGTGCCTTACGACGCAGCGACGTCGGACGATCTCGCGGAGACTGTCAAGCAGGTCGAGGCACTCGACCGGCGCATCATCGCGCGGGAGTCCGATGTCCGTGACCCTGACGCACTGAAGTCCGCGGTCGACGAGGGGGTGGCCGAGCTCGGCGGTCGTCTCGACGGCATCGTGGCGAACGCCGGGATCGACATCCTCAACCACTGGCACGCCTTCAGTCAGGAGGACTGGCAGACGACGATCGACATCAACCTCACGGGTGTCTGGAACACCGTGCGTGCCGCGGCCCCGACGATGATCCAGGCCGGCAACGGGGGCTCGATCGTCCTCATCTCTTCCGCCAACGGCATCAAGCCGGGGCCGTTCAACACTCCGTACAATGCGGCGAAGTTCGGAGTGACTGCGCTCGGCAAATCCTTCGCCATGGAAATGGCCAGGGACGGGGTGCGCGTCAACAGCATCCACCCAGGGCCGGTCGACACCCACATGGGCAACGGGGCGATGGGCATCATCGGTGATCTCGACCGGGCGAACCCCGGCATCATGGCGATGGCCAACACCTGGCCAAAGCCCGAGGGCGTCCCGGACTTCATGTCGCCGCGAGAGATCTCCAACGCCGTGCTCTACCTGCTGTCGAACGAGGCGACCTGGACCACGGGTCTGTCGATGAACGTCGATCAGGGCATGTCCCAGTACTGATGTGACCGATGTGTAGGCGTTCGGCCCGGGGCGTGCCCGCCGCGCCCCGGGCCGATCGCCGCGCCTCCACCCAGGGGCGCAGAGCACGTCCCGGCGCAACGGCCGGCCCAACTGGCCCCACACAACAGACAGAAAACGCCCGGAATATGAATGAGTTGTTATGTGCTGTCCCGGGCGTAAGGAAAGACTGACGATCACGGAGAGGTGAGAAGAGTGGCTGGACGACTCGAGGGCAAGGTTGCGCTGATCTCGGGAGGTGCGCGCGGGCAGGGCAGGAGCCACGCTGTGCGCCTGGCCGAGGAGGGCGCCGACATCATCACGTTCGACATCGCGGCGCCGGTCGACGGCGTCAAGTACCCGGGCGCCACCCAGGAGGAGCTCGCGGAGACCGTCAAGCAGGTCGAGGCGCTCGACCGCCGGATCGTGTCGGGCATCGCCGACGTCCGTGACTTCGCGGCCGTGAAGAAGATCGTCGACGACGGCGTGGCCGAGCTCGGCGGGCGTCTCGACATCGTCTCGGCCAACGCCGGCATCTTCACGTTCGGCGACCTCGCGGCCGACACGTCGGAGGAGGACTGGGACACGATGCTCGACATCAACCTCAAGGGCGTCTGGCACACGGTCAAGGCCGCGACGCCCCACATGATCGCCGCGGACAACGGCGGCTCCGTCGTGCTGACCAGCTCCACGGCCGGTATCGAGGGCACCTACTCCGTGTCCGCCTACACCGCGGCCAAGCACGGCGTCGTCGGGCTGATGAAGACGCTCGCCCTCGAGCTGGGCCCGAAGAACATCCGCGTCAACACGGTGCACCCGACCTCGGTCGAGACCCCGATGGTGCTCAACGACGCGCTGTACACGATGTTCGACCCGGACAACGCCACGGAGGAGAACTTCCGTGGTGCCCAGACGGCGTCGCACGCGCTCAACGTGGGCCTGATCGAGCCGGTCGACATCTCGAACGCCATCGTCTGGCTCTCCTCCGACGAGGCGCGCTACGTCACCGGCAACACCCTCAAGGTCGACGCCGGCTACACCACCAAGTAACTCCCCCGACGACGAGCAGCGAGGACCAGGAATGAGCACCACCCAGTCGACCGGCACGCGCGACACCGGTTACGTCACCCGGATGCGCGGCCGCATCGGCGGGCGCGTCGTCGGGCGTGAGCACGAGCTCGACCTGGTCCTCGCCGCCGTCGCGGCCGGGCGGGACATCCTCCTCGAGGGGCCGCCCGGCACGTCGAAGTCCACCCTCCTGCGGGCCATCGCGGAGGAGTGGGGCATCCCCTTCGTCCTCGTCGAGGGCAACGCGGACCTCACGCCGAGCAAGCTCATCGGCGGGCACGACCCGTCCCGCGTCCTGCGCGAGGGCTACAAGGACGAGAACTTCGTCGACGGCCCGCTCGTGCGCGCGATGCGCGAGGGCGGGTTCCTCTACATCGAGGAGTTCAACCGCGCCCCCGACGACACCCTCAACACCCTCCTGACGGCGATGGCCGAGCGGGAGGTGACGGTGCCGCGCGTCGGCACGGTCACCGCGCAGCCGACGTTCCGGATCATCGCCTCGATGAACCCCTACGACAACGTGGGCACCACCCGCCTGTCCTCCTCGGTCCACGACCGCTTCAACCGGCTCGTCGTCGACTACCAGGACGCCGTCGCCGAGCAGGAGATCGTCGCCCTGCGCACGGGACTCGGAGGCACCGGCCACCGCGACACGGACGGGCAGCACGGCGCCACGGATGCGCAGAACGGCGCGACGGACGGTGCGAACGGTGCCGCGTCCGCCGACGGCGGAGCGCACCTCCCGCAGGGCCTCGCCGCCGCGCTCGTGGCGGACGCGGTCGCGCTCACGCGCGCCACCCGCGACCACGAGGACACCCGCCAGGGCAGCTCCGTGCGGGGCGCGATCGACCTCGCGCTCGTCGGCGCCCAGCTGCTCGCCATGCGCGGGATCGACGGCCCCGGTGAGGGGCGCGTGACGGCGGAGGACGGCCCCCGCCGTCGGTACGCCGAGTCGATGCGGGACGCCGCGATGGTCGCCCTGTCCGGACGGCTCCACGTCGACGCCGCCGCCGCGACCACGCCGGAGCGCGTGGTCCAGGAGATCTGGGAGGACCGGTTCATCCTCCACCCCGCCGCGGCCGAGGGGGGTTGAAAGGACATCGAGGCCGACTCCCCGGTCCGACGCCGGTCGGAGAAGTCGGCCGGACGCCGTCGCCGGCCGAAGGTCCTCGAGCAGGAGCCCACGGTGTTCGAGCCCGCCACCGGCGAGGGGGGACAGGTCCTCGTCGCCCGCGGCGAGGGCAAGGGCCCCGGCGCCCGGGCCAAGGGCTCGGCGGCGCCCGGCGAGACGGGGGAGGAGGGTGAGGTGGTCGAGCTCGACGACCTCGAGGAGCAGGCCGACGCGGACGCGCTGCGCCGCGCACGTGAGATCGCCGCCGCCCTCGCGATCCCGCAGCCGCCGCGCCGCGAGAGCGCCCGCCGCGGTCTCGGTGACCTCGAGTCGCTGCCGTACGTCGGCGGCGCCGACGAGATCGACCTCGAGGCCACGGTCGACAACCTCGTCGCCAACCCCGTGCCGGACGCGCGCGACGTGGTGGTGCGCGAGAGGATCCGCCAGCGCCGGGCCGTCGTGCTCGTCGTCGACGTCTCCGGTTCGATGCGGGGCGAACGCATCCGTTCGGCCGCCGCGGCCGTCGGGGCGCTCGTCGGCGAGCTGGGGCGCGACGACCTCGCCGTCGTCGCGTTCTGGTCCGACGCCGCGGTGCTCGCGCCGATGGGACGTGGGGTCTCGGCGTCGGAGATCCTCGAGCTCCTGGTCCGGATCCCGGCGCGCGGGCTCACCAACGTGGAGCTCCCGTTGCGGCTCGCGCGCGAGGAGCTCGCCAAGGTCCCGGCGGCCGAGGGCCGCGTCCTGCTGCTCTCGGACGTGGTGCACAACGCCGGGCCGGACCCACGCACGGTGGCCGCGACGCTCCCGCGGCTCGACGTCCTGCTCGACACCTCGGGGGAGAAGGACGTCGACCTCGGCCGCGACCTCGCCCGGCTCGGCCACGGCCGGCTCGAGACCGTCCGCTCCCACCGGGACCTCCCCGGGGCCCTCTCCCGGATCCTGGCGGCCTGACGATGGAGGCCTGCCCACCACACCGACCACCCGTCGTCGTGCCATCCCTTCCACCGACGGCGCGACGGACCACCACTGACCCCACGGGGTGCGACCCGCACCCCGCAACCGAAAGGACTGCACCACATGGCCAACCCCTGGTTCGAGAGCGTGATCGAGGCGCAGCGCCGGGCGCGCAAGCGTCTCCCGAGCTCCGTGTACATGGCACTCGTCGCCGGCTCGGAGCGCGGCTCCACCGTGCGCAACAACATCGACTCGTTCTCCGAGCTCGGGTTCGCCCCGAAGATCACCGGGAACCCGCTCCAGCAGGACACCTCGACGACGATCATGGGCGTGCCCGTGGAGCTGCCCGTGATGATCTCCCCGACCGGTGTCCAGGCCGTGCACCCCGACGGCGAGCTCGCCGTCGCCCGTGCCGCCGACAACCGCGGCGGCGCCATGGGCCTCGGGGCGTACTCCTCGAAGCCGATGGAGGACGTGATGGCGGCCAACCCCGGCCGGACGTTCTTCCAGATGTACTGGTCCGGCGGCCGCGAGCAGATGCTCGTCCTCGCCGAGCGTGCGCGCGCCGCAGGCGCCCCCGGCCTCATCGTCACGCTCGACTGGACCAACGGCTACGGCCGCGACTGGGGCAGCCCCGAGATCCCGCAGGAGATGAACCTGAAGACGATCGCCAAGTACATCCCGGAGATCGTCCTCGGCGGCAAGTTCGACTACGCGCTCGACTGGGCGAAGACCCTGCGGCCGCCGGAGCTGTCGGTCCCCAACGCCGTGCCGAAGGGCGAGCGCGCGCCCGGCTTCTTCGAGGCCATGGGCTGGTGGCGGCAGACCGAGATCCCCAGCTGGGAGGACATCGCCTGGCTGCGCGAGCAGTGGGGCGGCCCGTTCATGGTCAAGGGCATCACCCGCGTCGACGACGCGAAGGCCGCCCGCGACGCCGGTGCGACCGCGATCTCCGTGTCCAACCACGGCGGCAACAACCTCGACACCACCCCGGCGACGATCCGCCTGCTGCCCGCGATCGCTCAGGCCGTGGGCGACGACGTCGAGGTGCTCATGGACGGCGGCATCCGCCGCGGGTCCGACGTCTACAAGGCGCTCGCCCTCGGCGCGAAGGCCGTGCTCATCGGCCGCGCCTACCTGTGGGGCATGAGCGCCAACGGGCAGGCCGGCGTCGAGAACGTCCTCGACATCATGAAGGACGGGCTCAAGGCCGCGATGATGGGCAACGGCCACGAGCGACTCGACCAGATCTCGATCGACGACCTCGTGGTCCCGCCGCACTTCGCCATCACCGCCGGCGGGGACGAGGGCAACGTGTGGGGATCTCCCGAGCTGCGCAGCGGCGCCGCCATCGAACGTCACCACGCGGAGGAGCGCAGGAGCTCCTGACCAGGCGCCGGTCGCAGACCGCCGCCTCTCGCCCGACGGCGGGTCTCGCGTCCGTGGCCAGGCCACGGACCGCGGGCGTGGCGTCGGGACATGACTTGTGGGCCGGTCGGCGCGGGGCACGTCGACCGGCACACACGACGGGGACGCACCGTGCGAACCCCGGATGACCGGTCACTGATGACCGGTCCCTCGATGGAAAGGAACAACAGAACATGTCCAACGAGCTCGAGGGCAAGGTTGCCTTCATCACCGGTGCCGCGCGGGGCCAGGGCCGCGCGCACGCCGTCAAGCTGGCGTAGATGGGGGCGGACATCGTCGCCTACGACATCGCCGGGTCTGCCGGCGACTTCCTGCCCTACCCCGCGGCCACGGGCGAGGACCTGGCCGAGACGCAGCGGCTCGTCGAGGAGCTCGACCGCCGCATCCTCACCGTGCAGGGGGACGTCCGGGACAAGGCCGCGCTCTGTGCGGCCGCCGACCGCGCCGTCGCGGAGCTGGGCAGCATCGACATCGTGGTGGGCAACGCCGGGATCTGCGAGCCCGCGAAGTGGCAGGACATCACCGACGAGTCGTGGCAGGCCACCATCGACATCAACCTCACCGGCGTCTGAAACACCATCACCGCCACGGCGCAGCACATGATCGACGCCGGCAACGGCGGGTCGATCATCGTCACCTCGAGCTACGCGGGCAAGAAGGTGCAGCCGATGATGATCCACTACACGAGCTCCAAGCACGCCCTCGTGGGCCTCACCCGCGGGTTCGCCATCGAGCTCGGGCTGCACGACATCCGCGTGAACTCGATCCACCCGGGAGGCGTCGCCACCCCCATGGGCGGCGGCGGCATGATGGACGCCATCGAGAGCTCGACGAAGGAGAACCCCAAGGTCAACCAGATGGGGCAGTCCTTCATCGAGCCGGGCTGGCTCGAGCCGGAGAAGATCTCCGACGTCGTCGCGTTCCTGGCGTCATCGGCCTCGGCCGGCATGACGTCCGAGCACCTGAGCGTCGACCTCGGCACGCAGTACTTCTGATTGGTCAGATCGTCGAGCGTGCGGTTTGTCCCGCACACTCGGTGAATCAATGCCCGACGACGGCGGCGCCGGCACCCACGGGTGTCGGCGCCGCCGTCGTGCGTGGAGCGGGTGTGTCGCCGCAGCTCGCCTTCGATCTTCCGACGACGAGTGGAGCCTTCACTCGGCGAATGGAGCCCGCTGGAGGGGTCCACTCGTCGGCCCAGGGCTCCACTCGTGCCCGTGGGGCCGGTGGCAGCGGCCCCTCAGGGACCGAGCAGGCCGATCGCCTCGTCCGTCGTCATGGCCCGGCCCCAGTGCCTGCGGACGCGGGCGATCGCCTGCGTGTGCGCCGCAGCGTCGTAGGACGCGCAGGCGTCGGTGACAGGCGGGTGTGCTCGAGCGTCAGTCCTGAGCGCGTGCCTGGCGGGAAGCCGGCAGTGTGAAGGGGTGGCGGGTGCCGGCGCCATCATCGCGCCGCAAGGGGCGCATGAACCGCAATCTCGACGAGCCCCCACCGCAGTCTCGGTGAGTCCCCGCCGCAATCTCGACGAGAGGGGGTCAGCGGCCCGGGACGAGGCCTGCGCGGATGACCTTCTGCAGGTCGGTGTAGTCGACGCCGGCCTCGTGGCCGAGGACGGCCGCCCAGCTCGGCAGCAGCTCGGAGTGGTAGCTGTGCGCGGTGCCGCCGTGCAGGGTGACGGACCGGGGCATGTCGACGGCGATCTGCCAGAAGCTCACCCACGGGTACCAGGTGACGGCGCTCGAGACCTCACGCCCGGCCTTCTCCCGCATCCACCTCGGCGCGCGCCAGAGCATCTCGGGCGTCCAGAACACCACCGGGTCGTTGCTGTGCTGCTGGAACACGTGACGCGGCGACTCCCAGGGCACGTACGGCTCCCCGTAGGCGCCGTGGTCGAGCTCGCTCGGCCGGGAGACGAACCGGATGTGGCGGCCGTGGTCGACGATCGGCAGGACCTGCGGGGAGCCCTTCCTGGAGGACGCGTCCAGCTCGCGCCACATCGAGGTGAAGCTGGGCGTGCCGATCCACACCCCGCCGTCGGTCCGGGCGAGCATGTCCGCCGCGGAGGAGAACGCCGACAGCCCGCCGTCCGTGCCGAGCGACTCCCCGCCCGCGTAGAGACGCGGCTGCTCCTCCTTCGGCAGGGCCCGCACCTCCCGCTCGATGGCGTTGAACAGGGCCGTCCCGGCGCGGCGGGCGGTCTGGCGGTCGGTGACGAACGCGAGCCCGCTCGGCAGGTAGGAGTACTGCATCGACACGATGGCGCAGTCGCCGCCGGTGAGGTATTCGATCGACGAGCCGTTCCACTCCTGGACCCAGCCGGACCCGGTGCCGGTGAGCACGGCGACCACCGACCGCTCGAGCCCGCCGGCCCGGACGAGCTCGGCCACCGCGGCCTCCGCCGTCGCCTCGATCTCGCGGTCCTCGAGGAACCCGGCGTAGGCGCGGACCGGTTCCATGGCGGGCCTGCCGGTCACCCGCTCGATGTCCGCGCGCCGAGGACCGTCGCTGACGAACACCTGGCCGTGGCGACCGAGGGTGTCGAAGGATTCGTACGACGCCGGCGAGCCCGAGCGCTCTGGTTCGACCGGCGCCGAGCGGCCCGGTGCGCTGCGGGAGTTCTTGTCCTTCGCCTGGACGGCGAGGCGGCGCAGGGCCCGCCGGACGAGGAAACGGTCCGAGGCGTAGAGGATCGCGCCGGCCGAGATGCCCGTCGACACCACCGGCACGAGGACCTTCGGCGCGACCCGGCGCACCACCGGCGAGATCGCGTGGGCACCGACCGTCGTGGCGCGCGCGGCCAGGAGGAGCGCGCCGAACCCGGCGGTGCCGGCCGCCAGCCCGCCCGCCTGGCCCACCGCGGAGACCGGCGCGGTCCGCGCGAGCTCCGCGATCTCGCGCTGGCGGCGCAGGGAGAGCAGGAAGGCACCGGCGGTCCCGAGCCCGAGGGCGCCCTGCCAGGCCGCCTTGACCCGGCGCTCGGCGGCGGGGGAGAGGTCGGTGCGCACCTTGGCCAGGCGTCCGGCGCCGCGCGCCGCGGCCACCACGCCCTCGCCGACGAGGTAGCCGTAGGCCTGCGAGAGCCCGACGTTGACCGCCGTCATCCACCACTGCCTCGGCAGCAGGGAGGGGCCGAGCGCCACCCAGGTCGCGATCTGCGCGCCGGAGCTGCCGGCGTTGTCGAGCGCCCGGAAGACCGGACGGGTGCGCCGCAGGGCGCCCTGTGTGAAGGATCGCCGTGCCATACCCGCATCCTCCCAGCCCGGGACGACGGGTGTCGTCCACCGTCCGGCGGACATCGAGCGTCCGGGGGGCGGAGCAGGCGGGGGCGGAGAGGAGCACCTGGGGGGGCGGAGCAGGCGGGGGCGGACGGGAGCACCCGGGGGATATCCCCCAGAAGGCTCGTCCGCCAGCACCATGCTACGAAGCGTCCCGCGCCCAATAGCGTGACCGTCATGAACACGAACCCCGCCCCCGCCGGCGCCGCCGCGGCCTCGCCCACGGCCTCTCCTGCGGCAGCTCCCGCGGCCGGCGGTCGCAACGCCGGCTCCGCCGCCCGACGCGGCCCCGGCGCGCTCGCCCGGACGGCCGACCTCGCCCTCTCGGGCCTCGCCGACCTCGTCTTCTCCGCGGTCGTCAGCGTCGTCGTCGTCACGGTCTCCGTGTCGTTGCTGGCGACGGGCATCGGCACGCTCCTCATCATCGTCGGCGTGCTGCTCGTGCTCGCCGCCCTCTACCTCATGCGCTGGGGCGTGGAGCTCCACCGGTGGAAGGCCCGCTCCCTGTACGGGGTCTCGGCCGCCCACGGCTGGCGCAGCCCGCCCCCGCACGCGCGCCGACCGGGCCTCGGCGGCTTCGTCGCCCGCCGGTGGGACGAGCTCAAGGACGGCGAGCTGTGGCGGGGCGTCGGGCGCATGGCCGCGGGCGCGATCCTCGGCGTCGTCCTCCTGTCCTTCGTCGGGTGGGCCGCGCAGCGGGTGGGTATCCTCGTCGCCGCCCTCGCCCGCGGCTACACCGGGGTCCCCTTCGGCCCGTGGGTGCTCGAGCCCTGGGCGGTCGCCCTCGCCACCCTTGTCGCCGTCGTCCTCGCCGCCCTCACCTGCCTCCTCTACGCCCACCTGTCCCGGGCGATCGACGCCGAGCTGCTCGGCGCCGTCACCCGCGCCCAGTACAACGAGCGCATCCACCACCTCGAGGGCGCGCGCCACGGCGCCGTCTCCGCCGCCGACGACCAGCGCCAGCGCATCGAGCGCGACCTGCACGACGGCGTCCAGCCCCAGCTCGTCAACGTCGCCATGACCCTCGACATGGCCCGCCGCGCCTTCGCCACCAACCCCGAGGAGGCCTCCTCCCTGCTCGACGAGGCCCACGCCTCCTCGAAGGAAGCCATCACCTCCCTGCGCCAGACCGTGCGCGGCATCCACCCCGCCGTCCTCACCGACCGCGGACTCGACGCCGCCCTGTCGGCCCTCGCGGCGCGGACCACCGTGCCCGTCGACCTGGCCGTGGAGCTCGAGGAGCGCGCCGGGCCGGAGGCGGAGGCGACGGTGTACTTCGTGGTCGCGGAGGCGCTGAACAACGTCACCAAGCACTCCTACGCCTCCTCGGCGCGCGTGACCGTGCGCCGGACCGGCGAGGAGGGGGAGAACCTCCAGGTCGTCGTCTCCGACGACGGCGCCGGCGGCGCCACCCTCGAGGCCGGCGAGAGCCACACCGGGCTGCGCGGCATGCGCGACCGGCTCACCGCCGTCGGGGGCACGCTGACGATCACCAGCCCCCACGGCGGCCCGACGACGATCGTGGGTGAGCTCCCGTGCGCATCGTGATCTGCGAGGACTCGGTCCTCCTGCGCGCCGGCCTCGAACGGCTGCTCGTCTCCGCGGGCCACGAGGTCATCGCCTCGCTGCCGGACACGGACGGCCTGCTCGACGCCGTCGTCCCGGGCATCGACCTCGCGCTCCTCGACGTCCGCATGCCGCCGACGTTCACCGACGAGGGGGTCCGGGCCGCCCTCGACGTGCGCAGCCGGCACCCGCACGTCGGGATCCTCCTGCTGTCGCAGTACGTCGAGCACGCCTACGCCGCCGACCTCGTCGCGCAGCACCCCCACGGGCTGGGCTACCTGCTCAAGGACCGGGTGGCCGACGTCGCCGACTTCCTCGAGGACGTCGACCGGATCGCCGCCGGGGGCACCGTCCTCGACCCCGAGGTCGTCTCCCAGATCCTCGTCCGCACCCGGAGGAGCCAGCCCTTGTCCGATCTCACACCCCGCGAGAAGCAGGTGCTCGCGCTCATGGCCGAGGGGCGCTCCAACGGCGCGATCGCCGCCGCCCTCAAGGTCTCGGCCGGATCGGTGGAGAAGCACGTCTCCGCGATCCTCCTCAAGCTCGACATCCCCAACACCCCCGACGAGAACCGCCGAGTGCTGGCGGTCCTGCGCTACCTGGAGACCTGATGACCACCGACGACACCGCCCGCACCAGCCCCGCCGGCGAGCTGCCCAGGCGCGGCGCCGGCTCGAACCCGGGACGCACGATCCTCGTGACCGCCTCCGGGCTGCTCCTCGCCGTCGCCGTCGTCCAGCCCGCCTTCGCCTACGTGCAGGGCAGCGCCGACGGCCAGCCGATCGACCGGGACGGCACCACGGACGCCACGACCTTCGAGATCGACGCCGACCGCGCGGACATCGACGTCGTCGCCGCCGACGGTGACGTCGTCGAGTGGTCGGTGGACGGCGGCCGGGCCACGACGAACGCCGAGGTCACCGAGAACGGTGACACCGCCACGCTCGAGCTCGGCGACGCCCGCGGCACCTGGGGGAACATCGGCCCGAGCTTCCACCTCGACTGGCTCGGACGGAGCGGCACGGGGACGGCACAGATCACCGTCGCGGTCCCGGAGGGCACGAACGTCGTCGTCGACTCCGACTTCGGCAACCTCGACGTCCAGGAGGCCGCCCTCGGCGACCTCACGGTGGTCTCGAGCTTCAGCAACATCCGTGCCACCGGCACCGCGGAGAACCTCGATCTCCGGCTCGACTACGGCGACGCGAACGCCAGCGGCCTCGCCGTGACCGGTGGGATCAGCATCCGCACCGACTTCGGCGACGTCGACCTCCGCTCCCCGGAGGTGCCGGGCGCCGTCGACGTCGAGACCTCGTTCGGCGACGTCACCGTCGCACTCCCGCCCGGGCCGTACGCCGTCAGCCACACCTCCGACCTGGGCGACGTGACCAACGGGCTGACCATCGAGGCCGGTGGCGACCAGGTTCCCGTCCGGCTGCACACGAGCTTCGGGGCCGTCGTCACCGAGACGTACTGAGCCGGACCGGGACGTGCCGGGCAGAGAACGCGGCCCGACGTCATGTTCCTGACACACGGGACGTGGCAGTGTGCTCCCCCACGGCGCTGGAACAGACCGGTGCACCGACAGGCGTGGGGGAGCAGGCGATGGACGAGATCGCGGACGTGCTCGGGGAGATCAGCAGCTTCGTGTGGGGGCCGTGGCTCCTCATCCCGCTGCTCGGCCTCACCGGCGTCATCCTCACCTTTCGGCTCCGGGGCATCCAGTTCCGTACCCTCGGCGCGGCGCTCCGTCTCGGCATCGGCCGGCGCAAGGACGCCGGCGCCGACGAGGGCGAGCTCTCCCAGTTCCAGGCCCTCACGACGGCGCTCGCCGCCACGGTCGGCACGGGCAACATCGTCGGGGTCGCGACGGCGATCGGCATCGGCGGACCCGGCGCCCTGTTCTGGATGTGGGTGACAGGCCTGTTCGGTATGGCGTCGAAGTACACGGAGGCGTTCCTCGGCGTCCGCTTCCGTACCACCGACGCGGCGGGCGAGAAGTCCGGCGGGCCGCAGTACTACCTCGAGCGTGGCATCCGGGGGCCGTTCGGGAAGTTCCTCGCGATGTTCTTCGCGATCGCGGCCGCCATCGCCGCGTTCGGTATCGGCAACATGACGCAGGGCAACTCGATCGCCGGCAACATCGAGGGCTCGTTCGGCGTCGACCCGTGGATCACCGGTCTGGTGGCGACCGCCGCGGCGTTCGCGGTGCTCGTCGGGGGCATCCGGTCGATCGGGCGCGTGACCGCGGGGTTCGTGCCGATCATGATCGTCTTCTACGTCGTGGGTGCCCTGTACATCCTCGCGACCAACGCCGCGGACCTGCCCGCCGCGATCGGATCGGTCTTCACCGAGGCCTTCACCGGCACGGCCGCCACCGGCGGGTTCGTCGGATCGACGATCATGATCGCGATCCAGATGGGTGTCGCCCGCGGCATCTTCTCCAACGAGTCGGGCATGGGCTCCGCCGCGATCGCCGCTGCGGCCGCGAGGACCACCCACCCGGTGCGCCAGGGACTCGTCTCCATGACGCAGACGTTCATCGACACGATGATCGTCGTGAGCTGCACCGGGCTCGTCATCGTCACCACGGGCGTGTGGGACGTCGGCGAGGAGGGGGCCGCGACGATGACGGGCAGCGCCTTCAGCACCGGGCTGCCCGGGGACTGGGGCCACTATGTCGTCACCATCGCGCTGGCGATGTTCGCGTTCTCCACCGTGCTGGGCTGGGCCTACTACGGCGAGCGCTGCATGGAGCGGCTCTTCGGGCGCCGACTCGTCATGCCCTACCGGATCGTCTTCTCGCTCGTCGTGTACGTCGGCTGCACCGTGCCGATCGCGGCGGTGTGGAACTTCGCCGACGTCGCCAACGGGCTCATGGCCATCCCCAACCTCGTCGGGCTGCTCATCCTCTCCGGACTGGTCGCCCGGGAGACGCGGCACTACCTCAGGCACGACCCGAAGCTCGAGGCCACCAAGGAGGAGGTCGACGCGTTCATGGCCGGGCACGACGGCGCGATCGACACCTACGAGACGACCGGCAGGTAGCGGGGCGGTCGCCGACGAGATCGTCGACCAGGACGTGGGGGGGGGCCGGGCCGCCCCGGCGGGGGGGCCGGCGGGCCGGGCCGGGGCGCCCCCCCCCCCCCCCCGCCCCGGCCGCGGGGGGGGGGGGGGGGCCCCCCCCCCCCCCCCCCCCCCCGCGGCCCCCCCCCCCCCCCCCCCGGCCCCGCGCCCCCCCCCCCCCCCCCGCCCGGGTCGGCCGCGCCGACCCGCCGGGGTGGTGGTGCCGCGCGGTCAGGCGCCGGCCGGGCCGCTCACGTTCTCGAGGTGGGCGCGCATGAACCACTGGAACTTCTCCAGCTCCGCCGTCTGGCCGATGTAGATGTCCTCGGTGATCGGGTCGATCTCGCCGGAGTTCGCGATGGCCTTGCGGTGGTCCTCGATGACGCCGGTGTAGACCTCGACGAGCGCGGCGAGGTGCGCCTGCGTGCTCGCCTTGCCGACGCTGTAGTCCTCCCACGTGCGGTCCTTGACCAGCGCGCCGGGCGTCCCGATCGGCTCGGCACCGAGGGTGGCGATGCGCTCGGCAAGCTCGTCGGCGTAGCCGCGGACGAGATCGATCTGCGGGTCGAGCATCTCGTGCACCGCGATGAAGTTCGGGCCCGTCACGTTCCAGTGCGCGTGCTTGAGCGTGAGGTGGAGGTCGTTGAGCGCGTGCAGCCGGTGCTGCAGGTCGTCGGCCACCGAGCGCCCCTCCGTGACGGAGAGGCCCGGGACGGTGTATCCGGAGGCGGAGTCAGTCATGGTCAACCCTTCCGCGGCGCTGGAGCCGCTGCGTCGAACCTGTTCCGCGGGTGCCGTCACCGAAGGATCGGCCGCGCGGGATGAACGCTTCCAAGGATAGGTCGAGGAGCTGACGACGGCCACCGAAACCGCGGAATTCCGCCGCCCGCGAGGTGTCTGACCGGACACGCAGGAAAGGCTGGCCTTCCCCGGGAAGCCGTGCGGGAGCCGCGCAGGGGCCGGTCGGTACGAGCCCGGGCGTGCGGAGCCGGGGCCGGCGTCGCGATCGGTACGGGGGGCCCGCCGGGTCAGCGCGACGCGAGGTAGGCGTTGACCCCGTCGAGGCCCGTGTGGGCGGTGAGGACGAGGTAGACACCGACGGCAAGGCCTGCGGCGCCGACGACGATCGTCCACAGCGGCGGGTGGTCGGCCGGGTCCGCGCTGCGTCGGCGAACGATGATCTGGACGAAGGCGGCCAGGAGGACGATCGCGGCGACGACGTGGAAGATGTCGAACCGGAAGAACTCGACGATCTCCCCGTTGACGGTCCGCATCCGCTGGGTGTGGAAGCTGACGAACGCGGGCAGGATCGCGAAGATCGTCGTCAACCAGGTCGGTGCCGGGATCCGGCGGTGCCACGGGCGCCGCGCGTCGGCGCGGGTGTCAGGCGTGGTGTTCACGTCGGACTGGACGTGCGAGGGGAGCGAGGTCACGGCCTCATCCTGTCCCCCGGCGACGGTGCCCCGTACTCTTCCGGTGGGGGAGCGCTGACCGGGGAGAACTGCCCCCGCGGCGGGTCAGGCCTCCTTGGCGAGCAGCCGCTCCACGCGCGGCCGCACCTCGGTGGCCATGAGCGTGATCGACTCGTGGACGTGCTCGCTCGGTACGCCGCCGAGGTCCATCTGGAGGAAGTGGCGCTCCTGGCCGAGGTGGCGCCAGCTGTCGACGATGCGCTCGGCGACGTCGTCGGGGTCGCCGACGATGTAGGCCCCCTCGCCGTGCGCCTGCGCGAGGTAGGCGCGCTGGTCGGGCTCGGCCCAGCCGCGCAGCTTCCCCATGTCGAGGTTGAGTGCGTACCAGCCGGGGTAGTAGCGCTCGAGCGCCTCCTGCCTGGTCGGGGCGACGAGCCCGAACGAGGCCACCGAGACCCGTGCCGCCTGCCCGTGCCCGGCCTGGGCCGCTGCACGCCGGTAGAGCTCGGCCTGCCGGGCGAACCGGGAGAAGGTCCCGCCGATGATGCCGAAGGACAGGGGCAGACCCATCTGCCCCGTGCGCAGTGCCGAGGACGGGTTGCCGCCGGTCGCCACCCAGATCGGGAGGCTCCCGTGGACCGGCCGCGGCACGACCTCGAGGTCGTCGATCGCGGGACGCGTTCGCCCCGACCACGTGACGCGCGGGCCGCCGGCGTCGTTGAGCGCGAGCAGGAGGGAGAGCCGGTCCGCGAACAGCTCGTCGTACTCCGTCAGGTCGTGCCCGAACAGCGGGAACGTCTCCACCGACGACCCGCGTCCGGCGACGATCTCGACCCGCCCGCCGCCGCCGAAGGCGTCCGCCGTCGCGAACTGCTGGAACACCCGCACCGGGTCGTCGGTGCCGATGATGCTCGCCCCGGAGGACAGGACGATGTCCGACGTCGTGGCCGCCGCGGCGGCGAGGATCGTTCCCGGCGCGGATGCGGGCGTCTCCGCGGTGTGGTGCTCCCCGACGGCGAAGAACTCCAGGCCCACCCGGTCGGCGTGCTGGATGGTGTCGAGCAGCTTGGTCATCGCCTGGTGGGAGGGGCGCGGCGAGAGGTCGGCGTTCCGGAGCGCGTCGCCGAAGCTGTAGGCGCCGAGCTGGATCGAGGGTGTGGGCACGGGAGTCCTTCGTGTCGTGAGGTGGGAGGTCGCGGGGGCTGCGGGCCCGCGGGTCAGCTCGCGACCGCGAAGCCTGCCTCGGCGAGGATCGCGCGGATCTCGGCGGCGTCGTGGCGGCGGCCGTCGAAGATCTCCGTGCCCTGCTGTAGGAGGGCCGCTGCGGCGAGCGGTCCGGCGTCGACGGCATCGAAGCCGAGGTGCTCGACGACGGCGGCCACCCGGGCGGAGGCGAGCGGGTCGTCCGACGCGACGGCGAGGGCGCGGCGGTCCGGGGAGCCCGCGGGGCGGGCGTCCTCCTCCAGCTCGTGGTACCCGATGTGGTTGAGCGCCCGGACGACGGTCGCGCCCACGAGGTGCTCGGCCAGCAGCTCGCTCGAGGACCGAGGGTCGTCCTCGAGCCGCGCGATCGTGCCGTCCACGGCCGGCCAGTAGTTCATGACGTCGACGACGGTGCGGCCGGCGAACATGTCCGGGTCGAGCGTGGCGGCCCGGTGCAGGGGGAGCGCGAGGACGACGAGCTCGCAGGCGGCGGCGTCGGGAAGGTCGACGGCGACGGCGCCCGGCGCGGAGACCTCGATGAGGAGCGAGTTCTCGACGGCGGGCCGGTGGGTGGCGATGCGCACCTCGTAGCCGGTATCGACGAGCGCGCGGCCGAGAGCGGTGCCGACCCGCCCCGCCCCCACGATGCCCACGGTGGGGAGCCCGGCGGGGCGGTCCGCGGCCGCGGAGGTGCCGCCGACGTCGTCGCTGTGGTGGGGTGTCGAGCCGTCCTGCGTCACGCGGAGCTCCTAGCGCGGGCGACGGCCCGCCTCGATGCGAAGTGATCCACATGTGGCAACGCGTGCCCCGGCCATCTTGTTCCGGCCTGCCGACGCGCGGGTTCGTCGTCGGTTCGGTGGGTGTGCGCGCTCAGGCGTCGCGGGGGCGCAGCCGGGTGACCGTGGTGAGGAGCAGCTCCACGACGTCCTCCCGTCGGCCCTCCTCGAACCAGGCCCGCAGCACCTCGAAGACGGCCCACGTGAACGCGGCGGCGAGTGGCCGCACCTGGGTGAGCCGGTCCCCGTACCTGCCGGAGGCGAGCATCGAGTCGGCGATCTGGTCGGACCAGCTCTGCACCTCGACGAGCGCCTTCTCGTTCAGCGACGGCTCGTTCATCGCGTACTCCCAGCGGCGCGAGGTCGCGTCGAGCTCGGCGACGAAGTGCTCGTCGAGGGTCTCGCGCAGCGCGCCCAGCGCCGCGTCGGACAGCTCCTCGGTGCGCACGAGCTCGGTGGCGAGCGCCACCACTGCGCTGTCCCACTTGTCGTGGAGGACGAGGCCCTCCTTCGTGCGGAAGTACCGATAGATCGTCGACGGCGACACCTTGGCCGAGTCCGCCACCTCCTCCACCGTGACGGCGGCGAACCCGCGGCTGTCGAAGAGCTCGAGCGCCACGGCCTGGATGTGGTCCATGGCAGCGATCTTCTTGCGCTCCCGCAGTCCGCCGGGTCGCGCGGCGTCCGCGCTCGATCTGCTCACTCGTCCGTTCCCTCCAGGGCCTTGCGCCGTCAGCGACCAAGTGTAAAGTGACTCGCGTGAGACAGGCACTATCAAAAGATAGGCACTTCCAATATGGCGCGGGCGTCGCCGAGGTGTCACCGCACGAGGCGAGCGACGCCGTCGTCCGTGGCCGCGGCCTCGTCAAAGCGTTCGGCGACGTCCGGGCACTCGACTCCTTCGACCTCACGGTCCGGCCCGGGGAGGTGCACGGTTTCCTCGGGCCCAACGGGGCCGGCAAGTCGACCACCATCCGCGCGATCCTCGGCCAGCTCCGGCTCGACTCCGGTGAGCTCGAGGTGCTCGGTCGCCACCCGTGGCACGACGCGGTCGCCGTCCATGCCCGCCTCGCGTACGTCCCTGCGGGAGCGTCGCTGTGGCCCTCGCTCACCGGCGGCGAGTGCATCGACCTCCTCGGCTCCCTGCGGGGCGGCCAGGACCAGCGCATGCGCGACGAGCTCGTGGAACGGTTCGAGCTCGACACCTCGCGCCGGTCGCGCTCGTACTCGACGGGCAACCGGCAGAAGGTCGCCCTCGTCGCCGCCCTGTCCGCGGACGCCGACCTCTATGTCCTCGACGAGCCCACCGGCGGGCTCGACCCGCTGATGGAGGAGGTCTTCCGCGAGCGGGTGCGGGAACTGAGAGCGGAGGGACGGACTGTGCTCCTGTCGAGCCACCTGCTCGACGAGGTCGAGGCCCTCTGCGACCGCGTGACGATCATCCGCCGCGGTCGCGCCGTGTCCACCGGCACGCTCGACGAGCTGCGCGCCGGCACGACCACGACCGTCGAGGCCACGATCACCGGGGAGGTCCCGGATCTGGCCGCGCTCGGCGCGGAGGGGGTGGAACGGATCGCACGCGACGGCGGCACGCACGTCACGGCGCGCGTCGACCGCGACAGCCTTGCGCGCGTGGTCACCGCGGTGGCCGCGACCGATCCCGTCTCGCTCACCGTGCGTCCGCCGGACCTCGACGAGGTCTTCATGGGGCACTACGTCGACGTCGAGCGGGCGGGCGCACCCGCCGGGAGCGCGCGATGAGCACCGCCGTCGTCGACGCCCCGGTCGTCCGGGACGCGTCCGGGCCCGCGGGAGGCGAGCTCACCGGAACCGTGCGGATCGCCCGCCTCCTGCTGCGCACGCACCGCGTGGGGATCGCCGCGAGCGTGCTGGGGCTGACCGCGGTGGTGTACGCCGTCGCATCCTCGATCCCAGATCTCTTCCCGACGGCCGCCGACCGCGCCGTCTACGCCGCCACGCTCGGGGAGTCGCCGGGCGGCTGGGCGTTCAACGGCCGCCCCTACGACCTCGACACCACGGGCGGCATCGTCGCGTACGAGATGGGCTTCCTCGCCATGCTCCTGCTGCCCGCGGTCATGGCGGTGCACGGCGTCGTGCTCACGCGCGGCGAGGAGGAGGCCGGCCGCTCGGAGCTCCTCACGGCCGCGCGCATCGGCCGGCGGGCGCCGCTCGCGGCCGCCGGGATCGTGCTCGCCGGCATGCTGGTGGCGCTCGGGGTGTTCTTCGCCGCCGGGCTGGTCGCCGCGGGCCTGCCGGCATCGTCGTCGGCGGTCTACGCACTCTCGCTCACGCTCCACATGGCCTGGCCGACGGGCCTCGCACTGGTCGCCGCGCAGGCGAGCCGGACGTCGCGGGGCGCGATCCTGCTCTCGGTGGGCGTCGTGCTCGCGACCTACCTGGTCCGCGCGGTCCTCGACGCCGCCGGCGCGGACGCCGCCGCCCTCACCCCGTCGGGCTGGCTGGCGGAGGTGCGTGCGTTCGGGCCCGTCCGGTGGTGGCCGCTCGCCGCGATGGGGGCGCTCGCCGCCGCCTCCGTCGCCGTGGCCGCCGGGCTTGCCGCTCGCCGCGACGTCGGCGCCGGCCTGCTCTCCGAGCGTCGGGGTGCGCGCCGGGGTGGGACCGGGTTGCGCTCGGCGCTCGGCCTCGCGTGGCGGCTGTCCCGCGGCGCGCTCCTGGGTTGGGGGGCGATCCTCGTCGTCTGGGGGCTCGCGCTCGGCGTGATGAGCCGCGAGGTCGAGGCCGTCCTGGACTCGAACCCGGCGATGTCGGCGGTGTTCGGGGCCGGCCAGGGCAACCCGGTCGTCGACCTGGGCGGGCTGCTCAACGCCCTGCTCGCCGCGGCGTGCGGCCTGCAGGTCGTCAGCATCCTCGCGCGCGAGGAGGAGTCGGGACGGCTCGGCCTGCTCCTGGCGACCCCGGTCGCCCGCGTGCGGGCCTGGGGCGCGGTGGTCGCGGTGGCCGCGCTCGGCACGACGGCGGTGCTTGCCGCCGGCGGCGTGGCGCTCGCGCTCACGGTGGGGGTCGCGACCGGCGACGCCGACCTGGGGGCCGGCGCCCTCGAGGGCGCGGCCGTGCACGTGCCGGCCGCGCTCGCCCCCGCCGCCCTGTGGGCGCTGCTGCGCTCGGCCGGCCCGCCCGCCGCGGGGGTGGCGTGGGCCTATCTCGGCTGGTGTTTCGTCGTCGGCTGGCTCGCCGACCTCCTCGAGGTCCCCGGCCCGTTGCGGGACCTGTCGGCGTTCGAGCACGTCGGTGCGGCCGCGGAGGCCCCGTGGGTCGGTGCCGCGGTGGTGCTGGCGGCCGTGGTCGTGTGCGCGGCGGCGTCGGCGTGGTTCTTCCGACGGCGAGACCTGCGTGCTGGGTGACCTGCCGGCGTGCGCCGGGAACGCGGATTCGTCTGGGGAAGGTGCGGTGTGCCGGGACCCGCGCGTGGGGACCACGGAGCTCGGTGTCGTCGTCGGGGACACTGGTGCTCCTGTCGTGCCCGCGGGCCAGGTACCGTCCGGCTGGACCGGGACCCGCCCCGAGACCGGGTTTGTCCGATGCGACCGGGGCACGTCCCCGAGAATGAGAGGTCCGTGCCCGTGGAGGTCGTCATCCTGCCCACGCCCACCGATGTGGGGGAGAACGCGTCGGCGCTCGTCGCCAAGCTCCTGCGCGAGGCGGGGCCGGAGGCGGTGCTCGGTGTCGCGACCGGATCGACCCCCCTCGGTCTCTACGAGGGTCTGGCCAGGTTGGTCCGCGCAGGTGAGCTCGACCTCTCGCGCGCGTCCGCGTTCGCCCTCGACGAGTACGTCGGGCTACGGGAGGGCCACCCCGAGTCCTATCGGGAGGTCGTTCGTCGCACCGTGACCGAGCAGCTGGCGATGGACCCGGCGCGCGTGCACGTCCCGGACGGCCTCGCCGCCGACCTCCCCGCCGCCTGCGCCTCCTACGAGCAGGCCATCGCCGAGGCGGGCGGCGTCGACGTCCAGATCCTCGGCGTCGGCGCGAACGGCCACATCGGCTTCAACGAGCCCGGGACCTCGCTGGCCTCGCGCACCCGGGTCGAGGTCCTCACCCACGGCACGCGCGCGGACAACGCGCGGTTCTTCGACTCGCCCGCAGAGGTGCCGGTCCACGCCCTCACGCAGGGGATCGGCACGATCCTCGACGCGAGGCACCTCGTCCTCCTCGCCACGGGCGCCCACAAGGCCGGCGCCGTCGCCTCGGTCGTCGAGGGGCCGATCGGCGCCCGCTGGCCGGGCTCGGTGCTGCAGGCGCACCCGCACGTGACGGTCGTCGTCGACGAGCCGGCCGCGTCGCGCCTCGAGCTCGCCGACTACTACCGGCAGATGATCGCCTCGAAACCCGAGTGGGAGCGCTGGTGAGAGGACACCGGCCCGCCCGGGGCCGCGCCCGCTACCGCGCGTGCTGCCGGGCGGCGCGCGGCCGGTAGGGCCGACCGGCCGCGGATGACGGCGGGCCGACGGCGTCGATGTCCCGGTCCGTGTCGGCCGTGGTTGCGCAGCCGACGACGACGGCGGTGAGCAGGGCGAGGCTCGCCGCCCCGGTCGGGTGGTCGACGAGGCAGAGGACGGCGAACCCGGCCGTGGCGGCGGTCAGCGGTGCGGCGGAGAGCGACCCGCGCCTGTCCGCGCGCGCGAGCACGACGCCGACCGCGACGCAGACGGCGAGGACCCCGAGGAGCGCGAGCACACCGCCCTCGAGCAGCCAGTGCAGCCACAAGTTGTGGGCATGGGCGATCTGCTCGTCACCGGGCACGGCGTCGGTCACGAGCGGGCCGCCCCGGCCGAGCCCGACCCCGAGGGGGTCTGCGGCGACGAGCGAGGCGGAGGCTCGCCACACCTCGGCGCGGACGCCCAGCGGGAAGCCCGTGAGGGCGAGCACCACCGTCCCGGCGGCAGCCGCGGCGGCGACACCGGCGAGCACGCGCGGACGGCGCGCCGGGCGCCACCCGAGGGTGACGAGCACGAGGAGCGAGGCCGCGCCGGCAGCGATGCCGGCGCGCGACATCGTCTGCCACACCGCCAGATAACCGGCCGCCACGATCGCGAGGACCACGGTCGCCCACGCGCGGTCGGGGACGAGACGGCCGGGCTCGCGGTCGAGGAGGCGGGCGACCGGCCCCGCGCCGGGCGGGTGGGCGGCTGCACCGACGGCGAGCGGCAGGAGCAGGAGAAGGAACGCCGCGAGCAGGTTGGGGTTGGGCAGGGTGCCGACGACGCGGACGATCGCGGCCGGGTCGGCGCAGTCGACGGTGGTGGCGGCGAGACCGTCACGGCAGAAGCCCGTGGCGGTCCCGTTCGCGCGCTGACCGAGGGCGACCACGGCGGCTGGCGTCACGGCGAGCAGGGCGAGTGGCGACAGGACGCGCCAGCGCAGGGCACCGGCGCGGCGGACGGCGACCGCGAGGTAGTACACGGCCACGTAGGTGAGGAGCCACCGCCACAGCGGCCAGCCGCCGTGCTGCAGGGCGGCGAGCGTGGCGCCGGCGAGCAGCAGGGCGATACCGGGGTCCGCGAGGGTGCGCCACCTGTTCGGTGGGACCGCCGTCGAGACGCCGGCCAGGCCGATCGCGACGACGAGGCGTAGCGGCGTGACGAGCCAGACGAGCGGGTCGTCCGGCAGGACGTCGGCGACGGACTCGCCGGCGACCAGCACGAGCGCGACGAGTCCCACGACGGCGCCGATCCGTGGTCGTTCGTCGGAGACCCGGTCCGCCGCTGAGCTCATGGCTCATGGGTAGCGCCCCGCGGTGGATCGACGGTGTCCGACCGGTGTCGCGTCGGGTACGGCTCGATCGTCACCGGGGTGGTGGGCCGGCGGACGGGCGCGAGGTGCGCGCCGGTCGGTCCGGGGCGAGTGGGGGCGGTTCCTGAGCGTCAGGCCCCGACGGTCGCGCCGCGCAGCGGGGCGAGCGCGGCGCTCATCTGCACGACCGAGCCGAGGAGGCCGCCCAGCTCGTCCGCGCGGCGCTCGTTCGGCTGGACACCGTTCTCGCCGAACTCGGTGAACAGGCCGAGGGAGACCTGCCCACGGACGGCGACCATCTGGGCGTTGGCGACGATCTGGCGCCACTGCTCGACCGCGCGCACGCCGGCGTCGGCGCCGTAGGAGACGATGCCGACCGACTTGTGCGCCCACTCCGGGGCGATCGTGTCGAACGCGTTCTTGAACGCGCCGGGCACGCCGTGGTTGTACTCGGGCGTGATGAAGATGAAGCCGTCGTAGGAGTCGATCGCGGCGCCCCAGGCGCGCGCCTCGGCGGTGCCGTACTCCCGGTTGGCCGCCCCGGGCACGACGGGGTCGGCGAGGATCGGCAGGTTGAAGTCCTTGAGGTCGACGAGCTCGTAGGTGGCGTCGTCGCGCTGCTGGGCGACGCTGTCCACCCACTCGGCGACGGACTGTGCCGAACGGCCCTCGCGGACCGAACCGATGATGATGCCGATCTTCATGGCGATGCTCCTGTCGTAGACGTCGGTGAGGGCTGCGGGCGGCGCGGCCGCACATGGGTGCCCGTCGTTGGGGGCAACGGGCCCTCCGCCGCGTCCATTCCTTTGCATGCTGAGGCGTGGATCACGGCGGAACTCCCCGTCCATGCGATCACGCCGGCCCGCCCGCCCTGGCACCATCGCGCCGGGCCATGCCCGGCCACCGAACTCGCGCCCGGAGAGACCGATGCACACGACCACCGAGACGACCGAACCTCACCCCGACGGCGGCCCTCCCGTCGGCGGAGGTGCGACCGACGACGACGGATCGGTCCCCGACGGCGGCGCGCCCTCCCGTAGCGGTTCGGTCTCCCGCGGCGACGCGGCCTCCCGAAGTGGTTCGGTCTCCAGTGGTGGCGCGGCTACTCACGGCGACGCGGCCTCCCGTGGCGGCGCCGCGGCGGGGCACCCGGCGCACGCTCCGGCCGACCCCGGGTGGCGCGAGCGGCTCGGCTCCTGGGTGACCTCGGCCCCGGTCCAGCGCCTCGTCATCGCCCTCATCGTGGTCAACGCGGTCACCCTCGGGCTCGAGACCTCGACGATCGTGATGAACGGCGTCGGCGGTGTCGTCCGCGCGATCGACACCTTCTGCCTGGCGGTGTTCGTGCTCGAGATCGGCGCGAAGCTCATCGCCTTCGGGCCGCGGTTCTTCCGGGACGGCTGGAATGTCTTCGACCTGCTCGTCGTCGGTGTGGCGCTCGTGCCGGGCTCGGGGCCGCTCTCGGTGCTGCGCTCGCTGCGTGTGCTGCGCGTCCTCCGCCTCGTCTCGGCACTGCCGCGACTGCGGTTCATCGTCGAGGCGCTCATGCACTCGCTGCCCGGGATCGGCGCGATCGCGGCGCTGCTCGGCATCGTCTTCTACGTCTCCGCAGTCATGGCGACGTCGCTGTTCGGCACCGACTTCCCCGAGTTCTTCGGCTCGCTCGGCGACTCCCTGTTCACGCTCTTCCAGATCATGACGCTCGAGAGCTGGGCGGCCGGGATCGTCCGTCCGGTGATGGAGACGCAGCCGTGGGCGTGGACGTTCTTCGTCGTCTTCATCCTCGTCTCGGCGTTCACGATGCTCAACCTCTTCATCGCCGTCATCGTCGACACCATGCAGACGCTCGACATCGAGGGGGTCTCGCGCGGGAAACCGGATGACGACGCCGTGCCGGACGAGCCGTCGATCGCGGACGTGCTGGCGGAGCTGCGCGCGCTCCGCGCCCAGGTCGACGGGCTCGAGGAGCGGGACCGGACGCCGTCGGACCGGTAGGGGTCATGCAGGGCGCCGTCGGACAGGTGAGACGGCGTCGCGGTGAGACGGCGGGACGGGTCGCCGAGCGCTACGGTGGTGGCACCTGTCACTGCCGAGAGGGTGAGGACGACATGACCATCGAGATCACGGTGTCCGTCCGCGTCGATGCTCCGAGGCCGGAGGTGTGGCGCGCGCTCACGGTGGAGGTGGGGATGCGCCCGTGGTGGTGGGCCGAGACCGACGACGTGACCTTCGACCTCCCCGTCGGCGAGAACGGCCGCTTCCGGATCGCCTCGAAGAAGCTCGACCGTGCCATCACCGGCTGGCTGCTCGAGAGCCGACCGCCCGAGCGTGAGGTCCTCACCTGGTTGCGGGAGGGCGATGCCCCGCCCGCGGGCGAGGGCAGCTTCGACCAGGTGACGATCACGCTCACTCCGGACGGATTCGGGACCGTGGTCGACGTCCACCACGAGACCCACCTCGAGGCGACCGTCGAGATGGAGAGGTCCTGGCGCGAGCTCCTCGCGCCGCTGGTCACCCTGTACGACAACACGGACTGAGACGCATGGCCCGCCCGCGTGCGGCGGCCCCCGGCTCTTCTCCCGTCCACGCAGCCACCCCCACCGCGATGTCCGAAACCCGCCGGTAGGATCGGCGGGCATGGGGCACAGTGGTCCCGTGGAGACGATCGACGACGACGCCGCGTACGCCGCCTGCGCGTCCCGGGACACGCGGTGGGACGGCCGCGTGTACCTGGGCGTGACGTCGACGGGCGTGTACTGCCGGCCGTCCTGCCCGGCGCGGATGCCCCACCCCCACCACTGCCGGTTCTTCCGGACCGCCGCGTCGGCCGCGACCGCCGGCTTCCGCGCGTGTCGGCGCTGCCGCCCGGACACACTGCCGGGCCACCGGGCCCCGGGCGCCCCGGACGGGACGGCGCAGCGCGCGCTGACCATGATCGCGGCCGGCGTCGTCGACGTCTCGGGCGTGAGCGGCCTCGCCGCGGGGCTCGGGATCTCGGAGCGCCACCTGCACCGCATCCTCGTGGCCGAGCTCGGCACGACCGCCCTCAGGCTCGCGCGCACCCGCCGCGCCCAGACGGCACGGATGCTGCTGGAACAGACCGACCTGGCCGTCACCGACGTCGCGTTCGCCGCCGGGTTCGCGTCGGTGCGCCAGTTCAACGACGTCGTCCGGGCCGAGCTCGGTGGCAGCCCCCGCGAGTTGCGCGCCCGGGCGCCCCGGGACCTGCGACCCGGCCTCGGTGTCGGCGTCGGCGACGAGCGGGCTCCCCACGGCCGCGCCGGGCTCACGCTCCGCCTGCGGGTCCGGCCCCCGTTCGACGGTCCGCGGCTGGCCGCGGCGATCGACCAGCACGCCGTGGCGGGCGTGGAGGGGGCCGACGCCCCGGGCGCGTGGGGCACCCTCCCGACGCCGGGCGGGGACGCCGCCGTCGCCGTCGATCTGCCGGGCCACGCCGCACCGGACGCCTCCGGCACCTGGGCCGCGGACCGCGCCTCGGTGATCCTGCGCGCCGACCTCGCGCGGCTCGACGACCTACCCGTCGTCGTCCACCGGGTCCGCCGCTGGCTCGACCTCGACGCCGCCCCCCTGACGATCGGTGACCACCTCCGGCGCGACGCGCGGCTCGCCCCGCTCGTCGAGGAGCGGCCGGGACTGCGCGTGCTCGGCAGCCTCGACCCGTTCCGCACGCTCGTCGTCGCGATCCTCGGCCAGCAGGTCTCCCTCGCGGCCACCCGGACGTTCGCCGGGCGGCTCGTCGCCGAGCTCGGAGCCCCGGCGTCGGGTGCCGCTGGGGAGGCGGCGGGCTTGCCGGGAGGCGGCGGTGCGCGCACCGGTGGCCGCACGGCCACCATGTTCTTCCCCGACGCCGCCCGGCTCGCGGACGCGGGGCCGGACGCCGTCCGTGAGGCGGTGCGCATCCCTGCCGCCCGCGCGTGCACCGTCCATGCCGCCGCGGAGCTCGTCGCCGGCGGCCTCGACCTCGGGCCCGGGGCGGATCGTGACGCCGTGCGCTCCGCCCTGCTCGAGGTCCCCGGTATCGGACCGTGGACGGTCGACATGCTCGCCCTGCGCGGCCTCGCCGACCCCGACGCCCTCCCGCCCGGCGACCTCGTGCTCCGGCGCGCGCTCGGCCGGGGCGCGGACACCTCTCCCCGACCGACCGAGGTCGAGGCACGCGCAGAACGTTGGCGCCCCTGGCGCGCCTACGCCACCACCCACCTGTGGACCGAGGAGCTCGAGAGATGACGAACCTGCAGCTGATCACCGTGCCCACCCCCGCCGGCGATCTGACCGTCGCCGTCGAGAAGGAGAACGGCGTCGTCCGCGGCACGTCGTTCTTCGGCGCCGACGACGTGCGTGCCCGGCTCGGTGACGCCGCCGCGGGCGCGGACGTGGGCGGCCCGCGCACGCCCGCCGTCGAGCGGGTCGTCGACGTCTTCGCCCGGTACGCGGCAGGCGAGATCCGGGCGCTCGACGAGCTGGCGGTCGCCCAGCCCGGCGGCGCGTTCACCCAGCGCGTGTGGGCGGAGATGCGCAAGGTCCATGGCGTGGCGACGTACGGGGAGATGGCGGCGGCGGCCGGCAGTCCGACGGCGTACCAGGCGGCGGGGAACGCGTGCGCGACGAACGTGCTGCCCGTCGTCGTGCCCTGCCACCGCATCCTCAAGGCCGACCACTCGCTCGGGAACTACTACTTCGGGCTCGAGGTCAAGCACGCGCTGCTCGCCCACGAGGGCGCCCTGTCCGACGTGCGGGGCTGACGGCGCGCGGCTGAGCGCACGCAGGTGACGAGGACGAACGTCGCTCGTGCCCGCTCAGCGGGTCGGCCGCCGCCGGACCGGCGCTCGAGGCGCGGGCGATCCTCCCTGGAGCCCGCCGGGCGGGCGAGGTTCGCGGAGTGTGGGGCTCAGCCGTCGGTCGGTGCGCCGTGGATGCCCTGGAGTCCCGCCGCCGGGCCCTCCTCGACGACGGTGCGTAGGAGCGTCTCGAGCTCGGCGCGCGCCGTGTCCGCCTCGTCCTGGCTGACCTCACCCTCGGTGACGGCGTCCGCCAGCTCGCTCTCGACCGGCTCGAGGCCGAGCTGGACGAGCTCATCCGGGTCGACGCCCTGCTCCGTGGCGAGCTCGGCGAGGGTCGCCCCGCCGTGGAGCTCGGTGAGGAGCTCCTGCGGGGAGAGGTCGAGCAGCTCGAGCCCCTCGGTCGCCGCGTCGATCATGGGCTGCACCGAGTCCGCGAGCGCGGCGACCTCCGGGTCGTCGGCGAGGTCCCGCAGCTCGGAGAGGTCATCGGGGAGGTGCTCCGGCAGCCCCTCGGGCAGGCCGGGGAGGTCGTGCGGCGCGTCGTCGTCCGACGGCGCCTCGGCGCCGGAGTCTGCGTCGGACCGTGCGGCCGTGTCCGCCACGTCGCCCCGCTCCTCGCCGACCGTCGTCGCGACCGCGATGCCGCCGATCCCGAGGACTCCGGCTCCGGCGACGGCGGCGACCGTGATGACGCTGCGTCTCATGTGCTGCTCCCTCGGTCCGGCAGGTGCGTGCGATGCGTCGGCACGCGGCTGGCCCTGCACGTTCGACGGTACGCGGCGAGGACCACACCGGCAACGAGTTCCGAGGTCCGCCTCGGTGCCGCTCGCCGCGTCTACAGTTGGCTGACCCGCGGCTGAGCGGGACCGGACGGGCGGGTACGACCGCCCGCGACGCGAGGGAACGGTGTGAGCAGCTCGACGCCGGACGAGGAGACAGGGCGCTCGCCCGAGGAGTCGCTCGACGACGACGTCATGGGCCTGGGCGGCGACGCGCAGCGCGGTGACGGCGACGACGCGGCGGGCGCTGCCGCGGGCGCCACCGCCCGGCGCGGCCGCCGGAGGAAGAAGAAGATGGGCGGCGGGCGCAAGGCGCTCATCGCCACGCTCGTCATCCTGCTCGTCCTCGCGGGCGGCGCGTACGGCGCACTGAAGTACATCCAGCACCGGATCGACTCCCAGGTGGAGCGGATCCCGGACGTGTTCGAGACGGTCTCGGACCGGCCCACGCACGCCGAGCCCGAGGACGGCGACGACGGGACACCCATCAACTTCCTCGTGCTCGGCTCGGACTCCCGGATCTCGGCCGGGGACGCCACGCAGTGGGAGTACGGCGGCCAGCGCACGGACGCCATCATGGTCGTCCACGTCTCCGGCGACCGGCAGAGCGCGGTGGTGATGTCGATCCCGCGCGACTCGTGGGTCCCCATCGCCGGGCACGGCGAGAACAAGATCAACGCCGCTTTCTCGTTCGGCGGGCCCGCGCTCATGGTCCAGACCGTCGAGGACATCACCCACATCCCGATCGACCACTTCGCGGTGACCGACTTCGAGTCGTTCGCGCAGCTCACCGACGAGCTCGGCGGCGTCGACATCGCCCTGCCGAACGGCCTCGAGGGCACCACCCGGGACGGCCGCGAGGTCGACCTCCCGCCGGGCACGCACACGCTCGACGGCGAGGAGGCGCTGATGTACGCGCGCAACCGGTCCATCCCGGGCGGCGACTTCGGCCGCGTGCAGCGCCAGCAGAACTGGATGCGCGCGATGATGTCCGCCGTCTTCCGGGAGGACCTCCTGCGCCGCCCCGCCGCGCTCTACGACTTCGCGCAGGTCGTCGGCGGGACGGTGGCCGTGGACGAGTCCCTCTCGGTGAGCCAGATGACGACCGTCGGACTCTCGATGCGGGACATCCGGCCCGACGACGTCACCTTCCTCACGGCCCCCGTCGCGGGCACGGGCTGGAGTCCCGACGGCACCCAGTCGATCGTCAACCTCCACTGGGAGACCTTCGACGAGCTCAACCTCGCCATCGCCGAGGACCGCGCGGCGGAGTACCTCGAGGAGAACCCCGAGGTGGCCGAGCGGCTCGACGAGGACGTCCTCTAGCGAAGGACGCGCGCCGGCGAAGGTTGGATCCAGGCGACGACGCTCCCCCGGCCGGCCCAATTCCCCGGGGCCGACTGGCCCTCCCGGGCGCCGCTCAGGCGAGCGCGGAGGGCGAGCCGACCGGCGGGCCGACGGCCGCGGGCGCCCCGTCGGTGACGAGGGTGTCCACGTGGTCGGCGATCTCCGAGATCCGGGCGTCGGCCTCGTCCTGGGACAGGGCGCCGTCGGCGACCTCGTCGTCGAGCAGGGTCTCGATGTCCGCGAGCAGGGCGTCGACGAGCTCGGAGCTGTCGACCCCCTGCGCCTGCGCGACCTCCCCCAGGGTGGAGCCGTGCGCGAGCATCTCGGACAGGTCGTCGGTCTCCAGCCCGAGGGCGGTCGCGGCGGTGCCGAGCATCGGGGTGGCACCGACGGCGGGCGGGGCGGCGTGCTTGCTCATGGGTTCCTCCGTGTTCACCGGGATCGTGCGGGCCGGTCCTCGACCGGCACACGCAGCCTCGCGCGAGCGGCTGGGAGGGGGCTTGCCGCGCGCTGGGCGCGGGTTACCAGGGTCCTGGGAATCCGCCGTGTGAGCGGCGGCACGAGGGAGGCGGGAGGGGCGTCGGTCGGCGGCGCGGGTGCGGGAGGGGCGCCAGGCCGAGCCGGGTGTGCGGGAGGAGCGTCAGGCCGTGCCGAGCGTGCGCGCGGCGATGACGTCCACGGCGTCCGCGACCAGCTCGATCGCCTCGCGGTAGTCCTCGGGCGCGCCCCGGTAGGGGTCCGGGACGTCGTCGAGCGCGGGGTCGACCTGCACCCGGCGCCGGGAGGCGATCGCCACGAGGGCGCGGAGCCGGTCGGCCGGCGTGGTTCCCTCGCCGGCGCGGTCGACGACGTCGGCCTCGTCGATGCCGCCGACCAGGCGGGCGAGCTCGCGCAGCGTGAAGGCGCGGCGCACGAGCGCCGGCGCGGCCTCGACGACGGCGGAGCGGTGCTCGCGCGTGGCGGTGAGCACGACGTCCGCGCGGTTGGCGATCCGCTCGGTCAGCGCGCGCGCCTCGAAGCCGGACGTGTCGGTCCCGCGCTCGGCGAGCAGCTCGGCGACCGGTGCGTCGATCGGGTTGCCGACGAGCGCGCCGACCCCGGCGCTGCCCACCGTGATGCCCGAGCCTTCGCCGAGCTGCTGCCTGAGCAGGCGCTCCGCCGCGGGCGAGCGGCAGATGTTGCCCGTGCAGACGGTGAGGACCCGGAGGTCCTCGCCCGGCTCAGGCGTCACGAGGCGGCCCGGGTGCGCCGGCTGCTCGCGCGCCGGGCAGGGGTCGCCGACGCCCGCCGGGGTGCCGCCGGCGTCTGGCGCGATCCGCCGACCGGCGCCGGACCGGTGGCGGCGTCGGCCTCGATGGGCTCGTAGGTGTCGTACGCGTAGGAGTAGCGGCTGCCGGCCCTGCTCACGCGGTTGAGCACGACGCCGAGGACCCGGGTCTCGACGGCCTGCAGGGACTCGAGCGAGTCGGCGAGCTGGCCACGGTGGATCTGGCCGGCGCCCGCGACGACGAGCGTGCCGCCCGTGAGACCGCTGAGGACCGTCGCGTCCGTGACGGGCAGGATCGGCGGGCTGTCGAGGAGGACGGCGTCGTAGCGCGACGTCGCCTCGTCGAGGAGCTCCTTCATCGCCGTCGAACCGAGCAGCTCGCTCGGGTTCGGGGGGATCTGGCCGGTGGGCAGGACGTCGAGCGAGGAGTCCCGCCAGGGCTGGACGACGTCCTCGAGCGACGCGCGGCCGATGAGGACCGTGGTCAGGCCGACGCCGCCCTCGAGCCCGAGGTAGTCGGCGACGGACGGACGGCGCAGGTCGGCGTCGATGAGCAGGACCCGGGCGCCGGTGTCGGCGAGGGAGGCGGCGAGGTTGATCGCCGTCGTCGACTTGCCCTCGCCCGGGAGGGAGGAGGTGACGACCATCGAGCTCGGCCCGTCCCCGAGGTCGACGAACTGCAGGTTGGTGCGCAGCCGACGGATGGCCTCGGCCGGCGGGCCGTGCGGCGCGGAGTGGACGAACACGCGGTCCCGCTCGGCGTGGTCCTTGACCGCGACCGCGCCGATGACCGGGACGTCGGTGAGCGCAGCCACCTCCTCCTCGGTGCGGACGCGCGTGTCCGCGAGGTGCCGGACGAAGGCGGCGCCGAGCCCGAGGAGCAGCCCGACGACGAGGCCGAGCGCACCGTTGCGCACCACGTCGGGCGACGAGGCGGAGCCCGGGACCTGCGCCGGCGTCATCACCGTCGCCTGGACCGGGGCCGTCTCGCCGCCGTCGGGGGAGGAGAGGGAGGCCGCCGTGCTCGCGAGCTGGCCGGCCACCGCGTTGGAGATGCGCGCGGCGTCGTCGGGACTCGTGGAGGTCGTCGACACCTCGAGGATGACCGTGTCCTGCGGGACGCTGACGGTGACCATGCCCGCGAGCTCGCGGGCCGTGACGTCGAGCCCGACCTCCTCGATGACCGGCTCGAGGACGAGCGGCGAGGTCGCGACCTCGGCGAAGGACGTCATCTGCCGCTGCGCGAAGGTCGAGCCTTGCGCGAGGTCCGAGACCGAGTCGCCGCCCTGCACCGCGAAGAAGACCTCGGCGCTCGAGCTGTACCGCGGCGTCGCCAGGAGGGACGCGGCGAGCGAGGCTGCGAGGCAGAGGAGGGTGACGGCAACGACGATCGGCCAGCGGCGACGGAGAACGGCCACGTAGTCGGTCAGTTCCACGGGTCCACCTTTGTGTCGGTCCGTACATCGGCGGCGCAGGCGGGCT
>JBQDDG010000029.1:0-33522 GCA_052093225.1 Actinomycetaceae bacterium
CAGTGGGGAGGAAGCACCAGCAGAGTGGGCGAGCCAGTGGGGAGGAAGCACCAGCAGAGTGGGCGAGCCAGTGGGGAGGAAGCACCAGCGCAGGGCAGCAGCGCTGGGGCAGCACACCTCGCGCGCCACCAGCCCCTCGGATGCGACGGAGCCCCGACCTCCCGGCCGGGGCTCCGTCGTCGTGCGCTGTTCCTCGGGCTACGGGGCCTCGGCCCCCTCCGACGGCGCCTCGGACTCCGACTCACCGACCGGGTCCTCACCGGTGGCGCCGGCGATCTCGGCCTCCGCGGCGAGGGCGTTCTCGATCGCGGTGGTCAGACGCTCCTGCGCCTCGCCGTACGCGGCCCAGTCGCCCGCAGCCATCGCCTCGTTCGACTCGGCCAGCGCCGACTGCATCTCGGCGAGCGCGTCGGCCAGCTGCTGCTGGGCACCCGCGGGCACCTCGACGGAACCCGTCGGCTCCTCGGGCTCGGCACCCCCGGACGGGGACTCCACGCCGGCCCCCTCGCTGGTGGCCGCGCCGGACTCGCCCTCGAAGATCTGGTCGAGCGCCTCGTCCAGGGTCGGGGCGAACCCGATCTCGTCGCCGAAGCCCACGAGCACGCGCTGCAGCGTCGGGTAGGCGGTGCCGCCCGAGGACTGCACGTACACGGGCTGCACGTAGAGCAGACCGCCACCCACGGGCAGGGTGAGGAGGTTGCCGAGCAGGACGTCCGAACCACCCTGACGCAGCAGGTTGAGCTCGGTGGAGACCTCCGGGCTGGAGTTGAAGTTGTTCTGCACCTGCCCCGGGCCCGGGACGGTCGAGTTCCTCGGCAGCTCGATGAGCCGGAGGTCCCCGTAACCGTCCCTCACCTCCCCGGGGGTGTCGCCGGTCTCCGAGTCGACGGCGACGAACCCGGTGAGCACGTTCCTCGGGTCCTCACCGCCCGGGATGTACGCGGTGGACAGCGAGAACGTCGCCTCGTCCTGCCCCGGCATCTGCAGCGTGAGGTAGAACGGCGGCTGCTGCACGCCGTTGCCGGACGCCGTCGGGTCGGTCGGGATGTTCCAGAAGTCGGCGCCCGAGTAGAACGTGGCCGGGTCGGTCACGTGGTACTGCGACAGGAGCGTGCGCTGCACCTTGAACAGGTCCTCTGGGTAGCGCATGTGCGCCATGAGGTCACCGCTCATCTCGGTCACCGGCTCGATGTTGTTCTCCGGGAAGACCGACTGCCAGGCCTCGAGGATCGGGTCGGGGTTCTCGTCCTCCTCCTGGCCCCACTCGTACAGGCTCACCGAGCCGTCGTAGGCGTCGACCACGGCCTTGACCGAGTTGCGGATGTAGTTGACCTGCTCCGGCACGTACGCCGTGCCGGCCACGCCGGCCTGCCCCTCGGACAGGGAGTCCTCCGTGGCCTCCTCGAGCGACTCGCGCGCGGAGTAGGGGTAGTCGTTCGACGTCGTGTAGCCGTCGATGATCCACACGAGCCGCGACGGCGTCTCAGGGTCGTCGTCGTCGTCCACGACCGCCGGGTAGGCGCGCGAGTCGAGCGTGAGGTAGGGCGCCACGCGGGCTACGCGCTCGTGCGGGTCGCGGTGGAAGAGGATCTGTGACTCCGACGTCACGCGGTCGGAGAACATCAGCTGGACGTCACCGAAGCGCATGGCGAACATCGCTCGCTCGAGGAAGTTACCGATCGACGGTCCGCCGTCGCCGGAGAAGGTCGAGTTGACCTGGCCGTTCGGTGCGGAGTCAGAGGGGTAGTCGAGCTCCCACGGGTTCGTCCCCTCGGGGGCACCGACGATCGAGTAGAAGTCGGTGTCCTGACCGAAGTAGACGCGCGGCTCGTAGTCACCGAGCGCGCCCTCGGACGGGATGCCCTGCTGGAAGAAGAGCGGGCGGCCGTCGCTGTCGAGCGAGTTGCCCTGGGCGGCGACGACGCCGAAGCCGTGCGTGTACACGGTGTGCTCGTTGACCCAGGTGCGCTGCTCCGCGCTGAGGCCCTCGTGGTTGACCTCGCGCACGGAGATGACCGTGTCCTGCATCTCGCCGTCGAGCTCGTAGCGGTCGACGCTCAGCTGCGGGGCGAACCCGTAGTACTGACGGATCTGCTGGAGCTGGTCGAAGGTCGGGGACACGAGGTTCGGGTCGAGGAGCCGGATCTGCGTCGTGGCGGCGCTGTCCTGACCGAGCTGTCCACGCTCGACGTCGGTGGTCGGCTCGTACGGTTCGCTGTCGACGCCGTCGAGCCCGTACGCGGCCCGTGTGGCCTCGATGTTGCGCTGGATGTAGGGCGACTCCGCCTCGATGGCGTTCGGCTCGACCTCGAAGCGCTGGACGATCGCCGGGTAGGCGGTGCCGACGACGATCGCCGCTACCACCATCATCGCCACGCCGGCGGCCGGCAGGCGCCAGGTCCCGCGCACGGCGGCCACGATGAACATCACCGCGACCAGCAGGGCGATCGCCGCCATGACGCCGCGGCCGGGCAGCGCCGCGTTGATGTCGGAGTACGACGCGCCCGAGAAGCGCTGGTTGTTGCCCACGAGCAGGGAGTACCGGTCGAGCCAGTAGGACAGAGCGAGCAGCAGCGCGAAGACCGCGGCGAGGACGCCGAGCTGGACGCGGGCGCCGCGCGAGACGCGGTCCTCCTTTCGCGCCAGCGACAGGCCGCCGTAGAGGTACTGCGCGACGATCGTCGCGACGAGCCCGAGCACGATGACGGTCAGCGCCGTCGAGAGCAGGACCCGGACGGCGGGCAGGGTGAAGACGAAGAAGCCGATGTCGAGCCCGAACTCCGGGTCCGTGACGCCGAACGACTGGCCGTTGAACCACAGGAGCAGCTCGCGCCAGCTCGACTGCAGGCGCAGGCCGACGAAGATGCCCGGCAGCAGGGCCACGAGGGCGAACAGCAGGCGACGACGGGGCTCGATCATGCCGCGGTAGCGGTCGAGGTTGCGCTCCTCCGGTGTGGTGGGGGCGTAGACCTTCCGCGACCGGTAGGCGATCTCGAGGCAGGCCAGCACCACGGCCGCGGTGATGACGAGGCCGACGACGAAGAAGATCGCTCGCGCACCCCACTCGCGGTAGACGACGCCCTCGTACCCGACCTGGTGGTACCAGGAGAGCTCGGTCCACACCTGCGCGAAGGCGAAGACGAGTGCGGCGAGCACGCCGATGATGATGATCGTCAGGGCCAGCGTGCCGACGGTGCGCTCGTTGTTTCCTGAGCCCGAGCCGGCACCGGCTGCTCGACCCGGTCGGGACATGGGTGGGATGGTCACGCGGATGGCACCTCGAGATCGAGCGGTCGGTGGGCCCGACGTCGGGCCGCCGCCTGACGGCGGTCCCCTCCAGGGTAAGCGCTGACCGTCCGCTTCGGTCCGCGCCGTCGGGTGGTCGCCCTCACCGCACGGGCCGGTCGGTCGGGCCGGTAGGTGAGGATGGGGGCATGACGGACATCCACGCACCTGCGCCCGGCGACCACGGCGGGCACGGTCACGACGACGCCGAGGCCCCCTCGACCGACACCCGCACCGACGAGGCCGCGCCGTCGCCACGGCTCTCGGCGCTCCGGGCCGCGGTGCTCGACCTCGAGCGGCACGCCTCGAACGTCGGCTGGGACGGACCGGTGATCGTGGCTGCTCTCGTCCGCACTGCGGAGGCCCTGAGCGCGGACCCCTCGCTGGAGACGACCCTCGGCGTCGAGGCCGTGGTCAGCAGCCGCACGGACCCCGACCACCTGTTCGCCGTCGAGCAGGAGGGGCTGCCCGAGGCCGAGACGCTGGACGAGCTGCTCGGCCAGATCGCGTGGCCGGAGCAGGTGGCAGGTGCGGCGATCGTCGTCGAGCGGATCGTCGTACCACCGGAGGCCGAGGCCGGGCTGCCCGAGGACCCCGAGGAGGCGCTGGCGGCGCTGCGGGAGCACCCGGCGCGGGAGGACGTCCGCATGGCCGTGGGCGTGCTGCGCACGGGCGAGTCCTGGTGCGCGCTCCGCTCGCGCACCCACGACGACGACACGATGGTCGCCGGGTCCGCCGACGCCGTCCCCGGCCTCGTGCACGCGCTCACCGCGACGCTCGGCGCCTGACCGGACAGCTACCGGCGCGTCAGTCGGTCGGCGCGTCAGTCGGTCGGCGCGTCGCAGCCGGGCAGCGCGTCGCCGCGGCCGGCCGCGATCTCCTCGACGGCGTGCCGTGCGTCCTCGAGGGTGCTCACCCGGACGACGGTCAGGCCGTCCGGCTCGTGCCCGAGCGTCTCCGCGCAGTTCGACTCCGGTGCGAGGAACCACTCCGCCTCGGCGTCCCGTGCGCCCACCATCTTCATGCGGATGCCACCGATGGGGCCGACCCGGCCGGCAAGGTCCATCGTCCCGGTCCCGGCGACGACCTCCCCGCCGGTCATGTCCCCCTCGGTGAGGAGGTCGACGATCGCGAGGGCGAACATCGTGCCCGCGGACGGTCCACCGATGTTGTCGATGTCGAAGGCGATGTCGACCGGCACCTCCGGGTCCGGCAGGATGCCGACGCCCAGCAGCGAACCGTCCTGGATCGGCTCGCCCGTGGCATCGACGCCCGGGGCCGACGTCTCGACGTCGAGGACCTGCTCCTCGCCGTCGCGCTGGACCCGCAGCTGCACGGTCTCCCCCGGCGGGACCTCCTCGAGCGCACCGACGAGATCGGCGTAGCCCGGGACGTCGGTCATCTGCCCACCTGGGACGGCGATGCCGGTGATGACGTCGTCGATCTCGACGACGCCGTGCGCGCCGGACTCCTCGGAGACGACGCTGACGGTGAGCGTCATCGGGATGTCGTACGCGAGCTCGTCGAGCGCTGCGACGGTGGCGTTGGTCTGCGAGGACAGCATCTGGGCCTGGCCGCGCTGGGCGATCTCCTCGCTCGTCTCCGACGGCGAGAACACCGCCTCGCGGGGCACCACGGTCTCGGAGCCGAGGAACCAGCCGCGGATGACGTCACCCGCGGTCACGGGGTAGCCGGGGCCGCCGACGGTGGAGACGGTCGTCAGCCGCAGCTGCCCGTCCGACGGGTAGGTCTCCGCGCCGTCGACGGTGATGAGCGGGTGGTCCCCCAGCTCGCCGAGGGTGTCGACCGTCGGCCCCGGGCGCTCGACCACGTAGGGCAGCGGGAGCAGCATGAGGACCAGCATGAGCAGGATCGACAGCGTGCCCGACACGGCGAGCGTGAGGGTACGTGCGGCCGGGCCGCGTCGGGCCGGGTCCTCCGTCCGGTCCTCGGGCGGGGTCGGCAGCGCGTAGGCGGCGTCGACCGGGTCGGACGGGTGGCGGTGGGACACCCGGACATCATGCCTCCCGCCGGCCCGGCCCACACGCGCCGGTGACGGGGACCTCACGCGTCGGCCCTCCCTCCGCCGTGGGCGAACCGAGTCCGGCCCGGGCCGCCCGGCGCACTACGTTGGGAACCCGATCGATGCCGAGGAGTGCCATGAGCCAGGACCCCGCCCCGCGCGAGCCCGACGACGGCGACGAGCAGACCAGCTGGGAGCAGATGCTCAGCTCGATGCTCGGCCCGGAGGCCGCCGCGCAGGCCGTGAGCGCGATGCGCCAGGCCGGCATGGACCCCGCGACGATGGGCCAGGCGGCCGGCCTCCCGGGCGACCCCGCCTCGCTGGGCCCGCTGTTCGCCCAGGTCCAGGCAATGATGCGCCCCGACGGCAGCGGCCCCGTCAACTGGCGGCTCGCGACCGACCTCGCCCGCCGTACCGCGACCGGCGGGGGCGATCCCGCCGTCACCTCCGCCGACGCCGACGCCGTGCGCGGCGCCCTCCAGGCCGCGGACCTGTGGCTCGACGTCGCCACCGAGCTCCCGCCCGCCGGAGGCCCTCGCGAGGCACTCAGCCGCGGTCAGTGGGTCGAGCGGACCCTGCCGACGTTCCGCACGCTCGCGGAGCCGGTCGCGTCCTCGATGTCCCGCGCGCTGGCCGGGGCGATCCGCAAGCAGCTCGAGGACGCGCCCGAGGAGCTGCGTGCCTTCGGCGCACAGCTCGGGGACGAGAGCGGCCTGCTCGGCCAGATCGGGCAGGCGGTCTACGGCATGCAGCTCGGCCAGGCGGTGGGGACGCTCGCGCGCGAGGCGCTCGGGACGACGGACATCTCGATCCCGCTGCTCGCCGAGCCCGGCGCGGCGCTGGTCCCGGCGAACGTGGCCGACTTCGCCGAGGGCCTCGACGTGCCGCTGGACGAGGTGCGGCTCTTCCTCGCCGTCCGCGAGCTCGCCCACGCCCGCGTCTTCGCCCACTCCCCCTGGCTCCGCGCCGGCGTCGAGGACGCCGTGACCGCCTACGCGCGTGCCATCAGCATCGACACGGGCAAGATCGAGGAGGCCGTGCGGTCGGTCGACCCGTCGGACCCGGAGGCACTGCGCGAGGCCATGTCGGGCGGGGTGTTCGACCAGGACGACACCCCCGAGCAGGAGGCCGCGCTCTCGCGGCTCGCCACGCTCCTCGCGCTCGTCGAGGGCTGGGTGGAGGCCGTGACCGCGCAGGCCACCGCGCCCCACCTGCCGCACACGGTCCAGCTGCGCGAGATGCTCCGGCGCCGCCGGGCCGCGGGCGGGCCGGCCGAGCAGACGTTCTCGACGCTGGTCGGGCTCGAGCTGCGGCCGCGCAGCCTCCGCGAGGCGACGCGCCTGTGGGAGCTGTACGCCGCCGAGCGCGGGGTCGAGGCCCGCGACGAGCTGTGGTCCCACCCCGACGTCCTGCCCACGGCCGAGGAGCTCGCCGACCCGGAGGGGTTCGCCGCGGGGCGGGACAGGGCCGCGAGCGAGAGCTCCGACGTCGACTCCTTCCTCGCCGAGCTCTTCGCCGAGGAGGACGCGGGCACGGCGACCGGAAGCGAGCCGGTCGACGACGAGGCCGGGCCCGGGCCCGGGCCCGGTACTGCCGAGGGCACGCCCGGCGACGCCGAGACCGGATCTGCCGGCGACGAGCCGGGCTCCCCGGGCGAGGACGACGCGCGGCGCGACTGACGCGTCCGTCCACACCCACCACCGACCTGGGGACGACCGCCGCGCCGCCCCGCCCGCTGCTGGCATGCTCGCGGCGGAGGTGGTCGAGATGCGTCTGGTGTCCGGTCTGGACGTGCTGTGGCGCGGGTCCGGGAGCTCCCAGGTGGGGACCGACCCGCGCTGCGCCGTGGTCATCGAGGGTCTCAGCGCCCCGGAGCAACGCCTGCTCGAGGCCCTCGACTGGTCGCCCACGCGGGCCGACCTGCGGCGTCGGGGCGCGGCCGAGGGGCTTCAGCGTTCGCAGGTCGACCGGCTCGTCGAGCTGCTCGCCGGGGCAGGGGTCCTCACCGACCTCGGCGCCACGGTCTCCGGGAGCCGCGAGACCGGGCTGCGGCCCGCGGGTGACGGCACCACGGGGGACGTCCAGCACCGCGAGCGCGCCGCACTGGCGGGGGTCCCACCACCGCCGCGTCCCCGGGACGAGGCGGTGGTGGGAGTGCTGGGGCTCGGCCGGACGGGAGCGTCGGCCGCGTCCGGGCTGGCCGCGGAGGCGGTCGGCACGCTTCTGCTGTCGGACCCGGGCCAGGTGATGACCACGGACGTCCTGCCCTACCGGCCCGGCGACGTCGGCCGTGCGCGCGAGACGTGCCTGGCCCACGACCTGCTGGCGGCGTCGCCGCGGCTACGGGTGACGGCGCCACCGGGCGTGCGCCCCGACGTCGCGCTGGTGGTCACGCACCGGGTGAGCGACCCGCCGCTGCTGCGCCGGCTCGCCCAGGAGGACGTCCCGCACCTCGTGGTGGTCGTCGGTGAGCTGACGACCACGGTCGGGCCGCTCGTGCGTCCCGGGGCCGGACCCTGCGCACGGTGCCTGGACCTCGAACGGAGCGCGACGGACCCGGCCTGGCCGGCGGTCGCGACGCAGGTCAGGGTGCTCGCCGAGGCGCCGGAGTCGCACTCCCAGGCGACCTGGGCCGCGGGACGCGCGGTCCGGGAGGTCCTGCGGCAGATCGATCGTCCGGACGACCCGCACCCGCTGGTGGGCGCGTCGGTCGAGCTCGGCACCGACGGACACGAGGTGCGGCGTCGATGGTCGGTCCACCCCGACTGCGGGTGCTCCTCGATGGGGCCGCGGTAGCGCGGGTGCGCCGACGCGGGGTCCAGGTAGCGCGGGTGCTCCTCGATAGGGCCGCGGTGGCGCCGGTGCGCCGGCACGGGGCCGCGGGTGCGATCGCTCCCGCGGCCCCGTCCGCTCACGCCGCGGCATTCTTCCGCGGGCGTCCCCGGCCACGCTTCGTGGCGACGACGACGCCGTCGACGAAGACCTGACCGCCCCAGACGCCCCAGGGCTCGGCGCGCTCGAGCGCGCCTTCGAGGCAGCTCTCGAGCAGCGGGCAGGTCCGGCAGGCGGCCTTGGCGCGCTCGACCTCCGCCGTGTGCTCGGCGAACCAGAGGTCGGGGTCCTCGGCCGTCAGGCACGGCAGCTCGTCGTTGCTGACCTCGTCGGCCGAGGGGCTGACGAGGCCGAACCCGATGACGGGCTGTACTGCTGCGGGCCGCGACGTCGCGGTGGTGTCGATCGATGGCTGGTACGCAGTGAGCTGCGTCGTCATCTTGTGCTCCGATGATGCGTCGGTGTCCGGTGGGGGACGGCGACGAGGCCGTCGGGATGTCCCGACGGCGCACGCGGAGCGTGTCAGACCAGGTCGGGACGGATGTGCGCCGAGGGGCGCTCAAGGCCTCGCAGTCGTGCGAGGGCAGAGCTGTCCCCTGTGCAGGGGCGCGGATCGCCCATGCTCACGGTGAGCACACCAGGGGCACCCGCGATGTGCGGGACGAGCTCAGCGCTCATGGCGATGTCGATGTTCCACATCTCGGGCACCTCCTTCTCCACTCCGGGGACCGTGTGGCTGGCTAGGCCTGATCCCTTGACGACTCGGACATCTACGACAGTACGAGGCCCCCTTGCGGTGGGCAAGGGAATTAACGGACGAGTTTGACCGTCGTTGTTGCTGCGGTCCCGGCGGGTCGTGCAAGGCTCGTGCGGAAGAGCGATGGGGATCCGGACGGTGCCGCGGCGGCTCAGGCGAGCGGTTCGCCCGCCCGTGCGAACCACTCCTCGGCGTCGACCTCCTTGCCCCGGACGACGGCGAGCACCTGCCCGCCGAACCGGTCGAGCTTCGTCGCACCGACGCCCTTGATGAGGCCGAGCTGACGCAGGTCGGTCGGGCGGTGGATCGCGATCTGCTGGAGGGTCGCGTCGGGCAGCACCGTGTAGGCGGGCCAGCCGCGCAGCTTCGCCACGTCGGTCCGCCAGGAACGGAGCCGCTCGAACATCTCCACGGCCTCGGGGTGCTCGGTGGCGAAGCTCTCGGCGCGGGCGCGTGCCGCCGCCCGCTTGCTCGTCCCGCCGGCGCTGCCCCCGGCGCGCTCCTGGTCCGGCCACATCCCGTCGAGGAACCGCGACCGCTTGCGGCTCGCGCGGCCGCCGACCTGACGCGCCCGCGCGAAGCTGATCTGGAGGTGCTCGCGCGCCCGCGTCACCCCGACGTACAGCAGGCGCCGCTCCTCCGCGATCTCGGCGTAGTCGCCCGCGTGGGAGATCGGCAGCAGTCCCTCGGAGACGCCCACGAGGAACACCGCGTCCCACTCGAGGCCCTTCGCCGCGTGCAGGGAGGCGAGCGTGACGCCCTCGACCGTCGGCGCGTGCTGCGCCGACGCGCGCTCGTCGAGCTCGGCCACGTAGTCCGCGAGGTCGGCGCGCCTGCTCGCCGCCAGGTCGTCGGCGAGCTGGACGAGCGAGTCGAGCGCGTCCCACCGCTCGCGCGCCGCACCGCGCTGGGCCGGCGGCTCGGGCGACCAGCCGGCGCCGGAGAGGAGGTCGCGGACGGTGGGCCCCAGCTCGGCGTCGGCCATCGACCGGACGGCGCCGCGCAGGAGCACGATCGCGTCGCGGACCTCGCGCCGGGAGAAGAACCGCTCGCCGCCGCGCAGGAGGTAGCCGATGCCCTGCTCGGCGAGCGCCTGCTCGAACGCCTCGGACTGGCCGTTGGTCCGGAAGAGCACGGCGATCTCGCTGAGGGAGACCCCCTCCTTCTTCAGCTCCCCGATCCGGCGGGCGACCGCGGCGGCCTCCGCGACGTCGTCGTCGTAGGTCTCGTAGCGCACCGGCACCGAGCTCGGGCGCTGCGCGACGAGCTCGACGGCGGCGCCGTCCCGGTCCCGACCGGCGCGCGCGAGGATCTCGTTCGCGACCCGGACCACCTGCGGGGTCGAGCGGTAGTCGCGCACGAGCCGCACCACGGCCGCCCCCTTGTAGCGGCGCGGGAACTCGGTGAGGAAGCGGGGCGTCGCGCCGGTGAAGGAGTAGATGGTCTGGCTGACGTCGCCGACGACGCACAGCTCCTTGCTGTCCCCCAGCCACAGGTCGAGGAGCCGCTGCTGGAGCGGGGAGACGTCCTGGTACTCGTCGACGACGAACCGCCGGTACTGCCCGCGCACCTCGTCGCGGACGTCCGTGCGCTCGATGAGCATGGCGACCATCGACAGCAGGACGTCCTCGAAGTCGATGACACCGCGCTCGGTCTTCACCGACTCGTAGAGCTCGAGCAGGCGGGCGATGGTCGCGCGGTCGTGGCCGCCCACCTCGTCCCGGTCCTTCGACGCCGCCACGCGCGGGTAGTCCTCCGGCGTGACGAGGCTGACCTTCGACCACTCGACCTCCGCCGCGAGGTCGCGCACCGTCACGCGGTCCGCCCCCAGGCCGAGGCGGCCGGCGGCCTCTGCGACGAGGCTCGCCTTGTGGGGCGCGATCTGCGGGACCGCCCCGCCCACCACGCGCGGCCAGAAGTAGGAGAGCTGGCGCAGCGCGGCCGAGTGGAACGTGCGCGCCTGGACGGCGCCCGCGCCGAGGTCCCGCAGGCGCGCCCGCAGCTCTCCCGCCGCGCGGGCGGTGAAGGTCACGGCGAGGGTCTGACGCGGGTCGTACACGCCGGAGCGGACGCCGTAGGCGATGCGGTAGGTGATGGCCCGCGTCTTGCCGGTGCCGGCGCCCGCGAGCACGCACACGGGGCCGTCGAGGTGCTCGGCGACCGCCCGCTGGTCCGGGTCGAGGGCCTCGAGGAGCTCGGCCGGGTCCGACGACGTCGGGTCGAAGGGCGCGGTGGGGTCGGCGGTCGGATCGTTCAGCGGGGCGGACATCACCCTCAGTCTCTCAGGGCTCGCCGACACCCGGTGCGGGACCTGTGGACGAACGGAGGAGGCGCCGGCGGGACGGGCGCCGGCGGGACGGTGCCGACCGGACGGATCCGGGCGGCGTACGGTGGTGGACCATCGATGACTCGACCGGCGGCCCGCCGTCGGTCCGCGACACGAAGGACGACGATGACGCCCCCCACCCCCATGTCTCCCCCCACCCCGAGCCCCGGCACCGTCACGATGTTCACGACGACCTGGTGCGGCTACTGCCGGAACCTCAAGAAGCAGATGACGTCGGCCGGCATCGAGTTCACCGAGATCGACATCGAGCAGACGCCCGACGCGGCGGAGCTCGTGGCCTCGGTCAACGACGGCAACGAGGTGGTGCCCACCCTCCTGTTCGCCGACGGGTCCACCGCGACGAACCCCTCCCTCAGCGAGGTGAAGAAGCGCCTGGCGGCCTGACGGCGGACGGACTGCGGACAGCGGCCCGACGGCGGAAGGCCGGTGGCCTGACCACGGACGGTCTGCGGCCGGCCGGACGCGCGGGTCGGCACACGCACGGGTCGGCACACGCACGGGTCGGCACACGGACGGGTCCCGGCCCCGTCGGAATCCCCGTGGCCCCCATCCCGCCACCGTTCTAGCGTGTGCGCGTGACCCGCTCCCTCGCCGACCTCGACTGGCCCCGCACGACCGACCGGCTCAGCGTCCGCCCCGCACGCGCCACGGACGCGCCCGCGGTGTTCGCCTACCGCTCGATGCCCGACGTCGGCCGGTGGATGACCGCGCTCCCCGACGACCCCGCGGAGTTCGACCGGGGCTTCGCCGAACAGCTGGAGGTCCGGCTCGTCGTCGAGCGCGAGGGAGAGATCGTCGGTGACCTCACGCTGCGCGTGTGCGACGCGTGGTCCCAGAGCGAGGCGACCGCACGCGCCCGCGGCACCCAGGCCGAGCTCGGCTGGTGCCTCCACCCCGACCACCACGGTCAGGGCCTCGCCACCGAGGCCGTCCGCGTGCTCCTCGACGTCTCGTTCGAGCTCGGGCTGCGCCGCGTCGAGGCCGCCTGCTTCGCGGAGAACCTCGCGAGCCGGCGCGTGATGGAGAAGGTGGGACTGAGGCAGGAGGGCTACTTCGTCAAGGAGTCCGCGCACCGGGACGGCACGTGGCGCGACGGCGTCTCGTTCGCTCTCCTCGCCGAGGAGTGGGCGACCCGGCGCTGACCCTCACCGGTGCTGACGCTCACCGGCGCAGGCGTCAGCCGATGAGCTCGCCGCCGTACCAGTCCTCGATGAGCGAGCGGGCGATCGAGCTGCGCATCGGCAGGTAGACCTCGCCGACGGCCACCGCGGACGCGAGCTCCTCCCGGGTGAACAGCCTCAGCTCGCCGACCTCCTCGCCGTCGGGGCGGGCGTTCTCGACCCCCTCGATCCGGGCCGTGTACCCGAGCATGAGCGAGCACGGGAAGGGCCACGGCTGCGAGCCCCGGTAGGTCATGTCGACGACACGGACGCCGGCCTCCTCCATGATCTCGCGGCGCACGGCCTCCTCGGCGGACTCGCCGGCCTCCACGTAGCCGGCGAGCGTCGAGAAGCGCCCGTGCGGCCAGTGCACTGCGTGCCCGAGCAGGAGGCGGTCGTTGTCGTCCGTGAGCGCGACGATGACCGCGGGGTCGGTGCGCGGGAAGTGCTGCTCGTCGTCGGCGGGGCAGCGGCGGGCCCACCCCGCCTGCTCGACGTCGGTGGGCTCGCCGCAGCGCGGGCAGCGCGGCTGGCGGTGGTGCCAGGCCGCGAGCGCGACCGCGGTCGTCGCGAGCCCGGCGTCGCGGTCGGAGAGTGCGTCGCCCATGTCGCGCAGGTGGCCGAACTCCAGCCCGTGCACCAGCTCGACGAGCGCGGCGTCCTCGACGATCGGGACGCCGTCGAGGTCCCGGACGTCGCCGAGGTCGGCGGGCAGGACGACGGAGAGGTACGTGCCGTCGTCGTCCGCGCCGAGGAGGTGGACGTGGTCGGCCGACCACGTGATCCCGGGCAGGTCACCGGGCGAAAGGAGCACGAGGGCGTCGTCGGAGACGGCGACCTCACCGGCGCGCACGAGGAGCACGCGGGTGGTCGGGTCGTCGCGGAGGCGATCGTAGAGCCCGTCCTCGTCGCGTCGTTCGGCGGCCTGGTCGACGGTGGATCGGGCGAGAGCGAGGTCGGCGAGCATGTGCCCACGGTAGGCCCGAACCGGTGGTGGGCGTCACGTGGGTGCCGGCGGCCGGGACGCGCCGCTCAGCTGCGCCCCCGACCGGCCTCAGGTACCTGCCCGTACCGGGCTGCCCGGTATGCCAGGTCCGTACCCGGTCCGCGCCCGCGCCGTGCCGCGTCCGTGCCCGCGCCCGGCCGTCAGCCGCGACCGCTGATCGTGGCCTGCCCGAGGACCCGATCCCCCAGGTAGACCACCGCGCTCTGGCCTGCCGCGACGCCGCGGATCGGCTCGCGCAGCTCGGCGGTCAGGGTCTCGTCGCCCTCGCCGTCCCGCCCGCGCGTGACGACCGCTGGGTGGGCGGCGCCGTGGGCGCGGATCTGGACCTCCGCCTCGGTCGGGACGTCGGCCGGGTGGTCGTCCGCGAGCCAGACGACGTCGCTCGCCTCGATCCGGCGCGTGGCCAGCAGCTCCGCCGTCCCGACGACGACGCGCGCCGCCTTCGTGTCGACGTCGAGCACGTAGCGGGGCTTCCCGTCCTGCGCGGGGCGCCCGAGACCGAGGCCCTTGCGCTGCCCGACGGTGTAGGCGTAGGCGCCGGCGTGCTCGCCGAGGACGGTCCCGTCGGAGTCGACGATCTCGCCGGGCTGCTCGCCGAGGCGCTCGCGCAGGAAGCCGGCCGTGTCACCGTCCGCGACGAAGCAGATGTCGTAGGAGTCCGGCTTGCTCGCCACCGGGAGGCCCCGGGCGGTGGCCTCGGCCCGGACGTCGGACTTGGCCGCGACGTCGCCGAGGGGGAACAGCGCGCGGGACAGCCCGTCGCGGCCGGCGACGGCGAGGACGTAGCTCTGGTCCTTGTCCGGCTCGGCGGAGCGGAACAGCCGGGGTCCGCCGCCGACGTGCTCGAGGCGCGCGTAGTGGCCGGTGGCGACGGCGTCGAACCCGAGCGCACGGCCGCGGTCGGCGAGCGCGGAGAACTTCACGTGCTCGTTGCAGCGCACGCAGGGGTTGGGGGTGCGACCCGCGGAGTACTCGGCGAGGAAGTCCTTGACCACGAGGTCCTCGAACTGCTCGGACATGTCCCACACGTAGTACGGGATGCCGAGGATGTCGGCGGCGCGGCGGGCGTCGGAGGCGTCCTCGATCGAGCAGCAGCCGCGCGAGCCGGAGCGGTGCTCGGCGCGGTTGCGGGACAGCGCCATGTGGATGCCGACGACCTCGTGGCCGGCCTCGACGGCGCGGGCCGCCGCCACCGCCGAGTCCACTCCTCCGCTGAGGGCGGCAAGTACGCGCATGTTCGGTCCTTCGATGTGCTGCAGGGGCGGCTCCATTGTCACGCACCATGCGCGACGCGCGCCCACCCCGGCCCCACCCCCACGAGACCACGGGTTGTGTCACGGGAACACCGACGCGGGCAGTTGCCTCGTGACACAACCCGTGTGCTCGACGAGAAGAGAACTGCGCACACCCGGGCTGGCCTCGCGGGGACTGCTCGCTACCCCGTACCGGCGGTCAGTCCGTACCGGCGGTCAGTCCGTACCGGCGGTCAGTCCGTACCGGCGGTCAGTCCGTACCGGCGGTCAGCGCACCGACGGCGCGGGCGGCCTCGGCAGCGCCGGGCAGCTCCCGGATCACCGCCTCGACGTCGTTCCTGGTCGTCGACCGGCCCATCGACAGCCGCAGGCCGGTCCGGGCGTCCTGCTCGGACAGTCCCATGACGAGCAGCACGTCGCTCGCCCCGAGCACGCCGGTGGTGCACGCCGCGCCCGGCGACGCGTCGATCCCCGCGGCGTCCAGCGCCAGGAGCAGCGCGTCCGGGTCCGCCCCGGGGATGCGCACGTGCACGACGCCGGGGCTCACCTGGGCGGACTCCGGCCGGTCGAGGTCCGGTCCGGTGACGACGAGCCCCGGGATCCGCGACGCGAGGCCGGAGACGAGCTCGGTCCGCAGCGTGGCGAGCCGCGCGGCGTGGGCCTCCTGGTCCGCGACCGCGTGCTCGACGGCGACGGCGAGCGCCACCGCGCCGGCCACGTCGAGCGTGCCCGAGCGGATCGAGCGCTGCTGCCCTCCCCCGCCACCCACGGGCGCCAGCGCGAGGTCCCGCCGGGCGAGCAGCGCGCCGGTCCCCGCGGGGGCACCGATCTTGGGGCCCGCGATCGTCAGGGCGTCCAGGTCGTCGGCGTGCAGGCGGACCGGCATCACGCCGAGCGCCTGCGCGGCGTCGGTGTGCACCGCGACGCCGCGCGGCCGGTCGGCTGCGGCGGCGTCCCTGGCGATCCGGACGACGTCGCGGACCGGCTGCACCACCCCGGTCTCGTGGCACACGGACGTGACCGAGAGCAGGACGGGCGGGCAGGAGGCGACGACCTCCTCGACCGAGTCGAGGACGAGGCGCCCGGCGGGGTCGATGGGGAGCTGGTGCGCGACGGACAGGCCGGCGTCCTCGAGCCACCGGGCGGACCGCCACACGGACGGGTGATCGGCGCCGGAGTGGGCGACGCAGTGCGGTCGACGGTCCTGCGCGGCGAGCACGGCACCCACGATGACGAGGTTGTCCGCCTCCGTGGCGCCGGAGGTGAGCACGACCTCGGCGGCGTCGGCGTCCAGCGCGGCGGCGATGCGCTCGCGCGCCTCCTCCCAGCGCGCCCGGGCGGCGCGACCGGCAGCGTGCCCGCTCGAGGGGTTCGCGCCGCCGGCGACCTGGCGCGCGAGCTCCTCGGCGTGCGCGTCGGCGGCCTCGGGCAGGAGGTCGGTCGCGGCGGCGTGGTCGAGGTAGTGGCGCACGCCGCCCAGCGTAGGCAGCACCGCCCGTCAGGAGGCGGAGTGGATCTCCACGTCGGTCGTGCCGTCCGGCCCGGACAGGTGCACGAGCACACCCGTGGCGACGTCGAGGGCCGCCTCGAACTCCGGGCGCTCCTCACCCCCGGTGAGGCCGAGCTCCGCGGCACGCTCGTCGCCCCACTCGCGCCGGGCCTGCCCGGGGTGCGGCAGGAGCGCGCAGCACCCGCAGCGCGGCTCGTAGTGGCGCGTGGGTCGCAACGTCGCGGTCCAGGTGGCACGGCCGTGGTGCTCGCCGACGCGTACCTCTCCGACCTCGGTCCCCGCCAGGTCGGTACGGGGGCGCGGACCACCGGACTCGTCGACGAGCGGCTCGTCCGCCTCCGGCGTTCCGGGTGCGGAGGCCGGCGCGGGCACCACCGGCCCCTCGCAGTCCTGCCCGTCGGCGAGCTCGACCGGGTCGAACGTGGCGACCCAGTGGTAGTCCTGCCACAGCGGCGGGTCCTCGACATGGTGCGGTCGCACGGCCACGAGCCCGTCGTCGCGCAGGAGGGGCGTCGCCATCTCGGGCGCCGTCCGCGTCGTCCAGCCGATGGTCGCCGTCCCACCCCGCGGGCTCCCCTCCGGCCCGACGGCGGTCGTCGCCTCGCGCAGGGAGCTTCCCTCCGGCCCGACGGCGGCTATCGCCCCGGATCGGGCGTCCAGTCCGGAAGGGCGCGCCTCCTGGAGGACCTGCCCTGTGGCGGCGTCGACCACACGTGCCGACGCCTCGCCCCGGCGCAGCTGGGCGCGGACCAGCAGGTGGCGTCCCGCGCTCTCCGCGCCGCCCGCACCACGCGCGCTCTCCGCACGTCCCGCACGCCGCACGGTGACGTCGAGCTCGCGCCAGCGCCACGGCGCCGAACGCGCGAGCGCCCGGAACTCCTCGGCGCCGATGCTCCCCATGCGACGACGGTAGTCCCCCGGACCGCGCGCCTCCACGGACCGCTGGGGTTGGATAGGACGGTGAGTCCCATGCGTTCCGCCCCGGCCGCGCTCCGTGCGCCGCTCCCCCGCCTCTACGAGGACACCGCGACGTCCCCCGTGCCCGGCCCGGCGTCCCACATCCACAGGCGCGGCGTCCACCTGGTCGGCGACGGCGTCGACGTGAGCGTCTTCGCCTCCCGCGCCACGCGGGTCGACCTCTGCCTCGTCGACGAGGCAGAGGACGGGAGCAGGAGCGAGCGCCGGTTCGCCCTGCGCGGCCCCGTCCAGGGGGTGTGGCACGGCCACGTGCCCGGCGTGCGGGCCGGCCAGCGGTACGGCTTCCGCGTGCACGGGCCGTGGAGCCCGTCGCGGAGCCAGCGCCACAACCCGGCCAAGCTGCTGCTCGACCCGTACGCCCGCTCCATCGTCGGGACCCCTCGGCTCACCCCCGCCCTGTACGCGCACGTGGTGGGCGAGGACCTCGCGCCCGTGGACGGCACCGGCTCCCCGGACCCGCGGGACTCGGTGGGCGACGTCGCGCTCGGCGTCGTGGTGGACGACGCCTTCGACGGCGCGGTCCCCGCCCCGCGCACGCCCTGGCGGGACACGGTGATCTACGAGGCGCACGTCCGCGGGCTGACGATGAACCTGCCGGGCCTGCCTGACCACCTGCGCGGCACCTACGCGGGACTCGCGCACCCCGTGACCATCGCCCACCTCGAGGACCTCGGCGTCACCGCCGTCGAGCTGCTCCCGATCCACGCGAAGATGGACGAGCCGCACCTCACCGCCAAGGGGCTGACCAACTACTGGGGCTACAACACGCTCACCTTCTTCGCGCCCGAGCCCTCCTACGCGACCGCCGCCGCGCGCGCAGCCGGGCCGGCGGCGGTGCTGGCCGAGGTCAAGGGGATGGTCGCGCTCCTGCACGCGGCCGGGATCGAGGTCCTCCTCGACGTCGTCCACAACCACACGTGCGAGGGCGGCGTGGCCGGGCCGACCGTCTCCTGGCGGGGCCTGGACTCCTCGGGCTACTACCTGCACGACGACCACGACCGCGGGCGGATGCTCGACATGACCGGCTGCGGCAACACCCTCGACCTGCGCCGCACCGAGGTGGTGCGCATGACCCTGGACTCGCTGCGGTACTGGGTGCGCGAGGTCGGCGTCGACGGCTTCCGCTACGACCTCGCCGTCACGCTCGGCCGCAACGCCGACCAGTTCACCGCCTACCACCCGTTCCTGGTCACGCTGGCGACCGACCCCGTGCTGCGCGAGGTCAAGCACATCGCCGAGCCGTGGGACCTCGGGCCGGAGGGCTGGCGGACGGGCCAGTTCGTCGCGCCCGTCGCCGAGTGGAACGACCGCTTCCGCGACGCCGTGCGCACCTTCTGGCTCGCCGACCCGCGGGCCGCGGCCGAGGGCGCGACGGGACACGACCTGCGCGACCTCGCCACGCGGCTGTCCGGGTCCGCGGACCTGTTCGGGCACGGCGAGGTCACCGGCGGCCGCGGGCCGCACGCGTCGATCAGCTACGTGACGGCCCACGACGGCTTCACGCTCGCGGACCTCGTGTCCTACGAGCACAAGGACAACTCGGCGAACCTCGAGGGCAACCGCGACGGCACGACCGACAACCGCTCGTGGAACCACGGCGCCGAGGGACGGGTCCACGCCGACTCCCCGGCCGCCGGGATCCTGCCGCTGCGTCGCCGCTCGATGCGCAACCTGCTCGGGACCCTCCTGCTCTCCCCCGGCACGCCGATGATCACGGCCGGCGACGAGATCGGGCGCACCCAGCGCGGCAACAACAACACCTACTGCCAGGACGGCGAGCTGTCCTACCTGGACTGGGACCTCGAGGAGTGGCAGGAGGACCTCCTCGCCACCACGCGGCACCTCCTGGCGCTGCGTCGCGAGCACGACGTGCTGCGGCCCGAGGGGTTCTTCACGGGACGGACCGCCGACGGCGACGTGGTCCCGGACCTCGCCTGGCTCGACCACGAGGCCCGCGAGATGGGAGCCCACCGCTGGCACGACCCGCACAACCGGGTCGTCCAGCTGCTCCGCTCGGGCCGCGGGACGGGACCGGACGCGCTCGTCGTCCTCTCGGGCTCCCTCGACTACGCCGAGGTCACCCTGCCGGTGGGGCGCGGGACCGGCTACCACCTGGCCTGGAGCTCGGAGTGGGACTCGCCGTCGTCGGAGGAGGCCGGCTGCCGCCGTGACGCTGACGCGCCGACGGCAGTGCCGGGCGAGCGGGTCTCGCTCGAGCCGTTGTCGATGCGCCTCTACCTCGGCCCGACGGCGGAGCCGGGCCCGGCGCAGGCGCCTCGCCCGGGAGGCAGCTGACCCGACGTCGCCCGGTCGGATTCCCGGGCCCGGTCCGGTGCGGTCTCCCGGTCCGATCCTGTTCTCCGGTCCGATCCGCGTCACAGGCCCGGTCCGGCGGGGCGCCGGCCGCCGTCCGGCCTGTGGCGCAGGTCTCGTCCGGGTATGCTGCGACGACGACGGCACGCCGGTGACGACGCCGGTCGTCGGGCGCCGGTCGCCCGCGCGGAGATGCCCATGACGAGTCGAGGACGACATGAGCGAATGGACGTTTGACGGGCACGCGGGCGAGATCGTCGCGAGGGTCTGGCGCATCGACCACCCGCGCTACGTGGCGGTGCTCGTGCACGGCTACGGGGAGCACATCGGCCGGTACGAGTGGGTCGCGAGCACGCTGAACGCTCATGGCGCCGTCGTGTACGGCCTCGACCACGCCGGCCACGGGAAGAGCGCCGGGGAGCGGGTCCTCGTCCGCGACTACGACGACGTCGTGGCCGATCTCGACCAGCTCGTCGACACCGCGGCCGCCGACCACGACGGGCTCCCCCTCGTCCTCGTCGGGCACTCGATGGGCGGGCTCATCGCCACCAGGTACACGCAGCTGCACGGGGAGAAGCTCGCCGCGCTCGTGCTGTCGGGCCCGGTGATCGGGAAGTGGGACGTGGTGGACACGCTCCTGGCGCAGGACCCGATCCCGCCGACGCCGATCGACCCCGAGACCCTCTCGCGCGACCCGGAGATCGGCCGGATCTACGCCGACGACCCGCTCGTGTGGCACGGGGACTTCAAGCGCCCCACGCTCGAGGCCCTCAACGAGGCGATGGCACGCATCTCCGCGCACGGCTCGCTCGGCGACCTGCCGGTCCTCTACCTCCACGGGGAGGGCGACCGGCTCGTGCCGATCGGCAACAGCCAGGACGGGGTCACCCAGGTCACCGGACCCCACACCGAGAGCACGGTGTATCCGGGCGCGCAGCACGAGATCTTCAACGAGACGAACAAGGAGGAGGTCCTCGGCGACGTCACGGCCTTCGTGGACAAGGTGCTCGCCGGCTGAGGCGCGCGGGACGACACCTGGCGGTCCGCCCCGAGCGCCTAGGCTGGCCGCCGTGACAGACACCCCCGACGAGCTCTCCACGACCGACTCCGCCTCCCTCGCCCGCTCGCAGTCCCGCAGCGACGCGATCGAGGCCGACCTGACCGTGCACCCCGAGCGGTACCGCATGCTCACGGGCGACCGGCCCACCGGATCGCTCCACATCGGGCACTACTTCGGGTCGCTCGCCAACCGCGTGCGCATCCAGGAGCTCGGCGTGGAGTCGTTCGTCCTCGTCGCGGACTACCAGGTGATCTACGACCGGGACGGCGTCGGGGACCTCCGGCAGAACGTGTACTCGGCCGTCGCCGACTACCTCGCCGTCGGGATCGACCCGGCCCGCTCGACGATCTTCACGCACTCGAGCATCTCGGCGCTCAACCAGCTGCTGCTGCCGTTCCTCTCGCTCGTCACGGATGCCGAGCTGCGCCGCAACCCGACCGTCAAGGACGAGCTCGCCGGCTCGACCCGTCCGATGTCCGGGCTCATGCTCACGTTCCCGGTCCACCAGGCGGCGGACATCCTCTTCTGCCGGGCGAACCTCGTCCCCGTGGGCAAGGACCAGCTCCCGCACATCGAGGTCACGCGCCTCATCGCCCGCCGGTTCGACGAGCGCTACGGCCGGGCCGGCGCGGAGAAGCCGATCTTCCCGCAGGCCGACGCCCTGCTCTCCCCCGCCCCGCTGCTGCTCGGCATGGACGGGCAGAAGATGAGCAAGTCCAAGGGCAACACGATCGAGATCGGCATGGACGCCGACACCACGGCGCGCATCATCAAGAAGGCGGTCACCGACGCCGACCGCCACATCACGTTCGACCCGGCCGGCCGGCCGGAGGTCTCCAACCTCGTCCAGCTCGCCGCCCTGTGCCTCGGGCGGGACCCGGTGGACGTGGCGGACGAGCTCGGCGACGCCGGGGGCGGGGGCCTGAAGAAGCTCGTCACCGAGGCCGTCAATGAGCACTTCGCCCCGATCCGTGAGCGCCGCGCCACCTACGCCGACGACCCGGCCCAGCTGGCCGCCGTCCTGCGCGAGGGCAACGAACGCGCGACGGCGGTCGCGGAGGAGACCCTCGACGAGGTCCGCGCCGCCATGCAGATGGACTACTGAGCAACCACTCGACCACCTATCCACCACGAAGAAGGGGATCGCCCCGCGCCGGTGCGCGGGGCGATCCCCTTCTTCGTCCACAGGCCCCTCACTCGTGAGGGGCGCGGGTCAGGCCTGGGCGGTGGTGGCGAGGCCCAGCTCGGTGACGCCGTCGAGCAGGCGGTGCTGCGGGACCACGCGCACGGTGTAGCCGAACGCGCCGGCGTTGTCGAGCTGGACGTCCCCGGCGAACGTGTGCCGGCCGTCGACCGTCCCCATGTGGGCGAGCGGCGTGACGGTGAGGTCGCCCAGCTCGTCGGAGTCGTCGACGCGTCCGGACACCACCTGGACCTGCACGTCCTCCGGTGCGAGCTCGCCGAGGGCGACGGTGGAGGCCACGCGGATGGTGTCGCCGACCTTGACGACGTCGGGGACGTCGTGGGCGTCGACCGAGTCCACCCGCACGGAGGACCAGGCGGAGCGGACCTTGTGCTTCCAGCCCGCGAGCTCCTTGGCACCGGCGAAGGCGTCGACGCCGTCGAGCAGGCGCCCGGCGGTGGCGACCGGCGTGTAGAGCTCCTCGACGTAGTCGCGGAGCATCCGGGTGGCCTGGACCTTCGGGCCGAGCGTGGACAGCGTGTGCCGCACCTGCTCCATCCAGTGCCGGGGCACGCCGTCCTCGTCGCGGTCGTAGAACCGCGGCACGACGACGTTCTCGAGCAGGTCGTAGAGCGCCGCGGCCTCGAGCTGGTCGCGGTGCTCGGTGTCCTCGACGCCGTCGGCGGTGGGGATCGCCCAGCCGTTGACGCCGTCGTACATCTCGTCCCACCAGCCGTCGAGGATCGAGAGGTTGAGGGCGCCGTTGATGGCGCACTTCATCCCCGACGTCCCCGAGGCCTCGAGCGGGCGCAGCGGGTTGTTCAGCCAGACGTCGCAGCCCGGCATGAGGGTCTGGGCCATCGCGATGTCGTAGTTGGGCAGGAACACGAGCCGCTCGCGCACCCCGGCCTGGTCCGCGAAGCTGACGAACTTCTGGATGAGTCCGACGCCGGGCTCGTCGTCCGGGTGGGACTTGCCCGCGACGACGATCTGGATCGGGCGCTCGGGGTCCGTGAGCAGCCGCGTGAGGCGCTCCGGGTCCTTGAGCATGAGCGTGAGCCGCTTGTAGGTCGGCACGCGGCGCGCGAAGCCGATCGTCAGCGCGTCCGGGTCCAGCGCGTCCGCGGTCCAGCCCAGCTCGGCCGGCGAGGCCCCGCGGTCGAGCCAGGACTTGCGCAGCCGCTTGCGGGCGGTGTCGACGAGCTTGCCACGCAGCTCGTTGCGGGTCTGCCACAGCTCGGCGTCGGAGATGCCGCCCTCGGCCTCGGTGCGGTCCCAGCCCTCGCCGAAGGTCAGCGAGCGCTCGCCGAGCCGCTCGGTGGCCCGCTCCGCGAAGAGCGGGTCGACCCAGGTGGGGCCGTGCACGCCGTTGGTCACCGAGGTGATCGGGACCTCCGTGACGTCGAAGCCCGGCCAGAGCTGGGCGAACATGCCGCGCGAGACGGAGCCGTGCAGCTGGGCCACGCCGTTCGCCCGGCGCGCCACGCGCAGGCCCATGACGGCCATGTTGAAGACCTCGGGGTTGCCGCCCTCGAAGTCCTCCGCCCCCAGGGCGAGGATGTCGTCCAGGCCCACGCCCTCGATCGCCGCGTCGCCGCCGAAGTAGTGGGCGATGAGCTCGCGGGAGAAGCGGTCGATGCCGGCCGGCACGGGGGTGTGCGTGGTGAAGACCGTCGCGGCGCGCACGCTCTCGAGCGCGGCGCCGAAGTCCAGGCCGTCGGCCGTCACGTGCTCGCGGATGCGCTCGACGGAGAGGAAGCCCGCGTGGCCCTCGTTGCAGTGGTAGACCTCCGGCGCGGGCGCACCGGTGAGGCGCGAGTACAGGCGCACGGCGCGCACACCGCCCATGCCGAGGAGCAGCTCCTGCTCGAGGCGGTGCTCGGCCGAGCCGCCGTAGAGGCGGTCGGTGACCCTGCGCTCGCGCTCCTCGTTGTCCGGGATGTTGGAGTCGAGGAGAAGCAGCGGCACGCGGCCGACCTGGGCCACCCAGACCTGGGCGCGCAGCGTGCGGCTCCCCGGGAGGGCGAGCTCGACCCGCGACGGCGTGCCGTCGGGCTCGCGCAGGAGCGTCAGCGGCAGGTTGTCGGGGTCCACGAGCGGGTAGGTCTCGTGCTGCCAGCCCTCGCGGGTCAGCGACTGCTTGAAGTAGCCGGCCCCGTACAGGAGCCCGACGCCGACGATCGGCACGCCGAGGTCCGAGGCGGACTTGAGGTGGTCGCCGGCGAGGATGCCGAGGCCGCCGGAGTACTGCGGGAGCACCGAGGTGATGCCGTACTCGGCGGAGAAGTAGGCGATCGCCGCCGGCTTGTCCGCGGGCCCCTCGGTCTGGAACCAGCGGGGCTCGGTCATGTAGGTGGCGAGGTCGGCGTCGAGCTCACGGACGCGGGCGACGACCGCCGGGTCGGCGGCGAGCTCGTCGAGACGCGTGCGTGGGAGGGCGCCGAGGAGACGGATGGGGTCCTCGTGCACCTCGGCCCACACCTCGGGGTCGAAGGACTCGAACAGGGCGCGCGTGGGTTCGTGCCAGCACCAGCGAAGGTTCGTGGCGAGGGTGTCGAGAGGCGCGAGCGCCTCGGGGAGGACGGTACGGACCGTGAATCGGCGGATGGCTATCACGTGGGCGAGCCTAGCCCGTCGGTTGTCGCTTTTCAGTCTTGTTGCAGCAGTGGAGCAGTCCTGTTGCAGCAGGGGACGGGCCCGGGTCGGTCGCGGGTGCCGTTCGGGCGACGCCCGGTCGCGACTCTCGGTAGGTTGGCGGGGTGAGCCACACGCAGCCACCCGAGACCATGTCCGCGACCGGGTCGAGCGCCCCGCTGACCCCCTGGCCCGGCACGGCGCGCCCGGCGGCGCCGACCGCCTTCACCCCCGTCGGCCGCATCCCCGTCGTCGAGGTGGCCCCCGCCATCGAGGACGGCCGCTGGGCCGCGAAGGCGACGGTGGGCGAGGCGCTCCCGATCTCGGCGACCGTCTTCCGCGAGGGGCACGACCTCCTCGGCGCCACGGCGGTCCTGCGCCGCCCGGACGGCTCGGAGCACTCGCGCGCGACGATGGTCGACGTCGCCCCCGGCCTCGACCGGCTCGAGGCCTGGGTCACCCCGGACGAGGTGGGTGACTGGTCCTTCGTCGTCGAGGGCTGGTCCGACCCGGTGGGCACGTGGATCCACGACGCCGTCCTCAAGGTGGCGGCGGACGTCGACGTCGACCTCATGCTCGCCGAGGGTGCGCTCGTCCTCACCCGCGCGGCCCGGCAGGAGCGCCCGGCGGCCGACCGCGACGTCCTCCTCGCGGCCGCCGCCACGCTCGGCGACGGGACGATGACGCCGGCCGCCCGCATGGCGCGCGCGACGGCGGACGACGTGCAGGCCGCCCTCGCGCGCCACCCGCTGCGGGACATGCTCTCGCCGTCGGCCCCCTACCCGCTGCGCGTGGACCGCGAGCGCGCGCTCGTCGGCTCCTGGTACGAGCTCTTCCCGCGCTCGACCGGCGCCTACCGCGACCCGTCGACCGGGCAGATGGTCTCCGGCACCCTGCGCACCGCCGCCGAGGACCTCCCGCGCATCGCGGACCTGGGTTTCGACGTCGTCTACCTCACCCCGGTCCACCCGATCGGCACGACCAACCGCAAGGGCCGCAACAACACGCTCGGGGCCGAGCCCGGCGACCCGGGCTCCCCGTACGGGATCGGCTCCCCCGACGGCGGTCACGACGCCGTCCACCCCGACCTCGGCACCTTCGACGACTTCGACCACTTCGTCGCCCGGGCCCGCGGGCTCGGCATGGAGGTGGCGCTCGACCTCGCGCTGCAGGCCTCGCCCGACCACCCGTGGGTCACCGAGCACCCGGAGTGGTTCACCACGCGCGCCGACGGCACGATCGCGTTCGCGGAGAACCCGCCGAAGAAGTACCAGGACATCTACCCGCTGAACTTCGACAACGACCCCGCCGGCATCTATGAGGCCGTCCGGGCGGTCCTGCAGACGTGGATCGACCACGGCGTCACCCTGTTCCGGGTCGACAACCCGCACACGAAGCCGCTCGACTTCTGGCAGCGGATCCTCGCCCACTTCCGTCGCCTCCACCCCGAGGTCGTCTTCCTCGCCGAGGCCTTCACCCGCCCGGCGATGATGCGCACGCTCGGCGCCATCGGCTTCCACCAGAGCTACACGTACTTCACCTGGCGCAACACCAAGGAGGAGCTCGAGACCTACCTGGTGGAGGTGGCGCACGAGACGGACACGCACATGCGTCCGGCGTTCTGGCCGACGACCCACGACATCCTCACCCCGTACATGCAGCAGGGCGGGGCGGCGGCCTTCGCCGTGCGCGCGGTCCTGGCCGCGACCGGCTCGCCCACCTGGGGCATCTACTCCGGCTACGAGCTCGTGGAGAACGTGCCGCGCCCCGGGGCCGAGGAGCAGGTCGACAACGAGAAGTACGAGTTCAAGGCCCGGGACCACTCCCAGGACGAGGTGCGCGGCATCGCGCCGCTCCTGCGCAGCCTCAACCGCGCGCGCCGGGAGCACCCGGCCCTGCGGCGCCTGCGCAACGTGGCGGTCCACCCGACCACGAGCGACCAGATCCTCGCGTTCTCCCGGCACCTGCCGGCCAAGCAGTCGCCGACGGGCGAGGAGGACACGGTGATCGTCGTCGCGAACCTCGACCCGTTCACCACCCGGGACGGGCTCGTCCACCTCGACCTCGCGGCCCTCGGGCTCGACGTGCCGCCCGGCGGCGGCGACGAGCACGTCCTCACCGTGCGCGACGAGCTCGACGGCGCCGTCTACGAGTGGGGACGCAGCCCGTACGTCCGCCTCTCCCCGTCCGAGCGGATGGCCCACGTGCTCACGGTGCTGCGATGACCGCCCCGGTGATCCCGCAGCTGCCCGACGGCGAGCGCTCCGGCGCGCGCCCCGGGCTGAGCCACGACCCGGAGTGGTACCGCTCCGCGGTCTTCTACGAGGTCTACATCAAGACCTTCGCCGACACCTCGGGCAGCGGGGTCGGTGACATCCAGGGACTCATCTCCCGGCTCGACTACCTCCAGTGGCTCGGCGTCGACTGCCTGTGGATCCCGCCGTTCTACCCCTCCCCGCAGCGCGACGGCGGCTACGACGTCGCCGACTACACGGCCGTGGACCCGCAGTACGGCTCGCTCGACGACCTCGACCAGCTCGTCGAGGAGGCCCACTCCCGCGGGATCCGGATCGTCATCGACGTCGTCGCGAACCACACCTCGGACGCCCACCCGTGGTTCCAGGCCTCCCGGAACCAGCCGGACGGCCCGTACGGGGACTTCTACGTGTGGAGCGACTCCAACGAGGGCTACAACGACGCGCGGATCATCTTCGTGGACACCGAGGAGTCGAACTGGACGTTCGACCCGGTGCGGCGCCAGTACTTCTGGCACCGCTTCTTCTCCCACCAGCCGGACCTCAACTACGAGAACCCGGCCGTGAAGGTGGCGATCCTCGACGTCGTGCGCTTCTGGGCGCGCCGCGGGATCGACGGCTTCCGGCTCGACGCGGTGCCCTACCTGTTCGAGGAGGAGGGCACGAGCTGCGAGAACCTGCCCGCCACCCACGAGTTCCTCGCCGAGCTGCGCGCCATGGTGGACGCGGAGTTCCCGGGCACGGTGCTCGTCGCCGAGGCCAACCAGTGGCCCGACGACGTCGTCGACTACTACGGGACCCCCGAGGCCCCGGAGTGCCACATCTGCTTCCACTTCCCGGTGATGCCGCGCATCTTCTACTCGCTGCGCGACCAGCGGGCCTCCGCGATCCGCGACATCCTCGCGGCCACCCCGCAGATCCCCAGCGGCGCCCAGTGGGGCACGTTCCTGCGCAACCACGACGAGCTCACGCTCGAGATGGTGACCACCGAGGAGCGCGCGGCGATGTACGGCTGGTACGCCGAGGACCCGCGCATGCGCGCGAACGTCGGCATCCGGCGGCGCCTGGCGCCCCTGCTCGGCCACTCGCGGGCCGAGATGGAGCTCGCGAACTCGTTGCTGCTGTCCCTGCCCGGCTCCCCGTGGCTGTACTACGGCGACGAGATCGGGATGGGGGACAACATCTGGCTGCCGGACCGCGACGGGGTGCGGACGCCGATGCAGTGGACGCCGGACCGCAACGCGGGATTCTCCACCGCGCAGGACCCGGGGCGCCTCTACCTGCCTGTCGTGCAGTCGCTCGTCAGCACCTACACGGCGGTCAACGTCGAGTCCCAGCTCGCGCAGCCGACCTCCCTGCTGCACTGGGTGCGCGGCATGCTCGAGGTGCGGCGGCGCTACCCGGTGTTCGGCGACGGGGACTTCGTCCCGCGCGACGTGGACAACGAGGCGGTCCTCGCCTACACCCGCGGCAACCTCGACTCGGTCGTCCTGTGCCTCGCCAACCTCGCGAACACGGCGCGCTCGGCCCGCGTCGAGGTCCCGGAGCACGCCCGGTGGCAGGCGACCGACGTGTTCGGCGGCGCCCGCTTCCCGGCGATCGGCGAGGACGGGACGCTCGAGATCACGCTCGGCTCGCGCGACTTCTACTGGCTCGAGCTCACCCGGCCCGGCACCGGTGCGCCGGCGCCGCTCGAGGGCCGCACCGACGAGGCGCAGCACGCCGACTTCCAGGGGCCGCCGACGGTGGCCACCGGTCCGTCCTACCCCGGCTCGTCGGAGCGGACGGTGCCCTCGACCCCGCCGATGCCGACCCGTCGGCCCACCACCGGCATGTTCCCGGGCCTCGCGGACGGTGTCGCAGCCGGCCCCACGCCGCCGCTGCCGGACGAGCGGGGCGAGATGTCGCCCGTGGAGGAGGCCGTCGCCGACCGCGATGCCGCCGAGGCGGCCACCGACCACGAGTCGGGGCCCGACGGCGGGCCCGGCTCCGGTGACGTGTCCGGCTCCGTCGACGACTCAGGCCCCGGCGACGGGACCGGCTCCGTCGACGGCTCAGGCCCCGGCGACACACCCCAGACGGCGAGCGCCCCCGTGCCGCCGAGCGACCCGAAGGACCCGAAGGACAGCTGATGGCCACCGTCTCCCCCGCGTTCGACGAGTTCCTCCCCGGCTGGATCACCGGCCAGCGCTGGTATCGGGGGTCCGCCGCCCCCGCGCTGACCAGGGTGGGGGGCGCGTACATCGAGGACCCGGACGGCCAGGTCGGGGTCGAGTGGTGGCTCCTGCGGGACGACGCGGGCGACGAGCCCACGGTCTACCTCGTGCCGCTCACGTACCGGGACGCCCCGCTGCCCGACGACGCCGGTCTCGTCGCGAAGGTCGAGCACTCCGAGCTGGGCACCCGCTGGGTCTACGACGCCGTGCGCGATCCCCGCTTCGGGAGCCTCGTGCTGGGCGCGATCGCGGGTACCGCCTCGGCCCCCGACCTGGACGCCGAGCCCGGTGACACTGCCGGCCTGCCGACCGGGCCGAGCCGCGTGCTCACCGGGGAACAGTCGAACTCCTCGCTCGTCGTCCGTCCGGCGACCGGCGACGCGGCCGCCCCGGTGATCATCAAGGTCTTCCGCGTGATCGACGCCGGGGCGAACCCCGACGTCGAGCTCACCGCCGCCGTCGCCCGGGCGGGGTCCCGGGCCGTCCCCCGCCTGGTCGGCGCGTTGTCCGGCAGCTGGCGCGAGGGTACGGGCGAGCCTGACGCCACGGTCCACGGCCACCTCGCCGTCGCCACCGAGTTCCTCGACGGCGCGGCCGACGCGTGGGAGGTCGCGGTCGAGGCCGCCCGCGCCGGCACCGACTTCACCGGGCGGGCGCGCGCCCTCGGCGCGGTCGTCGGGGAGGTCCACTCCCACCTGTTCACGCTCGGCACCGCGGTGCCGAGCACCGCCGCCCGCGACGCCATGCGGGCCGAGGTCGGCGACCGCCTGCGCGGGGCCACCGTGGCGAGCCCCGAGGTGGGCGACCTCGCCGACTCCGTCCGCGCCGTCGTCGAGGCCGGGATCGAGGCGGACTGGCCGGTCCTGCAGCGCGTCCACGGCGACCTGCACCTCGGTCAGGTCCTCGACGTCCCCGGCCGCGGCTGGGTGGTACTCGACTTCGAGGGCGAACCCCTGCGCACGCTTGAGGACCGCCGCGTACCGGACATGCCCGAGCGGGACGTCGCCGGGATGCTGCGCTCGTTCGACTACGCGGCCGGGACCGCGATCGCCGACGGCGCCGACGAGGCCGCCGCCCACAGCTGGGCGCGGGCGGCGCGCCGCGCGTTCGTCGACGGCTGGGAGTCGGTCGCCGGGCGCCTCGTCCGGGGGCCGCTGCTCACGGCCGCCGAGGTGGGCAAGGCGCTCTACGAAATCGACTACGAGTCCCGCTACCGGCCGGGCTGGCTGCCGGTCCCGCTCGCCGGGCTGCGCTCCCTCGTCCCCTCCCGCGGCGACGCGAGCGCCCCCATGGGGAACAATGACGCCATGACCGCCGCCGAACCGACCGCCGTCCACCCAGGTCTGCTGGCTGCCGTCGCCGACGGCAGTCACCACGACCCCCACTCGGTGCTCGGCGCGCACCCCGGCCCCGGCGGGGTGACGGTGCGCGCGCTCGCACACCTGGCCGAGTCCGTCGTCGTCGTCACGCCGGACGGCCGTCACCCGGCCGAGCACGAGCACGACGGCATCTGGACCGTCCTGCTGCCCGGCACCGAGGTGCCCGACTACCGGCTCGAGGTCTCGCACGGCGGGCGGAGCACCGTCGTCGACGACCCCTACCGCTTCCTGCCGACCATCGGCGAGGTCGACCTCCACCTCATCGGCGAGGGCCGCCACGAGACGCTGTGGACCGCGCTCGGCGCGCACGTGCGCCGCTACCCCTCGGTGCTCGGGGAGGTCGAGGGGGTCTCCTTCACGGTGTGGGCGCCGAACGCGCAGGCCGTACGCGTCGTCGGCGACATGAACGGCTGGGAGGGACGCCGCCACGCGATGCGTTCACTCGGCGGCACCGGCGTGTGGGAGCTGTTCGTCCCCGGCGCCACCGCGGGTCAGCGGTACAAGTTCCAGATCCGCACCCCCGAGGGCATGTGGATCGACAAGGCGGACCCGATGGCACGGCTGGCGGAGGTCCCGCCGGCCACCGCTTCCGTCGTCACCGAGTCCGACTACGCGTGGTCCGACGACGAGTGGATGTCCGCCCGTGCCTCGGGCGACCCGCACTCGGGACCGATCTCCGTCTACGAGGTGCACCTGGCCTCCTGGCGGCCCGGCCTCAGCTACATCGAGCTCGCCGACGAGCTCGTCCGGCACGTGAAGTACCTCGGCTTCACCCACGTCGAGCTCATGCCCGTCGCCGAGCACCCGTTCGGCGGCTCGTGGGGCTACCAGGTCACCGGCTACTACGCCCCCACCTCGCGCCTCGGCTCGCCCGACGAGCTGCGCTTCCTCATCGACACCCTCCACCGGGAGGGCATCGGCGTCATCGTCGACTGGGTGCCCGCCCACTTCCCGAAGGACGCCTTCGCGCTCGCGCGGTTCGACGGCACGGCGCTGTACGAGGACCCGGACCCGCTGCGCGGCGAGCAGCCGGACTGGGGCACCTACGTCTTCAACTACGGCCGCCGCGAGGTGCGCAACTTCCTCGTCGCCAACGCGACCTACTGGCTCGAGGAGTTCCACGTCGACGGCCTGCGGGTCGACGCCGTGGCCTCGATGCTCTACCTCGACTACTCGCGCGAGCCCGGCCAGTGGCGGCCCAACGCGCGGGGCGGCCGCGAGAACCTCGAGGCGATCAGCTTCCTCCAGGAGACCAACGCGACGGCGTACCGCCGCTCGCCCGGCGTGATGATGATCGCCGAGGAGTCCACGGCCTGGCCCGGCATCACTGCGATGACGTCCGCCGGCGGCATCGGGTTCGGCCTCAAGTGGAACATGGGCTGGATGAACGACACCCTGCGCTACCTCGCGGAGGAGCCGATCAACCGCCGCTACCACCACGGCGAGCTGACGTTCTCGATGGTCTACGCCTACTCCGAGCAGTTCATCCTGCCGATCAGCCACGACGAGGTCGTGCACGGCAAGGGCTCTCTGCTGGCGAAGATGCCGGGCGACTACTGGCAGAAGCGCGCGGGCGTGCGCGCACTGTTCGGCTACCAGTGGTCGCACCCCGGCAAGCAGCTGCTCTTCATGGGCCAGGAGTTCGCCCAGGGCTCGGAGTGGAACGAGGGCGCCGGGCTGGACTGGGCGCTCGCCCAGCAGCCCGAGCACGACGCCATCGTCCAGCTCGTCCACGAGCTCAACACCGTCTACCGCGCGCACCCGGCGCTCTGGTCGCAGGACTTCCGCCCCGAGGGCTTCGAGTGGATCGAGGCGGGGGACGGCGACCACAACGTGCTCACCTATCTGCGCCGCTCGGCCGACGGCGCGGACCACGTGATGGTGGTCGTCAACTTCGCGGGCACCGCGCACGAGGGCTACCGCGTGGGCATCCCGGAGCACGTGCCGGGCTCGTCGGCGTGGCGCGAGATCGTCAACACGGACGAGGAGCGGTTCGGCGGCTCCGGCGTGCGCAACGTCGGCGACCAGGTGGCTGAGGACGTGGCCTGGAACGGCCGGGGCCGCTCGATCACCCTTCGCGTGCCGGCGCTGTCCGTCCTCTGGCTCGAGCCGGTCGGCGACGAGCAGTCCGGCGCCACCGGCGAGGGCGCGGACGCCGCGCAGGCGACGGCGCCCCGGACGTTGCCGAGGGCCTAGAGGGAGCGCCGGTGACGTGGTGCGGACCGCACCACCTCACCGTGACGTGTTCGACGCGGCGCCCTGCCGCCGTCAGTACAGCGCGCTGGCGAGGTGCCGGCGGGCCTTCGCGACGTCCGGGTCACCGCTGCCCTGCACGTCGAAGAGCTGGAGCAGGCGCTTGCGGACGGCCTCGCGCTCGTCCCCCGCGGTGCGCCGGACGACGCCGACGAGGCGCTCGAAGCCGGCTCCCGCACGACCGGAGACGACCTCGACGTCCGCGGCGACGAGCTGTGCCTCGACACCCGCGCCCTCGGCGTCGGCCGCCGCGAGCGCCGCAGCCGGGTCCTCCACCTCGGCGAGCCGGCGCGCGAGCTCGACCTGCGCGAGCGCGGACACGGCCTCGGCGTCCTTCGGGTTCTGGGCGAGCGCCTTGCGGTAGGCCTCGGCCGCGGCGTCGAGGTCTCCGCGCTCGATGGCGGCCACGCCCTCGGCGTGCAGCGGCGGCAGGGGCTCGGGCTCCGGTTCCGCGGGCGGCTCCTCCTCGTCGCCGACCGGCAGCCGCCCGGTGAGGCCGTTCTGCTCGGCCACGGTGAGGAGCTCGTCGATGACGGGGCGCAGCTGCTCGGCGGGGTGGACGCCGACGAACATCGGCATGGGCCGGCCGCCGATCAGGGCGACGACGGCGGGGACCTGGGTGACCTGGAGCGCCTGGGCGATCCGGCCCTGGCTGTCCCCGTCGACGATCGCGAGCTGGACGCGGCCGCCCTTCTCCTTGACGACGGTCTCGAGCGCGGCCTTCAGGTCGTCGGAGCCCTGCGCACGCGCGGAGACCACGGCGACGAGGACGGGCAGCTCCTGGGAGCGCGCGACGACGTCGCCGAAGATTTCCTCGGTCAGCTCGACGACGAGTGCGTCGGGCGAGGACGACCCCTGAGGGGCGGAGCCGGCCGGAGCGGCGGGCTTGGCGAGGGCGGACAGGTCGACGGCGCCGTAGAGCGAAGGCTGAGACATGCCGTCATTCTCCCCCGGAGCGGAGCCTGTGTGCAGCCCGTCAGCGCTCGGCGGAACGCGTGGGCGTCGGCCGCCTGCAGACTTCCGCCTACCGCCTACCGCCTACCGCCTACCGTCTACCGCCAGCCGTCAGCCGTCAGCC
>JBQDDG010000029.1:33622-43011 GCA_052093225.1 Actinomycetaceae bacterium
CAGCCGTCAGCCGTCAGCCCTCGTCCGAGGCCGACTCCGCGTCCTCGGACGAGGACTCGCCGCTCGGCGACTCACCGCTGGGCGACTCACCGCCGGACGGGGACTCGACGACGGACTCGCCGGCGGCGGTGGCCTGGGTGAGCACCGAGGAGGCTCCGAGCACCTGGACCGTCTGGTCGTCCGCGTCGGCGGAGGGGACGTAGAAGGCGACCGAGACCTCGGCGACGGCGCTCACCTCGTCCTCGACGACGCCCTCGTTGCCCAGCAGGTCGGCGAACACGCCGCCGACGGTGAGGGTCCCCTCGGGCTCCGTCTTCGTCACGGTCGTCGTGGTCTCGATGACGCCGACGACGATCGCACCGCCGTCGACGGTCTGCAGCGAGAGCGGCCCGTCGACGACGGGCTCGGCGGCGACGGTCGCGGTACCGGCCGCCGAGACGGCCTCGTTGAGGCCGGCGGTCTCGGCGAACACCTGCGAGCGGTAGTCGTCCGGGGCGAAGGTGTCGACCTGGTCGCCCTCCGGGTTCGAGATGAGGTCCGCGTAGGCGGCGACGGCGTCGGCAGGGGTGTGCGTGAGCGAGTCGTCGTCCGTGGGGACGGCCTCCGCGCCGACGTCGGGCGAGACGGTCTCCGGCACGGTGACGCCCGGGAACAGCTGGACCCAGGACCACAGGCGGTAGTTGTCGCGCACGTCGGAGGTGGCGAGCGTGAGCAGCAGCGGCAGGGTCGACCCGTCGGGGACCTGGCTGACGGCCATCGCGACGCGCGGGTACTCCTCGGAGCCGCCGACGATGTCCACCTGGGTGTCGAGGGAGAGCGGGTCGGGCTGGACGGCGCCGCCGGTCGCCTCGGCGATGCGGTACTCGGCCGAGCGCAAACGGAACGCCGGGCCCATCACGCGCTCGCGGAGCAGCTCGGGGTCCTGCGCCTCGTCCGCCGCGGTGACGGCGCCGGCGACGCCCTCGAGCACGACCTGCATCGTCTCCTGGTCGAGCACGGGGCCGGCCTCCTCCGAGGAGCTCTCCGCGCTCGGGGTCGGCAGCGGCTCCTCCTCGGTGGAGCAGCCGGCGAGCAGGCCGGCCGCGAGGAGGACGGCAAGGGTGGTCGTGGATCGGCGGTTCATCGCGTCTCCTCCGGGTCTGTGGCGCCCCGGGGGCCGAAGCCCCACAGGTCGCGCCATTCGTCGTCCGTCGCCGACGAGGGCGCGGACGTGGTCTGGGTCCGGTGCCCGGCCCCGGGCTGCTGCTCGGGCTGGGCCGCGGACTGGTTCTCGGAAAAATGCTCGGGCTCGAGCTGCTGCTCACGCTCGGACCGGTGCTCGGGCTCGGCGCCGAGGCGCGCACGACGCTCGAGCGCGCGACGCTCGCGGCGCGAGAGCGGGCGTCCGTCCGCCTGCGCGGCCTCCGCCTCCGCGACGGCCTGGTCGCTGCCGCTCTCCGCCGCCTGGTCGGCCACCGCGGCCGGGTCGTGGCCGCTCACCGCCGCCTGGTCGGTCACCGCGGCCGGGTCGTGGCCGCTCGCGGCGGCCGTCGACGCCGCGGAACCGCCGGCGTCGGTGCCTGAGACAGCGACGTCGGCGGAGGACTCGTCGTCCCCGCCCCCGACGCGCGTCTCGTCGGCGCGGGGCGAGTAGGGCAGGATGCCGGCGCCGCGCGAGGCACCTGCGGAGCGGATGTCCTCGCGCACCTGCGTGTCCGACCCCGCGCGCAGGTCCTCGCGGGCCTCGCGGCGGGCGTCGTCGAGGACCCGGCGCTCGTAGCGCCGCAGCTTCTCCCCCGCCTTCTCGCGTTCGGCGAGCGCCGCCATGTCGGCCGGCAGCGCGGCGTCGACGGCCTCGGGGGTCACGTCGACGCCGTCGGTCACGGGGATCTTCTCGGTCTCGTCGTCCGGGCGACCGGTGGCGGCGACCGCAGCGCCGGCGTCGGGCTCGACGTCTGCCGGGCGATCGTCGGTGGCGCCCGCGGAGTCGTCGCTGGTGCCCGCCCGGCCGGCGGCGGCCGCTCCTGCCGTCCCGGCGGCCGCCATGCTCGCGCCCGCGACGAGCTCGGGGGCGTAGGGGTCGGTGGTCGGCCGGCCCGCGGCGGGCGCCGAGCCGTACGCGCCGGTCGCGGTGCGGGTGGCGAGGTCGTCGTCGGTCACGTCGTCGTGGTGCACATCGTCCTGGGCGGCGCGGTCCCGGGTGGCGCGATCCTGGGTCGGTTCGTCGTGGGCCGCGCCGGCACCGTCGTCGAGCGCCGAGCCGCGCGTCGGCGCGGCACCGCCGTCGAGGACCGCGTCCTCCTCCCGGCGGCGGCTGGGCCACAGCAGGAGCGCGAGCGCGGCGAGCAGCAGCACGCCACCCGTGATGAGCCCGGGCACGAGGTACGGGGTGCTGACCTCGCGCGGCCAGGTGAGCGTGAGGTTCGGGGCGTCCGCGCTCCCGTCGACGACGGCGAAGACGGACCAGCGCCCCTCCTCGGCCGTCCAGTCGACCGTCAGCTCGCCGGTGCCCTCCTCGGCCCCGCGGAAGAGGTCGGAGGTGGAGGGGTGCGGGACGCTCTCCTCGGTGCCGTCGGTGCGCGCGGCCAGCTCGGTACGGGTCTCGAAGCCGGACACGGTGGTACGCGAGGCGTCGCCGACCCACTCCAGCACACGGTCGGTGGGAGCGATCATCATCCAGATGTCCTCGCCCTCGTCCGCGGTGAGGGTGATCGTCACCTCGTCGCCCGCCATGTCCAGGACACCGGGCTCGGTGAGCAGGATCGGCGTCCCCGGCTCCTCGGGCAGCGTGGCGGTGAGCTCGTCCGACTCGCGCCAGGTGGTGGCCGAGAGCACGGCGAGGACGATGGCGACCACGCCGAGGACCGCAAGAAGTGCCGCGAGGAGACGTCTGATCACGGGTCGATCATCCTTCCGGTCGGCGGCCGCCGACGGCGACACGAGTCAACTCACGAGAGTACGACGTCATGGGCGGCTGCGGCAGGTGGGATCGGGCACGGTGACGGACGACTCGCGCTCCCCGGCGTCGTAGGGTGGCGGCCGTACCGCCCCGACGGCACAGCGGCATGCCGGCAGGGGTTCCCCGAGCGTGAGGACCGCCATGGACGAGCAGGCCACCTTTCCCGTCGTCATGCGGGGCTACGACCGCGCGCAGGTCGACCACCGGATCAGTGACCTCACCAACCGTCTCGCCGCCGCCCGGGAGCACGTCGAGAGCCTCGACGCCCGCGTGCTGCGCCTGACGACCGAGCTCGAGGACGTGCGCGGGCAGCTCGCCGAGTCCGGCACGCCGACCTACGCCGGCCTGGGGGCGCGCACCTCGCACCTCCTCTCCTCCGCCGAGCAGCAGGCCAACGAGGTCGTCGAGCAGGCCGAGAAGGACGCGCGCCGCACGACCGAGCGCGCCCAGGCCTCCGCCCAGCGTCTCTCCGAGCGCTCAGAGCGGGAGGCCGCCGCCGTCCTCGGGGACGCGCGCCGCAACGCCGACCTGCTCTCGTCCCGCTCGGAGTCCGAGGCCGCCGCCCGGATCCAGGACGCCGAGGTGCGCGCCGAGGAGCTGGTCACCGCCGCCGAGCGTCGCGCGGCTGCCGTGCGGCGCGAGATCGAGGCCGAGGAGGTCACGCGTCGCGCGGACCTCGAGCGCGAGCTGGGGCTCGCCCGTGCGGGCGCCGAGGAGGAGATCGCCGCCGCGCGCGCCGCGGCGGAGCGGGACCTCGCCGCCGCCCACGCGAGCGCCACCGGTGCGCGCACCGAGGCGGTCCGCGAGGCCGACGAGCGCGCCGCCGACGCCGACCGTCGCGCAGCCGAGGCGCTCGCCCACGCGCAGGAGGTCACCCGTGAGGCCGACGAGGAGGCGCGCTACCGCGTGGCCGAGGCCACCGAGGAGGCCGAGCGCCTGCTGGCGGAGTCCCGCGAGGACGCCGAGCGCATGCGCACCGAGGCTGCGGAGGAGGCCGACCGTGCACGGGTGGCGGCCGGCTCCGAGGTCGCCCGGCTCGAGGCGCGCGGCAGCCTGCTCACCGACTACCTCGAGAAGATCCGCACCGCCCTGCACGAGGTGGTCGACACCGGTGCCGTGGACGGCGCAGGCGCGGCCGCCCGCGCCGACGACGTCCTGGACGGCCCGGGGCCCACCGCGCCGGGACCGGCCGACTCGTCGCACGCACCCGCCGCCGCGGACCCGATCTCCGACGCGATCCCGTCGGACGACACGGTCCGGTCCGAGGACGCGATCCCGTCGGTGGACGACGGCTCGTCGGCCGACGCCGATCCGGCCACGGACGGGGACTCGTCCGACGAGGCACCCGACGCCGCGGAGGGCACGGTCGAGGACGCGGACGCCGAGCGCGCCTGACGGCGCCGGTCGGCGCGCTGGCCGAGGAGCCGCTCAGCACACCGCTCGTCGCGCCGTCCGACGACCCGGTCGCCGCACCTCTCGGCGCGCCGTCCGACGACCCGCTCAGCGCACCATGCGCACGGTCGGCAAAGGGCCGAACGTGCCCGTCCCGCCGTCGTCGACGAACCCGTGCCGGCGGTAGAACGCTCGCGCGCGGTCCTGCCCGCTCCACACCCACAGCTGGGCCGGTGCGTCGCCGAGCGTCATCAGCATGAGGTTGTCCGCGGTCCCGGCGCCCTGCTCGTCCACGTCGAGGTAGATCGACTCGAGCTCGAGCGGGCGCACCTGCCCCGCCCCGATCGCGTGCGCGCGGGCGAAGCCGACGGCCCGGCCGTCACGGTGGGCGAGCCAGGTCGTGGCGCCCTCGGGGTCGGCCAGGGTCTCCTCCCACATCCTCGGGTAGCGGGCGAGGCGTTCCTCCAGCCAGGCGTCGTCGACGGCGCCGGCGTAGGTGGCGCGCCAGACGCGGGCGTGGAGCTCAGCGAGGGCCTCGGCGTCGAGCGGGGTCGCGGGTCGGATCTTCGCGGTGGTCACCGGCTCACCGTAGACCCCGTGGGCACGTGCGGGCTCCCGCTCCCAGGTGCGCCGGCCGGGCCGGTCAGGCGTGCTCGACGAGGTCCCGCAGAGCGCGGCCGACGGTCGTGGGGGCCTCGAGCGGCGCGAGGTGCCCGACGCCCTCGACGGCCATCGCGTCGGTGCCGAGCGCCTCGGCCATGTCCATCGCGTCGTCCGCCGACGCCAGGCCGTCCTCGGTGCCACGCACGACCAGCGCGGGCACCTCCAGCTCGCCGAGGCGTTCGAGGTCCGCCGTCGAGTCCGGCCGGGCCGCCATCGCGCGCGCGGCGTAGGCGATACCGGGCCCGCCGGCCTCGGCGGCCCAGCCGGCGACGGCGTCGACGAGACCCGGCTCGCGCTCCTTCGTCGACCCCCCGAGCAGTGCGCCGAGCGTGCCGGCAACCGCGCCCGCACCCTCCTCGCCCAGCGCACGGGTGGCGAGGTCCTCCCGCTTCGACCTCGCCTCCTCGGTGTCCGGCGACGCCTTCGTGTCGATGAGCCCGATGCCCGCGAGGCGCTCGGGGGCGAGCGCGGCGATCCGCATCGCGAGGTAACCGCCGAGCGACGTCCCTGCTACGACGAACCGCTCGACCCCGAGTGCGTCGAGCGAGGCGAGGACAGCACTGGCCACCCGCTCCAGGCTCGGCTCCTCCTCGGCGCCCTCACCGAGCACGGCCCCCGGTGCCGGGGAGTCCCCGAACCCGGGCAGGTCGACCGTCAGCACGGAGGCGTCCTCGAGGTGCGGCAGGAGGCGCGCGTACATGCGCGAGTCGAGCGGGAAGGCGTGCAGCAGCACGAGCGGCGGGTGCGTCGACCCGGGGCCGTGGTGGTGGACGGCGAGCTGTGTCATGCGCCCACGCTGCCACGGCCGGGCCCCGGCTGCTACCGGCGGCGGGTGGGGCCGCGGCTCCCGCGCCTCGACCAGCAGGCGGTGTGCCAGTGGCGCCGGTCCTCGGCGGCCGCGTCCGCGCCCCAGATGTGGTCCTCCGGCCAGGCGACGACGTGCTGGAGCCCGGGCGGGATCTCCTGGTCGCAGCCGGGGCACCGGTAGGTCTTCTCCGAGCCGCGCACGGTGCGGACCTTGAACTCCTCGCCGCCGGGCCCGGCCTCCCGGCGCGGGACGGACCCGAGGCGGTCCATGTCGAGCGGGACGTGCCCCGCGGAGTACGGGCGCTTGCCGGACCGTCTGTTGCGCGCCATCAGCCCTCCCAGGCGAGCAGCCCGCGCACGTCGGCCCCGTCCGTGGCCGCCTCGCGGGCCGCAGCCTCGTGGGCGGCGATCCCGCCACCGTGGCCGACCTCCCCCGGCCCGGTCGCCACCGCGCCGAGCAACGGGATGCCCTGGTAGGCGTTGTCGAGGGCCGTGAGCACCTCGTAGAGCCCGGACGGGTCGGCGGCCCGGCCACCCGTGGTCTGCTGCTCGTGGACGAGCAGGACGTCGTTCGCACCGGGCTCCGCCGCGGGCCGGCCGGGAGCCTCCGCCCCGGCGTCCGTCCCCTCGACGTCCCCGGCCCGCTCCCCCGCGCGCGCGACGGTCCGGGTCCCGGAGTGCTCGACCACGAGGACGTCCAGACCGCGGCGGATCGCCACGAGATCACCGGGCCGAACGCCCCAGTCCGCGACGCCCGAGGCCGCGCGCGCCGCGACCGGGTACGTGCCGTCGAGCAGCGGGCCGAGCACGACGTGGTTGGTCATGAGGTCGAGGTCGAGGGCCGCGGCCAGGTCGTGGGTCGAGGTCGGGTCCGCCGGGCGGGTGACCTCGAGGTGGATGGACGTGCCGACGACGCCGGCGCCGGCCTCTCGCAGGGCTCTCGCCGCGGCGCCGTGCCCGAGCAGGACGTGGTGCAGCGCCGTGAGCGTCGCCCGGGGGTCGCCGCCCCCCGCTGCACGGGCGGTCGCGAGCGGGTCGCGCATCGTCAGCCAGGCGTCGACGCCGTCCCCCGCCGCCTCCAGTGCCGCGCGTGCGAGGTCTGCTCGCTCCGCCGCGCCGTCGCGGGTGGGCGCCGGATCCGGGCCGAGCACGATCAGGCAGGCGCGCCCGGCCGCCCGGACGCGCGCGACGTCGTCGGCCAGCCGGCGGGCCGCAGCGCCACCGGAGCGCACCTCCGCCGGCGCGGTGACCACCTCGGCGCCCGTGGGGGCGAGCCACGCGCCGTCAGCGAACAGGTCCACGGCCGGCACCTCAGAACAGGCGAGAGTCGACGTCGTCGACCCCGCGCATCGCGTCGTAGTCCAGCACGAGGCACCGGATCCCGCGGTCCTCCGCGAGGGTGCGCGCCTGGGGCTTGATCTGCTGGGCGGCGAACACCCCCGTGACGGGCGCGAGCAGCGGGTCCCTGCCGAGGAGCTCGAGGTAGCGGGTGAGCTGCTCGACGCCGTCGATGCCACCGACCCGCTTGATCTCGACGGCGACGGCCGCGCCGGCCGCGTCACGCACGAGGAGGTCGACCGGGCCGATCGGCGTGGGGTGCTCGCGGCGCACGAGCCGGTGCCCCTCGCCCAGCAGCTCGACCTGCTCGGCGAGCAGCGCCTGCAGGTGCGCCTCGACGCCGTCCTTGACCAGGCCCGGGTCCACGCCGAGCTCGACGGTGGTGTCGGAGAGGACCTCGTGGAGCTGGACGACGAGCCGGTCGTCGGTCTTGGCCGCGGCGACCTCCCAGACGAGGGTGGCGCCGGCCGCGAGCTCGACCTCGTCCGGCTCACGCTCGCGCAGCGTGCAGGGGGCCGTCATCCAGTTGAGGGGCTTGTAGCTGCCGCCGTCGGAGTGGACGAGGACCGACCCGTCCGCCTTGACCATGATGAGGCGGGGCGCCACCGGGAGGTGCGCCGACAGCCGTCCCGAGTAGTCGACGGAGCAGCGGGCAAAGACGGTACGCACGGTTGACCACGTTACCCCGCAGGGCGTCGGCGCCGGGCGGACTGCGCCGTGACGTGCGCCGGCCTCAGGTGCAGCGACGCGCGCCGGCCCCAGGCACCGGGAGGTCGGCCGGCGTCAGGTGCCGCGCACCCGCGGCGGGGCGCCCTCGCTCCAGCCCACCAGGGCCTGCAGCGTCGAGGGCGCCATGCGCAGCTCGACGGTGACGTCGCCGTCGGAGAACCGGGCCTGGACGACGGGCCGGCCGGACTCGTCGGGGCCGAGCTTCTCGTGGCCGAGGAGCTCGAGGGCGGAGCGGTCGAGGCGCACGTAGGGGCGCGGCGACAGCGAGCTGAACCGGTACCAGGCCAGCTCGGTGAGCCGCAGCTGGGCGAGCCCCCGGCGCCAGTGCTCGTCGCGCGAGCGCAGCCGGCACTCCACCGTGCCGCCCCGCCGGTAGAGGCGCAGCGCGCGCCAGAGCAACGTGCAGGCCAGGGCCGCGCACAGGACGAGGACAGCGAGGATCCCGAGGACCACCAACCACCCTGTGCGCGGCATCGCCTACTCGAGCGTGGAGTCGACCGCCGCGTCGGGCGCCGTGATGTTCATCGAGGGGTCCTCGTCGTCGACCACGACGGTGACCACGTCGTCGTCCACAGAGACGAAACCACCGTGGACGTCGACGGCGACGGTCGAGCCGCCGGACGTCACACGCGCCTGCCCGGCCCTGAGCACCGCGAGCACGGGCTCACGGCCCGGCAGCACACCGAGCTCGCCGGCGAGGGCGGGGACGGTGACGGCGGACGCCTCGCCCGACCAGAGCACACCCGACGGCGAGACGACGTCGACCGACAGCGATCCGGTACCCGCCATGTCAGCGCTCGTCGGCCTGGATCTTGGACCATGCGCGCTCGAGGTCCTCGATCCCGCCGATGTTGTAGAACGCCTGCTCCGGCACGTGGTCGTACTGGCCGTCGGCGATGCGCTTGAACGCCTCGACCGTCTCGGCCACCGGCACGGTCGAACCCTCGACGCCGGTGAACTTGATGGCCGTGTAGGTGTTCTGCGAGAGGTACTGCTCGATGCGGCGCGCACGCGACACCGTCACCTTGTCCTCCTCGCTGAGCTCGTCGACGCCGAGGATGGCGATGATGTCCTGCAGCTCCTTGTTCTTCTGCAGGATCGACTTCACGCGGGTGGCGACCTCGTAGTGCTCCTGGCCGACGAACTCGGGCGCGAGCAGCCGCGACGTCGAGCTCAGCGGGTCCACCGCGGGGTAGAGGCCGCGCGAGGCGATGTCACGCGAGAGCTCCGTGGTGGCGTCCAGGTGGGCGAACGTGGTCGCCGGAGCCGGGTCGGTGTAGTCGTCCGCGGGGACGTAGATCGCCTGCAGAGAGGTGATCGAGTGGCCGCGGGTCGAGGTGATCCGCTCCTGGAGCTGGCCCATCTCGTCGGCGAGCGTCGGCTGGTAGCCGACCGCCGAGGGCATGCGCCCGAGCAGGGTGGAGACCTCCTGGCCGGCCTGGGTGAAGCGGAAGATGTTGTCGATGAACAGCAGCACCTCCTGCTGCTGGACGTCGCGGAAGTACTCCGCCATCGTCAGCGC
>JBQDDG010000030.1:0-42891 GCA_052093225.1 Actinomycetaceae bacterium
TCGCCGCCTACTGCGTGGTGATGATCGCCCCGGCGCTCGTCCTGCTCGCCGGCCGTGTCTTCGCCGCCCGCCTTCTCGACCGACCGCTGCACCGCCTGGACGCGTTCCTCACGCGCACCTCAGCCTCGACGACGGCGTGGGTCGTCGGCATCGTCGGGGCGGTCCTCGCGCTCAACGGTCTGGGCACCCTCAACGGCTGAACAACCCGCGGAGCTGCCGACCGCGTGCGGCACCCCGGCGGCCCCTTGTAGGTGACGCCCACGGTGCGCGGCGACCGTGGCGCGGCCGGTCCGGCGCGAGTGCAAGACTCGACGGGAGGACGTCGGTGGGCTCGAGCGGCGGCAGGTCCCGCTCTACATCGTGGCGCTCGCCGGCGGTGCGAAGCATCGTCTGGTCGCCGCCGCGCTCACGCGGGGCCTTACCACGCAGCGGTCCCCGGCCGCCGTCGTCCTCCGGGCCGGGGAGGCGGCGATGGTGCCGCAAAAGATGCTCACGCTCAGCCTCGTCGTCGCCTCGCAGGCCGCCGGGATCGGGCACAGTGCAGGGGAGCTCGCTCTCACGGTGCCCGTCCTTGTGGTCTTCGCGGTGGTGATGGTCGGCGTCGGCCGGGGGACAGCGGTCCCACGCGTCGTCTGCCCTGAGCCGCGGGTGCGCCCGGCGGTCCGCTCCGGCTCGGTCGGGCGACCGTGAGGTCGAGGTCACCGTCCGTGAGGTCTGCGCGCGGGTGCGACATGTGCGCCTCGCGCAGGACGACCTGCCGGGACGGTGTCCGCGCCGCACACGGCGGCGCACGTGCGGGCGACGATCTCCGCGCTGATGAGCGGGACCACCCCTACGCGTAGGTTCACCGCGCTCCCGTCCCTCCAGCGCTCCGCCTCGGTGCCTACCGAGTCGAGCGCGCGCAGCACCCAGTCGACGAACGGGAGGAGGTGCTCGCCGAACGCCGTGGGTAGGACCCCTCGGGTGGACCGGTGGAAGAGTTGCTCCCCCAACTGGTCCTCGAGTCGGGCCACTGGGTTGGACAGCGCGGGCCGGGTGACGCCGGCGGCCCGGGCAGCGGCGGTGAACGAGCCGGCCTCACCGACGGCACGGACGTAGCGCAATGCGTCGGGACACGGACGCTCGACCATAGGCAGACCGCACCGGCGTCGGGGGGCTCCGGGTCCGGCAGCCGTCCCCCGTTCACGGCCCGCTCGGCCCGTCGGGCGAGGTCGGCCCGTCGGTGGGGGTCGGTTCCCCCACGAGCGGCTGGTCCGGCAGCGTCGCCAGCAGGAGGCGCCCGTCGTGACGCAGGAGCGCGGCACCGACGGGAGTGATGTGGGCGGGGACGACGACGACGCCCTCCCCCTCGGGGTCGTAGGCCTGGGCGACCGCTCCCGTGAGGACGTTGTGGACCCGGACCGCGCCCCCGTCGCGAAGGTAGAGGAAGACGCCGCCGACCGCGGCTACCGTGGTCTCGTCGGAGACGGACTGGGACCACAGCGGGTCGTCGCCGTCGCCGAGCGCGCGCATGCCGTCGTCACCGCGGACGACGACCGTACCCGTCATCGCGTCGACGACGGCATCGCGCACCGGCTCGTCGACCACCTCGCCCGTGTCGAGATCGATGAGCGCGCGGTCGTCCTGCGCCGTGTCGACGAGGGCGAGGCCCTCGCCCGGTGAGCCGACGGACGCACGCAGCGCCTCGGCCGACCAACCCGGCTCGTCCACCGCGAGCCGCCAGAGCTCTTGCCCACCGATCGTCGTCCGCGCGACGAGCTCATCGGCCTCGACCGTGAGGACGAGGCCGTCGTACTCGCCCACGACGCGTTCGACGTCGGCATCCTCCTCCGTGGCGGTCACCTGGCCGGTCGACGGGTCGAGGGCCGTCCGCGGACCGCCCGCGCCCATCGCCGCCTCGGGCGGGGCGGCGAAGACCAGGCCGGGCCCCTGGTAGGGGCCGGGCACCTCGACGGGTCCCCACACGAGCTCACCCGTCGTCAGGTCGTAGGCGCTCGCCGTCGTCGCGGCCAGGGCGTCGTCGGTCGTCGCGGCGTCGGTGAGCACCGCCAGCGCACGGCCGTCGGCGTCGACCGTGACGTCGAAGCCGCTGCAGGCGATCGGGCGCTGGGCGACCCACCGCACCTCGCCGTCGACGTCGACGGCGGAGAACTCGAGCACGCCGTCGCGCTCGGCGGCGGCGAGGTAGATGCCGTCCGCGTACTGCGGCGTGGTCCGCGTCCACCCCGGGTCGACCACGGTGAGTCCTTGGAACGAGAAAGGCAGGAGCATGCCGGAGGTGTCGACGACGGGGAGCGGCTCCTCCCGACCGTGCGGCTCGCGCACCGGCTCGGGCGGTGCCGCCTCCTCCGTCGCGCCGCAGGCCGCGAGCAGAACGGCGGCGAGCATGGCGAGGAGTACCCTCGTCCAGTTCCCCACGCTCACGCGTCACCCGACCCGCGAACGTCGGCGGTGCCCTCGGCGGCGGCCGTGTCGATCCGCACCACGCCTGTCGCGTCCGGAACCGACCACCGCCGTGCCGCCGGGGACGCCCCCGACTCGCCCTCCGTCGTCGCGGAGGCACCGGAGCGACGCCTGGACCACAGGACGAGAAGGAGCGCCGCCACGAGGACGACGGCGACGACGTCGACGACGGGGTGGGCGAGGACCGCGGTGCGACCCTGCAACCAGGCCTGGGTGCCGATCGGCAGGAGGGCCGGGGCCCCGACGAGCCCGTTGGTGGACCAGAACAGCACGCCGACGCCCATGATGAGCAGGCCCGTGACCACCGAGGTCGAGTGGAGCTCGCGGCCGAGGACGGTGAACGTCCGACCGCGCAGCACCCGGCGGCCACGCTCGCCGAGGCGGCGCCAGGACACGGCGATGGCCAGCAGCGGCACCACCATCCCTGCCCCGTAGACGCCGAGGAGTACCGCCGCGCCGAGCATGTCGCCCCGGGCGGCGGCGAGCGTGAGGACCGCCCCGAGGACCGGCCCGGCGCAGAACCCGGCGACGCCGCTCGCCGCACCGAGGAGCAGGGTCTTCAGCAGGCCGCTCGCGGAGGCGGCGCGGGCGTTGAGGTCGGTCCGGGCCGGCAGGAGTCGTGCGGGGTCGAAGCCGAGGCCGAGAACCTGGAGCACCCCCAGCACGACGAGCACGGCCGAGGCGACGGCGACGATCGTCGCGCGGTGCGTGACGAACAGCGCCCCGAGCGCTCCCGCACCGATGCCGATCGGCACGAGCACGAGGAGCAGACCGGCGAAGAACACTCCGCCGTGCAGGAACAGGCGCGGGCCGGTGCCGATCGTCGAGGCGAAGAACGCCGGCATCAGCAGCGCGGCGCACGGGCTGAGCAGGGCGAGCACGCCGCCGAGAAAGGCGGCGAGGAGACCGATATCCATCGCCTACTCCGCCGCCAGGGCGTGCGCGAACGCCTCCTCGAAGACCTCGGTCGGCTGCGCGCCGACGATGGCCTGCCCGCCGAGGACGAAGGCCGGCGTCGAGAACGCCCCGACGTCGAGCCCCTGCTGCGCGTAGGCGTCGACCGTCGAGGCGGTCTCCTCGGAGGACATGTCGGCGGCGAACTGCTCGGTGTCGAGGCCGAGCTCGCCGGCGAGCTCGACGAGCGCCTCGTCGCTCAGCCCGGCCTCCGACCGGTGCTCGCCGCCGGCGAACAGCGCGTCGTGGTAGGTCCAGAACTCGCCCTGCAGCGCGGCCGCGTACGAGGCCCTCGACGCCCGCTCGGAGGCGGGGCCGAAGATGTTGACGTCGCGCCACTCGATGCGCAGGTCACCGGCCTCGGCGTGCTCCATCATCAGCGGCAGCGTCTCCTCGTTCCACCGCGCGCAGAACGGGCACTGGTAGTCGGAGAACACCACGAGCGCCACCGGCGCGTCGACGGGCCCGGCGGCGAGGAGGTCGTCCTCGTCACGTGTCTCGACCGATCCGAGGTCCTGCTGCACCGCGCCCTGCACCTCGGTCGGCGCGTCGCCCACGGCCGGCGGGGTCGAGCCGGCCGGCGCAGGTTGTTCTCCGTCGGCGCGGAGCATGCCGAGGATGACGGCGATGAGGACCGCCGCCACGGTGAGGATGGCGGCGGGGACCACCCACCCGGGCAGCTGACGGCGCTGGGGCCTGACGGGCATGCGGGATCTCCTTGGGCTCGGCGACCGACGGACGACAACCGCCGTCTTCGACTATGGGCGATAGTCAACTATGCACCGTAGTCGACTATCGCGCATAGTCGTGCTGTGCGACGATGTTCGCATGACGCCCTCCCGACGCCTCTCCCCCGCTGCTCTCGGGCGGGACCTTGCCCTGGCCCTGAGCGCGCTGCGCGCCTGGGGCCCACGGCAGGTGCTCGTGTCCCTCGCGGGCGCGACGGCCGTGCTGCTCGTCGTCGGCCTCGCGACCGTGCTCATCCCCAACCCGGTCTTCGCCCGCGACATCCCGCCTGTGTGGTGGAACTACCCGGTGCTCGTGGTGACCTCGATGCTGTCCGGCATGCTCATCGCGACGTATGTGGGGGTCGGCGAGACAGTCTCCGGCAACGGTTCGGGCGACGGCGGTGGTCCGGGCGACGGCGGCGAGCGCCCCGCGGAGGACGGGGACCGACGCTCGAGCCGGCTCGGGCTCGCCGGCGGCATCCTCGCCTGGTTCGCCGTCGGCTGCCCGGTATGCAACAAGCTCGCGCTCATTGCCCTCGGTTACTCCGGGGCGATCACGTGGTTCGCCCCCCTGCAGCCCGTCCTCGCCGTGGCCGCGCTCCTGCTCACCGGCGTCGCACTCGTCGTGCGGCTGCGCGGTCAGGTGGCGTGCCCGGTGCGCCCGGCCGGCGCGGTGGCCGCCCGATGACTGGTGGCGGCGAGCAGAACGGTGACCTGCCTCGACTGGGGACGCTCGAGGCGAAGGTGATGGACGTGCTCTGGGACCACGGCCCCCTTCCGGTGCGAGGCGTCATCGACCACCTACCGGGCGAGCCCGCCTACACGACGATCGCGACCGTCCTCGCCAATCTCGACCGCAAGCACCTCGTGACGATCACCCGGATGAAGCGCTCGACGTCCTACGCCGCCCGCGTCCCGCGGCACGAGCACGAGGCTGAGCTGATGGGGCAGGTGCTGCGCTCCAGCCAGGACCGCGCCGCGTCGATCCTCCACTTCGTCGAGTCGATGCCCGACGCGGACCTCGACCTGCTGCGCAGCTACCTCGAGCGCCGGGACCGGGGGCCGCGGTGACCGCGTCGGCCGCGCTCGTGGCCGCCCTCCTCGTCGGCCTGTGCGCGCTCGCGCTCACGGGACCGCTCGTGCTCCGGCGGGCCGCCCCCGCCCTCGTCCGCGCACCCCGACTCGCCGTGGTCGTCATCGTCGCCGGCCTGCTCACGTGGCTCGGGACGGCGCTGGCGGTCGGCCCGATGCTCGCGTGGTCGAGCAACGGACCCGCACTCCTGCCCGACGGTCCCGCGATCGTGTGCCGGCGCTGCCTCGAGGCCGCCAATCCGTTCGGTGATACCTCTCTCGACACCGGTCTGCCGTCCGTGCTCCTCCTCGCGCTTCCCGCCGCACTCACCCTGGCGCTGGTCGTCGTCGTCGGGCGCGACCTCGTGCGGCGCCGTCGTCGCTCCCGCGAGACCGCCCGGCGGCTGCTGTCCGGTGCGCAGCGGCGCCTCGTCGCCGGCCACGACCTGTGGGTCGTCGACTCCGACCGGCCGACGGCGCTGTCCTTCCCGCGCCGGCACGGCGGCATCGTCGTCTCGCGCGGCACCCTGGAGGCGCTCGACGACCAGGAGCTCGCCGCCGTGCTGGCGCACGAGGACGCGCACCTCCGGCAGTACCACCACCTGATCGCCGACGTCGTGGCGAGCCTCGCCGTCGCGCTGAGGTACGTGCCGTTCGTCGCCGCGGCGGCCGGTGCCCTCCCGCACTACCTCGAGATCGCGGCGGACGACGAGGCGCGTCGGCGCGCGGGCACGCCCGCGCTCGTGAGCGCCCTCGTGGCACTGGGCGAGCGCGGCCGCTCCGCGACGCCGGCCGGGGACGGGGCGCTGCACGCGGCCGGCCCGGAACGGGTCCGCCAGATCGTGAACCCCGTCCGCGGTCTCGCGGGCGCGATCCCCGCGGTGGGCATGGTGAGCGGGCTCCTCGTGCTCACGGCGGCGATCGCGGTCGTCCACGTCCCCTATGCCGCGGCCGTGATCACCGGGTGCTGACCCGCGCGCCCCGCGCACCGGCGGAACGGCCCGTGGCCGCCGGGGCCCCCGCTTGGCGCCTGCCCCTGTGGGCCGCCGTCTGCGCAGCCGTCGTCGCCGGGCTCGCCATGGACGGGGCGTTCCCGTCGCTCGGGTGGTGGCCGCTGGCGTTCGTCGCGATCCCGCTCGCCCTCCTCTCCCTCGTCGGACGCTCAGTGGGCGGCGCGGTCCTCGTCGGCGGTGCGTATGGCCTCGCGTTCTACCTCCCGCACGTCTCCTGGGCCGGAGAGTTCCTCGGCGACCATCCGCAGGCGTGGGTGCCGTGGGTGGCTCTCGCGACGGCCGAGTCGCTGCTCGTGGCCGTGCTGTCGCCTCTGATCACCCTGGCGTACCGCTGGTGGCCCCAGCGGCGTGACACATGGTCGCGCCCCGTCGCGCTGCCCCTCCTCGTGGCCGGGGCGTGGCTGGTGCGCGAGCTCGTCATCGGCTCGTGGCCCTACGGCGGGCTGCCGTGGGGACGCGCCGGGATGAGCCAGTCGGACGGTCCCCTGGCGGAGGTGGCGTCCTGGGTGGGCGTCTCGGGGCTCGGTCTGCTCATGGTGGCCCTGTGCGCGGGAGCCGTCGAGGCGGTCCTGCTCGTCCGTCACCGCCGGTCGGACGCCGAGCGACCGCACGGGGGCGCGCCGTCCGCCGCCCGATGGACGGCGGCCCTGCCGACGGCCGCGCTCGCCGTCGCCCTGCTGCTCGTCCCGCAGTACCCGACGACGGCCGCCGGGACGCTCCGGGTCGGAGCCGTGCAGGGCGACGGACCGGCCGCGTACGTCGACGACCGCGAGGCCGGCGACCTGCTCGACTCGCAGCTCGAGGCGTCGGCGCCGCTCGAGGACGAGAGCGTCGACGTCGTCCTGTGGCCCGAGGGCGGGGTGGGCAGCGACCCGCTCGCCCACGACGGGACCGCCCGCGCCCTCGACTCCGCCGTCGAGCGGTACGAAGCACCGATCCTGCTCAACGCGGCCTCGGCACGGGGCGACGCCGTCTACAACACCTCGATGCTCTGGACCGAGGACGGCGCCGCGGCCTCCCACGCCAAGCGTCATCCCGTGCCGTTCGGCGAGTACGTGCCCCACCGGGAGCTGTACGGCACGATCGCGCCTGACCTCATCGGTCTCCTCGAGCGCGAGTACGCCCACGGCAGCGACACGCCCGCGGTCGACGTCGACGACGTGCGCGCGGGGCTCGCCATCTGCTTCGACGTCGTGTTCGACGACGTGGTCCGCGAGGGTGCCCACGACGGCGCGCAGGTGTACCTGTTCCAGACGAACAATGCGGACTTCCGCGGCACCGACGAGAACCTCCAGCAGCTCGAGGTCGCCCGGATGCGCGCGGTCGAGACCGGGCGCAGCGTCGTCAACCTCTCGACGACCGGTACGAGCCAGATCTTCGCGCCCGACGGGTCGACGGTGGCCGCCCTGCCGGTCGGCGAGCCCGGCGTCATGGTCGCCGACGTGGAGCTGCGCGACGGGCTCACTGCCGGCATCGTCCTGGGACCGTGGGTCGAGCGCGCCGTCGTGGTGGGCACGCTGCTCACCCTCGCCGGGCTCGCGATCGTCACCGCCCGGCGTCGGGGCCCGACGCCTCCTCCCTCTCGGCGTCCCGGCCGACGCCCCCGGTAGCGGACCGCAGATGCGCCCGCTCCCCCTGCTTGCCGATGAGGCTGAGGTACTCGACGGGGCCATCCGGCGTCGCACCGAACCAGTGCGGCGTGCGGGTGTCGAACTCGGCCGCCTCCCCCGGCTCGAGGACCATGTCCTGATCCCCGAGCACGAGACGCAGCCGGCCGTCCAGGACGTAGACCCAGTCGTAGCCGTCGTGCACCCGCGGTTCCAGCACCTCGTCCGCCCGGCCCGCCGGTCGCACGAACTTGTAGGCCTGGATGCCACCCGGTCGCCTCGACAGCGGCAGGACCACGGAGCCGTGGTCGCCGGCGAGGGGCCGCATGCTGATGCGGGGGTCTCCGGTGGGCGGTGCGTCGACGAGCTCGTCGAGCGTCACCCCGTGCACCCGGGCCAGGGGCAGCAGCTGTTCCAGCGTCGGCCGGCGCAGGCCTGCCTCGAGCCGGGACAGGGTGCTCGCGGAGATGCCGGTGCGCTCGGCGAGCTCGGCGAGTGTGACGTCGCCGCGCTGGCGCAGGCGCTTCAGCCGTGGTCCGACGGCGTCGAGCGTGTGGCCGAGGTCCGGTGCCATGCGGCGAGTTTGCCATTCAGCAACTTCACTTGCCAACCAGCACGCGGCGTTCGATGCTCGTTCTACCGCGCCCTTCCGGGCACACCGCCGACGGACAAGGAACCAACCATGACGACGCCCGAGAGCCACCCACTCTCCACGACCGACCCGACCCACGCCACGAACCCGACCGCACACACCACCCAGGGCGACGCCTTCTCCCCCGAGCCGTACGACGTCGTCGTGGTGGGCGGCGGCGCGGCCGGACTCAGCGGCGCGCTCATGCTCGCGCGCTCACGCCGCCGCGTGCTCGTGCTCGACGGCGGTCAGCCTCGCAACGCGCCCGCCGACGCGGTGCACGCGCTGCTCGCCCTCGACGGCACTCCCCCGCTCGAGCTGCTCGCCCGCGGCCGCGCGGAGGTCGAGCACTACGGCGGCGAGATCCGCACCGCCCGCGTCACCGGCGCCCGCCGCGAGGACGACCTGTTCGCCGTCACCACAGACGACGCCGCGACGGTCCGTGCGCGCCGCCTGCTGCTCGCCACCGGCGTGGTCGACGAGCTCCCCGACCTGCCGGGCCTGCGCGAGGGGTGGGGCTCCGACGTCGTCCACTGCCCGTTCTGCCACGGGTGGGAGGTCCGAGACCGCGTGATCGGCGTGCTCGGCAGCCGGCCGATGGCCGTGCACCAGGCCCTGATGTTCCGCCAGCTCTCCGACCGGGTCCGCCTGTTCGCGTGGGACCTCGAGCTCGGCGACGAGGACCGGGCCCGGCTCTCCGCTCGAGGCGTCGAGATCGTCACCGGCGCCCCCGCCGGCGTCGAGCGGGTCGAGGGCCGCGTCACCGGGGTGCGCATGTCCGACGGCCGGTTCGTCGAGGTCGGGGCGATCACCGTCCAGACGGTGCTGCACGCGCGGGTCGACGCCTTCGACGACCTCGGCCTCGAGCTCGCCGAGAACGCGATGGGCACCTCGGTCACCGCCGGTCCCGCCGGTGCCACCACCGTGCCCGGCGTGTGGGTCGCCGGCAATCTCGCGGACGTGTCGTTGCAGGTGGGGGCCGCGGCCGCGCAGGGCGCGCTCGCGGGCGGGCACATCAACGGCGACCTCGTGGGGGCGGACGCCGACCTCGCCGTCGAGCGGGCGTCGCTCGCCGCCGTCTGACCCACGGGCCCCGGGGCGCGCGGACGGGACCCGCGCGCGCCCCGGCCGGCCGCGGTCCCGACGAGCGAGCGGCCGCAGACTACGGGCGCGGGATGTTGCGCAGGTTGGAGCGGGCCATCGAGACGACCTCGCCGGCGCCCTTGGTGAAGACCAGCTTGCTCATCGCCGTCGCGAAGCCGAAGACCTGCTCGCCGGTGATCGACGGCGGCAGCGAGAGGGCGTTGGGGTCGGTGACGATGTCGAGCAGCGCGGGACCGTCGTGGGCGAGCACCTCGTCGATGCCCTCCTGGAGCTTCTTCGGGTCGGTGACCCGGACGCTGTGCCAGCCCATCGCCGCCGCGATCGCCGCGTAGTCGGTCGCGGGGACGTCGACGCCGTGGTCAGGCAGCTTGTCCACGAGCATCTCGAGCTTGACCATGCCGAGGCTGGAGTTGTTGAACAGCATGACCTTGACGGGCAGCCGGTAGGTGACGGCCGTGAGCATGTCCCCCATGAGCATCGACAGGCCGCCGTCCCCGGACATCGCCACGACCTGGCGCTCCGGGTGGGCCACCTGGGCGCCGAGGGCGTGCGGCAGCGCGTTGGCCATCGAGCCGTGCAGGAAGGACCCGATGATTCGCCGCCGCCCGTTGGGGTTGATGTAGCGGGCCTGCCAGACGTTGCACATACCGGTGTCCGCCGTGAAGACCGCGTCGTCGGCGGCCGCCTGGTCGATGAGCGAGGCCGCGTACTCGGGGTGGATCGGCACAAGGTCCTCGGCGTCGCGCGTGTAGGCGCCGACGGTGCGGGTCATCAGCTTCTCGTGCCGGTCGAGCGTCTTCTTCAGGTAGGAGCGCGACCTCTTCGGCTTCACGCGCTCGAGCAGCTCGCGCAGGAAGGGACCGACGTCGGCGTGCACGGGGAGGTCGACCCCGGTGCGTCGGCCGATGACCTCGGCCCGGCGGTCGACCTGGATCGTGGTGGGGCCTTCGGGGATGAACTGGTCGTAGGGGAAGTCCGTGCCCAGCAGCAGGAGGACGTCCGCATCCTCCATGCCCTCCGCCGCGGCGCCGTAGCCGAGCAGGCCGGTCATGCCGATGTCGAACGGGTTGTCGTACTGTACCCACTCCTTGCCGCGCAGGGAGTGGCCGATCGGTGCGGCGATCCGGTCCGCGAGCTCGACGAGCTCGTCGTGGCTGCCCTCGAGGCCGGCGCCGGCGAAGATCGCGACCCGCTTCGCGTCGTCGATCGCCTCGACCGCGGCCGCGACCACCGACTCCGCCGGCTGCAGGACGCCGCGGACGGGCGCGACGTAGGCCGGCGCGTCGGCCTCCGCGTCCTGGTCCGCGATGTCGCCCGGCAGGGTGACGACGGCGACGCCGGGGGCGGCGAGCGCGTGCGTGATCGCCGAGTGCACGACCCGCGGCGACTGGGTCGGCGTGCTCACCATCTCGCTGTAGACCGAGCACTCGGTGAAGAGGCGGTCCGGGTGGGTCTCCTGGAAGAACTCCTGCCCGATCTGCGGGGTCGGGATGTGGCTGGCGATGGCGAGGACGGGCGCGCCGGAGCGGTTGGCGTCGTAGAGCCCGTTGATGAGGTGGAGGTTGCCCGGGCCGCAGGAGCCCGCGCAGACGGCCAGCTCGCCGGTCACCTGCGCGTCGGCCGCGGCGGCGAACGCGGCCGCCTCCTCGTGGCGGACGTGGATCCAGTCGATCCCACCCTTGGCGCTGCCCCCGGTGCGGCGCACGGCGTCGACGACGGGGTTGAGGCTGTCCCCGACGATCCCGTAGATGCGGCGGACGCCGACGTCCTGGAGCTGGGCGACGATCTGGTCTGCGAGCTTCACGCGGCTGCCCTCCTCGGGCCGGACCCACGCGGTGGCTGCGGGCGCCCGGGCCCTGGCGTTCGTTGGTGCCTCCAGGCTACGGGCAACCGCGCGGGGCCGCGCGGCGGTCAGAGCAGGCCGAGCTCCTCGAACGCCCGGGCGATCCCCTCGTGCTCGGGGCCGGGCGCCGTCCGGTCGGCGGCCGCGAGGACGCGCTGGTCGGAACCCTCGATGGCCACGCCGAGGCCGGCGGCCGCCAGCATCTCCAGGTCGTTCATCCCGTCGCCGAACGCGATCGAGTCCGCGACGTCGAGGCCGAGGTGGGAAAGAGCGGCCGCCATGCCGACGGCCTTGTGCATGCCGTCGAGGTAGAGCTCGCCGGAGGACGGCGGGAGGCCGGGCACCGAGCTCTCCAGCGAGAGCACGCCATTTCCCGCCTCCTTCGCGAGCAGCGTGGCCGGGACCGGCGTCTCGACGACGACCGCCTTCGCGAAGGGGCGGCCCCTGAGGTCCTCGGCCACGGTGAGGCCGGCGAGGATGTCGGTGGGGCCGGCGTGCCCGCTGCCGTCGTCGGCGGACTCGTGCAGGGCGACCTGCGCGCGGATCGCCGCCTCGGTGCGCGGCGTCCCGAGCAGGGCGCCCGGCGTCTCGAGCACGTAGGTCACCCCGTGGGTCTCGAAGACGTCGACGAGCGAGTTACCGAGTTCGGCCGGGAAACGGTGGTCGGCCACGACCTCGCCGTCGATCTCGACGTACGTCCCGGCGGTGGCGACGAACCCGTCGAAGCCCGCGGCCACGATGCGCTCCGGCAGCATGACCCGCGACCGCCCCGTGCACAGCAGGACCCGGTGGCCCGCGGCCCGGGCGGCCCGCACGGCCGCGGCGTTGCCGGGCGGCACGTCGCCCTGGTGGGCGTAGGTGCCGTCGACGTCGAGGAAGATGATCTTGCGGTCGGTCATGGTCCGATCCTCTCCCAGGCCCCTCGGCGTCGCCGGGCGGTCCGTCACTCGGCCACGTGCTTGCCGCCGCCGGAGCCTGATCCGCCGGGGCCCGTGCCTGCAGGGTCCGTCCCCTCCGCGTGGGAACCGGTCGAGTCCGCACCGGCGGTGCCCGTGGCGCCCGCGCCGGCGGGCACGGCCGCCGTCTGACCCGCACCGACCCGCTCGTCCTCGCCGACCCGGGCGTCCTCGCGGACCCGGGCGACGCCGCCGCCGGCGCGGAGCCGCTCGAGCTCGGCCTCCGGCGCCGCGGTGTCCACGCCGCGATCGGTGCGCGCAGCGACCACCTGCTCCAGCCGCGCGATCTCCTTCTCGCGCGCCCGGCGCTCGCCGCGCCCCTCGGTGAGCTCGTAGAGCACGGGCACGAGCAGCAGGGTGAGGAACGTGGAGGTGATGAGGCCGCCGATGACGACGATGGCGAGCGGCTGGGAAATGAACGCGCCACCGCCCGTGATGCCGAAGGCCATCGGGGTCAGCGCCATGATCGTCGCCGCGGACGTCATGAGGATCGGGCGCAGCCGGTGCCGGCCACCCTCGATGACGGCCTCGCGCAGGTCCATCCCGTTGGTGCGGTACTGGTTGATGAGGTCGATGAGCACGATCGCGTTGGTCACGACGACGCCGACGAGCATGAGCGCACCGACGAGCGCCGCCACGCCGAGCGGCGTGCCCGTGAGCCACAGCCCGAGGATCGCGCCGGTGGCCGCGAACGGGATGGACACGAGCAGCACGAGCGGCTGCACGAGCGAGCGGAACGTCGCGACCATGACGAGGTAGACGAGGAGGACGGCGAGGGCGAGCGCGAGGAAGAGGTTGCCGAAGGCGTCCTCCTGCTCGGCGCTGACGCCGCCGATCTCCACGTTGACGCCGTCGGGCTCGTCGACGGTCTCGAGCGCGGTGGCGAGCTCGGCGTTGACCGTCGCGATGTCTGCGATCTCGGTGGCGGCGGTGATCGAGGCCGAGCGCAGCCCGTCCTGCCGGGTGATCGAGCCGGGCTGCACCGACTCCTCGATCTCCGCGAGGTCGTCGAGGACGAGCGGCGCGTCCGGCGAGCCGCCGAGCGGCATGGCGCGCAGCTCGTCGACGGTGGTGGGGGCCTCGCCAGAGAAGAGGACGATCGGGAGGCTGCCGTCCTCGGTGTCGACGTCGCCGGCCGGCAGGCCGTTGATCGCCGCGTAGGCGATGCCGCCCACGGCGGACTCGGTGAGCCCGTACGAGGCGGAGACGGGCCGGTCGACGGCCACCTCGATGAACGGCAGGTCCGCGGCCAGCGAACTCTCGACGTCCCGCAGACCGTCGATCCCCGCGACCGCAGCCTCGACCTCCTCGGCCGTGGCGGCGACGTCTTCGCCGTCGGCCCCGGAGACCACGACCTCGACGCCGGAGGCGAAGCCCCCGCTCGAGCCGGGCGCCACGGTGATCGTGCCGGCGTCCTCGCCGAGGCCCTCGAGCTGCTCGCGCACGTCGGCCTCGACCGCGCCGGCATCCGCGTCGACGTCGAGCGTCACCGAGAAGGTGACGTCCTGCGACATCCCGAACGCCGCCATCGCCGGGTCGGCCGAGCCGATCGTCACCTGGTAGCTCTCGACCTCCTCGACCCCGTCGAGGACGTCCTCGACCTGCTGGGCCGCCGCGTCCTGGGCCTCGAGCGTGACGCCCGTGGGGAGGTCCTGGGTCACCGAGATCGAGTTCTCGCCGGTGTCCCCGATGAAGTCGGTGGGCAGGCGGGTCGCGCCGAAGACGGTGGCCGCCATGAGGACGACGGCGCCGGCGATGGTGAGCCACCGGTGGCCGAGCACGCCGCGCAGCGAGGAGACGTAGCCGCGCTGCAGCGGGCTGCGGCGCTCCTTCTCCTCGGCCTCGACGCGGGCGGTGGCCGCGCGCTCCGGGTCCACGGGCGTGCGCAGGAACCAGTAGGCGAGCACCGGCACGATCGTCAGGGCCACGAGGAGCGAGGCGGCGAGCGCGAGCGCCACGGTGAAGGCGAACGGCGCCAGCAGCTCCCCGACCATGCCGCCGACGAGACCGAGCGGCACGAACACGGCGGCGGTGGCGACGGTCGCCGAGGTGACGGCGCCGGCCACCTCCTTGACGCCGGTGAGCACCGACTGGCGCTTGGAGGTCCCGTAGGACTGGTGGCGGGCGATGTTCTCGATGACGACGATCGAGTCGTCGACGACGCGGCCGATGGAGATCGTCAGCGCCGCGAGGGTGAACATGTTGAGCGAGTAGTCGGCCACCTTGAGCGCGAGCAGCGCGATGAGCAGCGACAGCGGGATCGAGATCGCCGTGACGGTGGTGGCGCGGATCGAGCGCAGGAACAGCAGGATGACGAGGACGGCGAACGCGAGGCCGAGCACGCCCTCGACCGCGAGGTCCTCGATGGACTGCTGGATGAAGACGGCCTGGTCGAACGCGACGACGAGCTCGCCGCCGTCGCCGAGCGCCGACTCGAGCTCCGGCAGGAGGTCGCGGATCTGCTGGGAGATCTCGACCGTGTTGCCGTCCGGCGTGGCGGTGACGGCCAGGCCGATGCTCGCGACGCCGTCGGTGCGGGTGAGCGAGGTGGCCGGGACGTCCTCGACCGAGACGTCCGCGACGTCGTCGATCGTCACAGCCTCGGCGGGCGCCGGTGCCTGGGGCACCTGCTGCGCGTCGTCCCCGGCCGGTGGAGCCTGGTCGGCGGGCGGGGCCTGGTCGGCGCCCGCACCCGGGTCCGCAGGGGCCTCCGGGTCGGCCGGCGCACCCGGGTCCGCAGGTGCGCCCGGGTCGGCCGGGGCCTCGCCTCCGGTCCCGGCACCGCCGTCGCCGGCGGCCTGGTCGGCGATCAGCGGGAGCGCGGCGATCTCCTCGGGCGAGGTGAGGCGGCTGCCGGCCTGGATCGTCAGCTCGCTGCCGTCGGCGTCGATGGTGCCTGCAGGGGTGACGACGCCGTTCTCGTCGAGCGAGCTGGTGATCGAGTCGAGCGTGAGTCCCTCGGCGGCGAGCGCCTCGGGGTCCACGTCGATGGCCACCTGCTGCTCGGTGATGCCCGAGGCCTGGACCTGCCGGACGCCGTCGACGCGGGAGAGCTCGGGGACCACGACCTCCTCGACCCGCTGCTGGAGCTCGGCGACGTCGCTCCCGCCGGTGGCGGCGAGCTGGATGACGGGCAGGTCGTCCACGGAGCCGGCGATCACCTGGGTCTCGGAGTCCTCGGGCAGCTGCTGCTCGACCCTGCCGAGCGCCACCTGGAGCTCCTGCTGGGCGGTGAGGACGTCCGTGCCGTACTCGAGCTCGAGCATGACGGCGGAGACGCTGGGGCCGGACTGCGAGGTGGTGCCCTCGAGCCCAGGGACGCCGCGAGCCGCGTCCTCCACGACGCCGGTCACCTGGTCCTCGACGATCTCCGGGGAGGCGCCGGGCATCGTCGTCACGGCGGCGACGATCGGCAGCTCCAGGTCCGGGATGAGCTCCTGGCGCAGCGACGTCGTGGCCCACAGGCCGGCGAGCACCGCGATGATCGTGGACAGCGCCACGAGGGCACGGTTGGACAGCGAGAAGCGGGCGAGGTTCGCCACGGATGAGCTCCGGAGGGTCGTAGGTAGGCCGTCGAACCGGACCTCCGGTGACGCCGGACCAACTCTAGTCACGGCGTCTCGTCTAGCGGCATCAACCGTTCGGTGGAGATCTGGCGGCGGCCGACCGGACGGTGGGTGACTGGGCAGTGGGTGGGACCGAACGGTGGCCCTACTGGGCAGTGGGTGACTGGGCAGTGGGTTCATCGACTGGGCAGGCAGCACTGGGGCCTGCCCAGTGGGCCAACCGCCTGCCCAGTCGGGAATGGGCTTCCTGCTGGTCCGCCACCTCCCCACAGCCGGCTCGTGCTCGCCCACGACCGCCCCGTGCTCACCGCGATTTCCGGTGCTCGAGCCTTCAGCCGGTCCGGACCGCCTCCCTGTCACCGGCCGTCCGCCTACGATCGTCTGGTGAACGCTGCCTCCCGTGCCAATGACCCCATCGTCTGGATCGACTGCGAGATGACCGGTCTCGACGCCGAGCGCGACTCGCTCGTGGAGGTCGCCGTCGTCGTGACGAACTCCGAGCTCGAGCCGCTCCACCCCGGTCTGGACCTCGTCATCAAGCCGCGCCCCGGCACGGTGGAGACGATGGACGAGGTGGTCGTCGAGATGCACAAGGCCTCCGGCCTCATCACCGAGCTCGACTCCGGCCTGGAGATGGCCGACGCGGCCGCGCAGGTGCTCGAGTACATCAAGAGGTTCGTCCCCGAGATCCGCCGCGCTCCCCTGGCCGGCAACTCCGTCGGCACCGACCGGGTGTTCCTCGCGCGTGACATGCCGGAGGTCGTCGAGCACCTGCACTACCGGATCATCGACGTCTCCTCGGTCAAGGAGCTCGCGCGGCGCTGGTACCCGCGCGCCTACTTCCAGTCCCCCCAGAAGAACGGCGGGCACCGCGCGCTCGCGGACATCCTCGAATCGATCGACGAGCTGCGGTACTACCGCGCGGTCCTGTGGCCGAAGAACGAGGGGCCCACGACGTCGGAGGCCAAGGCCGCGGCGAGGACCGTGACTGAGAACCCCACCAGCGCGGCGATCGCCCGGCTCGCGGAGCCCGCGCCGGCCACCGACTGACCGGGCCGGAACCGGCTTAGGGCCGCTCGCTCGGTCCCGACGAGGCCGGTCCCATGAGCGGCGGCTCCGTGCTCGGCGGTCCCGCAACGGACGGCCCTGCGCTCGGCGTCGCCGCCCGGCCAGGGATGAGGAGCGCCGCGATCACCGCGCCGGCTGCGAGGAGGCCGGCACACCACCACATCGCGGTGGTGAAGCCGGCGTCGAACACCGCCGGGACCGTGTAGTCGTCGCCGGTCAGGCCCACCAGCGGCGGCAGTGCCGCCACCGAGAGCAGCCCCGAGGCCCGGGCCACGGCGTTGTTCACGCCGCTCGCGATGCCCACCTGGTGGCTGGGGGCCGCGGCCATCACGGTGGAGGTCAGCGGCGTGACCATGAGCGTGATCCCGGCGCCGAAGAGCACCACCCCCGGCAGCACCCGCGTGACATAGCCGGCCTCCGCGCCGACGGTCGACAGCCACAGCACGCCCACGGCGGCGAGCGCCGGGCCGAGCGACATGAGCAGCCGGGGCCCGGTGCGGCGCATGAGGGCGCCGACCCGCGGCGAGAACACGAGCATGAGTAGGGTGAACGGCACGGTGGCGAGCCCGGCCTGAAGCGGCGAGTAGCCGCCGACCACCTGGAGCTGCAGCACGAGGAAGAACATCAGCGCGCCGAGGGCGCCGTAGACGACGAACGTCATCGCGTTGGCCGCCGAGAACGTGAGGTTGGTGAAGACGCCGAGCGGGAGCATGGGGTGCCGGGTCCGGTGCTCGACCACGAGGAACGCGCCGAGGGCCACGACTCCGAGGATCCCGGACAGCCACTCGCCCTGGATGAGTGCGTAGGTGAGGGCGGCCAGCCCGAGCATGCCGAGGACCGCGCCCGGGAGGTCGAAGCGCGGCCGCTCCGCGCGTGCGACGCCACCGGTCTCGGGGACGTGCCGGACCACGACCGCCACCACGACCGCCGCCACGGGCAGGTTGATGAGGAAGACCCACCGCCAGGACAGCACGTCGATGAGCCATCCGCCGAGCAGCGGGCCGGCCGCGCTCGAGATCCCCGACCAGGCGGCCCAGATCCCGATCGCGCGCGGGCGGTCGGCCTCGGCGATGCTCGCCTGGATGATGGCCAGCCCGCTCGGGGTGAGCAGCGCGGCACCGACGCCCTGCAGCACGCGGGCGGCGATGAGCTGGTCGACGGTGGCGGCCAGGCCGCACCCGAGGGACGCGACGGCGAACCACACGATGCCGACGAGGAAGACCCGCCGTCGGCCGAGCCGGTCCCCGAGCGAGCCGCCCACGAGCACCAGCCCGGACAGGGTGAGCATGTAGCCGTTGACGACCCACTGCAGCTGTGCGAGCGAGGCGCCGAGGTCCAGCCCGAGGGGCCGCAGGGCGACGTTGACGACGGTGCCGTCGAGCAACGCCATCGCCGAGCCGAGCGTCGCCGCGAGCACCACCCACCGGCCCTGCGCGGAGCCGAGCGCGACGTGCGTCACCGGCTCATCGTGCCACCGCGGGGCCGGGGTTCCTTCCTGGACCGCCCGCGCTCATGAGTCGTCTGCGACGACCTCCGCCTTGAATCCCCCCGAGTTCTCCAGCCACCCCGCGTAGTGGGCAGGGCCGCCGGCATGCGGGTAACGGTCCTGATACAGCGGATGCCAGCCGTGTGCCGGCGCATCCGCCATCAGCTCGTCGACCCTGGCAGGGCCGCCCGCTCTGAACGCCAGATGGTTCACGCCGGGACTCCGACGATCATGCGTCGACCCCGTGAGATTCGGGGAGGTCGTCAGGGTGAGATACGCGCCGGCAGCCCCCCAGGACTGACCTTCGGCCCACTCGCTCTCGAGAGTGAACCCGAGTCGATGGAGGAGCCATCCCCACTCGACGGTGGCCGCCGCGAGGTCCGCGACCCAGATCTCGACGTGATGCAGCCCTGACACGCCGTCAGTGTCTCAGTCCAGGCTCCTCGGCCGACCGGCGGCGCGCTCATCAGCGGGCTCGACGGCCTGCCCGGACGTCACTCCTAGGGGAGGTCGCCGATGCCCACGCGGATGTCCGCCGCCACGAGCTCCGGCTGCTCCCAGGCCGCGAAGTGCCCGCCGCGCTCGGCGGCGGTCCAGTGCACGACGTTGTCCGTGGTCTCGACCAGGTGGCGCACGGGGCGCCCGATGTCGTCCGCCATGACGAGGATCGCCGTCGGGACGGTCGAGGGCTCGAGCGGCTCCGCCCAGTTCGGCAGGCCGTACTTGTAGTACCGCGCGGACGACCCGGCGGTGCGGAAGAACCAGTAGATCGAGACGACGGTGAGCATCTCGTCCCGGTCGAGCACCTCCTCCGGCGCGCCCTTCGCGGAGGACCAGTCCCGGTAGCGCTCGACGAGCCAGGACATCTGCCCCACGGGCGAGTCGGTGAGCGCGTAGGAGATCGACTGCGGTCGGGTGGACTGGAGCATGGCGTAGGCGCCGACGTCGTACATGTACCGGTACCCGTCGGCGACGGCGCTCGCCTCCTCGGGGACCGACATGTCCGCCGTCTCCTCGGTGAGCTCCTCGCCGCCGAGCATCCCGGTGGTGTGGATGCCCGCCACCCGCTCCCCGTGCCGGAGCCCGAGGTCGCGGGCGACACCGGCGCCGGTGTCGTAGCCGTGCACGAGGTAGCGGTCGTACCCGAGGCGGTCCATCAGCGCCGCGAACGCGTCGGCCGCCCGGGTGAGCGTCCATCCCGTCACCGGACCGGAGACCCCGAAGCCCGGGATCGTGGGGACGACGACGTCGAACGCCTGCCCGCCGTCCGACGGATCCGTGAGCAGCGGGATCATCGTCAGGAAGTCTGTCGGGCCGCTCGGCCAGCCGTGGATCAGCAGCAGCGGCCTGGCGTCCGCGCGCGGGGAGCGGACGTGGAAGAAGTGCAGCTGGTGGCCGTCGATGCCGGTGGTGAACTGCGGGACGGCGTTGAGCCGTTCCTCCTGTGCCCGCCAGTCGAAGGAGTCCCTCCAGTACGCGACGAGCTCCTGGGCGTAGGCGAGCGGGAGGCCGTCGGCCCAGCCGGCGTCCGGGTGCTCGTCCGGCCAGCGGGTCTCCCCCAGGCGTCGGTTCAGGTCGTCGATGTCGGCCTGGTCGACCGAGAGGGTGAAGGGCGTGATCGTGGTCCGGTCAGCCGCGCCGTGCGCGGTCGTCGTTGCCATGGATCGACGCTACGGATCGCCACCGACATCCCATGAGCCCTTTTCCCACGGGCGGCGCGCCCCGCCGTCGCCCGGGCCGCAAACGGGGCCTCATCAGCGCGAGCCGCGCGGGGCCTCATCAGCGCGAGGTGCCCCGGGCCACAGCGGTCCTACCGCCTCGAGGTTAGGCTGACCTAAGTGACCCGGGCCGCGCCCTCGGAGGCCGCCGGCCCCCTCCGCCGAACCGAAAGGTGGCCGATGACCACCCCCACCGAACGCCCCCGCCGTCCGCAGCGCCCACAGATCGTCCTCGAGGTGCTCGAGCGCATCGAGCTCGGCCCCCACATGGTCCGCATCGTCGCGGGCGGTCCCGGGATCGCGGACGTCGAGGACAACGGCGCCACCGACGCCTACACCAAGATGCTCTTCCCCCACCCGGACACCGACCTCACGCCCCCGTACGACATGGAGGCGCTGCGCGAGCAGCTCCCGGTGGAGCAGATGCCGACCCGCCGCACCTACTCGATCCGGAAGTTCGACCTCGAGGCCGGGCGGATCTGGATCGACTTCGTCGTGCACGGGGACAAGGGCGTGGCCGGCCCGTGGGCGATGCGCGCCCAGGTGGGCGACCCGGTGGTCCTCGGCGGGATCGGTGGGAAGTTCGCGCCGGACCCGGAGGCCGACTGGTACCTGTTCGCCGGGGACGACTCCGCCCTGCCCGCGATCGCGTCCGCCCTCGAGGCCATGCCGCGCGACGCCGAGGGGGTCACCCTGCTCGAGGTCGACGGCGAGGCGGACCACCTCGAGCTCGACGCGCCGGCGGGCATGCGGGTCGAATGGCTGCACCGCGACGGCGCCGAGCCCGGCACCACCACGCTACTGGCCGACGCCGTGCGCGGGCTCCCGTGGCGCGAGGGCCGCGTGCAGGTCTTCGCCCACGGCGAGCGGGGCGAGATGAAGGCGCTGCGCCCCTACTTCACCGACGAGCGCGGGATCGACAAGCGCGAGCTGTCCCTGTCCGCGTACTGGGCGTTCGGTCGCGAGGAGGACCGCTTCCAGGCGGAGAAGCGCGAGGACGTCGGCCAGATCTGACCCGCCGCCGACGTGAGCGAGGGCACCACGCAGAGGCTCCGGACGATGCCCGGGCTCGGGTAGAGTGGTGCGTCGCCACTGCGAGTCGGTGGCGCATGGTGGGTATAGCTCAGTTGGTAGAGCGCCTCGTTGTGGTCGAGGAGGTCGCGGGTTCAAGCCCCGTTACTCACCCCACCCGCGGGGCCCGCACCTCGACCGACAGGTCGGCGTGCGGGCCTCGCAGCTCGACGCCGTCGCTCCAGCGATCCCGGAGAGCAGCCTCGAGCAGTCGCTCGACCTCCTCGCCGCGGCCGTGTCGGACGCCTGAACCGTCGCAGGGCCCCTCGGCGGATCGATCGTCGCGACCCGTCAGGTGTGCGGACGTGCGCCGAGCAGCGCCGTCTCGAGGCGGTCGAGGGCCTTCGGGGCGGTCCGCTGCTTGATCCACCCCTCGAGGCCGTGCGCGGTGAGCACGGTGCGGTCGGGCAGCCACTGCACCTGCACCACGGCGGTGTTCATGTTCATCGATCCCGAGCCCATGAGGCCGAGGACGACCTGACGGTCGAGGCGAAGGACGGTGCGCAGCACGGCGGTGACCGCCTGCTCGGCGGCGGCCGACGGCGGGACCGGAACCACGCGCCCGGCGCCGTGGACCTTGGTGAACATCCGCGCGCCGACCCGGCCCCCGGTGCGCCCGCCCGAACGACCGCCGGCCATGCCGCCGAGCCCGCTCAGCGACCCACCGACGGCTCCGCCCCCGATCGCCCCGCCGACGGCGCCGCCGGCGGCCCCGAGCGCAGCGTTCGCCTCGACGAGGAGGTGGCGGACCTCGTCGTCGGACAGGACGGGCGAGGGGTGGTCGCGGCTCCCGTGGTCGGCCATCAGCGTCTGCTCCCGTCGTGCTCGGTGGACCGCCGGTAGTCGCTCGGGGTGAGTCTGAGGACCGTGCGGAAGTCCGTGGTGAGGTGGGCATGGTCGGCGTACCCGAGATCCGCGGCCACCCGCGCGATCGTCAGGCCGGGGTCCTCGCGGAGGCGCTGGGCGGCCTCCTGGAGGCGGTAGCGGCGGATCATCGCGAGCGGCGCCAGTCCGACGTACCGGCCCGCGAGGCGCTGGACGCCGCGCACGGACAGGTGCAGGTGGTCGGCCACCTGCTCGACGCGGACGATGCCGGGGTCGGAGGCGATGAGCTCCTCCATGGCGTTGGCGGTGGCGCCGGCCGCGTCGGGCCGGCCGAGGTGAGCGGCGGCCCAGCCGGTGGCCGCGCGGACGGCGCGGTCCCGGCCGGCGTCGTCGGCGTCGCCCATCGCCTCGACGACGGCGGCGTGCAGGTCGGGGGCGTCGAACGGGACCTCCCGGTCGCGCAGGGTACGGGCGTCCTCGACCAGCGACGCAAGACCCGCGGGCCGCAGCATCAGCCCGACCGCCCAGCCGCTCCCCGTGAGGTCCCGGTGCGAGGCCCCGGTCCCGGGCCCGACCAGTGAGACGCCCGACGGCTCGACGACGAGGTGGGACGCCGGGAACGGGAGCACGCGCTGCCGCGAGGTCCGGCCGGGCGCGAGGTCCCAGCGCGGCACCCAGGTCCACCGCACGAGCTCCGCGAGCTCCTCGGGTGCCGGTACGCGGTGGAACGTCGGCAGCCGGGTCGGGTAGAGGATCCCTCGGGCGTCGGACGTGCCCCCCTGCGCCGTCACCGCCACCGCGTCACCCTCCCGACGTCGTCGCGAATCTCCAAGTCCGCACTCCCCCGGCGAGCATATGTTCCTCGCATGACGACCCACGACATGCCCCGCGCCGGTGTCACCGGCGACCACACGACCGACGGCGTCCCGCACGGGTCGACGAGCCTCACCCCGTTCCTGGCGGTGGCCCGCGCCGGCGAGGCCGTCGAGTTCTACCGGTCGGTGCTCGGCGCCCGCGTCGTCGACGTCACCGAGATGGGCGGGATCGTCGTCCACGCCGAGCTCGACCTCGGCCAGGGTCGGCTCCAGCTCGGCGAGCCGAACCCCGCCTACGGGCTCGTCCCGGCGCCGGCCGGGGACGACGACTGCTACTCGCTCGCCCTGTTCTGCGCCGACGTCGACGACGTGGTCGCGCGCGCCGAGGCGGCGGGGGCCACGGTCCGCGAGCCGCTGTCGAACTTCGTCTCCGGGGACCGCTTCGCCTCGGTCCGGGACCCGTTCGGCGTCCGGTGGTCGCTGATGTCCCGCGTGGAGGACCTCTCCGAGGAGGAGAGCAACCGCCGGGTCGCCGCGTGGGCGGCCGACCAGGAGGCGGCAGCCACGAGCTGACGATGCGCCCGGGCCTCGAGCCCGACGGCGCACAGAGGCCGCACGGCTGACGGTGCTCGCAGGCTGCGGGTCCGCCCGCGTGCGGGGGCCGGAATCCGGTGTCGCCCGCCCTCGGCCGGTGGCAGACTGGGGGCATGCAGGGACGTAGCACGCTCGCCACGGTGCTCATCGTCATCGGCGCCGTGGTCGTGGCGTGGTGGCTGGTGGGCTTCGTCTTCCAGGCGATCGCCTTCATCGGCCGCCTGGTCGTCGTCGCGGTGATCGCCCTCGTCATCTACGTGCTCGTGCGCCGCGCCCTCTCGTCGAAGGACGAGTAGGCGCCGACGAGCCCAGCCTCAGAGCTGGTTGATGCGGACGATGTTGCCCGCGGGGTCACGGACGGCCCCGTCCCGCACGCCGTAGTCCTGGTCGGTCGGCTCCTGGACCACGTCGGCCCCGGCCGCGGCGAGCCTCTCGAACAGGCCGTCGAGGTCGTCGCTCGCCAGCGTGACCGCCGTGTAGGAGCCCTTGGCGACGAGCTCGTGGATCGTGCGGCGCTCGTCCTCGGTGATCCCCGGGTCGACGGCCGGCGGGTGCAGGAGGATCGAGGTGCCGGGCTGCCCCGGAGGGCCCACGGTGAGCCAACGCATGTCCTCGTACCCGACGTCCTTGCGGACCTCGAACCCGAGGGTGTCGCGGTAGAAGCCGAGCGCCGCCTCGGCGTCGGTGTGCGGGAGGAAGGCCAGGGCGATGCTGATGTCCATGACCGGAACGCTAGGCGCGCCGGGCCGGGGGCGCTTCTCGATTCCTGACCGGTCGGGTCACCTGCTTCGCCAGGCACGGGAGGATCCCGGCCGCCGCGCGGGAGTGGTCGCGACGGTACGCGCTGGGCGGTACCCCGACGAGCTCGGTGAACCGGGTGCTGAACGTGCCGAGCGAGGAGAAGCCCACCTCGAAGCACACGGCCGTCACGGAGAGCTCCCCGCGACGCAGCAGCGTCATGGCCCGCTCGATCCGCCGGGTCATGAGGTAGGAGTAGGGCGGCTCCCCGTAGACGCGCCGGAACTCGCGGCTCAGGTGGCCGGCCGACATGTGGGCGCCGCGGGCGAGCGCCTCGACGTCGAGGGCCCGGGCGTACTCGCGGTCGATCCGGTCGCGGACGCGGCGCACGGCCACGATGTCCTGCAACCGCCGCGCAGCCGCGTCCTCCATGGCGGGCATGGTCCCATGCCCGCCGGTGGGCGGGCACCGGACGCCGTACGCCCGCGTCGGTAGGTTCGCCCCCATGAGCACGGACGAGCATGGGCACCACCACGTCGACGCCGACCAGGACCCCACCGAGCACTGGGACGCCCGGTACGGGGAGTCGGAACGGATGTGGTCGGGCGCGCCGAACGCGACGACGATCGCTCTCGCCGAGGGCCTGCCCCGCGGCCGGGCGCTCGACCTGGGGTGTGGCGAGGGCGCGGACGCGATCTGGCTCGCCCAGCACGGCTGGGACGCGACGGGGATCGACATCTCCGCCGTCGCCGTGGGCCGCGCCCGCGAGGCGGCCCAGCGCCTCGGTCTGGGCGGCCGGGTGCGCTTCGACACCGCCGACCTCGGCACCTGGGACTTCGCCGGCGAACCGTTCGACCTCGTCACGGCGAGCTTCCTGCACTCCACCGTCGACCTGCCCCGGACCACCATCCTCCGGCGCGCCGCGGGCGCCATCGCCCCGGGTGGCCACCTGCTCACCGTCACCCACGCCGCGCCGCCCCCGTGGGCGGACGCCTCCGCGCACCTGCACGACATGCCCACCCCCGCGGAGGACCTGGCCGAGCTCGCGCTGGACGACGGAGCGTGGGAGGCCGTCGTCGTCGACACGCGCAGCCGTGGGATCACGGGCCCTGACGGCGAGGACGCCACCCTCGAGGACGGCGTCCTGCTCCTGCGCCGCCGGTAGCCGCCCGGTCGTTCGGGCCCGGTCGCGCCCGGTCAGGCCGGGACGGCGTCGTGAGTGATCTCGTGCTCGGCAACGAGGCGGGTGCTGATCCGGGAGGCCACGTAGGTGACCGTGACGAGGCAGACCACGACGGCGCCGACGAACACCGCCGGCAGCCCCCACACCTCGCCGACCAGCCCGGCGGTCAGCGCACCGAGCGGCATGAGGCCGTAGCCGATCATGCCGCCGGCGCCGCCGACCCGGCCGAGCTTTTCCTGGGGGACGAGGCGCTGCCGCATCGTGCGCGTGAGCACGTTCCCGAGCATGTTGCACATCCCGATGAACACCACCGCGACCGCGATCGCCCACGGCTCTGGGACGAGCACCGGAACCAGCAGCAGCGAGAAGCACACCGTCCAGCTGACGAGCAGGAGCGGGACCTCGGGCACCCGGTCCACCAGTCGCTCGGCGAGCACCGCACCGACGACCGCCCCGACGGCGAGGAGCGCGCCGAACAGCGCGTACTGCTCGGGCTCCAGCCCCACGCGCGACTCCTCCCCCACCATCCACAGCACGAAGACCGCGAAGTAGGCGGTGTTGGCGAAGTTGAGCAGGGAGTTGCCGATGAGGAGCGGCCGTAGCACGGGGTGGCGGACCTGGAAGCGCAGCCCCTCGAGCACCTCGTGCAGACGGCTCGACGCGGGCTCGGACCGTTCGGAGCGAAAGCTGCCGCGCAGGCCGAGACCGACGACGAGGAGGAAGGCGACACCGAGCGCGACCGGCACGCCGAAGATCCAACCGCTGCCGATCGCGATGAGCAGCCCGGCCAGCGGTGCACCGAGGAAGTTGGTACCGATCTGTTCGAGCCCCATCACGCGCCCGTTGGCGGCGGACAGCCTCGAGCGCGGGGCGAGCTGCGGGACGATCGACGACCCGGCGAGGTCGACGAAGACCTGGGTGACGCCGTACACGCCGACCCCGGCGACGAGCAGCGGCATCGTCAGCCGATCGGTGGCGGCGAGCGCCGTGAGTGCAGCCATGACGGCCACGCGGACGGCGATACCGAGCAGCTGGACATGCCGACGGTCCATCCGGTCGACGACCACCCCGGCGAGGATCCCGAGCACCAGCCACGGCAGCCAGAACGCCGCCTGGATGAGGGAGACCTGCCCCGGTGAGCGCGTGAGGGTGACGGCCACGAGCGGGACGCCGACGAGGACGAGCCCGTCGGCGAGGTTGGCGAGCCCCACGCCCGCCAGGTGGACCCCGAACGGTCGGCCGAGTGGTTCGCGGACGTCCGCTAAACGGATGTCCGCTGCCGGCGCGCCGGCCGCGGGCGCATCAGCCGCAGGCGCATCTCCCGTGCGTGTGTCGGCCGAGGGAGCGCCGGCCGTGAGGTCGACGCCCCCCGGAAGATCGGCGGAGGTGGCGGCGTCGGTGTCGCGGGTGGTCATGGCGGTTCTCCCCTAGAGTGGGTGCAGAAGAAGTACTGCAAAGGATTCTCTGCAAAGGTAGCTCTGCATGATGTCACCACGCAACCCCTCGACGGGCGCGTCTTCCGACGACGCACCCGAGTACCTGGCACCCGCGATCGGCTCGGGGGCGATGAAGGCCTTCGCCCACCCCCTGCGGATGGCGATGTACGACTACCTCAGCGACCAGGGCGCGGCGACGGCGACGATGCTGGCCAGGCACACCGGCGAGAGCACCGGCCAGACCAGCTACCACCTGCGTCAGCTCGAGCGGCACGGGCTCATCGCCGAGGACCACGGGCGCGGGACCGGTCGCGAGCGCTGGTGGACGGCCGTCGGGTTCCGGATGGACGGGGTCGAGCTCGCCAGGGAGGCGGGCACGCGCCCCGCCGTCGAGACGGTGCTGAACAACCAGGTCGAGCACCGGGCGCGAGCGCTCCGCGACTGGTACGCGCGCAGCGAGGCGGAGACTCCGGACTGGCAGGCGGCCAGCGTCAACTCGAGGCACACCACTGCGCTCACGGTCGATGAGATGCGCGAGCTCCGCGATGAGGTGATGACGCTCATCCATGACCGGGTGGAGGCCGCGAAGGCCCGTCGTGAACAGGACGGGGCGGGCCGGAACGGGGGCGGTCCCAGCGCGGCGGACAGCGCCGAGATCGACGATTCGGGCGCCGCGCCCGAGGACCGCGCGCGCCGGGTGCGGATCTACCTCGACATCTTCCCGCTCGCACAGGAGGACTGACACCGCCCGCACGACGGCGGCCCGCCCGGGGAGCCCGTCCCAGGGCGCGGCACCGACCGGGACCTCGGTCCGGTCCCACGTGTGCGCCGCGGCCATATGGTGGGCGACACGTCCCACCGTCAGCCTGCCGACCGATCGGAGCCGTCATGTTCTCCCTCACCGACAAGATCGCCATCGTCACCGGGGGCGCCTCGGGCATCGGCCGGGGTATCGCCGAGCGCCTCGTCGAGGCCGGGGCGACCGTCGTCGTCGCCGATATCGACGACGCGAAGGCGGCGACCACCGCCGCGGAGATCGGCGCCATCGCCGAGCACGTCGACGTCACGTCCGGCGACCAGTGCCGGAATCTCGTCGAGCGCGTGGTCGAGCAGCACGGTCGGCTCGACATCCTCTGCTCCAACACCGGGATCTTCCCACAGGCACGGATCGCGGACATGACCGAGGAGCAGTGGGACCAGATGCACTCGGTCAACCTCAAGGGCACGTTCCTCGTCACGCAGCCGGCGCTCGCCCAGATGCGCGCGCAGGGGCACGGGCGGATCGTCATCACGTCGTCGATCACCGGGTCGATCACCGGCTACCCGGGATGGGCGCACTACGGCGCGAGCAAGGCGGGCCAGCAGGGCTTCATGCGTAGCGCCGCACTCGAGTACGCCAACGACGGAATCACCGTCAACGCGGTCCTCCCGGGAAACGTGCTCTCCGAGGGGCTCCGGGCGCAGGGGCAGGACTACCTCGATGCGATGTCCCGGTCGATCCCGGTGCACCGCCTCGGCGACCCGGCGGACATCGGCGCCGCTGCCGTGTTCCTCGCCTCGGATGAGGCGGCCTACATCACCGGCCAGACGATCGTCGTCGACGGCGGCCAGATCCTGCCCGAGGAGCCGGACGCCATCCTCTGACCGCCGATGCGCCCGCGCACCCTCGCGGCGTCATGGACGCACCGGGTTCGTCGGAGGCTCTCCTAGCCGTCGAGGACCATCGGATGGATCCACAGCATGAGCACTGCGGCGACGGCGAGCGCAAGCACCGCGCTGACGACGGTGAGCGTCGTCGAACCTCGTCGACCCCGGACGACCAGGGCGATGATCAGGCTGCCGACCGCGAGCACACCGAGCAGCGCCGCACCTCCGGCCGCGGCGCCGGCACCGGTGGCCGCCCCGGAGTCCGCACCCTGGTCGATCGCGTCGATCTCGGCCACGGTGAATCCGAAGTACCCCGCCGCCACCGCGAGGGCGAGGACGATGGCCACGGCCCAGTAGCGGTTGCGCCGCCCGCCGCGCTCGACGGCCTCGCGGGTGTTGCGGATGTCCTCCGCGCGCTCCAGTCGCGCCCTGCTCGCCGCGTCCTGCCGCTCAGGGTGTGCTGCGGCGCCCGGCCGGCCCTGCCCCGGGTCCGGGCTCTCCTGCGTCGGATCGACGGTCATGACACGCACCTCCGTCCGGTCCGGCTCTCGTCGTCCGACGCGAGCCAGGCCCCCTGGCCCGGCGTTCGCACGGGGCTCCGGCGTGCCGTGCCCGGGCACTCGACCCTACTCCGGCCCGCGACGGCCGACCAGGGTCACGCGCTGCGCGCGCCGGCGAGCGCCGCGTGTCGTGCGGCCCCTGCCGCACGCGCGGACCGCGATCAACGACGACGGCACCAAGCGATTGCCCTCCTGGCCGGGCCGTACGTAGCCTCGCGCCCGCACCTGCGTGACCGACCGATCGTGAGGAGATCGACGTGCCGCACGCCATCTCCCGGCCGCTCGGCACCGCCGTCGTCGCCCTGTTCGTCCTGGGCGTCGCCGTCGGGCCGCTCCTGCCCGGGCAGGGCGGACCCGCCCCCGAGCACGACACGTCGGCGAACGCCTGGCCCCTGCACCTGGTGCTCACGGGCCTCGCCGTCGTGGCGCTCGCTCTCGGAGCATGGCGGTGGCGGTCCGGCCGCGGCAGCGGGCTGTACGTGCTCGCCCCCGTCGGGCGACGTGCCGAGCTCCGCCTCGGACGCACGGCCCGCACATCACCGCTCCGGCTCGTCGTGGTGGTGCCGCTCCTGGCGTTCGTGGCCTACCTGGTGGCGCGCTGCGGCATGCAGGTGACCATGGGCATCGACCCGGCCTTCACCATGAACGCGTGGGGCGGTCCCACCTACGCGGGCGCGATGTACGCGCACTACCTCGACGCCGCGCTCATGGGTGCGGTCGCGCTCGGCCTGGTGAGCCTCGTGCTCGTCCCGGCTCCCGAGCGGCCGGGGCAGGTACGCGATCGGAGGAGCGCCGGATCTCAGTCGTCGTAGCCGACGAAGCCCACGGGGACACGTCCGCCCGAGCCACGCCAGACGGCAGCGGCGTGCGCGGTCCCCAGACCGCCGTAGAGCTCGATCATCCCGACGTCCGCGTGGACGAGATCGCCGGCGAGCCCCTCCGTCTCCCGCGTCGATCCGACCGGGATGATCGTCACGTCGGCGTGCTCGACGCGTGCGACGTCGTGCCGGGCGGGCACGAGGAAGACCTGCGGCCGAACGTCGCCGCCCGCGAAGGCCTCCTTGAAGTCGGCGACGAGCTCGAGCGACTCGAACCCGTAGCGGTTGAGGCCCACCCTGACCGGGTCCGGTCGGTCGTCACCGGCGAGCGCCTCCCGGACGTCCGCGGCGACGTCGACGGGCAGCCCTCCGCAGAGCTCGAGCCGCGTCCATCCCTCCCCCGCCAGACGTACGGCCTCGGCGACGACGTCGGAGCCGACGGCGCCCACGACGGTGAGGTCGGGCGTGCGGAGACGCTCCCCCGGGGTCCCCTCGTACAGCACAGCAGTGGGTTCCATGGGACCGGCAACACCACGGCCGGTGCGAGTGTTCCTGCGCGCGTGCTTCTGCGCCGGCCAGGGACGACGACCGGCGTTCCCCGCTCTGCGCCTCGCGCCTCGCACCCCGCGCCTCGCGCCTCGCACCCCGCGCCTCGCGCCTCGCGCCTCGCGCCTCGCACACCGCGCCCCGCGCACCGCGCACCGCGCACCGGTCGGTACCGTGGCTGCGATGGCACACGCGGAGCCGATCGACACCGCCACCTGGCCCCGGCGCGAGCTCTTCGCGCACTACCGGCACCGGCGCCCCACGTACTACTCGATCACCGTCGACCTCGACGTCACCGCGCTGCGCGAGCGCCTCAGGGAGCGCGGCCGCCGCATGTCCCCCGCCCTGGTGTGGGCGCTCGCGACGGTCGTCAACCGGCACGAGGAGTTCCGCATGACCCTCGACGACGCCGGCGAGCCGGCGACCTGGGACGTCGTCGACCCGTCGTTCACGGTGCTCAACCCCGAGCGGGAGACGTTCGCCAACGTCTGGACGCCCTACGACCCGGACGTCGACGCGTTCCACGACCGCGCCGCTGCGCTCATGGACGAGCACCGCAGTGCCACGACGCCGTTCCCGCAGGGGTTCCCGCCGCCGGCGAACCTGTTCGACATCTCGTTCCTGCCGTGGACGACCTTCACCAGCTTCGCGCTGCACGTCGAGAACGGCTGGGACCACGTCGCGCCGGTGTTCACCGTGGGTCGGTTCGCGCGGCACGGCGACCGCCTCGTGCTGCCGCTCGCGATGCAGATCCACCACGCGGCCGCCGACGGCTTCCACACCTCGCGCCTGCTGGGCGAGCTCCAGGACCTGCTCGCGGATCCCGCCCGGTTCGGCTCGCCGGGTTCCTGACGCCGCGGCGGCCCCGCCGGCCGCGCCGCCGGCTCCCCCGGCTCCTCCCGGCCCCGCCCGACCCCGCGCCGGCTCCCCGGTTCCACCCGGAACGTCAGCCGACGACGCCGTCGAGCAACGCGTCGAGCGCGGCGTGCGCGGCCTCGAGCGCGGCGGCCCGGTCGTCCTGCTCGGCCACCCACAGCGCCGCCTCGTTCATCGCGCCGGAGAGCAGGGCCGTCATCGGCTCCACCCTCTCCGGGGCCACGCCGACCGCAGCGATCGCCTCGCGCAGATGCACCACCGCACTGCGCGCGTCGATCTCACGCCAGGTCGACCAGCTGAGGACGGCCGGCGCATCGACCAGGAGGATGCGGGTCACCGGCGCCGACGTGATGCCGTCGAGGAAGCCGTGGCTCCCGGCGCGCAGCTGCCCGCCGGGGTCGTCGCCCGCCTCCTCGGCCCGCGCGACGACGACGGCGTCGACCTGGTACTGGGCCTCGTTCGCCACCGACCGGAAGAGCCCCTCCTTGTTCCGGAAGTGGTGGTAGACGGCCCCGCGCGTGACGCCGGCGGCCCGTGCGACGTCGTCGAGCGAGACGGCCTGGAACCCGTCGCGGGCGAACGCCTCGGTCGCGGCGCCGAGGACCCTGTGGGCCGTCCTAGCGGCTTCTTCAGCGGTGGCGCGGGGCATCGGCCTTCCTTTACGTACGTCGTGTATGTATCGTTCGAGTACTGACATACACACTGTACGTAAAGAGGGGCTCGCCATGACCACCACCGGCTTCTACCCGGTCCTCATGTCCGACGACGTCGCGCGCGCGGCGTCCTTCTACCAGGGCGTCCTCGGCTTCGAGGTCACCTTCCGGACCGACTGGTACCTGAGCCTGCGCCTGCGCGACTTCGAGCTCGCGATCCTCGACCGCGGGCACGCGACGGTGCCGCCCGGGTTCGCCCGTCCCGTCCAGGGGCTCATCCTCAACCTCGAGGTCGACGACGTCGACGCCGTGCACGACCGGCTGGTGCGCGAGCACCGCCTGGTGCCCGTGCAGCCGCTGCGCGACGAGGACTTCGGGCAGCGCCACGTGATCGTCGAGGCGCCCGACGGCGTGCTGCTCGACATCATCCAGCCGATCGCGCCGTCGGAGGAGTTCGCCCGCGCCTACGCCCCGAGCATCATCGGGTAGACGACCAGCGCGAGGACCACGGCGACGACCAGCAGGAGCACCGCCAGTCCGATGCCGACCGCGACCGACCGCTCCTTGCCCGGCGCACGCCCGAGCAGGACCGCCACCAGGTTGCCCAGGCCGAAGGCCCCGACGGCGGCCGCGGCCGCGGTGACGAGGGCGGCGTTGCGTACCGCCTCCTCGCCGAGGCCGCGCTCCGTGGCACCCGAGTGGCCCCAGCTGAACCCGAGGAAGGCGGCGAGCGCCGCGACGCCGATGACGACCGGCACGATCCATGCGCGCTGCTCGCCCGCGTCCGGCGACGGGTCGTACGGGCTGGCCATGAGGTGCTCCTTCGTCGGCCGGACCGGCGTCGGTCGCCGTCCGTACGGCGCGGCCCTGCCCGTCGGGGCGGACGCGCACGCCACCTGGGATCCTACCGGCCGGGGGGCCGCGGAGCGTGTGACGATGAGGCCATGCGCTCCCCCGTGGCCGAGTACCTCGACGAGATCCTGGCCGCGACCGCCACCGGCCCCGCCCGCGGCGAGCCCGCCTCCTACATCCCGGAGCTCGCGCACGTGGACCCCACCCTGCTGGGGCTCGCCCTGACCACCACGGACGGCGTGACGTACGCGTCCGGGGACGCCGATGCCGAGCTGTCGATCCAGTCCGTCTCCAAGCCGTTCGTCTACGCGCTCGCGATGCGCGACCGGGGCATCGCCGCCGTCGAGGAGAGGGTCGGCGTCGAACCCTCGGGCGAGGCTTTCAACGAGATGACGCTCGAGGAGATCTCCAAACGGCCCTACAACCCGATGATCAACGCCGGCGCGATCGCCACGCACGCACTGGTCGGCGACCCGGACCTCACCGACGACGAGCGGGACGAGGAGATCCTCTCGGGGCTCTCCGCGTTCGCCGGGCGCCGGCTCAGCGTCGACCAGGCGGTCCACGACTCCGAGATGGGCACGGCGCACCGGAACTTCTCGATCGCCCACATGCTCTACGGCTACGACATCCTCACCACCGACGCCCACGCCGCCGTCCGTGGCTACACGCGTCAGTGCGCGATCCGGGCGAGCGCCCGTGACCTGTCCGTCATGGCCGCCACGCTCGCGAACGGCGGCACCAACCCCGTGACCGGCGAGCGCGTGGTCCCGACGGCGGTCGTCCGCCAGACCCTGTCGGTCATGCTCGCCTGCGGGATGTACGACGCCGCCGGCGACTGGATCACCGACGTCGGGATCCCCGCCAAGAGCGGGGTCGGCGGCGGGCTCATCGGCGCGCTGCCCGGCCAGCTCGGCGTCGCCTCGTTCTCCCCGCCCCTCGACGAGCACGGCTCGAGCGCGCGCGGCGTGGAGATCTTCGAGCGGCTGAGCAACGACTTCGGGCTCCACCTCATGAGCGTCCCGCCGCTCACCCGCTCGGTGATCCGCGACCGGCGCTCGGTCGACCTCTCCGACGGCCGGACCGCCACCAGCTACGAGCTGCAGGGGCCGCTGCGGTTCTCCAGCGTCGAGGCGGTGGTGCGCGTGGTGGCGGAGAACCCGCCGGACCACCGCACGGTCGTCATCGACACGACCTCGACCACGTCCGTCGACGCGACGGCCGCCCGCATGCTCGGCGACCTGGTCGAGCGGCTGCGCGATCAGGACCGGGAGGTGTGGCTCGTCGGCCTGCCCGGGATCATCGACCCGGACGACCTCCACGCCGGGGTCGGCATGATCGACTCGGTGGAGGACATCGTCCGGCGGTGACGGTGGCGGGCTACCGGTCCTCGCCCCGGTAGAAGGCGGCCGCGAGCGCGGCTGTGTCGCGTGCCCGCTCCGGGTCGGTCCCTCCCGCGAGGTCGGCGGCCTCCCACGCGCGGGCCAGCTCGGTGACGAAGCGTCGTCCCGGGCCGGACGCGCTGAACTCCCCCATCGCCTCCGGCGTCGAGCGCGGGTCCCCGGCGAGGAGCAGCGTGAGCGCGAGGAACGCTCCGTCCCAGCCGATGCCGGTGGCGGCCGGACCGTACGTGGCCCAGTGGTCGTCGTCGGGCACGGTGTGCCGGAGCGCGAACGTGGTGCCGCCGCCGGCCGGCGTGATGCTCACCCCCAGGCGGCTCGCGTCGCCGCCGTACTCCCACGTGAGGTCCAGCGCGCCGGGCTCGACGCAGCGCTCGACCGTGCCCTCGGTACCGCTGCCGGTGAGGCGGTACCGGCCACCCTCGAGGAGGTCCCCCTCGACGGGTTCGAGCCAGCTCTCCAGCCGTTCCGGGTCCGTGCAGGCGGACCACAGGTCGGCGGCCTTGGCCTCGAACGTCTGCTGCAGCACCACCACGTGCCCGCCGTCCGCGCGCTCGACGTGCCGCCGGACCGCTGCGATCTGTTCCTCGAGGTTCACCCGTCCACGGTGCCAACACCGCCGCGCGCCCGCAAGGAGGACCCCCGGCCGGGCCGTGGCTCAGTCGGGCAGCGGGGCGCCCACGTAGGTGCCGAAGCTCCAGCTGTTGCCGTCGGGATCGTCGACGCCGAACTCACGGCTGCCGTAGTCGGTGTCCGCGATCGCACGGGTGATGGTGGCGCCGTGGGCGGCGACGCGTTGGTGCAGCGCATCGACGTCGGGCACCGCCACGTACACCGTGGCCGCTCCCGGTGCGCGGCCCCACTGCTTGTCGGGCCGGTAGGTCCCGAGCATGACGCCGCCCTCGCTCCCCGGGCGCCGGAGCTCGGCGTGCTGGACGACGCCCGCGTCCTCGTAGGCGGCCGTGACGACGAAACCGAAGGCCTCGACGTAGAAGTCCATCAGTGCCCGCGCGTCGCGGGCCTGGAGAGTGGCCCAGAAGGCCGGGTCGGTCGGTGTGCCTGTGTGCTGCTGCTCAGTCATTCCTCGAGACTCCCCCGTGCTCGTGGCCCCCGGCTTGGATGTTTCGGCGCTCCTCGGCGATCCAGGCCGTCGGCGGGATCCCGACGCGCCTCGTGAAATCGCGCGTGAGGTGGGCCTGGTCGGCATACCCGGTCTCGGCGGCGATACGCGCGAGCCCGGCGCCGCCGGCCCCGCCGCCCAGGTCTGCGTTCGCGCCGCCGGCCACGACGCCCTCGTCGCCCGTACCGCCGGTCCCGCCGGTCCCGCCGCCTTCGCCGCCGACCTCCCGGCGCACCCCGCGAGCGATGTCCGTGAGCACCCGTTCGAACCGCACGAGGTCCCCCACCGCCTTCGGTCCGGCACCGACCTCGCGCCGGAACAACGCAGAGAGGTGCCGCTCGGACAGCCCGACATCGCGGGCGAGGGCGTGCACCGCGATCCGGCCGCCGGTGCGCCGGAGGAGGTGCCAGGCGTGGGCGAGCTCGGGGCGGACGCTCACGCGGTCGTCGTAGCGCGAGACGAGCCGGTCACTGAGGGCGGTGAAGGCGGATCTCCAGTCGACGGCCCCTGCCACTCGGCCCACCAGCTCCTCGCCCCAGCCGCCGAGGAGCGCGCCCGCATCGAAGTCGGTGACGCTGAGCTCAGCGGCCGGCACGCCGAACAGTGCGCGGGTCGCGAGCGGGTGGAGCGCGACCTGGATGCCCGCCTGGCGGGAGTACTGATGGACGAAGCTCGCCGTGCGGTGCAGGCCTCCGAGCACGATCCGCGCCGGGCTCGCGGATCCGAGGTCGTCGGCCGCGGCCGAGGCACGGACCCCGTCGTCGAGCGCGACGATGAACGTGAGGGTCGCGGACGGGAGCCCCCGGTGCACGCCTTCCGCAGCGCCGCGGGCGCGGTAGCCCACCGCCGAGACCGCGCCGGGCACGGACCGCGGCGGTGCCTGGACGAACTCCCAGGCGGCGTCCTGCCCGGTCATCGTCCCACGATAGGGCCGGGCCCGGCGTCGGGCGAGCCCTCGCTAGGCTGGCGGTCGACGGCCGCTGTCCGCGGCCGCCCGGACAACAGATCGGAGCCCCCCATGAGCACGAGCCGTACCGACCAGGCCACCGGCGCGCTCGAGCAGGACGACGCCCGCTCGGCCTTCCGCCTCACCGACGTCTCGGCGACCGGCGGCGGCTGCTGCGGCGGCGCGGACTGCGGCTGCGCCTGACCGACCCGCGCCGGCCGTGCTCACGCGCGGCCGGCGCGCGTCACCAGGGGGCACGGGGCCCCATGACCCGAGCGGCGACGGAACCCGAGGGGCACGTGAAGACTCAGGTCACGAGAAGACTCAGGTCACGAGAAGACTCAGGTCACGAGAGGACGCAGGTCACCAGAAGGCGCGCACGGCGATCGCGTCCGCGAACGCCTCGAGCCCGCCTTCGACGGCACCGAGGTAGAGCGAGCCGTCGATCAGCGAGATCTCCATGACGTAGAACCCGCCCTTGCCGTCGCGCACGAGGTCCACCCGGCAGAAGAGCAGCTGCTCGTCGCGGCCGAGGCGGTCCTTGATGTAGCCGTGGATGGCCTTGCGGATCGACTCGCCCCAGCGCCACTCCTCCTCGGACGCCTCGCGCGAGGAGGCGACCTCCTCGTGCACGTCGTCGACCGAGCGGAACGAGGGGTGGAGCATGGGCTCCTTGACGACCATGTGCTCGGAGAGCCCGTTGAAGTAGATGAGCGAGATCTCGCCCTCGCGGTCGATCTGGTCGAGGTAGCGCTGCACCATGACGGTGCGGCCCTTCTTCAGCTGGCGGTCGACGTGCAGGATCGCCTCCTGGCGCGACGCGGCGTCGGTCGACGTGTACCTGCCCGTGCCCCGGCCACCCGAGGAGATCGCCGGCTTGACGACGAAGTCGCCGAAGGCGGGCATGCGGGAGTGGATCTGGTGCTTGCTGTACCCGGCCTCGGGCTCGAGCCACTGGGTGGGGATGATCGGCATCCCGCGCTGCTCGAGCTCGAGGAGGTAGTGCTTGTCCGTGTTCCACTCCATGACGTCGGGGTGGTTGAGCACGCGGCGCAGCGAGTGGATCCAGGTGCGGAACTGCTCGAGGTTCTGCGCGTAGTCGCGCACGCCGCGCACGACGACGAGCCCGGCGTCCGCCCAGTCGACCGTCGGGTCGTCCCAGACACGCACGCGCACGTCGATCCCGCGGGCACGCAGCGCCTCGGGCAGCCCCCGCTCGTCGTCGCTCAGCTCCGGCGCTCCGGACCAGGTGGCAAGGGTGACTACAGGCGTCGTCGACATGCCCCGCAATCTACCCGCGACGGCGGGCGCGGGCGGCCCGGCGCCGTGCGCGTCGCGGCACGCACCGACGAGGACGTGCGCGGTCGGACCGACCGGCACGCAGGCCTGCGTCCAGCATGTGGGACGACGCCGGTCCCGCGGACGGGCACGGCCGGTCTGGGCGCACAGTGCTCCAGTTCCTCCGGGCACCCCCCGGCCCCTCCGCACGCACAAGGACCACCATGACTGCACGCCGTACCTCCCGCGCCACGACCCTGATCGCGCTGGCCGTCGCCCTCCCCCTCACCCTGGCCGCGTGCGGAGACGACTCCGCGGAGGCCGAGGAGCGCGGGGCCTCCGCCGACTCCCCCATCCGCATCGGCGTGGTCGGCGCCGCGGACCCGCAGTGGGACATCTTCACGGAGCTCGCCGAGGAGGAGGGGATCTACATCTCGGTCGAGGACTTCAGCGAGTACACGCAGCCGAACCCGGCCCTCGCCGACGGCGACCTCGAGCTCAACCAGTTCCAGCACATCCTCTACCTCGCCCAGCACAACGCGGACACGGGCGACGACCTCACCCCGATCGGCGCCACCGCGGTCTACCCGCTCGGCGTCTACTCCAACGAGTTCACCGACGTCGAGTCGATCCCGGACGGCTCCGAGATCGCCATCCCCAACGACGTGACGAACCAGGCGCGCGCGCTGTTCGTGCTCGAGGAGGCCGGGCTCGTCACGCTCAACGAGGACGCCGGCGTCGTGCCGGACCCCACGGACATCGACGAGGGCGCCTCGCGCGTGACCGTCGCCCCCATGGACGCCGCCCAGACCGTCGTCGCACTCGACTCCGTGGCCGCGTCGGTCGTCAACAACGACTTCGTCGCCGACGCCGGACTGACGCCCGCCGACGCGATCTTCGAGGACTCCGCCGAGTCCGAGGGGGCACGGCCCTACATCAACGTCTTCGTCGCGCCCGCCGACCAGGCGGACAACGAGAGCTACGCCACCCTCGTCGAGCTGTTCCACGACCAGTCCGTCGTCGACGCACTGCAGGAGAGCTCGGGCGGCACCGCCTCGATCGCCGACCACGACCCGGCCGAGCTGCAGGAGATCCTCGACGAGGTCGAGGCCTCGCTCACCGAGGGCTGAGACCCGCAGAACCGGCCCACGAGCCACGACCGGCGGGGCGCGACACACGTCGCGCCCCGCCGCGACCACGAGGGACCCCCGCATGAGCACAGTCATCTCCTTCGACCAGGCCTCGAAGACCTTCCCGACCCGGTCGGGCGACGTCCGCGCCGTACGCGAGGTGAGCCTCGACGTCGAGGAGGGCGAGATCTTCGGCGTCGTGGGCTGGTCCGGCGCCGGCAAGTCCACGCTCGTGAGGCTCATCAACGGCCTCGAACCCGTCACCTCCGGCCGCGTGACCGTCCTCGGCCACGAGATCTCCGGGCTGAAGGAGAACCGCATCCGCCGGGTGCGGCCCGAGATCGGGATGATCTTCCAGCAGTTCAACCTGTTCAACAGCAAGTCCGTCGCCGAGAACGTCGCCTACCCCTTGCGCCTGGCCGGCTGGCCGAAGGAGCAGCGCGCCGCGCGCGTGAAGGAGCTCCTCGACTTCGTCGGGCTCGCGGACAAGGCACGCGCCTACCCCGACCAGCTCTCGGGCGGCCAGAAGCAGCGGGTCGGCATCGCCCGCGCGCTCGCCCCCAGCCCGAAGATCCTCCTCGCCGACGAGTGCACGTCCGCCCTCGACCCCGAGACCACGCGCGACGTCCTCGCCCTGCTGCGGCGGATCAACGACGAGCTCGGACTGACGATCGTCCTCATCACGCACGAGATGGACATCGTCAAGTTCCTCTGCGACCGGGTGGCGGTGATGGAGAACGGTCAGGTCGTCGAGTCGGGCGCCGTGTACGACGTCTTCGCCGAGCCCCAGCACGACACGACCCGGCGGTTCGTCGCGACCTCGCTGCGGGACCAGCCGCGGCCGGACACGCTCGCCGCCCTCGCCGAGAACCACCCGGGCGCCACCCTCGTCACGGTGGCGGTGCGCGAGGAGCGCGGCTCGTCCGCCGCCGTCGCCGGCGCGCTCGGGGAGCACCCCGACGTGCAGGCCGCCGTCGTGTACGGCGGGATCACCGACGTCGGCAACCGGCCCCTCGGGTCGCTGACCTTCGCGCTCACCGGCGAGGCCGAGAGCGTCGAGGCGCTCCTGCTCACCCTGGCCCGGATCGCCGAGACCACCGTCCACCCGCCGGGAGGCGCCCACGCGATCCGCCCGGGCACGCCCACCGACGACGAGGAGGACCCGCGATGAAGTTCGACTGGGCGAACAACTGGGACGTCTTCCTCGAGGCCTTCCTCGTCACCCTCCAGATCGTCGGCACCACGCTGCTCATCGGCGGGGTCCTCGGCCTCGTGCTCGGCACGTTGCTCTACGCGACCCGCCGCGGGGGCGTCCTCGCCAACCGGTGGGTCTTCGGCGTCCTCAACGTCGTGACGAACTTCGTCCGGCCGATCCCGTTCATCATCTTCCTCACCGTGATGGGGCCGGTGACGATCCAGATCGTCGGCTCACGCATCGGTACCGAGGCGTTCATCGTCCCCGCCGCGGTCATGGCCTCGTTCGCCACCGGCCGGATCGTCGAGCAGAACCTCGTGGCCCTCGACCCCGGGCTCATCGAGGCGGCCCGCGCCATGGGCGCCTCGCCGCTGTACATCATCCGCACCGTCGTCATCCCCGAGGCGCTCGGGCCGCTCATCCTCGGGTACACGTTCATCTTCGTGGCGATCGTCGACATGTCCGCACTCGCGGGGATGATCTCCGGCGGCGGCCTCGGCGCGTTCGCGCTCACGTACGGCTACCAGCGGTTCGACTGGCTGCTCACGGTCATCACCGTGATCGTCATCGTCATCCTCGTCCAGGGCGTGCAGTTCCTCGGCAACTGGCTGGCCCGGAAGGTCATGCGCCGCTGACCGGCAAGAGAGGTCAGGGCTCCGCGTCCCGGGCGTTTCCGCGGCCGATCGCGCACGGGCATCATGACGTCATGCCGCAGTCCTCGCCCTCGATCATGTTCTACGTCGTCCCAGCGATCGTGCTGCTCTCCATCATCGTCTCGTTGATCCGGACGATCCTGCGCTGGTCGGCCGAGCGGAAGCGCGCCAAGCTGCAGGAGAAGTACCTCGAGGCACAGCTCCACGCGCGTGCGGGACAGCCGGCCCACCCCGCCCCCGCTCACGAGGACGCGCTCGACGGCGGTGCGGGCACGGGCGAGAACCACCCGCCCTCGCTCGAGGACAGCTACCTCGACGCCCGCAGGCGGAACACCCACCGACGGTGACGCCGACGATGCGTGCGGTGGGCAGGTGGCCGGCTCTGCGCGCGCTGGACAGGTGACCGGCGCTGCGCGCGCTGGACAGGTGACCGGCACTGCGCGCGGTGGGCACGTGGCCGGCGGGCTGACGTGTCGATTGCCCGCCGCGGGGGGCCCCAGCCCGGCCTCGGGACGTCAGGAGGAGGTCAGGGGCGCGCGTGGCGGCCCTGGTCGCCCTCCCCGGCCGGGTCTGTCGGCGCGGCACCGGGCTCGCCACCGTCCGGGTCCCGCTCGATGTGGATGTCCTCGCTGGTCACCGGGGTCCCGTCCTCGGCGTACGTCTCGGTGACCGTGTACCTGCGCAGCCGCACCCGGCCCGTCGGCTGAGCCGGGTCGGTGCCCGCCGGGGCTCCACCCGGCGATGAGGCCGGCTCGGGGCTCGTGGGCGCGACCGTTGCCGTCTCCCAGCCCGACGAGCCAGGCGCCGTCCCCGGGATCGGGGGCACTGTCGCGGCCGACGGGTTCTCCACCTGCTGCTCGCCGGGCGCGGGCACGTCCGCGGCCCGCTGCGGCGAGGTGCCGCTCGCGTCCGGGGTCGGCGCGACCGGCGGCCGGCCGTCCCGGACGTCCCCCGGACGGCGCTCGTCGCGGTCGAGCGCCCCGGCACCGACGGCGCCGCCGCCCACACCCGCGGCGCCCGCACCTGCGGCGCCCACACCAGCGGCATTGCCGCCGCCTCCGCCGGCACCCGCGTCACGCACGCCCCGGTCGGCACCGCCGCCCTCCGGGCCGCCGGCCACCGGGCCGCCGACGTCCGGACCACCGGCGTCCGGCCGCCACTCACCGTTGGCCTCGGGGGCCCGGTCCCAGCCGGCCTCGTAGCTCGCACCGAGCCCGTAGTGGGAGAAGAGCTCGCGCTCCTGGTCGGGCGTGAGCGCCTCGTCGACGTCGAGCCGCGGAGCATCCTTGACCTTGTTCTTGTCGAAGGGCACGACGATCTCGTCCCCCTCGTACCGCGAGCCCTCCAGGGGAACGAAGGACTCCTTGGTCCCGAACAGGCCGGTGTTGACGGTGAGCCACGTGGGGTCGCCGCTGGAGTCGTCGAGGAACACCTGTCCGACGGTGCCGATCTTGCCGTCGCTGCCGTGCACGGGCGTCTTGGCGGCAAGGATGCTGCCGACGTCGTTGATGCTGATCATGCTTCTCCCTCGTTGGACGTACGGGTGGTGGTCAGCCGCGGTGCGATGTGGCCAGGAGGTCGTGCGGCCGAGTCAGGGCGCGGCCGGGCGCCGCCGGTCGGGCGACCGGCGGGCTGCCGACCGCGGTCTACGCGGCCCGTGGTCAGCGGTCGTCCGCGGAGTCGCGCTCCTCGGCGTCCGCATCGGTGGCGTGGTACCCGTGGCGGGTGCCGTAGTCGACGCCGGCGCCCGGTTCATGGGCGTTCGGCGGTGTCGACCCGTCGAGGTCCCCCTCGCGACCGGCGCCGCCGAGGACGCCGCCGTCGTGGGTCGCGCCGATGCCGCCCCCGACCTGGCCGCCATCGTGCGTGTACGTCGGACGGTCCTCGTGCTCCGCCTGGGGGTTGTCCGGGCGCGGCGTGCCGCGCTGGTACTCGCTGGGTCGACGGACGGCCTCGGCCTCGGCCTCGGCACCGTCGACCGGGGTGTGCCGGTCGTGGTGCCGGTCGTCGACGTGCTTGCCGTGGTGGTTCATGACTTGGCCTCCTCGTGCCGGCGGGAGGACCCGGGGACCCACCGTCGGTGCGTCTTCCCGACCTTGCCTCTCCCGCACTTCGACCGTACTCGCGCTCGGGACGGACCGCATCGGGAGCGTCTGCGGACCCTCGGGCGGCTCGCCGGCCGCGGCACGCCCCGACAGCCCTCGCGACGGTCGTCCCGTCCCCCGGCCCGAACGCAGCAGAGGCGCCCCACCCTGGACCGGATGGAGCGCCTCGCTCGACGTACACCGCCCGGGACTCGAACCCGGAACCCACTGATTAAGAGTCAGTTGCTCTACCATTGAGCTAG
>JBQDDG010000031.1:0-41000 GCA_052093225.1 Actinomycetaceae bacterium
CATGATGAGCGCCGGCGTCATCGTGCTCAACTACGCCGTCGTCGCCACCGGCTGGAACATCATGGGCGGCTTCACCGGCTACATCTCGCTCGGTCACGTCGCCTTCTTCGGGCTCGGTGCCTACGGCACCGCGCTGCTCGTCGTCGACGGCGGGATGCCGCCCTTCGTGGCGCTCGGCGTCGCGGCCCTCATCGCCCTCGCCATCGCGCTGCCGATCGGGTTCGCCGCCCTGCGGGTGCGGGGAGCCTCCTTCGTCATCGTCACGCTCGCGCTCGTGCTCGTCCTCCAGCTCGTGTTCCAGAGCTGGAAGTCGTTCACCGGCGGATCCGAGGGGCTCGTCGTGCCGCGGCCGTTCCCGGACATGCTGCGGCCCGAGCACCACCAGACCTTCTACTTCCTCTTCCTCGGCCTGCTCGCGCTCGCCCTCGTCGTCTGGGCGGTCATCGACCTGTCCCGGTTCGGCGCGGCGCTCAAGGCCGTGCGCGAGGACGAGGACAAGGCGGAGTCGCTCGGCGTCCCCACCGGGACGCTCAAGCTCGTCGCGTTCGGCGTCTCGGCCTTCGTGGTCGCCGTCGCCGGCGGGATGTACGGACTCTGGTTCGGCGACCTCGACCCGATCTTCCAGTTCGACGTGGTCCTCAGCTCCCAGATCGTCCTCATGGCGCTGCTCGGCGGCAGCCGGTTCCTCTTCGGGCCGCTCGTCGGCGCCGTCGTGCTCGGCGTCGCGCTGGAGTACTTCGCCCTCAACTACGGGCAGACCCAGTTCCACCTCATCGCCACCGGCGTGCTCCTCGGGGTGGTCGTGCTGTTCCTGCCCGACGGCGTGCTCACCGGTGTGCAGTCGCTCTACCGGCGCTTCCGCGGGGCGGGGGCCACCTCGATCCGGGAGATGAGTGCCGAGGAGCTGCGCGCCCAGCAGCAGGAGGGTGCGACGTCGTCGGCCGCGCCCGAGGCCGGACCGGACCACGTGGGCCCGGACGGGCGGATCGTGGCGGCCGACGAGCACCCACCCACCGACGCGGAGACCAACCAGGGAGGCGGCGATGGCCGTGGCTGAGGCGGAGACCAGGACCGAGACCACGCTGGGGACGGCGGTCCTCGAGACGGAGTCGCTGACGAAGTCCTTCGGCGGCGTGCACGCCGTCCAGCAGGCGTCGGTGCGGTTCCTCGAGGGGAAGATCAACGGACTCATCGGGCCCAACGGGTCCGGGAAGACCACCTTCTTCAACTGCGTGACCGGGATGATCCCGCCCGACTCCGGCACCGTCCGGCTCAAGGGCCGGGACATCACCCGGTGGGCGCCGCACAGGATCGCCCGCGCGGGGCTCGGCCGCAGCTTCCAGCTGTGCCGGACCTTCCCGCGGATGACCGTGCTGGAGAACATGCTCGTCGCGGTCCAGCCCCGCACGCTGGGGGAGTACCTCGCCGGGAGCCGCTCACCGGAGACGGTCGAGCGGGCGCGCCGGATGCTCGCGCGGGTGGGGATCGACCACCTCGAGAGCTCCGAGGCCCGGGACCTGTCCTACGGGCAGCAGAAGCTGCTCGAGCTCGGGTCGACCCTCATGTCCGACCCGCCGTTCGTCATGCTCGACGAGCCGGCCGGCGGCGTGAACCCGTCCCTCATCGAGCGCATCGCCGTGCTCGTGCGGGAGCTCAACGAGGAGGGCACGACCTTCCTCATCGTCGAGCACAACATGGAGCTCATCATGAGCCTCTGCGACCACATCGTCGTCTTCGACCGCGGTGCCCCGATCGCCACGGGCACCCCGGACGTCGTCAAGTCCGACCCTCGAGTGCTGGAGGCCTACCTTGGCGTCTGAACCGGAAGTCATCCTCGAGCTCGACCACATCGAGGCCGGGTACGGCAAGGCCGCGCTCGTCCTGCGCGGGCTCTCCGTCAAGGTCCACAAGGGCACCGTCGTCTGCCTCGTCGGCCCCAACGGGGCCGGCAAGTCGACGGTCCTCAAGGTGGCCAGCGGCCTGCTCAAGCCGCGTTCCGGGAGGATCACGCTCAACGGCGCGGACGTCACCGGCCAGGGGCCGCAGGCGCTCCTGCGCTCGGGCCTGTCCCACGTGCTCCAGGGGCACAGCGTGTTCCCCGAGATGACCGTGGAGGAGAACGTCATGCTCGGCGGCTACACCGTGGCCGACCAGTCCTCGCTCAAGGAGCGGGCCGAGTTCGTGCGCGAGGTGTTCCCCGTCGTCGCCGAGAAGTGGCGCGACGCCGCCGGGCTGCTGTCCGGTGGGCAGCAGAAGCAGGTCGAGTTCGCGCGGGCGCTCATGGTCCAGCCGGACGTGGTCCTCCTCGACGAGCCGTCGATGGGGCTCGACCCCAAGCGCACGACGGTCGTGTTCGAGCAGGTCGCCCGCATGCGCGACGCCGGGGTGGCCGTGCTCCTGGTCGAGCAGAACGCGCGGCGTGCGCTCGACATGGCCGACGTCGGGTGCGTCCTCGACCTGGGCACCGTGTTCGCCACCGGGCCGGCGCGCGAGCTGCTCGCCGACCCGAAGCTCAGCGAGCTCTACCTCGGGGGTCGGCCGGCCTCGGCCTGACCCCGGGCGGCCCACGCCTGACCCCGGCCTGCCTGCGCCTGGTCCCGAGCGGCCGCGGCCTGACCGCGGCCGGCCTACGCCTGGCCCTGATCGGCCTGGCCGTCATGACCGTCCGGCCCGTCGTCCCCGTCCGCCCGGGGACGACGGGCCGGCGTCGGCTCGCGCAGCGTGCAGAACAGCGCCCAGGCGAGCAGGGGCATCGCGGCGAGCGGGGCGAGCGCCACCTGCAGCGAGGTGCGGTCCGCGAGCGCGCCGATCGCCGGGCTGGCGAGGCCACCGACGCTCACCGCGAGCCCGAGCGTCACGCCGCTCGCGGTGCCCATCCGCGAGGGCAGGTAGTCCTGGCCCAGCGTGATCTGCAGCGAGAACGGCGTGTACAGGCCGATCGAGGCGAGCGCGACGGCGGCGTACATCGCGGGGCCCGGGACCCAGACCACCCCGGCCACGGCGACGGCGCTCACCAGGTAGGACCAGCGCGCCACCCGCACCCGGCCGAACCGCTGCGCGAGCGCGCCGCCGAGCATCGAGCCGACCATGCCGCCGAGATAGAGGACGAACAGCGCCGCCATCCCCGCGGCCGCGCCGCCGCCGGTGCGCTCGGACGCGTAGAGGGAGACGAACGCACCGAGGCCGACGAACGCGATCGATCTCAGCCCGACGGCGAGGCTCATCCGCACGAAGGAGGCGACGTCGTCGGGCGCGGGCGGGACAGCGGCCTCGCTGCTGCCCACGGCGGAGCGGGTGACCGCCCGCACGACGGGCAGGGTGAGGACCGCGCCGGCCAGGGCCGGCAGGACGAGCGCGGGGGTGAGGCCGAGACCGCCGACGCCGACGCTGAGCCCGACGAGGACCGGCGCGATCGCGAACCCGGCGTTGCCGCCGGTGGAGAACCAGGCCATCGCGGTGTGGCTGCCGGCGCTCGCGGTGCGGGCGAGGCGTGCCGCCTCGGGGTGGTAGGCCGCGACGCCGATGCCCGAGACCGCGACGAGGACGAGGGTGAGTGCGTAGCTGCCCCATAGCCCGGAGAGCGCGACCCCGAGCCCGCCGAGCACCGTGCTCGCCGGCAGGAGCCACGGCAGGGCCCACCGGTCCGTGAGTGCGCCGAACAGCGGCTGGACGATCGAGGAGAGCAGCGAGGCGGCCAGAACGATCCCGGACGCGGCGGCGTAGGTGTAGTCGCGCTCGAGGACGAAGAACGGCACCAGCGCGGCGACCGCGCCCTGGTACACGTCGACGCAGGCATGGCCGACGGCGAGCAGGCCGATCGAGGTGCGCCGTCGCATGGGCCGAGACTGCCAGAGCGGGGCGGGCGGCGGGCGTGGGCTCAGCGGCGGGCGCGGGCGCCCTTGCCGGGGATCGCGTCGAGCAGCTGCCGGGTGTGCTCGTGCTGCGGGTCCTCGAACAGCTGCTCGGCCGCTGCGGTCTCGACGATCCGCCCCTCCGACATGACCCCGACGGTGTCCGACACCTGCCGGACCACGGCCAGGTCGTGGGAGATGAACAGGTAGCTGAGGCCCAGCTCCTCCTGCAGGCCCACGAGCAGCTCGAGGATCTGGCGCTGGACCGACACGTCGAGGGCGGAGACCGGCTCGTCGAGCACGACGAGGTCGGGCCGCAGGGCGAGGGCACGCGCGATCGCCACCCGCTGGCGCTGGCCGCCGGACAGCTCGGCCGGCCGTCGGGACACCGTCGAGGCGGGCAGGGCGACCTGCTCGAGGAGCTCGGCGACGCGCGCGCGTCGGTCCTTCGCCGACCCGACCCCGAACGCACGCAGCGGCTCGGCGATGATGCGCTCCACGCTGAAGCGCGGGTCGAGCGACGCGTAGGGGTTCTGGTAGACGATCTGCACGCTCGACCGCAGCTCCCGCAGGGCCGAACCGCGGAGCCCGGTGACGTCCCGGCCGGCGATCCGCACCCCACCGGACGTGGGGCGCTCGAGCAGCGTTGCCATGCGCGCCGTCGTCGACTTCCCCGAGCCGGACTCGCCCACCAGCGCGAACGTCGTCCCGGCGGGTACCGAGAAGGATACGTGGTCGACGGCGCGCAGCGGCTCCTGCCGGCCCGGCCTCGGGAAGTCCTTGACGAGGTCCGTCACCTCCAGCGCCGTCTCGCGCGCCGCGCTCTCCTGCGCGGCCGCTCCCGCGCCGGCGACGCTCCCGCGCACGGTCTCCACCGGCGTCGGGCGGCGCTCGCCGATCATGCGTTCGCCGGCCAGGGACGGCGCGGCGGCGAGCAGCATCCGCGTGTATTCGTGCTGCGGGTCGGTGAGGATCTCGCGGGCGGGGCCGGTCTCGACGATCCGCCCGGCCTGCATGACGACGATCCGGTCGGCGCGGTCCGCGGCCACGGCCAGGTCGTGCGTGATGAACAGGACGGACGCCCCGGACTCGGTGATGACGGAGTCGAAGTGGTCGAGCACGGTGCGCTGCACCGTGACGTCGAGCGCGGACGTCGGCTCGTCCGCAATCACCAGCGCCGGACGTGCGGCGAGTGCCATGCCGATGAGCACCCGCTGGCGCAGGCCGCCGGAGAGCTCGTGCGGGTACTGGCGGGCGCGCTGCTCGGGGTCGGGGATGCCGACCGAGGAGAGGATCTCGAGGGCGCGGGCCGCCGCCTGCTCCCCGCGGGCGATCCCGTGCACGGTGAGCACCTCGGCGACCTGCTTGCCGACCCGGTGGACCGGGTTGAGCGACACGCCGGGGTCCTGGGGGACGAACCCGATCTGCGCGCCGCGGACCTTGTCCATCGCGCGTCCGGAGACCGTGGTGAGGTCACGGTCGCCGAGCAGGATCCGACCGTCGGTGACCGCGCCGTTGCGGGGCAGCAGGTCGATGACGGCGTGGGCCAGGGTGCTCTTGCCCGACCCAGACTCACCGACCACGGCGAGCACCTCGCCGGCGTCCAGGTGCAGGTCGAGCCCGTGCACGGCCTCGCTGAACCCGGTCCGGGTCCGGTAGCCCGCACGGAGCCCCTCGATCGTCAGCACCGCGGTCATGAGTTCCCTCCGGTCCAGTCGGTCAGTGCGCGGCTGATCCGGTTGAAGGCGAGGACCACCGCGACGATCACCAGGCCCGGCAGCGTGGTGAGCCACCAGGCGGACGCGATGTAGTCGCGCCCCTCGGAGATGAGGACGCCCCACTCGGGCGTGGGCGGCGCCTCGCCGTAGCCGAGGAAGCTGAGTGCGGAGACGGCGAGGATCGCGGTGCCGAACTCCAGGGTGGCGAGCGAGACCAGCGGGCCCGCGCTGTTGGGCAGCACGTGCCGGCCGAGCACTCCCGGCCACCGCACGCCCGAGGCGAACGCCGCCTCCACGTACGGCGCGGTGCGCACGCGCAGCACCTCCGCGCGGGCGACGCGGGCGAACGAGGCGATGCCCGCGACGCCGACGGCGATCGCGATCTTCGTGGTCCCGAACCCGAGCGCGGTGACGATCATGAGGGACAGCAGCAGGCCGGGGATGGCGAGCAGCACGTCGACCACCCGCATGAGCACGTCGTCGACGACGCCGCCGACGAAGCCGGAGACCATGCCGATCGTCGTCCCGACGACGAGCGCGATCCCCACCGCGATCACCGTGGCCTGCAGGGACAGCCCGGCGCCGTGCACCATGCGGGCGTACAGGTCGCGGCCGGTCTGGTCGGTGCCGAACCAGTGGGCGCCCCCGGGGGCGGTGAACTGGTCGGCGGGGACGCCGGTGAGCGGGTCGGCGCTGGTGAACAGGCCGGGCGCCAGGGCCCAGGCCACCACGAGCGCGATGATCGCCACCGAGAGGATGAATCCGGGGCGGAGGAACGCCCGCCGGGCGGGGGAGCGGACGGCGTCGCCCGGACGTCGGCCCCCTGCGGAGGTCCCTGCGGGGCCGGCCGCGGTCGGGTACGCGGCTGTCGGGCCGCCGTCGGGGCGTCCTGGCCCGTCGCCCTGCTCCTCGAGCGCCGCGGCGGTGACGATGTCGCTCATCGGACCCTCCGTCCGGTCGTGATCCGCGGGTCCAGCACGGGGTAGACGAGATCGATGAGGAGGTTGACGACCACGAAGGCCACCGCCGTGACGAGCACGAGCCCCTGGACCATCGGGATGTCCTGCTCCGAGACCGCCTGCTGGAGGAGCCGGCCCACCCCGGCGCGCGAGAAGACCTCCTCGACGACGACGGCACCGGCCAGCGAGTTCCCCACGATGAGCCCGAGGATCGTCAGCGACGGGATCGCCGCGTTGCGCAGCACATGACGCACGTGGACGCGGAGCCGGCTCACGCCCTTGGCGCGCGCCACCTCGACGTAGGGCTGGTTCCAGGTGGCGGACAGCGAGCTCGCGAGGACCTGGGCGACGACCGCCCCGGTGGGCAGCGCGAGGGTGATCGCCGGCAGCACCAGCGAGGTGAACCCCTCGTTGCCGAAGGAGGGGAACCACGGCAGCCGGAAGGAGAAGAGCTGCAGCAGGATGAGCCCCACCCAGAACTGGGGCAGCGAGATCGCCAGCGGCGGCAGCGACAGGAGGGCCTCGCGCAGCCAGCGCCGACGCATGAACGTGGCCGCCAGCGCGAGCCCGAGTCCCAGGACGACGGCGATGAGCAGGCTCAGCCCGGCGAGCTTGAGCGTCTCGGGCAGGGCGGCGCCCAGGGAGCTCGTCACGGGGTCGCCGGTGCGGATCGACGTGCCGAAGTCGCCCTGCAGGGCCGCGAGGAGCCGGGTGACGTACTGCTCGGGCACCGACCGGTCGAAACCGAGCTCGGCGCGCAGGGCGGCCTCCTCGGCCGGGTCGACGTAGGTGGCCTGCCCGCCGGGGTTGAGCATGATCGCCACCGGGTCGCCCGGCAGCATGTAGAGGATGACGAAGCTGACCGTGAACGCCGCCCACAGGACGAGGACCGCCTGACCGAGGCGGCGCAGCAGGTAGGAGCCCATCAGTCGGGCAGCGCTGCGGCCCCGGCCCAGTCCACCTCGACGATGTCGGTCCACTTCGAGTGCGCCGTGCGCCGGGTGATGCGCCATCCCTGCTCGGTGCGGGCCAGCTCGTCCTCGTAGACCCCGCCACCCTGGACGCGGCGGGCGCGCCCCGCGGTCCCGGTGCGGGCGTGCGTGGTCATCGTGAACTCCGAACGAGCGGTGGCCCGGTCGCCGTCGACCTCCACGAGCGTGTTGTGGAGGAGGTGCTGCCCCACGGGGATCCGCACCTTGTCGCCCTCGGTGAAGATCGCCCGCAGCTCGGCGGGGCTGTGCTCCGACATGCCGACCGCGCTGAAGTCGAGGACGGCGTCCGGGGTGAAGGCGCGGTCCCACTCGGACCAGATCCTCTGGTCCAGACCGTAGGAGTACCGGGTGATCGTGTCCGTGATCTCGAGGCGGTCCGAGATCTCCTGCTGACTCAACATCGTCGTCACTGCTCCAGCCATGTGTCGTAGAGGTCGAGGCGCGTCGAGGCCTCGAGGGTGATGTCCTGGACGTCGGAGCTGAACGCGAACACCTGGAACTGCTCCACGAGGGGGATGTCGTAGGCCTCGTCGACGATCGTCTCCTGGGCCTGTGCCGCCGACGCGTGCCGGTCCTCGGTCTCCAGGGTCACCGACATCTCGGCGAGCACGTCGTCGAGCGGGTTCGCCTCCAGACGCGGCACGTTCGTGTACTCGGTGGAGAAGATCGCCTTGAGGACGTCCGGGTCGGCGCGGGTGAGGTTGTAGCCGGCCAGGTCGTAGTCGCCGCTGCCCTGGACCTCGACGTACTGGGCGGCGTCCAGCTCGCGGATCTGCAGGTCGATCCCGACGGCGGCGAGCTGCTGCTGGACGAGGGTCGCCTCCGCGCCACCGCCGATGAGGGTGAGCGTGAGCGGCTCGCCGTCCTGGACGCGCACGCCGTCCGGCCCCTCCTCCCAGCCCGCGCCCTCGAGGAGCTCGATCGCGGCCTCCTGATCGAAGGCGAGCCGGTCCGACAGGTCGGTGTAGCCCGGCGTCGTCGAGGCGAGCACGGACGTGGCCGGCGAGTACCGATCGTTGTAGAGGGTGTCAACGATCTCCTGGCGGTTGATCGCGAGCTGGAGGGCGTCGCGGACGTCCGGGTCGGACATCGCGGGCCGCTGCACGTTCGGCACGAAGCTGGTGACGACGCCGGGGTTGGCCTGCGTGAGCAGCGCGAACCCGTCGGTGTCGAAGAGGTCCTGGTCCACCGGCTGGACGTCCTGGATGCCCTGGACCTGACCGGACTGCAGGGCGCCCGTGCGCACCGAGGGCTCGGTGATGATCTGGAAGACGACCTCGTCGAGGTAGGCCTCGCCCTCGTGCCCGGCGAGCGAGCTCGGCCAGTCGTAGCCGTCGCGCCGGCCGAGGGTGATCGACTCGTCCTGGGAGTAGTCGTCGAGCACGAACGGACCGGACCCGACGAGGTCGCCGGCGCAGCGCTCCTCCGGCGTCAGCTCGAGGGTGGCGGGGGAGAGGAGCCCGAGCGTGATCGTCGCCGTCGCCTGTAGGAACTGGGCGTTGGGCTCGTCGAACGAGAACTCGATCGTCTGCGGGTCGATGACCTCGATGTCCTGCAGCCCGTCGAGGTAGGTGGAACCGAGCAGCGAGCGCGCACCGAGGTCGACGACGTTCTGGTAGTTCGCGGCCACCGCCTCGGCGTCGACGGGTTCGCCGTCGGAGAAGGTCGCGCCCTCGACGAGCGTGAAGGAGAAGGTGGCGCCGTCGTCGGCGACCTCCCAGTCGCTCGCGAGCCAGGGCTCGATATCCCCGGTCTCGGGGTCCTGCACGGTGAGCGAGTCGGTGATCTGCCGGCCGACCGTCATGGTGATCCCCTGCGCGAGCTGCTGCGGGTCGAGGCAGCCGGGGGACTGCGAGGCGGCGAACGTGAAGGTCCCGCCGGCCTGGGGGTCACCGGCGGCGCCGCCCGAGCCGCTCTCGTCGGAGGCGTCGCTCGTCCCGCAGGCAGCGAGTCCGACGAGCAGGGCGAGACCGCCCGCGATCTTGACCGGTGTGGCACGACTGCTGCTGCGCAAGGGGAGCTCCGTTGATCCGAGGGGGAGAAGGGGGACGTACTGCTCGTCACCGTACGCACACGAGGTTGAACATTCATCGAGTGGGGCGACGTGCCCACGTGCTGAGACGGGATGCACTTGCGCGTCGTCGACCCACCGGCCACGAGCCGTGCGAGCAAACGGGCCCTGGCCGTACCTCCCTGTCGCTGGGTGCCCGGCGTACGGTCGATCCATGGGAGACACTCGTCGCGAGGTGCGTGAGTTCCTCAGCTCGCGCAGGGCGCGGATCACACCGGACCAGGCGGGCCTGCCCGCGTACGGCGGGAACCGTCGGGTCGCCGGCCTTCGCCGCGAGGAGGTGGCCATGCTCGCCGGGATCTCGGTGGACTACTACGTGCGGCTCGAACGGGGCAACCTGGCCGGGGCGTCGGAGAGCGTCCTCGAGTCGCTGGCCCGGACGCTGGAGCTCGACGACGCCGAGCGTGAGCACCTCTTCGACCTCGCCCGTGCCGCGGGACCGGGCCGTCCGCGACGGAAGAAACCGGCCGGCGCCCTCCGGCCGGCCGTGCAGCAGGTGCTCGACGCGATCGAGTCCCCCGCGTGGGTACGGAACGGCCGCTTCGACGTCCTCGCGATGAATCGCATGGGACGGGCCCTCTATGCGCCGCTGCTCGAGGGCAGCCGGGGACCGCTGAACACCGCACGCGCCGCGTTTCTGGACCCGAGGGCGCGGGAGTTCTTCCGCGACCACGACCGGGTCGTCAGCGACTCCGCGGCGATGCTGCGGATGGAGGCCGGCCGCACGCCGCACGACCCCGACCTCATCCAGCTCATCGGGGAGCTCTCCACGAGCAGCGAGCTGTTCCGGGAGCGGTGGGCGTCCCAGGACGTCATCTACCACCGGCACGGCAGCAAGCGTCTGCACCACCCCGTCGTCGGCGATCTCGACCTCGACTACGAGGCGATGGAGCTGCCCAGCGATCCAGGGTTCCGGCTCAACGTCTACACGGCCCCGGCCGGCAGCCCCTCGGCCGACGCGCTGATGCTGCTCGCGTCATGGGCCGCGAGCGACGAGCTCCAGCCGTCGTCGACGGCGTCGGACGGGTCGGCCGGGTCGCTCTAGCGACGCCCGGCCGGCCCGTCGGCACCGCCGAGGGCCGGTGGCAGAGGTCGTCATGCCCGACGGCGTTGGGCGGGCTGGAGCTCGTGGGCGCCGTAGCTGTTGTCGTCCGGGTTGAGCGTCACGCCGGGCGCGACGATCTCGTCGATGCGGTCGAGCACGTCGGCAGGCAGCGAGATCTCGGCCGCCGGCAGGTAGGACTCGAGCTGTTCCATCGTGCGGGGACCGACGATGGCGCTCGTGATGCCGGGGTGGTCGAGGACGAACGCGATCGCCATCTCGATGAGGGACAGGCCGGCGTCCTGCGCGAGCAGAGCGAGGTCCTCGACGACGTCGAGCTTGCGCCGGTTCGCGGGGGAGGACATGTCGAAGCGCGCGCTGGGCCGCGCCGTCGAGGCCGGTGAGGGCGCCTCGCCCTTGCGTCGGCGCCCGGAGAGCCAGCCGCCGGCCAGCGGGCTGTAGGAGAGAGTGCCCATGCCGTGCCGCCGAGCGGTGGGCAGCACGTCCTCCTCGATGCCGCGCACGAGCAAGGAGTACGGGGGCTGCTCGGTGACGAAGCGCTCCAGGCCGCGCTCGCGCGAGGCCCACTGGGCCTCGACGATCTGCGAGCCGGAGTAGAACGAGGAGCCGATGTAGCGGACCTTGCCCTGGCGCACGAGATCCGTGAGCGCGCCGAGCGTCTCCTCGACGTCGGTGTCCGGATCGGGGCGGTGCACCTGGTAGAGATCGATGTGGTCGGTGCCCAGCCGGCGCAGCGAGTCCTCGACGGCACGCATAATCCACAGCCGGGACCCGCCGCGCTCGTTCGGCGCCTCGCTCATCGGGATGAAGAGCTTCGTCGCGAGGAAGACCTCGTCGCGACGCGCGGCCACGGCCTGGCCCACGATCTCCTCCGAGACGCCGCCCGAGTAGATGTCGGCGGTGTCGATGAAGTTGATCCCGGCGTCGATCGCACGGTGGATGATGCGCGTGGCGTCGGCTCGGTCGTCGTTGCCCCATGGGCCGAGCATCATGGCTCCGAGACACAGCGGCGAGACCCGTACCCCGGTACGTCCCAGCAGTCGGTGCTCCATGTGGTTCCTCCTTCGGCCTGGCCGGTCGGGGTGATCGGCTCCCGGCTGCTCCAGGCAGCCGTGAGCCAGCCTGGGGGACAGCGGCGCGGCGCGGAAGCGCCTGGCGACACCGGTAACGACAGTGCCTCCCTCCTCGCGGAGACCCTCCGTAGCGTCGACACCATGACCCACGCAGACCTCACCCTCAACAACGGCGTCGTCATCCCCGCGGTGGGGTTCGGCGTCTTCCAGGCCCCGCCCGAGGAGACGACGACCGCGGTCGCCGAGGCCCTGCGCGTCGGCTACCGGCACGTCGACACCGCCGCCGCGTACGGCAACGAGCGCGGCGTCGGCGAGGCGATCGCCGCTTCGGGGAGCCCACGCGAGGAGCTCTTCGTCGAGACGAAGGTCTGGATCACCGACTACGGCTACGACGAGACCATCGCCGCCGTCGAGCGTGCCCGGGGCTACCTCGGCGTCGACACGATCGACCTCGTGCTGCTCCACCAGCCGCTCACGACCGAGTTCGAGCGCACGATCCAGGCCTACAAGGCGCTCGAGAAGATCTACGCCGACGGCGCCGTGCGCGCGATCGGCGTCAGCAACTTCATGGTCGACGACCTCACGACGCTCCTCGACCGGACCGACGTCGTGCCCGCCGTCAACCAGATCGAGCTGCACCCCTACTTCCAGCAGCGCGAGCTGGTCGCCCTCGGCCGCGAGCACGGCGTGGCGCCGCAGGCGTGGTCGCCCATCGGCGGTGTCGTGGACTACGAGGGCGGATCGGGCAGCCCGCTGCACGACCCGACGATTGCCGAGATCGCCGCGGCCCACGGCAGGACCCCGGCCCAGGTGATGCTCCGCTGGCACATCCAGAAGGGCGTGCAGGTCATCCCCAAGTCGGTCCGCCCCGAGCGGATCGCCGAGAACTTCGACGTGTTCGGCTTCGAGCTGACGAGCGACGAGCTCGCGGCCGTCGACGCTCTGGAGACCGGCGTGCGTTCCGGCCCGGTCCCCGCCTCGATCACGCTCCAGCGCTGAGCGGCGCGCGGGTGACAAGGCTCCCGCGCTGACCGGCGAGCGGGTGGCCTCACTGCTGGGCTGACCGGCGAGAGGGTGGCCTCGCTGCTGGGCTGACCGCCGAGAGGGTGGCGTCTGACCCTAGAGCGGCCGGGAACGGGTCAGACGCCACCCGCTCGCGCCGGCAAGCGCGCCCGGAACAGACGACACGGGCGACGACGTGCCTGCGCGGTGGGCCCCGTGGGATTCGAACCCACAACCAACGGATTAAAAGTCCGGAGCTCTACCCTTGAGCTAGAGGCCCGCGCGGCGCCCGTGAACGGGCGTTCCCTGCGGGTCGTCAGGGTACGTCGGGTGCGGCCCCAGCCGTGAATCACTCGCGCGGATGATGTCCGGCTCGTGGCGCGCCGGTCGGCCGGGCGCTCCGATACGGGACGAGCCGGGAGACCAGCGCCGTGAGGACCACCATGACGACGAGCTCGACGAGCGTCTGGGTGACGACGACGAGGGGTGCGAGCTCGAAGCCGGCCGGCAGGGCGAGCGCGAGCGGCAGCACGACGAGTGAGTTCCGGGTGACTCCGCTGAACACGATCGCCCGCCTGCCCGGCACGTCGAGGCCCGCGATCTGTCCCGCGACCGCGCCAAGGGCGACCATGGCCGCTGCGAACAGGACGTAGACGGGGACGGCGAGCAGCAGCGAGCCGATCTGCCGTCCGACCCCGCCGATCTGCGAGGCGACGACGACGGCGAGCGTGAGCATGAGCAGGGGGACCATCGCGCCCAGTGCGACCTCGTGCAGCGCCGCACCCCAGCGCGTGTGCGCGGCTGCGACCTGCGTGAGCCCGGCAGTCACCAATGGTGCGGCGATGAAGAGCAGGAACGCCCGGGCGAACGGGCCGAGGTCGACGGCCTCGACGACTTCGGGACCGGCGAACATCCACAGGTAGAGCGGCAGCAGCAGCATCTGCGCGAGCATGAGCAACGGCGCGGCTGCGAGGAGCCGGTCCCTCGCGCCTCCGGCGAGGGCCGTGAACACGATGACGTAGTCCACGCAGGGCGTGAGGAGAACGAACAGCACGCCGACGAGGAGCACGCGGTCGTGGGCGACGACGCGCGAGAGCGCGAACACGATGCCGGGTACCAGGACGAAGTTGACGGCGAGCACGGTGGCGAGGAATCGCGCGTCGCGGATGGCGCGGCCCATCCTCCCGAAAGGGACGCCGAGGAACGTCGCGTAGAGCAACAGGCCGAGCACCGGCTCGATCGCGAACTCGGCCGGACGCGCGACCGCCGGCACAAGAAGGCCGATCCCGGCCCCGACGACGATCGCTCCGAGGTAGAGGGGCACCTGGTGGCGCTCCATCCACTGCTCGGTCACTCGCATCGCTTCATTCTCCCGGCCCGATCAACCGGCCCGACCACGCGGTTGGCACAGCACGGCCGTTCACCCGGTGGGACCAGCACGGTCGGCCACCCGTTCCAATAGGTCAGTAGATGCTGTATGGTCAGCGTATGCTGACCATAGCCTCGCGCGTGGACGTGATGAACCGGCTCGGCCGGGCGATGGCGGACCCGACCCGTTCCCGCATCCTGCTCTCGCTCCTGCAGGCACCGGGATACCCGGCCCAGCTCGCACGCGAGCTCAACCTGACCCGCACCAACGTCTCCAACCACCTCGCCTGCCTGCGCGGCTGCGGGATCGTGGTCGCCGAACCCGAGGGGCGCCGGACCCGGTACGCGATCGCCGACCCGCACCTGACCGCTGCGCTGTCCGCGCTTGTCGACGTGACGCTCGCGGTCGACGACGCCGCGCCCTGCGTGGACCCGGCGTGCGCCGTCCCCGGCTGTTCGCGCAGCGGCTGCGCCGCCCCCGTCGGATCCGACCGGGCCGGGGCCGCCGAGTGACATCGCCTCCGACCGAGGACCGGCGCGCCCGGCTGCACCGCCGGGTGCGGCTCGTCGTCCTCGTCACGATCTCCTGGAACGTCGTCGAGGCGATCGTCGCCGTCTCCGTCGGCATCGACGCGTCCTCGGCGGCGCTGATCGGGTTCGGCCTGGACTCGGTGATCGAGGTCGCCTCCGCCGCGGCCGTCGCGTGGCAGTTCACGCGCAAGGACCCCCGACGGTGGGAGGGTGCGACCGTGCGCGTGATCGCGGTCGCGTTCTTCGCGCTCGCCGCCTACGTCACCGTCGATGCGGTCCTCGCGCTCACCGGGTTCCGCGAGGCGGAGCACAGCGCGGTCGGCATCGGCATCGCCGTCGCGAGCCTCGTCGTCATGCCCGCACTGGCGTGGTTCGAGCACCGCACCGGACGCGAGCTCGGGTCCCGCAGCGTCCAGGCCGACGCGAGGCAGCTCCTGCTGTGCATCTACCTGTCCGGGGCCGTCCTCGTCGGCCTCGTCCTCCACTCGCTTCTCGGGTGGGCGTGGGCCGACTCCGTCGCTGCCCTCGTCGTCGCCGTACTCGCGACCCGGGAGGGTATCGAGGCCTGGCGCGGCGACGTGGAGTCTCCTTTCGAGGTCCTGGACGACCTCGAGCACGAGCGGACGGAGTTTTCCGGATGACACATGTCGGCCCTCTGAACGCGCTGCCGATCGCCTGCGCCCTCACGCCTGAGGCCGGCCGGGCCCAGGTCGAGCGGTGGCGGGCGTTCGACGACGACCACGCCCTCGACGTCGAACGGACCGATACCCGGCTCGTCGTTCACTACGCGAGGACGGATGACGCCGTCACCCGGTTGCGCGAGCTGGTCGCGACCGAGAGCTCGTGCTGTGCCTTCGTGGACTGGCAGGTCGAGGAGGACGAGAATGCGCTGCGCCTCGTGGTGACCGGGAGCACGGAGCAGCTCGCCGCGCTGGACATCGGGTAGGTGCCACGTCGGGTCTCGCCCACCGGCACCCGCGCCCGGCGATCACTCGTCGGGCGGGCCGTGGTGAGCGGCGCGCGTGAGGGACCCGGCGTCAGGAGTCCGCGGGCACCTCGCCACCCGTGAATCTTGCGGGCTCGTCCGGGTGCAGCGCGGCGTCGATGCGCGCGTGCATCTCGTCGGTCATCTCCGGAAGGTCCTCGAGGCGGTACCAGCGGGCCTCGGTGTTCTCGCCGTCGGCGGGGTGCGGGTCGCCGGAGACCCACTCGCAGCGGAACACGAGGTCGACGTACTGAGCGACGTCGCCGTTCGGGTAGGTCATCCGGCCGGATGTGCTCACCCGCACGAGCCTGAGCGCCCGTGCCCGCACGCCGGTCTCCTCGAGGACCTCCCGCACCGCGGCGTCGGCGACCTCCTCGCCGGGGTCGACGATCCCGGTCACCGGCGTCCAGCGCCCGTTGTCGGCCCGCCGCACGAGCAGCACCTCGGGATGCTCCTCCCCGCGCAGGACCACGGCCGTCGCGCCGGTCAACCAGAGCAGGCTGTGCCCGACGTGCCTGCGCAGCTCGACGATGAAGTCCGGCGTCCCCATGCCCGCCTCAGGCCATCTGGACGAGGTCGGCGTGGTCGTCGACGGGCAGGTCGCCGTCGACGATGGCGCTCACCCGCAGCGTCTGGAACCGGATGCCGGAGCCGTGCGAGGTGAGGAAGGCGTTGTCGGCGGCGTCGCGGCCGGTCGAGACCCGCAGCAGGGTCTGGCGGGGAGCGAGCCGGGTCGCGTCGACGACGTGCCACCGGTTCTCGTGCCAGGCCTCGGCGACGGCGTGGAAGTCCATCGGGGACAGGCCGGGGGCGTAGACGGAGGCCACGCGCGCCGGCACGTCCATCGCCCGCAGCAGCGCGACGACGAGGTGCGCGTAGTCGCGGCACACGCCCTGCCGGGCGAGCATCGTCTCGACGGCGCCGTCGGTGGCCCGCGAGGAGTCGCGCACGTACGCCAGCGACTCGTGCACCCAGTTGCCGACCCTCGAGATGAGCTCGAGCCCCGCGAGCCCCCCGAACTCGGCGTGGGCGAGCCGGAAGAGCCGGTCGGACTCGGCGTACCGCGAGGGGCGCAAGAACTCGAGCAGCTCCGCCGGCTCGTCCATGTCGCCGAGGTCGCCGGTGCCGGTCACGCGGGCCGAGTAGTCGAGCGTCAGCGGCGTGCCGAACAGGGTGTTCTCGTCCAGGTCGACGATGTGCGTGACCGTCCCGTGGCGGCCCACGAACTCGACGAGGGTGAGCTCGGTGTCGCCGAGCCGGCAGGTGAGGGTCTCCTCGATCGTCAGGCCGGGCTGCCGCGCCGCGGACACGAGGAAGGCGAGGCGGCTGGCGCCGCTGCGGGTGGTCATCTGGAGGTTGGCGGAGACGCTGCGAGGCACGCCGTCAGCGTAGGTCGCCCCGTCAAGTCAAGGATCGGTCGATGTCGGTGGTCGGTGCCATCCTGGGCACCCGCACCTACGGACGGAGCAGACATGAGCAGCACCATCCAGGTCACCTTCGACGCCCGCGACCCGCGCGCGCTGTCGATCTTCTGGCGGGACGTGCTCGGGTACGTCCACCCCGCGCCGCCCGGCGTCCAGTTACCGGCCGGCGCGGATCCCCTCGTCGCGTGGGACGACTTCCTCGAGGCCGGGGGCGTGCCCGTCGACCAGCGCAACAGTGCGTCCGCGCTGGAGGACCCCGACGGCGCCGGTCCACGCCTGTTCTTCCAGCAGGTCCCCGAGGACAAGGTCGCGAAGAACCGCGTGCACCTCGACGTCCGCACGGCGTCCGACCTGCGCGACGACGAACGGATGGCCGCGCTCGAGGCCGAGTGCGAGCGCCTCGTGGGCCTGGGCGCCACCCGGCTGCGGCGGCACGAGCCCGAGGCGCCCACGAGCATCGGGTTCATCGTCATGGCCGACCCCGAGGGCAACGAGTTCTGCCTCGACTGACGTGAGCGCGTCCGGTGGGACACAATGGTCCGATGTCGCCCGGCGCCCTGCCGGGCACAGCGGTAGGGAGGTCGACATGTCCGAGCAGCGACGACCGCGTCGACCCGCGATGCTCGACCCCGCGGTGGCCGAGTCGATCGAGGGCGACGAGGACCCGGCGACGCGTTCCGAGCTCGCCCACACCACCGCGCACGCCCTGGTGGAGGGCGGCCGCCGCGACTCGGGCGCGGACCCCGACCTGCTCGAGCGCCTGGTCACCCTCGTGGACTCCGAGGGGCTCGACACCATCGCCGAGCTGTGGTCCCACAGCCCCGCGACGACGCTGCCGGGCGCCCTGTGGCGCCTCTACCTCCTGCGCGAGTGGGTTCGCCGCGACCCCGCCACCGTCTCCGCCCGCTACCGCGAGGGGCTGGCCCGCGCCGAGGTCGCGGGCGCCGTCGCGGGCGTCGCAGCACCGAGCGGCCCCGACGACGTCGTCGGCGTGGTCGACAAGGTCCTGTCCGGCGTCTACGCCGGTGACCTCGCCGTCGCGCTCGACCGCGCCGCGGCCTTCCTGCGCGTGCTCGCCACCGGTTCGGCGATGCACGCCGACTACGAGGAGTCCGACGGCGACGGCACCGATCTCGCCTTCGAGATCACCCGCCGCGCGGGCGGACTGCTCACCACCGCCGAGGAGCTCGAGGCCGCGGCGACCCTCCACGGCAGCGGGCAGCTCGACTGATGCGCACCGTGGACCGGCTCACCGCCGACCAGGCCGACGCCGTGCGGGCGCTCGCCGAGACCGCCACATCAGCGGACGGCGTGGCCCCCCTGGACGAGCAGACGCTCCTGCGCCTCGCGCCGGACTCCGCCCGGTCCGCCACGCACCACCTCCTCGAGGACGACGACGGTGCTCTCCTCGCGTACGCGCAGGTCGCCGAGGGCTCGGGCGAGCTCGTCGTCGCCCCGCCGGCTCGGCGTCGCGGGTACGGCCGCGAGCTCGTGCGCGCGGCGCGGTCCGGGGAGCGGGTGGCCCTCTGGGCGCACGGCGACCTCCCCGGCGCGCGGGCGCTCGCCGCCGCCGAGGGACTCACGCGGGTGCGCGAGCTGCTGCGGATGGGCGCGAGCGTCGGGTCCGGCGAGAACGGCGGGTCCGACGGGAGCGGCGGGAACGGCGGGGGTGGCGCGATTCCGGAGCCGCCGGACGGCGTGCGGATCGAGACCTTCGACGTCGGGCGGCACGCCGAGCCCTGGCTGCGCGTCAACGCCCGCGCGTTCGCGAGCCACCCCGAGCAGGGGCGGATGACGCGCGCCGACCTCGACGAGCGGCTGGCCCAGGACTGGTTCGACCCCGATCTCCTGCTGCTCGCGTTCGACGCCGGGAGCGGGGCGGGCAGCGGTACGGGGAGCAGCGCCGCGCAGGGCGGCGACGGCGAGCAGGTCGCGCGGTCCGACGGCGACCCGCTGGCGTTCATCTGGATGAAGCCCGGTGACGAGGGGCAGGCCGAGCTGTACGTGCTCGGCGTCGACCCGGAGGCTCAGGGCCGCGGGCTCGGGCGTGCCCTCACGGCTCGCGGGCTCGCGGAGGTGGCGGCGCGCGGCCGGACGGAGGTCGACCTGTACGTCGAGGGCGACAACGCGCCCGCGCTGGCCACGTACGAGCGGCAGGGCTTCGGCGTCGTCGAGCGCCACAGCCAGTACGCCTGACCGGCCCCACCCCGCGCGGCGTGGTGAAGGCGCGGCAGAGGAAGGCCGGGCGTCTGTGCAGAGTCTCGAACAGGCGGGCGCGCGCCCGGCGGCAGGTGGTTGGATGGCTTCATGAGCACCTCCTCCGCGTCTCGCGGCGCCGACGAGCACGCCACCGACCTGCACGAGGACCAGGAGGACGCCGACGCACGTGCTGCGCGTGAACTCGCTTCCGCGCCGATCACGGACGCCATCCCTGCCGAGGGCGACGCCGGGCAGAACGGCACGGCCACGGGCACCAGCGCCCCGAACGCTGCTTCCCCGGGCACCACCGCCTCCCCGGACTCCACCGCGCAGAACTCCTCCGCGGCCTCGTCCCCGGACGGCCCGCCCACCTACGTCATCCGCGGCACGGGCACAGAGGTCGCCGACGAGGCCCCCGACCTGCCCGACGACCGGTTCGCCGACCGGGAGCTCAGCTGGCTCGCCTTCAACAAGCGGGTCCTCGAGCAGGCGGAGGACCAGGACCTGCCGATCCTCGAGCGCGCCTGGTTCCTCGGGATCTTCTCCTCGAACCTCGACGAGTACTTCATGGTCCGCGTGGCCGGCATCAAGCGTCGCCTGAGCACGGGCATGGCCGTGCCGGGAGCGTCGGGCCTCAGCCCCCGGCAGGTCCTCGAGCGCATCTCGCTCATCGCGCAGGACCTCATGGCGCGTCACGCGAAGGTCTTCCGCGACGACGTCCAGCCCAAGCTGGCCGAGGAGGGCATCGACATCCTCCACTGGCCGGACCTCGCGGACAGCGAGAAGGAGCGGCTGCACAAGTTCTTCCGGAAGCAGATCTTCCCGGTCCTCACGCCGCTGGCCGTCGACCCGGCCCACCCGTTCCCCTACATCTCGGGGCTCTCGCTCAACCTCGCGGTCCTCGTCCGTAACCCGACCACCGGCACGGAGCACTTCGCGCGCGTCAAGGTGCCCCAGCTGCTGCCCCGCTTCATCGCGGTCGACGCCGACGGCCGACCCTACAAGCCCGAGGACGTGCCCGAGGACGCGGGCGGCCGCACCTCCTACGTGCCGCTCGAGGAGATCATCGCCCAGCACCTCGAGGCCCTGTTCCCGGGGATGGAGGTCGTCGAGCACCACACGTTCCGGGTGACCCGCAACGAGGACCTCGAGGTCGAGGAGGACGACGCCGAGAACCTGCTGCAGGCCCTCGAGAAGGAGCTGTCCCGGCGCCGGTTCGGGCCCGCGGTCCGCCTCGAGGTCGACGAGCACATCTCCGAGCGGGTCCTCGAGCTGCTCGGTCGCGAGCTGGGGGTGAGCGAGCACGAGATCTACCGGCTGCCGGCCCCGCTGGACCTCACCGGTCTCAACGTCATCCACGACCTCGACCGCCCGCACCTGAAGTTCAAGAAGTACGTGCCGGTGACGGCCGCGGGTCTCGCGAAGGTCGAGTCCGCGAACCCGACCGACTTCTTCGCCGCCATCCGGGAGCGGGACGTCCTGCTGCACCACCCCTACGACTCGTTCTCCACCTCGGTCCAGCAGTTCCTCCAGCAGGCGGCCGCGGACCCGAAGGTCCTCGCGATCAAGCAGACCCTCTACCGCACCTCGGGGGACTCGCCGATCGTCGATGCGCTCATCGCGGCGGCGGAGGCGGGCAAGCAGGTCCTCGCGATCGTCGAGATCAAGGCCCGCTTCGACGAGCAGGCCAACATCGAGTGGGCCCGCAAGCTGGAGGAGTCCGGCGTCCACGTCGTCTACGGGATCGTCGGACTCAAGACGCACTGCAAGCTGTCGATGGTCGTGCGCCAGGAGAGCGACGGGCTGCGGCGGTACTGCCACGTCGGCACCGGCAACTACCACCCGAAGACGGCGCGCGGCTACGAGGACATCGGTCTGTTCACCTGCCACCGCGACGTCGGCCAGGACCTCACGCGCCTGTTCAACCAGCTCTCCGGGTACGCGCCGCAGACCAGCTACCACCGCCTCCTCGTCGCGCCCCGGGACATCCGCCCGGGCCTGCTCGAGGGCATCGAGAAGGAGATCGCCAACCACGAGGCCGGTCGGCCGGCGTGGATCAAGATCAAGGTCAACTCGATCGTCGACGAGCGACTCATCGACGGCCTGTACCGGGCGAGCAGCGCCGGGGTGCCGGTCGACGTCGTCGTGCGCGGCATCTGCGCGATCAAGGTCGGGCTGCCGGGCATCGGCGCGAACCTGCGGGTGCGCTCCATCCTCGGCCGCTTCCTCGAGCACTCGAGGATCTTCGCGTTCGCGAACGACGGCGACCCGCAGGTGTGGATCGGTTCCGCCGACCTCATGCACAGGAACCTCGACCGCCGCGTCGAGGCGCTCATCCGCATCGTCGACCCGGCGCTGGTCGAGCGGCTCGTCGAGATCGTCGACCTCGCGGCCTCGGACGACACGTCGTCGTGGCGCCTCCGCGCCGACGGCTGGCACCGGGTCGCGCACGACGCCGACGGCAACCGGCTCCGCGACGTCCAGCAGCACCACATCCGCCAGGCCCGACGTCGGGTCGCCGACTCGCGATGAGCGGCTCGTCCGTCGTCCGGGCCGCCGGGCTCGTCGTCTGGCGTGAGCGGGGACGCCGGCTCCAGGTGCTCCTCGTCCACTCACCGCGCTACAAGGAGTGGGGGTTCCCCAAGGGGCACCTCGACCCGAAGGAGACGCTTCAGGAGTGCGCCGTCCGTGAGGTCGCCGAGGAGACCGGCGAGGTCGTCGTCGTCGGGCAGCCGCTCGGGGTCGTCCGGTACAAGCTGCGCAGCGGCAAACGCAAGGAGGTGCGGTACTGGGCGAGCCGGGCGGACACACCCGACGGCGCGTGGAGCCGGGTACGCAAGGTGCCGCCCGTCGCGCTCGCCTCCGAGATCGACAAGGTCGAGTGGATGGACGCGCAGGACGCGGCCGAGGTGCTCGCGCACGACCAGGACCGCGACCTGCTCGGGACACTGGTGGACCAGTGGAAGGACTCACGCCTGGAGACCTGGACCGTGCTGCTGGTGCGTCACGCCCGCGCGCGTTCGCGAGGCTCGTGGAAGGGCGGCGAGGAGACCCGGCCGTTGACCAAGGGTGGCTCGGTCCAGGCCGTCGGCATGGGGGCCCTGCTGTCGGCCTACGGGGTCGAGCACGTCATCAGCTCGCCGTGGGAACGCTGCCACGCGACCGTGCGCCCCTACGCCGAGACGGGCGGGCTGGAGGTCGAGGTGCGCGAGGAGCTCACCGAGGCCGCGCACGAGAAGCGCCGGCGCCCCGTGCGGGACATCGTCGACGTCGCCCTGCGCAAGCCGCACCTGCCGGCGGCGATCTGCACGCACCGGCCGGTCCTGCCCACCGTCGTGGCGACCCTGCTCGACCGTGCGCCGAACCGGCTGCGGAAGGCCGTGCCCACGAAGGACCCGTTCCTGCGCACGGGCGAGATGCTCGTCGTCCACTGCGCGCGGCGGGCGAAGCACGGCCCCGCGGTCGTCGCGGTGGAGAAGGTCCGCGCGGTCGAGGACGAGTAGCCGTCCCGTTCGCCGACGGCGGCGCTCGGCCCCGGTGCTCTTTCCGACGGCGGCGCTCGGCCCGGGTGGTCTTTCCGACGGCGGCGCTCGGCCCCGTCGACGCCACTGGCTGAGCGCCCGCCCCGTCCGTGCGCGGACGTGCACCTGGTCCGTCATCGTCCGCACGAATCGCCGTCCGACGGACGTCGGCCGCCCGCCAGGGACGGCGAACGTGACGAAGAACGACGTCCGGCCAGGTCATCGGGGCGATGCGGCCGGTCGGCGACCACGGATGCGTTCGTCAAGCGTCCGGCTGGAGACGGTCAAACCGCGGCCTGTGTTGTCTCTGTGACTGAGGTGACTGGCCGAGTTCACCGATTGTTCACCCGCGGCGTGATGTTCGTACACCCTCGGTGCCTAGCGTCCCCTCTTGGTCGGGCATTTCCCGAACCGGACTCCACTTGTAGAGGATGGAAATACCGTGAAGCTTGCTGGTTCCCGCCGCCTGGCCGGCCTGGCCGCCGTCGGCGCTGTTGCCATGACCCTTGCCGCCTGTGGCGGCGACGACGCCGAGTCGGAGACCACCGAGGAGGGGACCTCGGAGGAGGAGACCTCCGAGGAGGAGACCGAGGCGGAGTCCGACGAGGCTCCCACCGAGAGCGACTCCGAGTCGCCCTCCGAGTCCGGGTCCGAGGGTGGGGACGCCGGCGCGTCCGGCGCCCAGGACCTCGGCATCGACTACGCGTCGCTCTCGGGCACGCTCAACGGCTCGGGCGCCTCGTCGCAGCAGAACGCCATGCAGGCGTGGCGTGACGCGTTCGCCGAGCAGTCGGACGTCACCGTGAACTACAACCCGACGGGTTCCGGCACCGGCCGCGAGCAGTTCGTCGGTGGTCAGGTGTCCTTCATCGGCACCGACTCCTACTTCGAGGACGACGAGCTCGCCGCCGCCGAGGAGCGTTGTGGTGGCCCGATCGCCGAGCTGCCCACCTACGTCTCGCCGATCGCCATCGCCTTCAACCTCCCGGGCGTCGACACCCTCAACCTCACCCCGGAGACCGTCGCCGGCATCTTCAACGGCGACATCACCTCCTGGGACGCCGAGGAGATCACGGCCGACAACCCGGACGCCGACCTCCCCGCGCTGCCGATCATCCCGGTCAACCGCTCGGACGACTCCGGCACCACGGAGAACTTCCAGCAGTGGATGCAGGAGTCGGAGTCGGGCTGGGAGCACGAGCCGTCCGACGTGTGGCCGGTCACCGGCACGCAGTCGGCCGAGGGCACCTCGGGCGTCGTCCAGCTCGTCACCGGCACCGAGGGTGCGATCACGTACGCCGACGCGTCGCAGATCGGCGACCTCGGCGCCGCGGCCATCGGCCTCGGTGACGGCAACTTCGTCGAGTACTCGGCGGACGCCGCGGCCGCGATCGTCGACGGCTCCGAGCCGGCCGAGGGCGCGACCGACACGCAGCTGACGATCAACCTCACGCGCGACGGCTCGATCGCCGACGCGTACCCGATCGTCCTCATCTCGTACCACGCCGCGTGCATGACGTACGAGGACGAGGCCGAGGCCGCCAACGTCCAGGGATTCCTCGCCTACATCGCGTCCGCCGAGGGCCAGGACGCCGCTGCTGACTTCGGCATCGCGCCGATCTCGGACAACCTCCGTGGCCAGGTCAACTCCGTGATCGAGCAGATCACGGCCGGCTGACCCACCGCCTGACCCTGTCGACGGTCCGGCCCCGACCGGGGCCGGACCGTCGACGCACGTCGCGACACCCCCGTACGCTCAGGGCCGCGCCACAGGTCCACCCGGCCGGTCGGCCGGCCCACCCCACCGCCACGGCGACTGGAGCCACCCCGTGTCAGCACCTGCCAGCACCACCGAAGAGAGCGCACCCACGTCCCCCGCCAAGCGGCCCGGGGCGAAGCTCCGCACCGGCGACCGCGTCTTCAACGGTCTGTCCGTCGGCGCGGGCGCGATCATCGTCGCCGTCCTCGGCGCCGTCGCGCTCTTCCTCCTCCTGCAGGCGATCCCCGCGCTCACGTCCTCGTCCGAGGACGTCGCCGCCGCCGCGCCCTTCACGATGGGCAACGGCTTCTGGGCCTACGCGGGCATCACCATCTTTGGCACCCTCCTCGCGTCGATCATCGCGCTGATCATCGCCGTGCCGTTCGCGATCTGCATCTCGCTGTTCATCTCGCACTTCGCGCCCCGCCGCATGTCCTCGGTGCTGGGCTACGTCATCGACCTGCTCGCCGCCATCCCCTCGGTCGTCTTCGGCCTGTGGGGCATGCGCCTGCTCGAGCCGTTGCTGCGTCCCGCCTTCACCTGGGTCTCGGAGACCTTCATCCCGGTGCTCGCGTGGATCGCCGGGAACTACGGCGACCCCGACCGGGGGCAGGACCCCGAGCAGTGGTACGGCGGGATCCCCGGCTTCAGCTATCTCGCGGAGAACGTCGAGTGGTGGCCGATCACGCCGCAGCTCTTCGACTTCACGCCGCCGGCGCGCAACATCCTCATGGGTGGCCTGATCCTCGCCATCATGATCCTGCCGATCATCACCTCCCTGTGCCGCGAGGTCTTCCTCCAGACCCCGCGCCTGCAGGAGGAGGCGTCGCTCGCCCTCGGCGCGACGCGCTGGGAGATGATCAAGCAGACGGTGCTGCCGTTCGGGCGCTCCGGCATGGTGTCGGCCTCGATGCTCGGCCTGGGGCGTGCGCTCGGCGAGACGATGGCGTTGCTCATGGTGCTCTCGCCGGGACTGGCCGTGAACTTCTGGCTCATGTCGCCCGGGCAGCACTCGACGATCGCCTCGCAGATCGCCCTGAAGTTCCCCGAGGCGCACGCGACCGGTGACCCGGTCGCCGGTCAGGACGTCCTCATCGCGATCGGACTCATGCTGTTCATCGTGACGTTCGTCGTCAACTACATCTCCCGGGCCATCGTCGCCCGGTACTCCGAGTTCTCGGGAGCCAACGCATGAGCAGCGTCTCGAACAACGCCGGCGCCGCCTACGGCAAGCGTGTCGGGGACCAGCCGACGCCCGCGCCGCGGGGTCCCGCGATCGCCAGCCACGGCCGCCGACTGCCGAAGTGGGTGCCGTGGGCCATCGCCGCCGTCGCGCTCGCGGTCGGCATCTTCTTCGGCATGCGGACGGACACCTTCGGACCCGCGGTCGAGACATGGTCCGACCCGGAGCGGGAGTCGCAGTTCACGCTGCCGCTGCTGACGATCGGCGTCTACTCCGTCGTCACCTTCATCGTCGTGATGTCCGTCGTGGCCTACGCCTACGAGGGCCGCCGCTACGGCGGCGACCGGGTCGCGACCACGGTCATCACCGGCGCGTTCCTCATCGCCCTTCTCCCGCTCGTCTCGCTGCTGTGGACGTCGGTCCAGAACGGCGCGGACGCGATGTCGTGGGCCTTCCTCACCGAGAACCACCAGGGTGCGTCGATCGAGGGCAACGAGGTGGGCCTCGGGCACGCCATCGTGGGGACGTTCCTCGTCACGCTACTCACGGCCGCGATCGCCGTCCCGCTCGGCATCTTCACCGCGATCTACCTCGTCGAGTACGGCAAGGGACCGTTCGCCCGCGCCGTGACGTTCCTCGTCGACATCATGACGGGCATCCCGTCGATCGTGGCCGGCCTCTTCGCCGTCGCGATGCTGACCATGGTGATGGGGCAGCTCGGCTTCGACGACGCCCCCGGGTACCGGTCCGGCGCCATGGGTGCGATCGCCCTGGTCGTCCTCATGACCCCGATCGTGGTCCGTAACACCGAGGAGATGCTCAGGCTCGTCCCCAACGAGCTGCGCGAGGCGTCCTACGCGCTCGGCGTCCCGAAGTGGCTGACGATCCTCAAGGTGGTCCTGCGCACCTCGGTCGCCGGGATCATCTCGGGCGTGGTCATCGCCGTCGCGCGCGTCATCGGTGAGTCGGCACCGCTGATGATCACCGCGATGTCCACCGACGTCTTCAACGGCAACCTGTTCCAGGGCTACATGATGACCCTGCCCGTCTACGTCTACAACCAGTTCAAGGGCGGCAACTTCGAGGGGGCGTGGGGCGGCGCCCTGGTCCTCATCGTCATCGTCCTCGTGTTCAACCTCATCGCCCGGTTCGTGGCCGCGAGGTTCGCACCGAAGGGCGAGAAGTGATGACCGGACGCCCGCTGCCCGCCACCCCCACCGCCCCCTCGGCCGGCGAGAGCCCGGCCCCCGACGGAAGGATCTGACCGCGTGTCCAAGCGCATCGAGGTCAAGGACCTCAACATCTTCTACGGCTCCTTCAAGGCGGTCGAGGACGTCAGCGTCACCATCGAGCCCCGCTCGGTCACGGCCCTCATCGGCCCGTCCGGCTGCGGCAAGTCGACGTTCCTCCGCACGCTCAACCGCATGCACGAGGTGATCCCCGGCGCGTACGTCGACGGGGAGGTCAACGTCGACGGCCAGAACCTGTACGGTCCCGGCGTCGACCCGGTCGACGTGCGCGGCATGGTCGGCATGGTGTTCCAGCGTCCGAACCCGTTCCCCACGATGTCCATCGCGGACAACGTGCTCGCCGGCGTCAAGCTCAACAACCGCCGCATCTCCCGCTCCGACGCCGAGGCGCTGGTCGAGCGCTCCCTGCGCGGCGCGAACCTGTGGAACGAGGTCAAGGACCGCCTCGACCGACCGGGCTCCTCGCTCTCCGGTGGCCAGCAGCAGCGCCTGTGCATCGCCCGCGCCATCGCGGTCAAGCCGGACGTCCTGCTGATGGACGAGCCCTGCTCGGCGCTCGACCCGATCTCCACGCTCGCGATCGAGGACCTCATCGCCGAGCTCAAGGAGAACTACACGATCGTCATCGTCACGCACAACATGCAGCAGGCAGCGCGCGTGTCGGACAAGACGGGCTTCTTCAACATCCAGGGCACCGGCAAGCCCGGCCGTCTCATCGAGTACGACGTCACCGAGACGATCTTCCAGAACCCGGCGAACCAGCAGACCTCGGACTACGTCTCCGGCCGCTTCGGCTGATCGGGCGCAGGCCACAGCACCTCGCTGAGCGCCTGGCAGGGCCACCCCGTCGAGGACGTGCCTGGTGGTGGCGTGCCCATTTCGTCGAGGACGTGCCTGACTCGTCGAGGACGTGCCTGCGAGGCACGTCCTCGACACCTACGGCACGTTCTCGGCGCCCGCGCGGGGCAGCGGCTACCCCACTGCGCGCCTGCCGGGCCCACGACGACGGCGGCGCCGCACCCCTTTGGTGCGGCGCCGCCGTCGTGCGTGTGCGGGGGAGCGTCAGCTCGCGGAGCCCTCGGCGGAGCCGGTCGTGGCCTCGGAGGTCGACAGGATGCAGACGCCCTCGCGGTCGTCGGCCTCGTCCCAGGTCTCCTGGGTCGGGGTGAGCAGCTGGACCATGTACTGGCTGGAGGCGTAGTCGGTGCCGACGTAGCCCTCGAACGCGTCCGCGCAGGCCGTCTCGAGGCCGGTCGCGATCTCGCTGGCGCCCGGGAAGTCGCCGTCCTCGAAGGTGTGGACGTGGTAGACCTCGCCGGTGTGCTCGTCCTCGCAGTCCACGGTGGGGATCTCGGCGACGGTCGAGCCGGTCGCGTCGCTCAGGTCGAGGCACTCGCCGGCCTCGAACGCCTGGACGGTGGAGCCGCAGGCGGCGAGGAACGGGACGGCGAGGGCGGCGGCCGCGACGGCGGCCGCGCGGCGGGCGTGGATGGCACGCATGGGTGAAGTCCTTCCGGAAGGGGGAGAGGTCGAGGCGTTGTCGCCAAGCAGAGGATATCGGCCCTCATCGCCCCTCCGGCCCGCCCCGCGGGGGAGTTCGCCCCACCTCACACGTGCGTGAGCAGCATGTGCGTGATGCCGCCGAGCAGCGCGGCGCAGGCGGCCACCGCGGGCAGCGTGACGAGCCACGCGACGACGACGTTGCGCGCCGTGCGCCAGCGCATCCGGCCCGGCGTGACGAGACCCGAACCGAGCATCGCGGCACCGATCGTGTGGGTGGTCGAGATCGGCAGGCCCGGGGCGAGGGCGCCGACCGCGAACACGAGCACCGCCGCTCCCTGGATGGAGGCCCCCCGCACCGCGGCGTGGCCGACCATGAGCTCCCCGAGGGTGGCGATGACGCGGCGGCCGCCGAACGCCATGCCCGCGGCGAGGGCCACCCCGGCGGCGAGGACCACCCAGGCCGGGACGTCGTCGGAGGAGCGGCCCGAGAGCGCGAGGGCGGTCATGAGCAGCACCACCGACTTCGCGCTGCCGACGAGCCCGATGAACATCGCCGACGCCGTGCTGGCGGCCGCCTGGACGACGCGCGCGGTGGGCTCGACCTGGCTCGCGTCGGTGGACATCGCGAGGCGGCGGGCCACGCGGGTCGCGACGTAGGTGAGGACGAGCGCGCCGGCGGTGCTCAGCGTCATGGGCAGGAGCACGTCGGTGCCGAGCTCGCCCCAACGGATCTCGCCGCCGGTGGTCGCCGCCGCGCCGACGAGCGCCGCGACGAGCGTGTGGGTGGAGGAGACCGGCATGCCGGCGCGCGCCATCACCAGCAGCCAGCCCGCGGAGCAGGCGACGAGGACCGCGAGGACCCCCAGGCCGGCGTCGCCACCGGTGATGGTCGCGGCGCCGAGGCCGGTCTGGTCCGCGACGACGGGGGCGAGCCACCAGCCCGCGACGGTGCCCGCGAACGCCATGCCGGCGGCGGCCACGGTGGCGACGCGTGGTTCGAGCGAACGGGTCGCGATGGCGGTCGAGACGGCGTTGGAGGCGTCCTGCAGGCCGGACGCGAACGTGTAGACGAGGGCGACGGCGATCGTGACGGCGAGCAGGACCTCGGTCACCGGCGGCCGGCTCCCGCCGCGAGGATCCGGAGGTCGCGGGCGGCGGCCGCACAGTTGGCGACGGCGTCGGCGAGGGAGCCGAGCAGGTCGGCGAGCACGAGGACGGAGACCCGGTCCCCGGAGGCGGCGCTCGTGGCCGTCGCCCGGTGGCGGGCCGTCTCGAGGTCGAGGTGCACGCGGGCCGTCTCGGCCGCGATCTCGGCGAGCCGGTCGGGGCGGCGCAGCGCGGCGGTGGCGACCGCGAGGAGCTCGGTGGCCCGCAGCACCTCGTCCGCGGCCTCGATCACCGGCGGCGGTGTGGGGGCGGTGCGGTCGGCGAGCAGCGTGCGGGCCGTCCGCAGGACCGCGTGGACGACGTCGCGCTCCGAGCTGACCACACGGTGCAGGTCGCTGCGCTCGAAGGGGAGCACGAGGTCCTCGACGAGGCGGTCCGTGATGTCCGCGCCGAGACGCGCCGTGGACCGGTGGAGGTCGCCGATGCGCTCATCGAGCTCGGGAATCTCCGCGGACGTGGCGCCGACGACCTTGACGAGCAGGAGGGCGGAGTCCACGGTGAGGCGAGCACTGGTGGTCAGGCTCGGCCCGTCGCTGGACACCACCGACGGACGGCGCAAGAGGCGCACGACTCCTCCAGGTGAACGCGGCGTGACAGGCGGGTGAACGGGAACCTTAACAGGGCCCGGGACGGCCGCGGCGCCCGGCTCCGCCGTCTTTCGGCGCCGTCGTCGATCATGCTCTGTGGCTGTGGCTGTGGCTGTGGCTGTGGCTGTGGCTGTGGCCTGCTGGCCGCGTGACCGGTGACCCGTGACCGGTGCGCCTGTGTCTCCGGGACGTCGGGTGCTCGAGGTTCTCGAGGAGATGGACCTCTCGGGGGCTGTGAACCCGCGGTGCGCGCGGACCTCGGTGTCCGCGGGGGCCGGGTGTCATCACCGGCGAAGGAAGGACGACGGACCGGAGAGCGCCTGTCGGCGCGAAGGCCGCTCGAAGCGGCGAATGTTGGAGCCCGGGGCTTTCGCGGCCCGCCGTCGGGATCCAACGTACGCGCGATGCGCGCACCTGTCACGTCTCGGTGAGGAGGGGCACGACGCCGAGGCGCCGGAAGCCGCCCAGTCGGCGCCGGAAGCCGCCCGGTGCGTCCCCTACGGCGTCCCGTCCGCATCTGACGCCGTCCCGTGAGGAACCGGTAGCAGCCCGGCCGGCCCCGGGTGCTGCCCGGCGTGTCCCCTACGGCGTCCCGTCCGCGTCCGATGCCGTCCCGTCCGCACCGGACGCGGGGCGGGCCTCGAACCGGTAGCCGACGTTGCGGACCGTGCCGATGAGCTGGTCGTGCTCGGCGCCGAGCTTCGCGCGCAGCCGGCGGACGTGCACGTCGACCGTCCGTGTGCCGCCGACGTACTCGTACCCCCAGACCTCCTGGAGGAGCTGGACGCGTGTGTGCACGCGGGCCGGGTGGGAGGCGAGGTGGCGGAGCAGCTCGAACTCCCGGAACGTGAGGTCGAGGATCCGTCCGCGTACCCGCGCCGTGTAGGTGACCGGGTCGATGACGAGGTCGCCGGCCTCGATGCGCGCCTCGCTGCCGGCGCCGGCGTCGGCGTCCGGCTCGCCGGTGCGGCCCAGCAGGAGCCGGACGCGCGCGTCGATCTCCGCCGGGCCGGCGCTCTGCAGGACGACGTCCCACATTCCCCACTCGCGCGAGACCGCCGCGAAGCCGCCCTCGCCGAGGACCAGCAGCACGGGGACGGGGGAGGGCATCAGTCCGTCGGTGCCGGCGGTGCGGCACAGCGCCCGGGCGGTGACGAGGTCGAGCCGGCCGTCGATGAGGAGGACGTCGGCGCGGGCGTGGGCGAACAGCGCGCTCGTCGTCATCGGGGCGAGGGACACACGGTGGCGCAGGAGGGCGAGCGAGGGCAGCGCGCGGCCGGCGCCGCCAGGATCGGCGGTCAGGAGGACGAGCTCTGCCACGGGTGCTCCTTGGGTTCGGACGGTCATTTTATGCGCTGGCGGGCAGGTGCTCCGCGAGTGTCCGGCGCGGACCTGGGATGATCGACCGGTGAGGACCCCGACCGCGAGCAGTGCGCCCCCGGCAGAGCGGGCCGGTGCGGCGCGTGCCGCGCTGACCGCCGTGCTGGCCGCGGTGCTCGCCCTCATCGCGCTGGGACCGCCGCTCGGGATCGCGATCGTCGTCCTGCTGTGCGCCGTCGCCCTGGGAGTCGGGCTGCCGCGGCTCCTCGACCTCCCGCACGGCACGGGCGCCGCCTGGTTCCTCGGGGTCGGCGCCCCGGTGGTCACGCTCGTCGTGTGGCTGGGCGGTACCGAGCGGATCGTCCTGCTGCTCGCCGGCTCCGTCGTCACCGCGTTCGTCCACCAGATGGTGCGGCGCGACGGGCGCCCACGCCTGACCGAGTCCGTCGCGGGGGACGTCCTCGGGCTCGTCGTCATGTGCTTCGGGACGGGGTGGTTCGTCGCGGCGGGTGAGCCTGGCGGCGAGACGTGGGTGGTGATCGGCGCCCTCGCCGTCGTCCTCGGTGCCGCGTGCGCCGCGCTGCCCGTCGGCTCGACATGGACGGCGGAGCTGGCCGGCGTCGTCGCAGCGGTGGCCGGTGCGCTCGTCGGCGGGCTCTCCGACGTCGGCTGGTGGCAGGGGGGCCTGGTCGGCCTCGTCGTCGGCGTGGTGACCGCGGCGCTCCATCGCACCTCGGCGCGCTCGCCCAGCACGTCCCGCCTCCGCCCCGCGATCGCCGCCGCGACGATCCCTGTGCTCACCGTGGGTGCCGTCGTCGCCGTCGGCCGCCTCGCGCTCGGCTGAGCCCGGACGGGAACTGGCCCGGACCGGGACAGGCCCGGACCGGAGCGGGGGCGACGGCCTACGCTGGGACCATGACGTTCACCTTCCCCGAGGGGCTCGCGCCCGAGGCCTACCCGATCGCCTGGCTCGTCGGTCGATGGCACGGATCCGGGGCGGTCGGCTACGACGGCATCGAGGAGCAGCTCGTCGTCCAGGAGATCGAGGTCGAGCACGACGGCGGCCCCTACCTGCGTTGGACCGCCACGCTCTGGCTCGCCGACCCGGAGCTCTCGGGCCCGGTCGCCAACGAGACGCCCGGCCTCGAGCGCTACGCCCACCTCGTGAAGTCCCAGCTCTGGTCGACCGAGACCGGCTACTTCCGCATCGTCCCCGGCGAGGCGCCGCCGCCCGGCGCACCGGCACCGCAGACCGCCGAGCTCGAGGTCCTGGTCGCCGACCCGGCCGGCCACCTCTCGCTCTACGTGGGTCGCTCCCAACCGGCCCGGATCGAGCTGGCGACCGACGCCGTCGTGCGTTCGCCGAGCGCCGCCGAGCTCTCCGCGGGCTCGTGGATGCTCGGGCTCGTCCAGTCCGACCTCATGTGGGCGCGCGACATCGCCGCGTTCGGCAAGCCGCTCGCGCCCTACGTCTCCGGCCGCCTGGGGAGGGTCGCATGAGCCTGCCCGGCACCGCACCGGCCGCCGCCCCCGACCTCACCGGCTGGGAGCCCACCCCGTCGCCGCTCCTCGCGCGCGAGGGCGCCGTCGAGGGTTCCGGCCCCGACGCCGGTGTGCCCCTCCACCTCGGCCGCCCCGTCCACGAGCAGCGCGCGCTCGAGGCGGGTGACGCCGTCGTCGACCTCTCCCAGCTCGGCGTCGTCACCGTCAGCGGCCCCGACCGGCTCACCTGGCTCGACACGCTGTCCTCCCAGTGGGTCCGCGACCTCGCCCCCGGTGCGTCGACCGAGCTGCTGCTGCTCGACAACCGTGGGCACCTCGCCTTCGCCGTCGCGCTCGTCGACGACGGGACCACCGCCTGGCTCGTCGGCGAGGGGTCGACCGCGGGCCGCCTGGCCGAGTTCCTCGACTCGATGCGCTTCATGCTCGACGTCGCAGTGTCGGTGCGCGACGACGTCGCGGCCATCGGAGCCGTCGGGACCGGTCGGGAGCGCCTGCGCGCGATCGACGCCCTCGCGGTGTGGGACGACCCGTGGCCGAGCACCGGCGAGGGCTCGACCGCCTACGGACCCGCCGACGCCGACCACCCCGGGACCGAGACCCCCTTCGGGCTCGCCCTCGTGGATCGGGACCGGCTCGTGGAGGCGATCGAGCGAGCCCTCGCCGCCGACGACGACGGCCGGCCGGCCGGGCAGCTCGCCGGCACCTGGTCCTGGGAGGCCGTACGTGTGGCCGCCTTCCGCCCGCGGCACGGCAGCGAGGTCGACGACCGCACACTGCCCCACGAGCTGGACTGGCTGCGCACCGCCGTCCACCTGTCCAAGGGCTGCTACCGCGGGCAGGAGACGATCGCCCGCGTCGTCAACCTGGGCCGGCCCCCGCGCCGGCTCGTCCTGCTGCACCTCGACGGGAGCGAGCACCTCACCCCCGAGCCGGGTGCCGAGCTCGAGCTCGACGGGAAGGTGGTCGGCCGGATCACCTCCGTCGTGCGCCACGGGACCGACGGGCCGCTCGCGCTCGCCGTGGTCAAGCGTTCGCTCCCACCCGACGCCGTGCTCTCGACCGGTGGCGTGACCGCGGCGCAGGAGACGATCGTCGACCCTGCCGGCGTCACCGACGCGCGGCCCGCCGAGCGTCCCGGCGCCGGGCTCAAGCGCCTGAGGTAGGGGGTCGTGGCCGGGGACGACGACGGGCGGCCCGACGGCGGGCTGCGTCGCCTCGCGCTGCACACGCGCACCCGCGTGCGGCAGGGTTTCCGGCGTGCGCGCTGGGCCTTCGCCCCCACGATCGTGGCGGCCGCGGCGGCGGCGGTCGCCTATGTCGTCTCTTCCCAGCTGCTGGGCCACGAGATGCCGATCTTCGCGCCGACGGCCGCGTTCCTCTGCCTCGGGTTCACCTCGGACCGGCAGCTGAGGCGGGTCGCGGAGCTCGGCGTGGGCTGCACGCTCGGCGTGGGGCTCGGCGAGCTCTTCGCCGCCCTGTTCGGGGTGGGCGCGATCCAGATCTTCTTCGTCCTCGTCCTCGGCACGCTCGCCGCGCGCATCGTCGACCGCGGCGACCTGCTCACGTACCAGGCGGGCATCCAGAGCATCGTCGTCATCGCCATGCCCACCGGGGCGATGACCGACGGCGCGTTCGGCCGGTGGACAGACGCGCTGGTGGGTGCGGCGATCGCGTTCTTCGTGGCTGCGCTGCTGCCTGACAACGCCATCCGGCGGCCGAGGCGCCGCGCGCAGGCCGCGGTCACCGAGCTCTCCGACATGCTGCAGATGCTCTCCGAGGCGCTCAGGCGGGGCGACCCCGAGCGCGCGCGAGACGCGCTCACGGTGGGGCGGGACGCCCAGCAGGTGCTCGACAACTGGGAGAAGACGGTGCGCAACGCCCGTCAAGTCATCACCGTCAACCCCACGATGCGCGCCGACCGCACCGAGGTGGGCCGGCTGGCGCGGGCCTCCGTGCTCGCCGACCGCGCCGTGCGCAACGCCCGCGTGGTGGCCCGGAAGGCGGAGAGCGTGGTCGAGGCCGGGCCGCGCCCCGACCTCGCGCTCTCGCTCGACGCCCTGGCCAGCGGGCTGCGGCTGCTCGCTCTCGACCTCGGACGCGGCGACGTGCCCGACTTGTCCCAGGGACGGCTCGCGGCGTCCGCCGGCACGCTCGACCCGGACGACTACGCCGTCGACGGGTGGCCCACGCAGACGCTCGTGTCCGTGCTGCGCTCCCTCGTGGTGGACGTCCTCCAGATCGCCGGCATGTCCGCCGCCGACGCCCGCGGGCAGCTGCCCGACGCCGACGGCGTGCCGAGCGCTGGCTCCGCCGGTGGGGCCGGGCCCGCACTGGGGGAGCGTGCACCGAGCGGTGCCTCCGCCGAGGGGGCGCCGAGCGGTGCGTCCGACGTCGGGACGACGAGCGGTGCGTCCGACGTCGGGACCACGAGAGGGGCCTCCGCCGGGGCGGCCGGACTCGCGCGCGGTGCGCACGGGGCCGCGGAGCCCGGGGGAGAGGCCTCTGGCGACGCTGGCGTGGGTGCCGGCGTGGGTGCTGGTTCGGCCGATGGCCAGGGAGACGACGTCGAGGAGGACATCGAGGACGGGGACGACGAGGTGGATCTCGGGGACCACGATCTTGACGATCACCACGTCGTCGACCATGACCTCGACGAGCACGGACTCGACGATCACCACGTCGTCGACCACGCCCACGACCTCGTCGACCATGAACGTGGCGAGCACGACCTCGGTGAGTACGTGAATGACGAGGAGAGCGGGCCCGAGGGCCGCGACGGCGCGGGCGAGCCGCCGTCGCGCTGAGCGGGCGACTACCGTAGAGGTATGTTCGCGGCCCTCCAGTCCTTCGTGCTGCTCGCGCTGAGTCTCGGCGCCGTGGCGCTGACCGGGTGGGCGCTCGTCGACGTCCTCACGCGCAAGGACTCCGCCTTCGTCGCCGCGGGCAAGCTCGCGCGCCGGATCTGGATGATCATCCTCGCGGCGTCGCTGGGCATCTCCATCGTCTCGGTGCCCCCGCCCATCGGCATCGGCACCGGCGTCGGCGGCATCCTGTCGATCGCCGCGATCATCGCCGGCGCCGTCTACCTCACCGACGTCCGGCCCGCGGTGAGGGACTACTCCCCGCGCAAGCGCCGGGGCGGTCGCGGCGGGCGGGGGAACCAGCCGCCGACCGGCTGGCGCACGTGAGGGCGGTCCTCCAGCGCGTGACCCGGGCCGCCGTGAGCGTGCGCGGCGAGGACGGCTCGCCCGACGTCGTCGGAGCGATCGACCGGCCCGGGCTGCTCGCACTCGTCGGCGTCACCCACGCCGATGCCTCCGCGCAGGCCCAGGTGGTCGCGCGCAGGATCGCGGAGCTGCGGATCCTCGACGACGAGCGTTCCGTCCTCGACGCCGGAGCGCCGGTCCTCGTGGTCTCGCAGTTCACGCTCTACGGGTCCACGCGGAAGGGACGCCGGCCGTCCTGGTCCGCCGCTGCGCCGGGTCCGGTGGCCGAGCCGCTGGTGGACGAGGTGGCCGCACGGCTGCGGGACGCCGGCGTGGAGGTGGCGACCGGCCGGTTCGGGGCGCACATGACGATCGACATGGTGGCCGACGGCCCGGTCACGCTCCTCGTGGAGTCCGAGCCGGCCTCCAACTGAGCGGCTGGTCGGCTGGGTCCCCCCGCACCTCAGCGCCCGGTTGTCCTTCTCTCGTCGAGGCCACGGTTTGTGTCACGAGGCCACGCCCCTCGTCGGTGTTCTCGTGACAGAACCCGTGTTCTCGCGGTCCTAGGGGGACGCAGCCGGTGTTCTCGTGACAGAACCCGTGTTCTCGACGGATGTGAAGAGTGGCTGCGCCCGAGGCGGCGCGTGACGCGGGGGAGTGAGGACTCGCCTGACTTTTATGGGGGAGTGAGGGTTCGCGTGACGCGGGGGAGTGAGGACTCGCCTGAGTTTGGGGGACTGGGGAGCTCGCGTGACTTGGGGAGCGAGGGTTACGGGCGGCTGAAGAGGTCGCGGGCCTCGTCGAGGAGGTCCTCGAAGAAGCTGCTGTCCTCGTCGTCCTGGCCGCCGTCGCCGCTGCCCGGACCGCTTCCATTCCCGGGGCCGTTCCCACTGCCGTTCCCGTTGCCGTCGCCCGGACCGTTTCCGTTGCCGGGGCCGTCCTCGTCACCGGGAGCGCCGCCGTTGTCCGGACCGTCGCCCGGCCGGTCGCTGCTGTTCCCGCGCCCCGGCCCGTTGCCGTTCCCGTTGCCGTCGCCGTTCCCGTCCCCGGGACCGTCACCGTTCCCGAAGCCGTCGCCCGCACCGTCCTGCCCGGAACCCGGCGCCTCCGGAGCCTCGTCGTCGCCGAGGCCGAACAGGTCGCGGAGCTCGTCCAGCGGGTTGCCGAAGCGACGCTCGGCCTCCGCCTCGGCGCGCTCGCGCAGCTCCCGGGCCTCCTCGTCCGCGCGCTCGCGCAGCCGGTCGGCCTCGGCCAGCGCGTTGTCCGTGAGGTCGCGCAGCCCGGTTCCGGTCTCCTGCTCGGACTCGTCCTCCGGCTCGGGCGCATCGCTCGGGCTCTCGCCGCCGACGCCACCGTCAGCGCCACCACCGCCATCAGCGCCATCCGGCGCATCGCTCCCCGACTCGCCACCCTCGACGAAGGTGTCCTCGAACGAGTCCTGCTCGGCGTCGTCGGCGCCGTCGGACCCGGGCCAGAGCAGCACCATGAGCGTGAGGGTGCCGACGAGGGCAGCCGTCACGAGGGCGGCGAGGATCAGTACCCCGCGCCCGAGCGGCGTCTCGTCGGTCGACATGCCCTCATCGTCGGCCGCGCGGCCCCGTGCGGCAAGGCCGGCCGACGGGGCGAGGTCCCCGTCACCGGCCTCACGCCCATGGCGAACAAGGGCAGGACCGGCACGGTGACGCGGTTAGTCTCGGTGAACGCCCGCAGCGGGTCGTCATGCGATCCATGCGCCGCCCGCATCACACCCAGGGAGTGCCCATGTTCGAACGGTTCACCGACCGCGCTCGTCGCGTCGTCGTCCTCGCGCAGGAGGAGGCGAGGATGCTCAACCACAACTACATCGGTACCGAGCACATCCTCCTCGGCCTCATCCACGAGGGAGAGGGTGTCGCGGCGAAGGCGCTCGAGGCGCTCGACATCTCGCTCGAGGCCGTGCGCGCGCAGGTCACGGAGATCATCGGGGAGGGTCAGCAGGCACCGTCCGGCCACATCCCCTTCACGCCGCGCGCCAAGAAGGTCCTCGAGCTCTCGCTGCGCGAGGCCCTCCAGCTCGGCCACAACTACATCGGTACCGAGCACATCCTGCTCGGCCTCATCCGTGAGGGCGAGGGCGTGGCCGCCCAGGTGCTGACCAAGCTCGGCGCCGACCTCAACCGCGTGCGCCAGCAGGTCATCCAGCTGCTCTCGGGCTACCAGGGCAAGGAGGCCGTCGCCGCCGGCGGCCCCGCCGAGGGCCAGCCCTCGGGCTCCGCCGTGCTCGACCAGTTCGGCCGCAACCTCACGCAGGCCGCCCGCGAGAGTCGCCTCGACCCGGTCATCGGGCGCGAGCAGCAGATCGAGCGCGTCATGCAGGTCCTGTCGCGCCGCACCAAGAACAACCCGGTCCTCATCGGCGAGCCCGGCGTCGGCAAGACCGCCGTCGTCGAGGGGCTCGCGCAGGACATCGTCAAGGGCGACGTCCCCGAGACGCTGAAGGACAAGCAGCTCTACACGCTCGACCTCGGCTCGCTCGTGGCCGGTTCGCGCTACCGCGGTGACTTCGAGGAGCGCCTGAAGAAGGTCCTCAAGGAGATCCGCACGCGCGGCGACATCATCCTGTTCATCGACGAGATCCACACGCTCGTCGGCGCGGGTGCCGCGGAGGGCGCGATCGACGCCGCCTCGATCCTCAAGCCGATGCTCGCCCGCGGCGAGCTCCAGACCATCGGTGCGACGACGGTCGACGAGTACCGCAAGCACATCGAGAAGGACGCCGCGCTCGAGCGCCGGTTCCAGCCGATCCAGGTCCCGGAGCCGGCCGTGGAGCACGCGATCGAGATCCTCAAGGGGCTGCGTGACCGCTACGAGGCCCACCACCGCGTGTCGATCACCGACGCCGCGCTGCGGGCCGCCGTCACCCTCGCCGACCGCTACGTCTCCGACCGGCACCTGCCGGACAAGGCGATCGACCTCATCGACGAGGCGGGCGCGCGCCTGCGCATCCGCCGCATGACCGCGCCGCCCGAGCTGCGCGAGCTCGACGACCAGATCGAGGAGGTCCGCCGGGAGAAGGAGTCGGCGATCGACGACCAGGACTTCGAGAAGGCCGCCTCCCTGCGCGACGACGAGCGTCAGCTCACCGAGCGTCGCCAGCAGCGCGAGAAGGCCTGGCGCGAGGGTGACCTCGACCAGGTCTCGGAGGTGGACGAGGAGCTCGTCGCCGAGGTGCTCGCGATGTCGACCGGCATCCCGGTCGTCAAGCTCACCGAGGAGGAGTCCAAGAAGCTGCTCCACATGGAGGACGAGCTGCACAAGCGCGTCATCGGCCAGGACGAGGCGATCTCGACCCTGTCGCAGGCCATCCGTCGCACGCGCGCCGGCCTGAAGGACCCGCGCCGTCCGGGCGGTTCGTTCATCTTCGCCGGCCCCACCGGCGTCGGGAAGACCGAGCTCGCCAAGGCGCTCGCCGAGTTCCTGTTCGGGGACGAGGACGCGCTCATCACGCTCGACATGTCGGAGTACTCCGAGAAGCACACCGTCTCCCGCCTCTTCGGCGCGCCCCCCGGGTACGTCGGCTACGAGGAGGGCGGCCAGCTCACGGAGAAGGTCCGGCGTCGTCCGTTCTCGGTGGTCCTGTTCGACGAGGTGGAAAAGGCCCACCAGGACCTCTTCAACTCGCTGCTGCAGATCCTCGAGGACGGTCGCCTGACCGACAGCCAGGGCCGGGTGGTCGACTTCAAGAACACGATCATCATCATGACGACGAACCTCGGGACGAAGGACATCGCCAAGGGGCTGCAGACCGGCTTCCAGGCGTCCGGCGACCTGTCCACGTCGTACGAGCGGATGAAGAACAAGGTCAACGACGAGCTCAAGCAGCACTTCCGGCCCGAGTTCCTCAACCGCGTCGACGACACGATCGTGTTCCCGCAGCTCACGCAGGAGCAGATCGTCCAGATCGTCGACCTCATGATCGCCAAGCTGGACGCGCGTCTGCGCGACCAGGAGATGACGATCGAGCTGACCGACGCCGCCAAGGCCCTGCTCGCCGAGCGCGGCTACGACCCGGTGCTCGGCGCGCGGCCGCTGCGTCGCGCGATCCAGCGGGACATCGAGGACGTGCTGTCCGAGAAGATCCTGTTCGGTGAGGTCAGCGCCGGCCAGCTGGTGAAGATCGACGCCACCGGCGAGGGCATCCTCGGCGAGCTGACGTTCGAGTTCGTCGACCACGACGGGCCGATCGAGAAGGTCGACCGCCCCGAGGCCGAGCGCGTCGCCTCGGCGGGCCGGGCGCTCCCGGCCGCCACGCCCGTCGGCGGAGCCGGCGGGTCCGGGCAGATGCAGCCCGGGAGCTGACCGCTCTCGAGAGCAACGGCGAGGGCCGGAGGTGGACATCCACCTCCGGCCCTCGCCGTTCGTCGTCCGCCCCCGGGTCAGTCCCGCGACGGCGGTGTGCCGGGCTCGTCGGCGTCGGGGCCCTGGTCCGTGCCCGACGGCGGCCTGCGGCTCCCGTCGGTCGGTGCACCGTGGCCGTTCCCCGACGGCGGAGCCTGGGTCGGGTGGGTCCGACCACCGTGGCCGGTGGGCCGCGCCGGGCCGTTCCCCTGCGGGGAGGCGGTACCGCGCACGGTGTCGGACGACTGCCCGGTGCCGGTCGTCCGCGCCGGACCTGAGGTGCGCGCGGGACCGGTCGGACCCGGGGCGTCGGGCTGGTTACCGTTGCCGGGGCGACCTCCGGCGCCGGCCATGACCGCCCGCCGCTGGTCCTCGTGCGCCTTCTGCT
>JBQDDG010000032.1:0-40883 GCA_052093225.1 Actinomycetaceae bacterium
CGGCACCTCGCTCACCACCGCGCCAGGCCGTCTACACCCTCAATCCGGAAGAGCCGCTAAACGCTCAAACGGCAGGACACCACGCTCACCTGGCTGGATTCTTAGCGCTGAAACGGCCGACATCAACTTGACGAAACACAGCGCGACCCGGCCCACACCGTGCAGCGCATCGAGCGGCTGTGGGAGGGCGCCCAGGAGGAGATCCTGGCGATGGTGCGCCCGCCCTATGTGGCCGCCCCGCCCTCCGAGGAGGCCACGCTCCCCTCGCGAGCCGGGATCCGGGCGATCTACGCACGCTCCCTGCTGGAGAGTCCGGACCTGGTGCGTCTCCTGGAGGCCTACAACCGGCTCGGGGAGGACATCCGGATCTGCGACGACGTGCCACTGAAGATGACGATCGTCGATCGTCAGTCGGTCGCGTTCAACATGCCCGATCCGGTCGAGAACGGCTCCTCGGTCACCACGATCGTCGTCCACCACCGCGACCTCGCCGCCACCCTCGGGGTTGCCTTCGAGACCCTGTGGGAACAGGCGCAGAACCTGGCCGACGCGATGCCCGAGCCGGAGACTGCGGCGTCAGCTGCCGAGAACACCGACTAGCTCTCGGGCAGCCCGAGCGCCGGTGCCCGTCTCGACGGCGACAGCGCGGCAGGTCAGTCCAGTGACGCCACCAGTCGCTGCACCGTGCGCAGGTTGAGCCGGGCCAGGTGAGGTGCCGTGTCGCGGTAGTACGTCATCCCGCTGATCGCCGGCGCCAGGGCGAAGCCACGGCCCCGGCGATAGGCCGCCTCGTCGAGCCCCAGCCCCTCCCGGTAGAGACCGGAGACCTGCTCCGGCAGATATCCCCACATCGCGTTCAGCTCGATCGCCGGGTCACCGCGACCCGCTGTGCCCCAGTCGATCACAGCAGCCAAGCGTCCGTCGCGCACCAGGAGGTTGCCCTCATGCAGGTCGCCGTGGAACCAGACCGGCTCCCCCTCGAACCGAGGTGCCGCCAGGGCGTCCCTGAGCAAGGCCAACACGGCGTCGCGGGAGATGAGCGAGCTGTCGGCCCTGGCCGTCCACTCCCTGACCCACTCCTCCAGGTCCGCGACGGGAGCCCCCCGGCCGGAGGTGCGCACCGGCCCATCCATGGCGGGCACGGCACGGCAGGCCCGGACGAAGGCAGCCAGCGAGGTCGCCCACGTCTGCGGATCGATCACCTCTACGGTGGGCTCAGCTCCCTCGACCCAGGGCACGACGGTCCAGTGCCACGGATAGCCGGCTCCCGGCTCGCCCAGTGCCACGGGAGTCGGCACCGTCAGCGGCAGGTGCGGCGCGAGGCGCGGCAGCCAGGCGTGCTCCCAGAGCGCAGAGTCGCCTGCTCCCGGGACACGCGGCATCCGCACCACCAGCTCCTCACCGAGTCGGAAGAGCTGGTTGTCGGTGCCGGTCGGAGGCAACCGCCGCAGCGGCAGCCCGCTCCACTGCGGGAACTGGTCGTCAACCAACCGGCGGACAGCGCTGTCCTCGACCGTGATCTCGTCCTCGTGCAGGCCACTCATCGACGCCCACGCTAGATGGACGACGGGCTCGTCGTCACCCGGTTAACGCGGTCGGCAGGCAGGCTCGCAGTGCCCCGACCATCGCGCCGGGCGGGACGCGCGAGTGGTCCGCACCCCCGGACGGTCGTGGCGGTCAGTACGACGCCCGGTCGGTCCGCTCGACCTCCGGGACCCATTGCGCGGCCAGTGCCTCGGACTCGCGGGCAAGCAGGGCCACGTCGGCCCCGACGAGGATGAACTGCGCCCCGTCCTCGGCATACCCCGCGGCGACCTGTGGGTCGAAGGCGTTGACCCCCACCGGCTTCCCGGCGGCACGCACGGCCTCGAAGGTCTGCCGCACGGCGGCCACCACGTCCGGGTGGGACTGCTGACCGAGCAGACCCATCGAGGCCGACAGGTCCGACGGCCCCACGAAGACCCCGTCGACGCCGTCCACCGCGGCGATCTCAGCGGCGGCCTCCACCCCCGCGGCCGTCTCGATCTGCACCAGCAGGCAGACGTGTTCGTCGGCGTGCGTGAGGTAACTCTCCACCCGGTTCCACCGCGCCGACCGAGCCAGCGCCGAGCCGACACCCCGCAGGCCCCGTGGCGGGTAGCGGACCGCCTCGACCGCAGCCTGTGCCTCCTGCGCGGAGGAGACCATGGGGACCAGCACTGTCTGGGCCCCCAGGTCGAGCACCTGCTTGAGGACGACCGGGTCGTTGACCGGCACCCGCACCACGGGGGTGACCGGGTAGGCGGCCGCGGCCTGGAGCTGGACCAGGACCGACTCCAGCCCGTTCGGGGAGTGCTCCATGTCGATCAGCAGCCAGTCCAGGCCGGCTCCGGCGCAGATCTCGGCGATGAGCGGGGAGCCGGAGCACACCCACATGCCAGCCAGTGGGCGCTCGGCCTCCGCGAGCGCCCGGCCCAGGGTCAGACGAAGCGACATGTGACCGTCCCCAGCTCCCGGAAGTCGGCCAACACGGTGTCACCGCGGTGCACCCACATCGGCCGGGTGAACGAGCCGGCCAGGATGAGGTCCCCGGCGCTCAGCTTGTCACCGTGCGAGGCGAGCTTGCCAGCCAGCCACGCCACCGACAGCGCCGGGTTGTTCAGCACCGCGGCGGCCACACCGGACTCCTCGATCGTCTCGTTGCGGTACAGCAGCGCCGAGACCCACCGCAGGTCCAGGTCCTGCGGCCGCACCGGGTTGCCGCCGTAGACCATCGCGCCCATCGCGGCGTTGTCGCTGATCGTGTCGACGATGGTGCGGCCCTCCATCTCGATCCGGGAGGAGAGGATCTCCAGGGCCGGCACGACATACTCCGTGGCCCGGAGCACGTCGAAGACGGTCACGTCCTCACCCTCGAGGTCATCGGCGAGCACGAAGGCCAGCTCCACCTCGATGCGCACGTTGGAGAAGCGGTCGAACTCGATGACCGAGCCGTTCTCAAGAACCATGTCGTCAAAGATGGCGCCGTAGTCCGGCTCGGTGATGCCGGTCGCTGCTTGCATGACCTTGCTGGTCAGGCCGATCTTGCGGCCGACCAGGCGACGCCCCGCGGACTGGCCGCGACGGCGCCACTGGGCCTGCACGGCATACGAGTCCTCGATCGTCATCCCCGGGTGACGCGTGGTCAGCCGCGGCACCATGGTCCGGTCCCGCTCGGCCTGCGCCAGCTCGTCGGCGATGGCGGTGATGTCCTCAGCGGAGAGCATCATGCTCCTTCCTCAGATGGGTGCGGGTCACAGCTGGTGCCCCAGCTTGTACTCGCCCTGTTTCCAGCTCGGCATGTCGTGCTGCTCCCCCTCGTGGCCCTCACGGGTGTAGGAGAAGCCGTCGGCGCCGATGGTGACCTCCATCTCGGAGTCCTCGGTGCGGGCGACCAGCGGCTGGGGGTTGCCGTCCAGGTCGAGCACCAGGGAAGCCTCGGTGTACCACGACGGAACGACCGGGTTGCCCCACCAGTCGCGGCGCTGGTTGTCGTGCACATCCCAGGTCACCACGGGGTTGTCGGGGTCGCCGGTGTAGTAGTCCTGGGTGTAGATCTCCACCCGGTGTCCGTCCGGGTCACGCAGGTAGAGGTAGAAGGCGTTGGACACACCGTGTCGGCCGGGGCCGCGCTCGATGTGGTTGGACAGGCGCAGCGCGCCCAGCTTGTCGCAGATCGAGAGGATGTTGTGCTTCTCGTGGGTGGCGAAGGCCACGTGGTGCATCCGCGGCCCGTCGCCGCCGGTCATCGCGGTGTCGTGGACGGTCGACTTGCGGCGCACCCAGGCGGCATAGATCGTGCCCTCGCTGTCGCGGATGTCCTCGGTGACCCGGAAGCCGAGATCCTCGATGTAGGCGACGGCCCGGGGCACATCGGGGGTGACCTGGTTGAAGTGGTCCAGTCGCACCAGGGCGCCCGGGGTGTAGAGGTCGTAGCGCCAGGCCAGACGTTCCACGTGCTCGACGTCGTAGAAGAACTCGTAGGGGAAGCCGAGCGGGTCCACCACGCGCACCGAGTCCCCGACGCCCTTGACGAAGCCCTCGGCCCGGCGCCGCACCGGGCAGCCCAGCTCCTCGAAGAAGGCGACCGCCTTGTCCAGCTCCTGCGGGCTGCGCACCCGGTAGGAGAAGGCTGCCACCGCAGCCACCGGCCCCTGGCGCAGCACCAGGTTGTGGTGGATGAACTCCTCGAAGGAGCGCAGGTAGATCGTCTCCTCATCCTCCTCGGTGACCACCAGTCCCAGGACGTCGACGTAGAACCTCCGCGAGGCTGCCAGGTCGGTCACCACGATCTCCATGGAGGCGCAGCGCAGGATGTCCGGCGGCGGCGCCTGGGGGGTCGGGATGGCGTTCGCGGGGCGAGGGTGGCCCGCGCTGTGGTGGGTGGGGGTGCTCATGTCAGCGTCCTTGCCGGGTCGGGGTGTGCCGTGGATCGGGTATGCCGTGGGTGGGGGTGGCCGGGCCGTGCCGGCCGGGGCGGCGGTCTGGTCAGGTGGCGGCGGGCTGGCCCTGCTGCGGCGGGTCCTGCTGCCCGAAGACCGGGTTGTGCACCTCACCGAGATTGATGTGCACCGCCTGCTGGTCGGTGTAGAAGTCGATGGAGCGGTAGCCGCCCTCATGGCCCAGGCCGGAGGCCTTCACCCCGCCGAACGGGGTGCGCAGGTCCCGCACATTGTTGGAGTTGAGCCACACCATCCCGGCCTCGACGGCCTGGGAGAAGTTGTGGGCGCGCTGCAGGTCGCTGGTCCAGATGTAGGCGGCCAGGCCATACCTGGTGTTGTTGGCCAGCTCGAGCGCCTCCTCGTCGGTGTCGAAGGGCGTGATCGCCACGACCGGACCGAAGATCTCCTCCTGGAAGATGCGCGCGTCCTGCGCCACGTCGACGAAGACCGTCGGGGCCACGAAGTTGCCGGTCTCGAAACCCTCCGGGCGGCCGCCTCCGGCCACCAGGCGCCCCTCGCTCTTGCCGAGCTCGACATAGCTCATCACCTTGTCGAAGTGCTCGGGGTGGACCAGGGCACCGACCTCGGTGCTCTCCTCGTGGGGGTAGCCAACCCGCACCCGCTTGGCCTGTGCCGCGTAGCGCTCAATGAACTCCTCGTAGATGGTGCGCTCCACCAGGATGCGGGAGCCGGCGGTGCAGCGCTCACCGTTGAGGGAGAAGACCCCGAAGATCGTGGCGTTCACGGCGGCGTCGAGGTCGGCGTCGGCGAAGACGACGGCCGGGCTCTTGCCGCCCAGCTCCATGGACAGCCCCTTCAGGTGGGGGGCGGCGTTGGCGAAGATGAGCTGCCCCGTGCTGCTCTCGCCGGTGAAGGAGATCAGCGGGACGTCGGGGTGCTTCACCAGCGCGTCGCCGGCCTCCTCGCCAAGGCCGTTGACCAGGTTGAAGACCCCCTGGGGCAGCCCGGCCTCCTCGAAGATGCCGGCCCACAGCGAAGCGGACAGCGGGGTGAACTCGGCGGGCTTGAGCACCACGGTGTTGCCGGTGGCCAGCGCCGGGCCGAGCTTCCAGGACTCCAGCATGAACGGGGTGTTCCAGGGGGTGATGAGCCCGGCCACGCCGATCGGCTTGCGGTTGACGTAGTTGATCTGGCGCCCCGGCACCTTGAAGGTGTCATCGACCTGGGCCACGATCAGGTCAGCGAAGAACCGGAAGTTCTCGGCGGCGCGGCGGGCCTGGCCCAGTGCCTGGGTGATCGGCAGGCCAGAGTCGAAGGACTCCAGCTCGGCCAGCCGGGCACCCCGGGACTCCACGAGGTCGGCGATCCGGTGCAGCACCCGCGAGCGCTCACGCGGCAGCATCCGGGGCCACGGTCCCTCGTGGAAGGCGCGTCGGGCGGCCGCGACGGCACGGTCGATGTCGGTCTGTTTGCCGGCCGCAGCCCGCAGGTAGACCTCGTTGGTCACCGGGTCCAGGACATCGAAGGTGGCGCCGTCGAGGGAGTCGACGGACTCCCCGTCGATGTAGTGCTGGATGCGGTCGGGCAGGTCCGCCGGGGGCCGGTGGCCGACTGTCGGGGCCTGACGGGTGGTCGGGTCGCTCATGCGTGCCTCCAGGGTGCTCGGGTGGGGATGGCTCGGGTCGGGTGCGGTCAGCGGGTGGGTGCGCGCAGGGTGTGTCCGTTCAGGGCGTGGTCGGGACCGGTGTGAGGCCCGGGATCAGGTCGGCTGCCAGGTCGGGCTGGTGGCTGCTGCGGTAGGCGTGCAGCGTGTTGGCGCGGTGGTGCAGCGCGGCCTGTTGGATCTGCTCGGGGGCGGCGCCGGTCTCGATGAGGTGCACCAGGTGGTCGTGCTCGCGCACCGAGTTGGCAGCCCGCTCCGGCACCACGCTGAAGGTGGAGTCGCGCAGGTTGTCCAGGCGAATCCACTCGCCGCGCACCAGCTCCATCAGCCGCTCGTTGGGGCAGCGTCGGGCGAGGACGGCGTGCAGCTCGTGGTTGAGCAGGGTGAAGGTATGCGGGACCAGCTCATCGAGCTGGGCCCGCATCCGGTCGTTGAGGGTGCGCGCCTCCTGCAGGTCGTCCTCGGTCAGGTGCGGGGCGGACAGCGCGGTGGCGGCCGCCTCGAGCAGCGCGAGGGTCTGCATGGTGTCCCCGAACTGGGCGACGTCGACCATGAAGACTCGGGCGCCGATGTTGCGCTCGAAGGTGACCAGGCCCTCGGCCTCCAGCTGGCGGATCGCCTCCCGCACCGGGACGACCGACATGTCGAGCTCCTCGGCGATGCTGGCCAGCACGAGACGGTGCCCCGGCGCGTAGTGCCGTCGCTGGATCCGTTCCCGGATCCACGTGTGGGCGCGCTGCGACTTGCTCAGGGTCGCCAGGGGCTGGCTCGGGGTCATCCGCGTCGCTCTCCCCCGGCCCCGTCGCGACCACCGGCCGAGCTGCCGTCAGCGGCCCCGGCTCTGCCGCCGTCCCGCTCGGCCTGGTAGCGCGCCCGCCACTTCGGGTTCATCGGGAAGAGCCCCTCGATCGGCTCGCCCTCGGCGATCCGGTCGGCCACCCAGGCGTCCTCGTCCTCCTTGGCGAGCGCGGCGTCGACGACCTCCTCGGCCAGCCCCGGTGGGATCACCAGGACCCCGTCGGCGTCGGCGACGATGATGTCACCGGGCTGGACGGTGGCCCCACCGCAGCTGATGGTGAGGCCGTGGTCCCACGGGACGTGCCGGCGACCCAGCACCGCCGGGTGGGCCCCGGAGCTGTGGACCGGGACACCGACGGCTGCTACGGCGTCGTGGTCGCGGACCGCGCCGTCGGTGATGATCCCCGCGGCGCCGCGGGACCGGGCCCGCAGGGCCAGCACGTCGCCGAGGGTGCCGGCGGTGGCATCGCCCCGGGCCTCGATGACCATCACCTCGCCCTCCCCGATGGCGTCGAAGGCCCGCTTCTGGGCGTTGTAGCCACCGCCGTGGCTGGTGAACAGGTCCTCGCGGTTGGCCACGAAGCGCAGCGTGGTGGCGGTGCCGACGATCTTGCCGGCTCCGGGCAGCGGGCGGAGCCCATCGATCGAGACGTTGTTGAGACCGAGCTTGCGCAGCTGCTGGGACAGGCTGGCGACTGGGCACTCTTCGAGCTTGGCCCGCAGCTCGGGGGTCAGCGTGAGGGCTCCCTGGCCCTGTCCGTATGCCGCGCCCTCGCCCTGGTCCTGCGCCTGGCCCGGGCGCTGTCCCTCTCCCGGGTCCTCGCCCCCCGACGCCGCCAGGCCGGCCGCCTCCTGCGAGCCCCACGCCGCGACCCGCTGGGCGTCATCGGCCGTCGGCAGTGACCCCAGTGACTCATCGAACTGTGGCCCGTCGGCCTGCGCCACGCGGGTCTGCAGCCGGCCCGACGTCAGCCCGGACGCGGGGTCGTCGACCTCGACCTCCACGACGTCGCCGGGAGTCACCACGCTCGAGCCGGCCGGGGTGCCGGTGAGGATGACATCGCCGGGCTCCAGCGTGAAGTGCTGCGACAGGTCCGCCACGAGCTGGGCGAGCGGGAAGATCAGGCCACTGGTCGTGTCCTCCTGCACCACATCGCCGTTGACCCAGGTGCGCAGCCGCAGGGCACCGGGGTCGACGGCACGGGCATCGATCAGGGTCTGCCCGATCGGGGTGTAACCGTCCCCGCCCTTGGAGCGGACGTTGGAGCCCTTGTCGTTGGCCCGCAGGTCATAGAGCCCGAAGTCGTTGGCCGCGGTCACCCAAGCGACGTGCTCCCAGGCCTCGTCCGCACGGACCCAGCGGGTCGGCATACCGATGACGAGGGCGATCTCACCCTCGAAGGCGAGTAGCTCGGTGCCCGCAGGCCGGGTGATCTCGGCGCCGGAGGCGGCCGCGGAGCTGGACGGCTTGAAGAAGTAGGAGGGGGCGGCGGGGCGGCGTCCCCGCTGGTCAGCACGGGAGGCATAGCTCACGTGAACGGCGACGATCTTGCCCGGCCGGCCGGGCAGACCGGCAAAACGGGGGTCGGACTGGGAGTCCATGAGCCTCCTCGCTCGGGGTTGTGGCGCGCCTGTTGCGCGACCCACCAGATCGTATATGATCTGCAGGGTCGGCACAACAGACCGGCACCCTCCACCTGACACCTCGACACCGGCGTCCGAGACCGTCGCCGGAGACCCGCCTGACGAAGGGGATCCGAGCACCATGCAGTTCCACCACCACGGTTATGTCTCCCAGGATCCCCGGATCCTGCCCGCGGAGGGGACCGGCGTCGACCGCGCCGGTGAGATCCCGGACGAACTGGACGTGCTGATCGTCGGGTCCGGGCCGGCCGGGATGCTGATGGCTGCCCAGCTCTCGCAGTATCCGGACGTGACCACGCGCATCATCGAGCGTCGCGAGGGGCGCCTGCGGCTCGGCCAGGCCGACGGCATCCAGCCGCGCAGCGTGGAGACCTTCCAGGCCTTCGGCTTCGCCGAGCGGATCATCGCCGAGGCCTACAACATCGGCTGGATGAACTTCTGGGGCCCCGACCCCGAGCACCCGGAGAACATCATCCGTACCTCCCGCACCGAGGACTACGCCTTCCAGATCTGTGAGTTCCCGCACCTGATCGTCAACCAGGCCCGGGTGCTGGACTACTTCGCCGAGGCTGCGCTGCACGGCCCCGCCCGGATCGTGCCGGACTACGGGGTGGAGTTCGTCGGGCTCACCGTGGATGGGGAGGGCGACTACCCGGTGTCGGTGACGCTGCGCTACCTCGGCGGCGAGCGGGCCGGGCAGGAGCGCACGGTGCGCGCCCGGTATGTCGCGGGGTGCGACGGGGCCCGCAGCCAGGTGCGGCACGCCATCGGTCGTCAGCACCTGGGGGACTTCGCGGCCCACGCCTGGGGCGTGATGGACGTCCTGGTCAACACCGACTTCCCGGACTGGCGCACCAAGTGCGCGATCAACTCCACGCACGGCAACATCCTGCACATCCCGCGGGAGGGCGGCTACCTGTCCCGCATGTATATCGACCTGGGTGAGGTCGCCGAGGACGACGACCATCGCATCCGCCAGACCCCCTTGGAGACGGTGATCACCCGGGCCAACGAGATCCTGCACCCCTACTCCATCGACGTGAAGGAGGTGGCCTGGCACAGCGTCTACGAGGTGGGCCACCGGGTCACCGACAAGTTCGACGACATCCCGCTGGACGGAGAGGGCCACCCGCACGTCTTCCTCACCGGCGACGCCTGCCACACCCACAGCGCCAAGGCCGGCCAGGGCATGAACGTCTCGATGCAGGACGGATTCAACCTGGCCTGGAAGCTGGGTCAGGTGCTGACCGGCCGCAGTCCCGAGTCACTGCTGGCGACCTACTCGGCCGAGCGGCAGCCGGTGGCCCAGCAGCTCATCGACTTCGACCGGGAGTGGTCCTCGCTGATGGCCCGCAAGCCCGAGGAGATCGAGGACCCCCAGGAGCTGGCCACCTATTATCTGGCCACCGCGGAGTTCCCCTCCGGCTTCATGACGCAGTACGGCCCCTCGATGATCACCGGGACCGAGGAGCACCAGGACCTGGCCGCGGGTTTCCCGATCGGCAAGCGCTTCAAGTCCGCCGAGGTGGTGCGGGCCTGCGACGGCAACATCCAGCACCTGGGCCACCACGCCCGCGCGGACGGCCGGTGGCGCATCTATGCCTTCGCCGACTCCCCCGGGCCGGCTGAGCCCTCGGCGCTCACCGACTGGGCGAGCTGGCTCTCCCAGTCACTGGACTCCCCCCTGGTGCGGCACACCCCGACCGGGGGCGACATCGACAGCGTCCTGGACGTGAAGGTGATCTATCAACAAGGCTTCGAGGAGATCGACCTGACCACGCTCGACCCGGTCTTCGTGCCCCGCACCGGCCCGTTCGGGCTGATGGACTGGGAGAAGGTCTATGCCGCCGGTAGCGCCGCCGAGACGTGGGCCGGCACAGACATCTTCCAGGAGCGCTCCATCTCTCGCGACGGGTCCGTCGTGGTGGTCCGCCCGGACCAGTACGTCGCGCACGTCCTGCCGCTGACTGCCAGCCGGGAACTGAGCGACTTCTTCGCCCAGCACCTGCTCCCCGCAAAAAGATAGGGGTTCCGTACACCCTGCCCGTATTTTGGTAGGGGTTCCGTACACCCAGCACACATGGTGGTAGCGGTCCCGCACACCCGGCAGGCCGCCTGGCGGAGGTCGCGTACGCCCGTCCTCGGTTCGGGTCCGCACACACGCGGCACCCGAACCCAGCGTCTCGTAGCGCGTTGACCCGGATGTCTACGCGTTGACCCGGATGACCTCACGCTGGTATGGAGCCATGACGTCCCCGCTGATGCGTAGGTCGAGCAGTAGGAACGGCCGGTCGGCGACCGGCTGCTGGGCCCACTGCTCCAGCGCCGACAGGTCATCCAGCGTGCGCACGACGACGCCCTCAGCACCGACCGACCGGGCCAGCCCGGCAAAGTCGACCTCCTCGATCTGCATCGGCCCGGGAGCGAAACCCTTCCGGCCGTAGAGGTGCACCTCGGCTCCGTAGGCACGGTCGTTCCACACCACGGCCAGTCCCCGCCCGGCGGCGACGCGCACGGCGGTCTCCAGGTCCGCGAGCGCCATCAGCCCTCCCCCGTCGCCGGTCGTCAGCACCACGGTCGAGTCCGGCTTGGCCCGAGCGGCACCCGCGACCGAGGGGAAGCCCTGTCCGATGGCCTGGTAGGCCGTGCCGATCATCATCATCCGGTCGGGCGAGGCGACCGGCCAGTACATGTTGGCCCACGCGATGAAGTGACCGCCGTCGGAGACCACCACGCGGTCCTCGGGTAGCAGCTCGGCGATCCGGCGCGCCACCGATCGCGGGTCCAACCGCCCGTCCGGCGCCTGGCCCGTCCCCGGGTCGTGGTCGCGCAGCGCGGCGAAGTCCACGCTGTCGCGCCACCCGCTGGTCCGCGCGCCGGTGGCGGACAGTTCGGCGAGCAGTGCTCGCGCGGCCAGGGCGGCATCGGCGTGCAGGAAGTCACTGACCTGGGGGTGCGTGGCGGTGTTGGACAGGTCGACCTGGATCACCCTTGCGCTCGGCGCGAACAGCTCGCCGAAGCGCATGGTGAACTGGTTGAGCGAGGCACCGAAGACCACCGCGACATCGGCCTGCTGGATCAGGTCCATGGCACCGTCGGCCCCGAAGCCGCCTGCCACGCCGAGGTCGTGCTGCTGGTCGGGGAAGATCCCGCGCGCCAGGGCCGTGCTGGCGGTCACCGCTCCGGTCGCGGCGGCCAGGGAGCCCAGGTCTGCACCTGCGTCGGCCAGCCAGGCACCCCGACCAGCCAGCAGCACCGGCCGCTCAGCGCCGGCGAGCGCACGAGCGATCTCGGCCACCTTCTCGGTGGCCAGCTCACTGGTGGGAGCGATCGGTGGCGGGACCAGCGGCGAGGGCGGCTGCGGGATGTCCCCCATGTCCAGGCCAGCCACGTCATACGGGATCGCGAGCACCGCAGGCAGTGAGTAGGACAGGGCATGCTCGATGGCGAGCATGGTGGTGGCCGCCGCATCGGTCCGTCCGACCGTGAAGGTGCGCACGCCGACCCCGCTGGCGAGGGCGAGCTGGTCGACATCCCAGGGCCGACGCCCCCACCGGGGCGCCTCGCCGGTGACCAGGATGACCGGGACCCGCGCCTGCGCGGCCTCGGCGAGCGAGGTGAGGGTGTTGGTGAACCCGGCACCGTAGGTCGTGGTGGCAGCCGCCAGTCCGCCGCCGGCGCGGTAGCACGCATCGGCGGCCACCACCGCCCCTGCCTCGTGCCGGACCGCGGTGTAGACAGCGTCCGTCTCGCGCTCGAGAGCGTTCAGGAAGTGCGCGTTGCCATTACCCATCACCCCGAAGACCTGGCTGATGTGCCGGGTGAGCGTGCTGGCGACATGGGCAGAGACGGTGGCCATGAAAAAAATTCTCCTCCTGGGGTCGACAGCCGAACTGTAACCGGCCACCCCTGGCGCAGGAACGGCACCCGAGGGAGTCGACCAGTCGCTGGACCGTGCGGGCGCGGGCCGTGCCGGTCGGCCTCTCGGTCGGCTCAGCCTGTTAGGCCACCTGCCTGAGGACGATCAGCACGACGGCGATCAGGAACGAGGGGATCGCCAGTCGCATGAGCAACCGGCGGCGACGCTCCGCCACCGCGGGGCGGTTCGGATCCGGCAGCCGGGCGGCCAGAAACGCACCGGCGGCTCCCGCGAGCAGGAAGAGGACGGCCAGGACGAGCAGGGCAGTGTCCATGACGTCTCCGCTCAGACCAGCCGGTGCATCCAGCCGTGGGTGTCCTGCGCGCGGCCGTACTGGATGTCCAGCAGGGCGTTGCGCAGCTCCTCGGCGATGTCACCGCCGCTCATCGTGACTTCGCCACCACGCCACTTCAGCGTCCCGACCGGCACGATGACGGCCGCGGTGCCGCAGGCGAAGACCTCGGCCAGTTCGCCGCTCTCGGCGTCGGCGCGCCACTCATCGATCGAGTAGCGCCGCTCCACGACCTCGTGACCCCGCTCGCGGGCCAGGTCGATCAGGCAGGAGCGGGTGACGCCCTCCAGGATGGTGCCGCTCAGCTCGGGGGTGACGATGGTGCCGTCGCGGTAGACGAAGAACAGGTTCATCCCGCCCAGCTCCTCGACCCACTTCTGCTCGATCGCATCCAGGAAGGCCACCTGGTCGCAGCCGTTCTCGATGCCCTCGGCCTGGGCCGCCAGAGACGCGCCGTAGTTGCCACCGCACTTGGCCGTGCCCGTGCCGCCCGGAGCCGCACGCACATAGTCCTCCGACAGCCAGATGTTCACCGGCGTGAGCCCACCGGGGAAGTAGGCGCCAGCTGGTGAGGCGATCACGCTGTAGAGCACCCGGTTGGCCGGCCGCACCCCCAGCGCCTGCTCGGTGGCGATCATGAACGGCCGCAGATAGAGGCTGACCTCCCCCAGCGACTGGTCCGGCACCCACCGCTGGTCCAGGTCGACGAGGGCGCGCAGCGACTCCAGGAACAGGTCCTCGGGCAGCTCGGGCAGCGCCAGCCGCCGGGCGCTCTGGGCGAAGCGGGCGGCGTTGACCTCGGGGCGGAATGTCCAGATCGACCCGTCGGTGTGCCGGTAGGCCTTCATCCCCTCGAAGATCTCCTGGCCGTAGTGGAAGACCGCGGCCGCGGGCTCCAGCGGGATCGGGCCGTAGGCCGTGACGCGCGGGTCGGCCCAGCCCCCCTCCCTGCTCCAGTCGATCAGCGCCATGTGGTCGGTGAACTTGGCCCCGAAGGCGGGGTTGGCCAACAGCTCGGCCACCTGCTCGTCGCTCGCGGGGTCGGGCCGCTGCTCGACCGTGAACGTCGGGGCGGTCTGGGTGGTCATGCATCCTCCTGGGCCAGCGTCATTGCGTCAGGTCCAAGTTACTCTCTCAACGGATCCAGCTCATCAGTGCCCGCACCCGCCGCCCCACCTGCTCGATCGGGTGGGCGGCACGGGCCACGGCGCGACGGGTCGGCAGCTCCGCGGCGTGCTGGTCGGGGACCTGCTCGGTGCCGAACCCGGCGGTCCAGGCCGTGTCGACCCGCTGCTTGAGCTCGTGCAGCGTGACCAGGTAGGCGATCTCCTCCGCCGTCCCGCCCTCCACGAGGCGGTCGAATCCCTCCTCCACCAGCCGCTGGACGGCCCCGTGCACCGCCCCCTCCGCGAAGGCGCCGGCCTCGGCGAGCTCGGCGGCACTGGTGACCAGGGCACCCGAGCGCAGGGACCCGAGGGCCTGGCTGTATGCCGTGAGCACCGGCCAGGCAACCGAGGTTGCGTCCGTCTCCACTGCCACCAGGCACGGGACGCCTCGGCCGTCGAGGTACTCACCACGCAACCGGTCCGGTCCGCCGATCCCCTGGAGCAGCACCAGGTCCACGCCGGCGGGGGCGGTCACCGCGCGGGAGTGGACCGGCTCGGGACCGGTCACCAGGATCAGGTCGCCGGGCTCCAGCTCCTCCTCCAGCAGGGGTTGGAGCACGGCCGGGTCGGTGGAGTCGTCGGTGGGCAACACCACGATGTCGGCCTGTCGCACCGCGTCCTGCGGACTGACCACGAGCAGGCCCTCCACCTCGGCACGGGCGGCCGCGCGACTCTCGGCATCGATCCCGACCCGGACGTCGACCCCACTGTCGCGCAGGTTCAGGGCGTGCCCAGCGGCGAGGGGCCCGAAGCCCAGCACGGCCACCTGACGGTCCTGCAGCAGGGTCAGGTCCGCGGAGTCGGGATCGAGCAGGACGGCTCTGGTGCTCACTGCTGCCCTTCCGTGCCGCGCCACCGGTGCACCCCGACCAGCCGAGCTGACTCGGCCACCAGCTCGGACCAGGCCCCGGTGACCTCGAGCTCCAGGCCGACACCGGTCGGCATACCCTCCTGCAGTGTCGCGAGCGCGGCCGCGTCCGAGGCCTGGGGGTCGGCCAGGCCGGCCCCCAGGGCGGGGATGCCTGGTGCGTGCCCGACGACCATGAGGACCCGGCGGTCCTCGGGTGCCTCCTGGATCACCGTGAGGATCTCCTCGGGGTAGGCGTTGTAGATGCGGCGGTCGTTCCACACCTCGACGTCACGGAGCCGGCCGCCCTCGGCGATCTCCTGCCAGGTCTGCTGTGCGCGGGTCGCGGTCGAGCAGAGGACCAGGTGCGGCACCAGCGCGTGCCGCACGACCCAGGCGCCACCGGCCCGTGCGTCGGCCACGCCGCGCGGCAGCAGCTCCCGGTCGTGGTCGACCTTGCCCGGCACCTGCTCGGTCTTGGCATGACGCACCAGCAGCAGCCGGCGGGTACGATCCTGGGCCTGCCGAGCCTGCCCCCGGTCCGCTGCCTGGTGCTCCTCTTCGGGCACGGCTACTCCTCTCCGGTCGCCACCACGTGCGCTATCTTCCCGGTGCGCACGAAGTGCTGGGCCTGCTCGGTCGCGTAGGCGGCACCCCGCCGGGGGAAGGCCGTGGTGCTGCCGCCGCGGTGCGGCGTGATGACCACCCCCGGTGTGGACCAGAGCGGGTGCCCCTCCGGCAGCGGCTCGGGGTCGGTGACGTCCAGCGCGGCCCGCAACCGGCCGCTGGCGCACTCGGCCTGCAGCGCGTCGGTGTCGATGAGGCCGCCCCGGCCCACGTTGACCACGAGCGCGTCGTCGGGCAGCCGGGCCAACTGCGCGGCCCCGAGCAGCTTGCTTGTGCTGGGTGTCAGGGGCACCGCGAGCGCGACGATGTCATGGTCCGGGAGCAGCATCGACAAGTCCTCGATGGGGTGGACCCGGTCGACATACTCATCACCGTCGCGGGCCCGGCTCGCCACGGCGGTGACGAGGGTCTCGCCGGCCAGCAGCCGAGCAGTCAGCGCCTTGCCGATGCCGCCGTAGCCGATGACCAGCACCCGGGAGTCGGCCAGCGAGCGAGTGACCTGCTGCCGCTCCCAGTGTCCGGCGTCCTGGGCGCGGACGGCCTGTGGGATCTCCCGCTGGGCGGTGAGCATCAGCGTCAGGGCCATCTCGGCAGTGGAGGAGTCGTGCACGCCGACCGCGTTGGCCAGCATCACCCCCGGCGGCAGGTGGGGCGTGACGTGCTCGTAGCCGGCGGTGAGAGTGATCACCGCTCGCAGCGACGGCAGCGTGTCCAGCGCCGTGACGTAGGGCGCGTCGAACTGCGGAACCACCACCAGCTCGATGTCGGTGCGCGGCGGGTCGTCGCGCAGGTCCCAGGACACGATGTCAGCGCTCTCGACGGGACCCATGAGATCGGCGATCACGGACGGCACACTGATGACAGGCACCGCTCCACGCTATCGAAGCGGGCGGCCCGGTGCTGCCTGGGCCCGGCGGCCACGGGCGGCGCGAGGGTGTCGGCACCCCGGTCTGCTCGACGGCGTACGTTGGTGGCGTGCGTGGTGAGTACAAGGTTCCCGGTGGCAAGCTCGTGGTGGTCGACCTGGAGGTGGTCGACGACCGGCTCACCGAGGGTGCTCATCGGTTCCGGCGTCGCCGTGGCTGCTGCTTCTCTGCTGGTCATCGGCTGGGCCGGTGAACTATGGCAGACCTGCATCGGCATGGGGCTGCTCGGCATCTCCTCGGCACTGCTGCTGGCCCCCGCGACCACGCTCATCAGCGAGCAGGGCTTCCGGTCGAACCCGCCCACCCTCGGCGGGTCGTTCGCGCTCTACAACTTCGCCTACGCCGCAGGACTCGCGCTCGGGCCACTCCTGGCCGGGTTCGGAGTGCAACAAACCGGGTTCACCACCGCGATGGTGATCACTGCCATCGTCCTCGCCATCATCGGCACAGCCGCGTTGATACGCCTGCCTGCCCGTAGAACAGAGACGAGCACCGACTAATCGAACCGAACAGCAGGGCCGCACCCTCGCAGCGATGACAGGCAGGGTGCGGCCCTCTGTCGTAGACTAAGAACCGCAGAAACAAGCCGATCAAGACCGGACTACATTTGCTCCCACGGGGTGCGGCACTCGGTGTAACGCTCTGTCGCTGTCTGTGAAGCGACGGCTAGGATGCGTCACCGTGAACGAAGCCGCTCTCAGGTGAGGGTTCAGTGTCCGACTTCGCGGCATTCCGAGTCGTACACCGACTCGGTGACGGGCCTCCCGAGTTCGTAGTGACATCGGAGGAGCTCGGCACGGGCTGTTTCAGCACCCTCGCCGCCAAGACAGGGCCAAATAGATGTGGCTACGCGGACCCGAGAACGCCGCCCTCCGCCTAGCTTCGGGCGTCGCGACCGAATCGTGCTCAGCAGGTTGCACCCTCCCACCCGCTCGGTCGCAGCCGTTCGACTGAGACCACGGTGGACGTGCCGCAACGTCGGAGAATCTAATTAGCGCCACCGCCCGGGTTGGCCGATAAACTGGAAGCGCGCACATGCGCACGATCACGGGTGAGTGTGTTTGGGTGGCCTCGGCTACGCGAAGGTCCGCCTCGACGCCCGCTCCCTCGCGGCGGCGACGAAGCACGTCGACGCCTTCGCCGAGGCCATGCCCCGCGCGCTCGTCCTCGCCTCCGCGTGGGACATGACGCGCGACGGCCAGTGGGCGACCAGCAGGTACCTCGACCTCGCCCTGCGGGCCCTGGCCTCCGAGAGCCAGCCGACCGCGATGCGGGTGCTGCTCGCGAACGTGCGTACCGCCGTCGAGCGCTACTCCGACCCGGCCACGCGCGACCAGGTGCGGGCCGCCGTCGCCGACGACCTGGTGGCCCTCGCCCAGGGGACGAGCGCGGGTTCCGACGCCCAGCTCCAGCTCTCGCGGGCGGCCGCCCAGCTCGTCGTCACGGACGAGCAGGTGGCGACGGTGCGCGGATGGATCGACGGCTCGGCCCCGCTGGCCGGCCAGGACGTCGACGCGCAGCAGCGGTGGGAGGTCCTGCGCGGCCTCGCCCTCGCGGGCGCCGTCACCGAGGACGAGGTCGACGCCGAGCTCGAGCGCGACCCGTCGGCCACCGGGCGCGAGTACGCCGTGTGGGTGCGGGCCGCCCGGCCGACGCCCGGGGCGAAGCAGTGGGTGTGGGAGAACATCGTCGAGTCGGCGACGCTCCCGAACACGCAGCAGCGCTACGCCGCCCTCGGTTTCGCCGACGTCCGGGACGTCTCGCTGCTCGCGCCGTACGTCGAGCGGTACCTCTCCTCGCTCCGCCGGGTGTGGGACGAGCAGACCAACGAGATGGCCCAGAACGTCGTCACCCTCGCCTTCCCCGCCGCGCTGGCGGGGCGGGAGCACGAGGTCGGCATCGGCGTCGTGGAGTCCACCCGCTGGTGGCTCAGCTCGAACGCGGACGCGCCGGCCGCGCTGCGCCGGCTCGTCGCCGAGCGGCTCGACACCGCGGAGCGCGCCGTGCGGGCCCAGCGGGTCGACGCGGGCATCCAGCAGTAGGGGTTCGCCGAGGGCCGGGGCGCGGCCGGCTTGTCCGTCGCCGCGCCCCGGCGCCGGGGAAGCACGCCGAGTGGGCGCGAAGGTGCGCGGTGCTACCCGCCGCGCACGGCCCGTCTCCCCCGACGGGACACCTCAGTCGGCCGCGCGGCCCATCGCCCGGTTGACCGTCCGCACGAGCGAGCGCACACGCGGGTGCGCATGCAGGTCGTCGAGCAGGACGACCTCCTCGGTGCCGTCGGCCAGCGGGACCTTCCAGTTCGGGTACTCGGTGTTCGTCCCGGGCTGGTTCTGGGTCCGCCGTTCGCCCACGGCGTCGACGAGCGAGACGCCGACGAGGTAGCTCGGCGTCGCCGCCACGTAGGCGTGCAGAGCCTCGAGGACCTCGCGCTCCGAGGGGTCGGCCCCCACCAGGTCGTACTCGCGCAGCCGCTCGACGGTGCGCCGGCGCTCGAGCGCGGACTCCGCGCGCACCTGCTCCACCGGCTCGACGAGCAGCCCGAGCCGCTCGCGCAGGTCGACGTGCTCGTCGGCGAGGTAACCCGCCACCGGTGGCAGGTCGTGGGTGTCGACGGTGGCGAGCGCGAGGCGGCGGTAGTCCTCCGGGCGCTTGGGCCGGCCCTCGTCGTCCTTCTCGAACCAGAACACCTGGGTGCCGAGCACGCCGCGCTCCTCGAGGTACTCGCGTACCCAGGGCTCGACGGTGCCGAGGTCCTCGCCGATGACGACGGCGCCGGCGCGGTGCGCCTCGAGCAGCAGCACGCCGACCATCGCGTCGTGGTCGTAGCGCACGTAGGTGCCGTGCTCCGCCGACCGCCCCACGGGGATCCACCACAGCCGGAACAGCCCGATGACGTGGTCGATACGGATCGCGCCGGCGTGCCGCAGCACGGTGCGCAGCATCTGCCGCAGCGGCGCGTAGGCGGTGCGGGCGAGCGCGTCGGGCCGCCACGGGGGCTGCGACCAGTTCTGCCCGTGCTGGTTGTACATGTCCGGCGGCGCGCCGACCTCGATGCCCGCCGCGAACACCTCCTGGCCGGACCAGCGCTCGGCGCCCTGGGAGTCCACGCCGACCGCGAGGTCGTGCATGATCCCGAGCGCCATGCCGGACTCCTTGGCGGCGCGCTGGGCGGCGGCCAGCTGGTCGTCGAGCACCCACTGCAGCCACGCGAAGAACTCCACCCGCTCGGCGAGCTCGGCCCGCTTGAGCGCCACCTGCGGGCTCGCCGGGTCCGTGAGCTCGACCGGCCAGGGCCTGCCGTCCTGCTCCTCGAACAGCGCGCACCACAGGGCGAAGTCCTCCAGCCCCTCGCCCTCCGCCGCGCGGAACCGCTCGAAGGAACGCTGGCGGGCGGGGCTGCGGCCGGCCGAGAAGATCACCTCGAGCGCCTGGAGCTTCGCGGCCCACACGGCGTCGCGGTCCAGCGGCTCGTTCGTCTCGTTGGAGGGCCGCACCTCGTCCGCGGCCCACTGCACGAGCGACCGCTCCGGGCCCGAGAGATAGGTGGCCTCGTGGATCTCCTCGGGCCGCAGGTAGATCGGGTTGACGAAGCGCCGCGTGACCGGGAGGTACGGCGACGGCGTCTGGGAGCCACCGGGCTGGGCCGCGTGCAGGGGGTTGATGAGCACGAAGTCCGCGCCGGAGTCGCCGGCGAGGGCGGCGAGCTCCCCGAGGTCGGCGAGGTCGCCGAGCCCCCACGAGCGCCGGGAGCGCACCGAGTAGATCTGCGCGGCCAGGCCCCAGCCGCGTCCTCCCTCCAGCTCCGGCACCTCGAGCCGGTCGGGCGTCACCGCGAAGGGTGCACGGCGGCTCCTCGAGCGCTCCGGGGAGGCGACGACGGTGTGCCAGCCGAGCGGCAGGTCGGCGGGGACGAGGTACTCCACGCGGGAGACGGTCCGGCCGTCGACCTCGCGCACCTCGGGCGGCTCGGCGGCGGGCGAGAGCTCCCACGTGCCGCCCTCCTCCAGGTCGAGGTGGACGTCGACGTCGGTGCCGAGCGGAACGTAGACGGACAGGCGCGACTCGCGTCCACGGCGCACGACCACCGAGTCGGGCAGGACCTCGCGCCACGGTGCCAGCTCGTGCTCGGCGAGCGACTCGCGCAGCTCGTCGTCGGTCTCCGCCGGCACGCCGAGCGCGCCGAGGGCCGTACGGATGGTCGTCGCGCTGGTCACCCGGTGCTTCCCGTGGAAGTCCCAGAACTCGGTGGAGACGCCCTTGAGCGCGGCGAGCCGCTGGAGGTCGTCCGAGGGTGCCGCATCGCCGGCGTCCGACATCGCGCTCCTTACTGTGGCCCGCGCTGGCCGGCCGTCGTCGATCGGTGGATCACCCTCGATCCTGCCAGAGCGCGGCGCCGACCGAGGCCAGGCGGTGCCGTCTTGCCGCAACGCGTCCACGATGGACAATGGTGCGATGACCAGTGACCAGCGTGCCCAGATCGACGAGCGCGCCGCGCTGTACGAGCGCATGGGCGGCCACGACATGTTCGAGCGGCTCACCCGTCGCTTCTACGAGGGCGTCCGTACCGACGAGGTGCTCGCCCCCATGTATGCGGGCGACTTCGACGGCGGCGAGGAACGGCTGCGGATGTTCCTCGTCCAGTACTGGGGCGGGCCGACGACCTACTCGGAGCAGCGCGGCCACCCGCGGCTGCGGATGCGCCACCAGCCCTACCGGGTGACCCCGGACGCCCGGGACCGCTGGCTCACGCACATGCGGGTGGCTCTCGACGAGTCCGGCCTCGACGCCGACGCCGAGCGCATGCTCTGGGACTACCTCGTGCGCGCCGCGGACGCGATGGTCAACACGCTGGAGCCGCGACCGTGAGCGGCGAGCAGGTCGGTATCCCGGAGGTCCCGCCGCCCCCCGGCGCCTCCCGCCACGGCGTCCTCGAGGTCCCCGGCAGCGACTCCGCACAGATGACGACGATCCTCGACTCCCTGCGCCTCGAGCGCACGGGCGAGGACACCTACGCGGCGGGCTCCCTGCCCCAGCTCTCGGGGCGGATCTACGGCGGGCAGGTCCTCGCCCAGGCGATCCTCGCGGCTGACGACACGCTGGTGGACGACGGCGACGGCCCGCGCCTGCTGCACTCCGCCCACGGCTACTTCCTGCGGCCCGGCAACGCCGAGCACGGGGTGACGCTCGCCGTCGAGCGCCTGCACGACGGCCGATCCTTCTCCACGCGCCGCAGCCACGCGTTCCAGGACGGCAAGCCGATCCTGTCGATCATCTTCTCCTTCCAAGAGGACCAGCCCGGGCTCGACCACCAGGACCCGGCCCCCAAGGCCCCGGACCCGGAGTCGCTGCCGAGCGCGCTCGACCTGTTCGACTCCATCGACCACCCGGTGGCGAAGTTCATGTCCTCGACGGCGGCGTTCGACATCCGGCACGTGGGCCGCCAGCTGTACCTCGCTCCCGACCCGGACCGTTCCCGGACGCAGATGCTGTGGATGCGGGCCCGCTCGCCGCTGCCGGAGCAGACCTCGCAGGTGCTGCACCGCGCCCTGCTCGCGTACGCGTGCGACCAGATCATGCTCGAGCCGGTGCTGCGTCGCCAGGGTCTGTCCTGGCGCACGAAGGGCCTGTCGATGGCCTCCCTCGACCACTCGATGTGGTGGCACCGGCCGGTGCGCGTGGACGAGTGGCTGCTGTTCGTGCAGCGTTCGCCGTCGGCGCGCGGTGGTCGGGGCCTCGGCACCGCCCAGGTCTATGACCGCGCCGGCCTGCACGTCGCGACGATCGGTCAGGAAGGCATGGTGCGCGTCCCGGAGCCGGCACCCGACACGGCCGGCACCGGGTCCGACGAGGAGTGGCGCCGCCCTTCGCTGCGGTGAGCAGCACGTGATCGGGCGTCCGTGTCCCGGCGGAGCGTGCACAGCCGGACACGGACGCCGTCACTCACCGCCGGACGAGGTCCGAGGTGTTCTGCGCGGTACGGATGAGGGCGATCGACGCCTCGAGCCCGACCCGGATGATCACGAGGTACAGGAGCGCCGGGATCCATCCGAACAGCAGCGCCACGATGCCGATCACGGGCTCCGTCGCGAAGCCCATGACGATCATCGTGAGCCAGGCCAGGGCGATGACGACGATGACGATCCCGTAGATGATCTTCGCGAACGTGAGGGTGATGTAGTCGCTGAAGGAGAAGTCGAAGAGCTTGGCGAAGAAGCCCTTCGTCGAGCTCGCCGTCGACGAGGTCAGGTAGGGGTCGCCCTGCGGGCCCGGAACGGGCCCCGGCTGCCCGCCGTAGGGCTGGTCCGGTCGGTCGGGCTGCCGGCCCCAGGAGTCGGGGGGATTCTGGGTCATCGTGGGCCTCCGTTGGCGTTCCACCGAGCCGGCCTGACGGGGCATCAGGCCCGTGCTCGTCCGTCACCGGGGTGGTCGCAGACCGCGCTCACCCCCGGCGCCGGAACCGTATCGCGTCATCCATGAATCCTGCGCACGCCGTGCGCTCGTCGTCGGTGACCCGCCGAGGACGACCGGTCCCCTCGTCGACGAGGACGATCGTGGTCGTCGCGCGGGCACCCGGTCCGTCCGGCCCGGGCACCTCGTAGCAGACATCGATCGAGGCGCCACCGATGCGCGACACCCACAGCTGGACCTGCAGGGGTTCGAGCGAGTACGGCACGGGTGCGAGGTACTCGATCTCCTGACGCGCGATGAGCGTGTTGGTACCGGAACCGGGGCCGATCGCCAGGCTCGTCGCCGACGCGTCCACCTGGTCGCCGGGCATGGGCGCCCAGAAGGCGGCGATGCGGCACTCCTCGAGGATGCCGAGCATCCGTGCGTTGTTGACGTGGCGGTAGGCGTCGATGTCCGACCAGCGCAGGCGGACGGGAATCGTCAGACGGGGCATGTCTCCCATTGTCGCCGCCTGTCGCGGCCGGGGCGAACAGGGCCGGCTCCCGCGTACGCCCCCGGAACGACGACGGGCGGGTGGCCCGGCGCACGGCCGTGCCACCCGCCCGTCGGGGCGGTCCGGGTCCCGCGGACCCGGGGCGTTCCTACCTGCTGCCGACGCCGCGCGTGAGGGCGACGACGATCTCGATGAAGCCGCGCAGGACGGCCACCTTGAGCAGCACGACGGCGAGGCCCAGCACCCACTGCACCCACATGCCCGCCGGCGCGTCGCCGTAGCCACCGACGAGGCTGAAGATCTGCGCGATCCAGTCGATCGCGAGGACGGCCACGCCGATGTAGAAGATCGTGGAGGCGAACTTCGCGACCGCCGAGCTCGAGAAGTCGGGGCGGAAGAGCGCGGAGAACACGTTCTCCCCGCCCTGCGCGCCCTGCGGTGCGAACTGCTGGTTGTACCCGCCGGGCGCCTGCCCGGGCTGTCCCTGACCGGGCTGTCCCTGGCCGTACCCGCCCGGCTGGCCGTAGCCCGCGCCGGGGGCCGGCTGGCCGTAGCTCTGCGGGGGCTGTCCGTACCCGTGCTCGGGGCCGGGCTGACCGCCGGGACCGGGGGCAGAACCTGCCGAGGGGTTGTAGTCAGTCACTGTCACTCCAGGGGTCGATGCGGGTGGGGGCCGCGAGGGACCATATCGGACGCCCCACGGCGCGGACGAACCGGCCGCGCGGGTGGACGCGCGGCCGGTCCGGCCAGGAGCCGGCGGTCGTCAGTCGCGGGTGAGCTTGCGGTAGGTCACCGAGTGCGGGCGGGCCGCCTCCGGTCCGAGCCGCTCGACCTTGTTGGCCTCGTAGGACTCGAAGTTGCCCTCGAACCAGTACCAGTTCGCCGGGTTCTCCTCGGTGCCCTCCCAGGCGAGGATGTGGGTGGCCACGCGGTCGAGGAACCACCGGTCGTGCGTGACGACCACGGCGCAGCCGGGGAACTCGAGCAGCGCGTTCTCCAGCGAGCCGAGCGTCTCGACGTCGAGGTCGTTCGTCGGCTCGTCCAGGAGGAGCAGGTTGCCGCCCTGCTTGAGCGTGAGCGCGAGGTTGAGACGGTTGCGCTCACCGCCGGACAGGACGCCGGCCCGCTTCTGCTGGTCCGGACCCTTGAAGCCGAACGCCGAGACGTAGGCGCGGGACGGCATCTCGACCTGACCGACCTGGATGTAGTCCATGCCGTCGGAGACGACCTCCCACAGGCTCTTGTCCGGGTCGATCCCGCCGCGCGTCTGGTCGACGTAGCTGATCTTCACGGTCTCGCCGACCTTGAGGTCACCGTCGTCGAGCGGCTCGAGGCCCACCATGGTCTTGAAGAGCGTGGTCTTGCCGACGCCGTTGGGGCCGATGACGCCGACGATGCCGTTGCGCGGGAGCGTGAAGGACAGCCCGTCGATGAGGACCCGGTCGCCGAAGCCCTTCTTGAGGTCCTCGGCCTCGATGACGACCGTGCCGAGGCGCGGGCCGGGCGGGATCTGGATCTCCTCGAAGTCGAGCTTCCTCGTGCGCTCGGCCTCCGCCGCCATCTCCTCGTACCTGGCCAGACGTGCCTTCGACTTGGCCTGGCGGCCCTTGGCGTTGCTGCGCACCCACTCGAGCTCGTCGGCGAGGCGCTTGGCCATCTTCGCGTCCTTCTTGCCCTGGACCTCGAGGCGCTGCTGCTTCTTCTCCAGGTACGTGGAGTAGTTGCCCTCGTAGGGGTAGAGGCGGCCGCGGTCGACCTCGGCGATCCACTCGGCCACGTGGTCGAGGAAGTACCGGTCGTGCGTGACGGCGATGACGGCGCCGGGGTACTTGGACAGGTGCTGCTCGAGCCAGAGGACGGACTCGGCGTCGAGGTGGTTCGTGGGCTCGTCGAGGAGCAGCAGGTCCGGCTGCTCGAGGAGCAGCTTGCACAGCGCGACGCGGCGGCGCTCACCACCGGACAGGTTCGTCACCGGCATGTCCCCGGGCGGGCAGCGCAGGGCGTCCATGGCCTGCTCGAGCTGGGCGTCGATGTCCCACGCGTTCGCCGCATCGATCTCCGTCTGGAGCTTGCCCATCTCCTCCATCAGGGCGTCGAAGTCGGCGTCCGGGTCGGCCATCTCGTTGCCGATCTCGTTGAACCGCTCCACCTTGGACAGGATCTCGCCCACGCCCTCCTGGACGTTGCCGAGGACCGTCTTCTCCTCGTTGAGCGGGGGCTCCTGCAGCAGGATGCCGACGCTGTGGCCGGGCGTGAGGATGGCCTCGCCGTTCGACGGCTCGTCGAGCCCCGCCATGATCTTGAGGATCGTGGACTTGCCCGCGCCGTTGGGACCGACCATGCCGATCTTGGCGCCCGGGTAGAACGACATCGTCACGTCGTCGAGGATGACCTTGTCCCCGTGGGCCTTGCGGGCCCGAACCATGGAGTAGATGTACTCGGCCACGTATCTCCCTCTCGATCAGGTGGTGGGAATGCCCGACCGGTCCGGACGGGCGCTCCCCCCAGCGTAGGCGAGCCTCCGCCCGGGCCGGCCCCCCGACCGGCCCGGGCAGGCTCCCCGACCGGGCCGGGCACGCTCCCCGGTCGCGCCGGGCGGGCTCTCCGGGCGGGCCCCCGACCGGGCCGGACCTCCTCCCCTCTCAGGCGAAGGCCGGCGAACGGTCCGTGAGCGCGTCCAGGGCCTCCGCCACCTCCTCGTGCTGCGCCGCGCCGGAGCCGTCGGCCTCCACGTCCTCGTCGGCTCCGGCTCCGGCGCCGCCCTCTGCACCGGCCTCGGCACCTGCTTCGGCGTCGGCGTCCCCACCGGCACCCGTGAGCGCCGGCGCGGAGCCGTCCCCGGACTGGTCCCGGGAGCTCTGGCTCTGTTCCACGCGCGTGTACGTGGTCAGTCCGCGCGACATCTCGAGCGCGACCGAGTCGGCGATGATCACCATCGAGGACCGGTCCTGCCCGTCCTTGGTCTGCCAGCTCTCGGTGACGAGCACGCCGCGCACGAGGATCGGCGACCCCTTCTTGACGGACGCGCCGACGTGCTCGGCCGACCGGCCGAAGACCTTGACGTCGAACCACTGGGTCGTGCCGTCCGTCCACTCCTGCTGTCTGGCGTCGAAGCGCCGGGCCGAGGACCCGACGCGGAACGTCACCCAGGGCTTGCCGTCGGCGGCCGTGCGGAGGGTGGCGTCACCGGCGGCGTTGCCCCGGACTGTCACATGGATCTCGTTGGTCATGGTGTGCTCCTTCGCTGCCGGCCCCTTGCCGGCTCGGGAGACACGTTCCCGCCCACCGCCGACCGCCGGCCGCGGGCATGAGCGCCACCTGTGGAGGAGGCCTCGCCCACGCACCCTGTGGGGACGGCGAGGGCCGCACGCTCAGGCGACCGCGGGGGCCGCACGCTCGGGCGACCGTGAGGGCCGGACGTTCAGGCGATCGCGCGGCGCAGTGCGTCGTGGTCGGCGAGGACGCGCTCGGCCGGGGTGCGCAGCGACTCGCGCCCGAGCGCGGACAGCCGGTCGTCGAGCCCGCGCGCGTAGGCGGCGGCCCGCTCGTCGGCGGCCGCCGAGCGTGCACGGGGCGCCGCGAGCAGCAGCGCCGCACCGACGCCGGCGACGACGATCCCCGCGCCGAGCCACACCAGCCGGGGCAGAGACAGCAGGTCCCCGCCGAGCAGCCCCGCGGCCACGAGGGCGACGGCCACCATCACGAGGACGATGCCACCACCCGTCAGGTTCCGCGCGCGCGGCACACCCGTGCTCGGCAGCGGGACGTCGGCGACCGTGCGGTCGACCCCGTCCGCGAGCTGAGCGGCCGGCGTCGCGGCCTCGTCGACGGCGGCCGACCAGCGGTCCGGGACGCCAGCGGTCACCTCGTCGAGCCAGTCGCTGCGCACGTCCTCGACGGCCTTCCGGCTCACCGGCTCCGGCCGCGCGGCCGCACCCCCGGAGCGGACGGCGGTGCGCACGGACTCCGCGGCCGCGGACGCGCCGGCCGCGCGCGCGAGGTGGGCGCCCACGGCGTCGTCGGAGGGCAGGGCGACCTCCCGGTCGGCCACCTGGCCGCGCAGCTGCTCGGCCATCCTGTCGATGCCGGCGTCGAGGGTCGCCGAGGAGGTCGTGGGGCGTACGAGGGCGCGGGCGAGGAACTCCCGGACGTCGGCGACCCCCTCCCCCGTGAGCGCGGAGGCCGTGAGGATCTCGACGCCGGTCAGTCCGTCATCGACCAGGACCTGCCGCACGTCGTCGACCACCACGTGGGTGTCCTCCTCGCGCAGGTTGTCGATCTGGTTGACGACGACGAGCATGTGCTCCTCGCGGCCGCGCAGGTGCGTGAGGTAGTTGTCGTGCAGCACGTGGTCCGCGTACTTCTGCGGGTCGACGACCCAGACGAGGACGTCCACGAGCGGCAGCATCCGCTCGACGATGCGGTGGTTCGACGCCGAACGGGAGTCGTGGTCCGGCAGGTCGAGCAGCACGAGCCCGTGGAGGAGCTCCTCGTCCCCCGCGTCCAGGAGGGACTCTCGGGCCACGCGGCGGTCGGCCTGCACGCCGAGGAAGTCGAGGAGCTCGCTCGCGTCCGGCCCCCACACGCAGGCCGTCGGCTCCTCGGTGGTGGGCCGCAGCGGACCCACCTCGGCCACCTCGAGCTTGGTGATCTGGTTGAACAGGGAGGACTTGCCCGATCCCGTGCCGCCGACGAGCGCGACGACGGCGTGGTCCACGCCCAGGTCGAGCCGCTCGAGGAGCTCGGCGGACCGTTCACGGGCAGCGGCAGCGGCCCCGGGATCGACCCGCTCGTCCGCGGCGTCGAGGGCGCCGGTGATCTCGGCGATGCGTGCGCGCAGCCGCTCGGCGACCGGACGCTCGGCCGGAGCCTCGCCCCCTCCCGCGACGGCGGGCGTGGGCAGGTCGGGATCTGTCACGTGAACTCCTTGAGCTCGCCGGCGCGGAGACGCACGGCGGTGCCTGGGTCGACGGCGAGGTCGGCGAGGACGTCGACGTAGGGGCGGGCCACGTCGCGGACGGCCGCCTCCGCAAGGTCGGGCAGCCGGTCGCGGGCCGCGGCGACGAGCCGCTCGCCGCCCGTGGGGAAGAGGTTGCGCAGCGCGGCGGCGGGCCCCGCGAGACCGGCCGCGGCCGCCCGCGCGAGCCCGGCGACGCCGTCGGGCCCGAGCGCCTCCGCGACCCGGCCGCCGTCGGTGCCGGTGAGGAGCGGCGCGACGTCGTCGGCCACGGACCGGGTCCACGCCTCGACCGCGCGCTCGGCGAGCGCCTCCGGACCGCGGGAGCGGCGCACGCGCTCCCCGGCGAGGATCTCCGTGGCACCGCCGGCCTGCCAGCGGCGCTCGAGCGCGTCGTCGGCGGCGCGGACGTGGCGCAGGATCGCGTCGTGCACGGGGGCGTCGGCCTGCATGCCGACGCTGAGGGCTGCCTCCCGCCGGTCGGCGCGGCTGCGCTGCCTGCCCGGGCGCAGGCGTCCGGCGCGGGCGGCGAGCTTCGCGAGCGGGCCGCCGGTGGACGCCAGCGCCAGCCACCGGGTGGTCGGGGCGCCGCTGACCAGCGCCGGGTCGACGACCGCCGCGCGCACCCGCTCGACGGGGCCCGCGACCGCCTCGTCGACCAGACCGGAGAGCTCCTCGGCGCGCCGGACCTGCGCGTCGGCCGCGTCGGCGATCGCGAGGAGGTCGTCGCGCAACGCGGCCCACGTGGTGCGCGCGGTGTGCCGGCGCAACATGAAGCCGGCCTTGGTGCGGGCGACGAGACGCAACCAGTCCCTGATCTCGCGCACGCGTTCGGGGGCGAGCGGCCCGTGGTTCGGGCCGACGTCGGGCACCACGAAGATCGGCGCGTCCGATACACCGAGCGTCTGCAGGCGGCGCGTGAGGTCCTGGAGGACGGCCCGGCGCACGCGGTCACCCGCGCGGTTGAGGACGACGGCGACGGTCACGCCACGCTCGTGCGCGGCGGACAGCGCGGCCCACGGCAGCTCGTCGCCGTAGCGCACCGGGGTGGTGACGAACACCCACAGGTCGGCGGCCTCGACGAGCCGGGCCGAGAGCTGCCGGTTCTTCGCCTCGACCGAGTCCAGGTCGGGTGCGTCGAGGACCGCGACGCCGCGCGGCACCTCGTCGCTCGGCACCAGCGTGGCGAGCTCGAGGAGCGGGTTCTCCTCCAGCGCGAGGGCGTCGTCGGTGTGGGCGGCGAGGATCGCGGTGCGCGTGGTCGGCCGCAGGACCCCGGCCAGGGAGATCTCGCTGCCGACCAGGGAGTTGAGCAGGGTGGACTTGCCCGCGCCGGAGCTGCCGCCGAGCACGACGACGGCGGGCGCCGCGTCCTCCTTCAGCCGCGGCAGCAGGCGCACCTCGAGCTCGGTGAGCACGCGGGAGCGCAGCGCGCGCGCCTCGTCGGCGCCGGGGATGTCCAGCGGGAGACGCAGGTCCTGCAGGTCGTTCAGCGTGTCGGCGATGACGGCCACCCTCGGCAGACGGTCGGGGACGTCCCCCGTCGCGCCCGGGCCGACGGGGTCGGCCGCCGGTGAGCGTCGGTTCGCGGGAGTGGGCACAGGGGGCATTGTGTCGTCCGGCCGGGCACCCGTGCATGTCCGCCCGCGTCGGCGCGCCGCTGCGCGCGGTCGGCCCGGGCGCAGGGGCGCCGCCCTCGCGCCGCGGGATGACAGGTGTCATCCCGGGCCGACGACAGATTTCACTGTCGCCGCCCGACCCCCGCTCCTAGCGTGACTCCCGTCATCGGACGGACGAGAGGTTGACGTGGACGAGTCACCGGGCGGCGCAGCCGCCACCACCAGCACGGGTCGACGCGGGACGCCACCTCCGGGGCGTGAGCCGGTCCTCGTCGTCGACGACGTGGTCCGCCGCTTCGGCGACCTCACCGCCGTCGGGGGCGTGAGCTTCCACATCGACGCCGGGGAGACCTTCGGCCTGCTCGGGCCGAACGGTGCGGGCAAGACGACGACGATCTCCATGGTCGCGGGTCTCATCCCCGCCGACTCGGGCTCCGTGACGATCGCCGGCTCCACCGTGTCCCCGCACGCCGTCGAGCCCAAGCGCCACATCGGCCTCGTGCCGCAGGCCCTCGCGATCTATCCCGAGCTGACGGCGCGGGAGAACCTGCGCTACTTCGGCCGCCTCCAGGGGCTCGGCGGCGCGGAGCTCGGTACGCGCGTCGACGAGGTCCTCGATCTCATCGGTCTCGCCGACCGGGCCAAGGACCAGACGAAGAAGTACTCGGGCGGCATGCAGCGCCGGCTCAACATCGGCATCGGTCTGCTGCACCGCCCCGAGCTGCTCATCCTCGACGAGCCGACCGTCGGCGTCGACCCCCAGTCCCGCAACTCCATCCTCGAGTCCGTCGAGCGCCTGTCGGTGGAGGGCATGGCCGTCCTCTACACGACGCACTACATGGAGGAGGCCGAGCGCCTCTGCGACCGGATCGCCATCGTCGACGGCGGGACGATCCAGGCCGAGGGGACGCGCGACGAGCTCACCCGCCTCGTCGGCGGCGTGGACCAGGTGGTCCTCGAGGGCACCGGTGACACGGAGGCCGCCGCGGCGGCGCTGCGCGGGCTGGACGCCGTCGAGCAGGTCGACGTCGAGCGGCGCGCCCTGCGGCTCACCGTCCACGACGCGCCGTCGGCGGTCGCCGGGATCGTCACCGGCGCGACGAACGCCGGCATGAGCCTCACCGACGTGCAGATCTCCCGGCCGGACCTCGAGTCGGTGTTCCTCCACCTCACCGGCAAGGCGTTGAGGGACTGACATGCGCACCATCTGGACGATGACGCTCTCCGACCTCAGGCAGCGTCTGCGCGACCGGTCGGTCATCATCTTCGCGATCGTCGTGCCGCTCGCGCTGATGACGGTCCTCAACCTCGTCATCGGTGACACGCAGGAGGGTGACCTCGACCCCGTGACCGTCGCCGCCTCGGCGCCCGAGGGCGACGAGACGGCGGGCACGCTCCTGGAGGTCCTGTCCTCGGTGGACGGCTTCGACGTCACGGTCGAGGAGATGGGGGCCGCCGAGGCCCGCGCGGCCGTGGAGGACGGGGCGGCAGGTCTCGGCCTCCTCGTCCCCGACGGCTTCGGGGAGGGCCTGCAGGGCGGTGAGCCCGCGGACGTCACCGTCGTCGAGGGCGACGGCGCCGGGATCGAGGGCGAGGTCGTCGTCTCGATACTCCAGGCCACGCTCGCGCGGATGAACGCCGGCGGCGTCGCGGCCGCAGCGGGCGGCGGGACCGGCATCGCCCCGGACGAGCTCAGCATGATCGCCCAGCAGGTCGCCCAGGGGGACCCCACGGTCTCGCTGACCGCCGGCGAGACCGCGGACGAGCAGCTCGACGCCTCGGGCACCCTGGTGGCCGGGCAGGCCGGGCTCTTCCTCCTGTTCACCGTGGGCTTCGGTGTGCTCGGGCTCGTCACCGAGCGCGAGCAGGGCACGCTCGCCCGCCTGCGGTCGATGCCGATGCCGACCTGGCACATCAGCGCGGCCAAGGCGCTGACGAGCTTCATCCTCGGCGTGGTCGCCACCTCCGTGCTGCTCCTCGCGGGCAGTCTCCTGTTCGGCGTCGACTTCGGCGACCCGCTCGCGATCGCGGTCCTCGTGCTCGCGGTGACGGCAGCCGGCACCTCGATCATGCTGCTCATCGCGCGCGTCACCCGGTCCAGCGAGCAGGCGAACATCGCCCAGTCGATCATCGCGCTCGTGCTCGGCATGGCCGGCGGGGCGTTCTTCCCGCTCGCCGCCTCGGGCCTGCTCGGGCAGCTGCTCGACCTCAACCCGATCGGCGCGTTCACGCGCGGCCTCGGCATCACGTCGGGCGGGGGCGGGATCGCCGACGTCTGGCTGCCCGTCCTCGTCATGCTCGGCTTCACGCTCGTCGTGGGCGCGGTCTCCCGCCTCGTCCCGGACAGGGGGACCGCACTGTGAGGGCTCCGCTGACGATCGCCGGCACCGAGCTGCGCCGGTTCCTGCGCGACCGCTCGAACATCTTCTTCGTCTTCGTCTTCCCGCTGCTCCTCGTCCTCGTGCTGGGCTCACAGTTCGGCGGTGGCGGCTCGGCCGGCAGCGTCCGGGTCGCCGGCGAGGAGGGGCCGCTGCACGACGAGGTCGTCGCGGTCCTCGAGGAGCACGACCTCGCCGTCGAGAGCGCCGACGCCGACGCCGCCCGGACGGCCGTCGCCCGCGGCCGCGCCGACGCCGCGGTGACGGTGACCGACGACGCCGCGGCGGCCTACGAGGCGGGCGAGCCGGTGACCCTCGAGATCGTCGCCGGGTCCGCCGGCAACGCGTTCGCCGTCGAGCAGCGCGTGGCCACCGCCGTGGAGTCGATGGCGCTCGAGCAGGCCCAGGTCGCGGCCCTCACCGAGCGGGGCGTGGACCCCGCCGAGGCGGAGGACGCCGTCGCCACCGCCGCCGACCGGGCCGGCACGCCGGAGGTGGCTGTCGAGAACGTCGACGAGATCTCGCAGGAGTTCTCCGGCCTCGGCCAGTTCGACCTCGGTGCCGTCTCCCAGCTGCTGCTGTTCGTCTTTCTCATCTCCCTGGCCGCCTCGGGCACGCTCATCCAGGCGCGGCGCAACGGCGTGGTGGCACGGTCGCTCGCCGCGCCGATCCGGGCGGGCCAGATGATGGGCGGACTCACGGCCGGGCGCTGGGTGATCGCCGTCTTCCAGGGCCTGTACATCATGGCCGCCACCTCGCTGCTGTTCGGCGTCCAGTGGGGCAACCTCGCCCTCGCGTTCCTCATCCTCGCCGTGTTCGGCGTGGTGGCCGCCGGCGTGGCGATGCTCCTCGGGTCGCTGCTGGACAACGAGGGGGCCGCGTCCGGCGTCGGCGTCGGGCTCGGACTCGTGCTCGCCGGCATCGGCGGTGGGATGGCGCCGCTCGAGATCTTCCCGGACACGATGCAGACGGTCGCGCACATCACGCCGCACGCATGGGCGTACGACGCGTTCGCCGAGATCCAGCGCCACGACGGCGGCCTGGTGGACATCCTCCCGATGCTCGGTGTGCTCGCCGCGATGGCGGCTCTCGCGGTCCTCCTCGGCGCGTGGGCCATGCGCCGGAGCCTCTCCCGCTCGTTGTGAGGCCCTGCACAGCCGGGGCCGGAGGAACGCTGAGAGACTGGGCGGGTGCTCGAACCCACCTCCCTCGCCCCGGCCCTCGACCTCCCGACCGACGCGGAAGCGCGCGGACTCCGTCTCGTCGCACTGGACATGGACGGCACGCTCGTCCGCAGCGACAAGTCCGTTGCCGACGAGTTCTGGCCGGTGGCCACCGAGCTGATCGACCGCGGCATCGTGCTGGTGGCCGCGAGCGGGCGGCAGCGCGGCGCGATCATGTCGACCATGGCTCCCGTCGGGGACCGGATCACCGTCCTGTCGGAGAACGGGGCGGTCGCCTGGCACGGTGAGGACGTCCTGCGCGCCGAGACCGTCGAGCAGGACGTGGTCGACCGGGTCGCGCGCACGATCCGGGGCCTGGCGGCCGAGGGACGGGACACCGGGCTCGTGGCCGGCGCCGCGTCGCGCGCCTTCGTGGAGCGGGACGACGAGGAGTTCCTCGCACACGTCCGACACTTCTACCCGGCCGTCGAGGTCGTCGACGACGTGACGAACGTGCCCGAGGACCTCGTCAAGCTCGCCACCTGGGACGCCGGGCCGATCGTCGACGCCGTGCTCCCTGCCCTCGAGGGCCTGGACCTCGACGCCACCCTCGTGCGCTCCCACGAGCACTGGGCCGACGTGCTGCGGGCCGGTGCCTCGAAGGGCGCCGCGCTCACGCGCCTGCGCGAGGGCCTCGGCATCCCCCGCGAGGCGTGCGCCGCGTTCGGTGACCACCACAACGACCTCGCGATGCTCCGCTCGGTCGGCATGCCGTTCGCGGTGGCCAACGCCGAGCCCGAGGTCAAGGAGGCCGCGCGCTTCATCGCCCCGTCGAACGACGACAACGGGGTCATGCACGTCCTGCGCGCCCTGCTCGACGCCTGACCGGCCCGGGCCCGGCGCTCCTCAGCCTCGCGGGTTGTTCCTGAGCGCCTCGCGGGCCGCTCGCGCCGAGGCGACGTCGTCGACGACGACGGCGATGTGCCGCAGGCTCGTGATGAGCGAGCCGTACAGCGGCCACGAACGCTCCGGCAGTCCGTCCGTGTGGGCGAGGTCGCGGCTCAGCGCCGTGAGCTGGTCGGCGACCGGCTCCACCTCCGCGTCGGGGTCCGCGACGGCACGTCCGCAGGCCCTCGTGATGGCGACGAACCGGTCGCGGAACCTCTGGTCCCAGACCCCCTCCGCACGCGTGTCCTCGTAGAGCGTGCGGGCGAGGTGGCGCATGTGGGAGACCCCCTCGTCGAGCCTCGGCAGGATCTGCTCGTAGCCCAGGGTGTCGTCGCCGTCGAACTGCTCGCGGCGCAGCACGCGCCGCCGCCGGCTCTCCGCCGTCTGGGTGCGGGGGTTGCCGCGGCGGCTCTCCCGCGCGAACCGGACGGACCGCCATGCCATCTCCACCGACTCGCCCATGGCCTCCGTCGACCGGAACCAGTCGGTCGCCCGGTCGGTGTCCCACGAGTCGTCGAGGGCATCGGCCATCGCGACGAGAAGCTGCCCCATCTGCTCGTTGATCAGGTCGACGTACCGCGCGGCCTGCTGGTCGCGCAGCGGAGGGACCACGAGCAGGTTGACGACGATGCCGACGACCACGCCGACCCCCACCTCGATCATCCGGTCGACGAGCAGCCGTTCCTGCTGGTCGAAACCGCTGCCGAGCACGAAGATCGCCGTGGTGGCGATCGCCACGCCCTCGGTGCGGATACCGGGGATGCGGGCGACGACGAGACCGACGAGCAGCGCCAGCGCGAACGTCCAACCCGTCACCCCGAGGTAGTTGCCGACGACGAACGACAGACCCACCCCGATCGCCGAGGACACGCTGAGCTGCACGCCGCTGGACAGGGACCGGTACGCGGTGGCGTGGACGGTGAGGAGCGCCGTCCAGGGGGCGAGGAACGGCAGCGGGGAGTCGAGCACGTTGATCGACACCCACCACGCGCCGGTGGCCGCCACGACGCCCTTGAGGATCTGCAGCAGCTCGGTGACGAAGTCAGGGGCAGACACCGCGCGCCACAGCCTCCCGGCGACGCCGCCGCGCGCCCCGCGCGACGTGTCGTCCTTCGCGGTGGCCCGGGCCGGCTCCGCGGAGCGTCCGTCCGACGGCGTCATGCGTCCCCCCTCGCGGTGGTATCCCCTCGGGGTGCGGACCGGCGGCCCGCCGGGGGCTACCGACCACGGTGCCATCCCGCGCGGCGCCTCGCCCGACGAACGGGCCGTCCACGGACGGGGGCGTCGTCAGCGCCACCTACACTTGACCGGTGGCGCTCCCGCTGCGGACGCCGACGCCTTCGTAGCTCAATGGATAGAGCATCGGCCTTCTAATCCGACGGTTCCCGGTTCGAGTCCGGGCGAGGGCACCGACGAGGGCAGGCACCGTCAGCGCGCCCAGAACCGGCGCATGAACCCGGACGACCCACGACCGAGGATCCGGTTGAGGATGCGGCGGCCGAACTTTCCGCGCTTGACGGCGTTGACGTCCCGCACGGTCCGGTTCGACAGGTGCAGGAAGCGCGACAGCTTGTTGAGGCTCATGGTGTCTCCGAGGGTCGGCGGCCGCCGGTCCCGGCCGGCCGCGAGCGGATGGCTTCCTCGATCCTCACAGAGACCTCCGACACGGACGGTCAGTCCACCTGCCGGGAGCGCCGTCGCCACCACCGCCGACGGGTCTCGCCCGACGACGGCGAGGATCCCCCACCGGAGGACGTCCCGCCGGTCACGGGGGCTCCGCCGGTCCCGGGCCGCGCCTCGCGCCACCCGGCGACGACCTCCTCCACGTCCGCCGGCGCGACGGGCACGACCGGTCCGGTGGGCAGTCGGATCCACTCCGCGACGCGCCGGTTGACCTCGCGCACGTGCGCGCGGACGGCCTCCTCGGTGCGGAGGTGACTCACCGCTCCGGGCAGGTCGGCAACCTCCTTGCGCAGGACGAGCGCGGGCGGCAGGAGGGCATCGGCCGGGAGCTTTTCGTCGCGGAGCTTTCGACGGATCCACCAGTCCTCGTCCGTCTGGTCGATATCCCTCAGCGGCTTGCCGGTGCCGGGCAGGTCGTCGAACTCCCCGCGCTCCTGCGCCTCCCGGATGAGCTGGTCGACCCAGTTCCCGACCGGCACGTCCGGTGGCTTGCGCTTCGTCATGGTGCCCACTCTCCCGCCGGTCGGGTGTGTGCGTACAGGCGATTGCGCCGTCGCCTGCCGCATGTCACCCCTCCTTGCGGCGCACCATCTCCTCGATCCACACCGGCGCGTAGGGCGACGTGCAGCCGGGCGAGGTCGGATAGTCCTTGAGGACGCCGAGCCGCTCACCGATCGCGAGGGCGCGTCCCCGGTGCTCGGGGTGCTCGATGCCGGTCTGCGCGAGCGCGGTGTTCATCGCCCACTGGAGCCGCTCGGGGGCGTCCTTCATCCTGGTCTCGACGTCGTCGAGCAGCGCGGTGAGGTCGAGCCCGTCGGGCCTCTTGACGACGCGGTCGGCGGTGAGGTCCCATCCGGCGCTCTGGATCACCGGGTCCGGGTCGGCGAGCCACGCGAGGCGCAGGTCCTCGACGTGCGGGGACTTCTTCGCCACGTGGGTGAGGAGCCAGTCATGGACCTTGGGCGTGCGCGCCTCGCGGAGCATCGCGTCGATCTCGTCGCGCCCGAACGCCTTGGGCCGGCAGACGAGCAGCGAGAGCAGCTTCGCCTCGGTCACACCGGTCGCCCAGAGCTCACGCGCGAGATCGGGCTGCGTCCGCACCCGCTTGGCGATCGCCCGCAGCTTGGTGAGGTTGACGGCGTGGTCGTCCCCGCGGCGCTCGTTGACCTCCCGCATCCTCGGGTCCTCGAGGGAGGCCAGCTCGGCGAGCAGGCCGTCGGTCGTCTCCTCGGTCGTCGCGGTCATCGCGCGCTCCTCTCGATGCGTGCCGTCCATTATGCGCCGGCGCCCCGAAGGTCGTCGGTGCGCGGCGGCAGGCTCAGATCGTGATGTTGCGCCGCATCGCACCGATCTCGGCGTCCGCCTTCGCCCTCCGGTAGGTCGGTGAACGGTCGAGCTCGGCAGTGATGACGTCGGGTGCCGTCAGGACGTCGATGAGTCTGCGCAGGCGACGGCGGCCGGCAGGCGCGACGTCGACGCCGTCCGCCACGGGGGTCGTCGTGCCCGCGGGCGCCGGCTCACAGCCGGCGGTGCCCGGGACCGCGGTCGTGGGTGGTGCCGACTGCTCGTTCCGGACCGTGGCGGATCGGGTGGCGTGTACGACGGACATGACTCGTGCCTCCTCGAGTGCGAGGTGGGCGGCCGGGAGCTGCGGCGGCGCGACCACGTGCCGCGCCGGGGCGGAGGCATGGCGGCCCTCGTTCCCTGCGCCTCGCCGCCGGCGCACGGGGACGACCGGTCCACGCGTTCGATCGTTCGTTCCTTGACTCGTGCGCGCCATGGGCGGCGCGCGTTCGTCCCGACCTGATCGTGTGCTGCCCATCCGCGGTCCTGGAGGGGCGGCGGCACGACCGACAACACCGGCACCTCGTCCGGTCCGCCGTCGCACACAGTCAACCGGTGACCACCGACATCGGGGCGGGACCTGGCACGACGCATCCGCCCCACGCGCAGGGGGGCCGGGAGCCCGGGAACGTCAGGCCAGGCCGGCCTCGCGTGCAACGATCGCCGCCTGCATGCGGGAGGTCACCCCGAGCTTGGCGAGCACGCGCGAGACGTGCGTCTTCACCGTGGCCTCCGCGATGAACAGCTCACCGGCGATGTCCGCGTTCGACAGCCCGCGGCCGAGCGCCCCGAGGACCTCCTGCTCGCGGTCGGTGAGGTCGAGGTCGACCAGCGCGTCGGCATCGCCGGGGCCGCCCGTCGCGCCGGGACCAGCGCCCCGGCCGGCTCCCGCGCGCCCGGCCGGGCCGGTGAAGGCCGAGAGCACGCGCCTCGTGACCTCGGGCGCCACCACGCCGTCACCGGTGGCCACCGAGCGGACCGCCGCGACGAGTGCCTCGGGCTCGGCGGACTTGAGCAGGAACCCCGCCGCGCCGGCGCGCAGCGCGCCGAAGACCACCTCGTCGAGGTCGAACGTCGTCAGGACGAGCACGTCGGCCAGGCTCTCCTCGACGATCGTGCGCGTCGCCTCCACGCCGTCTATCCCCGGCATGCGCACGTCCATGACGACGACGTCGGGCCGCATCGCCCGCGTGTTGAGGATCGCTGTGCGGCCGTCGGCGGCCTCGCCGACCACCTCGATGTCCTCCGCGCCGTCGAGCAGGAGCCGCAGGCCCGCCCGGATGGCGGAGTGGTCGTCGGCGAGCAGCACCTTGATCATGAGTTTCCCTCCAGCGCGGCGGCGTCGGTCGACGCCCGGTCGGTGCGCCCACCCTGCACGCTCCCGCCGGCGAGCGCCGCGCCGTCCGTGGGGAAGGTCGCGCGGACCTGCCACACGCCGTCGTTCGCCCCGGCGGTGAACGTGCCGCCGGCGCCCTCGGTGCGTTCCCGCATCGAGAGGAGCCCGATCCCGGGCGACGGCGTGCGCGGCGGTCGACGGTCCGGTCCGGCGGGCTCCCCCGCCCCGTCCGCCCCATGGCCCTCGGAGCCGGTCGGCGCACCGTCCCGGCCGAGCTCGTTCGTCACCACGAGGGTGAGCTCGTTCTCGTCGGCGTCGAGCTCGAGGTGCCCGTCGCCGGCGCCGTGCCGCAGCGCGTTGGTCAGCGCCTCCTGGGCCACCCTGAGCGCGGACTGCGCGACCGGAGTCGGGACGGCGACGGTCACCGTGCCGCCGGGGCCGACCACGCCGGGGTCGACGGTGAGGTCCAGCCCGGCCGCCCGGGTCCGCTCGACGAGCGCGGGGAGCTCGTCCAGCCCCGCGGGGGACGCCCACCCGTCCTCGTCCTCCGCCCTCAGCAGCCGCACCATGGTCCGCATCTCCTCCATGGAGGCCACCGCCTCGCGGCGGACCTCGGTCAGCGCCCCGCGGTCGCGCCCCTGGTCCGCGGGGGCCGCCAGCGCCGCACCGGAGTGGATGGCGATGGCGGACAGGTGGGAGGAGATGACGTCGTGCAGGTCCCGCGCCATCGCGGTGCGTTCCTCGCGCACGGCCTCGGACCGTTCCCGCTCGGCGGCCAGGGCGACGGCGTCGGCCCGCTCGGTCTCCAGCCGTGCCTTCTCCGCGGAGACCTCGGCGAGCTCGGTGCCGCGCCGGACCTCGAGCGCCCACCACACCGGCGTGATGCCGATCGCCGCCACCTGGAGGGCCATCGAGATCCAGACGCGGGGGTCGTCGTCGATCTGTGCGACGCCGAGAGCGCTGGCGACCGCCGCGACGACGACCCCGACAACGATCACGCGGCGCAGCAACCTCGAGCCGACGAACGCCGCATGGTGCAGCAGCTCCCACATGACGACCACGAGCCCGATGCTCCCGCCGATCGCCGTGTCGGCGGCGAAGAGCAGGAGCCCGGCGACGAGGGCGCCCCCGGGGTGGCGGCCGCGCAGCGCGACGGCCGCTCCGCCCGCCAGCAGCAGCGCCACGAACCACCAGACGGAGATGTCCTCGGGGTGGACACCGTAGAACTCGGGGATGTTCGAGATCCGGACGAGGCCGAGCGCCATGGTGAGCAGTCCGACGGCCACCACGAGCACGGCCGCGCGCAGGTCCTTGACCGACTCGGGCTTCATGCCCCTATCCCAGCACGCGGGTACGCGCAGCCGGCTCCGACGAAGGGTGTAGCCGAACCGATCCTTCGACCGACGCGCGCACGCGGCCGGTGCCGGAGGGTGGGAGCCATGGACATCTTCGGCTCCCTTCCCGACGGCGGGCTCTCGTCACCGGCGCTCGCCGGCATCCTCGCCGTGCTCGCGCTCATCGACTCGACGAGCTTCGGCACGCTGCTCATCCCGGTGTGGCTCATGCTCGCGCCGGGGCGGGTGCGACCGGGCCGGGTGCTGATCTTCCTCGGCACCGTCGCCGGCTTCTACCTGGCCGTCGGGATCGCCGTCATGCTCGGTGCGGACGCGTTCCTCTCCGCCTTCGGCGACATGCTCACGGGACGGCCGGTGGCTGTCGTCATGGTCGTCGTCGGCGCGGCGCTCGTGCTCGGGAGCTTCGCGATCGACTCCCCGGCCGCCAAGCGCCGGGCCGCGGAGCAGGCGGCCACCGGGGGCGGCCGGATCGGCCGTTGGCGTGCGCGGGCGATGGGGGTCGAGGCGGTCGGTCAGAGCGGCTCGGGAGGCGTCCGGTCGGGTCCCCGGGAAGACGTCCGGGCGGGCGTCCGGGCGGGGGCCGACGCTACGAACCCCTACCGGACGCGCGCGGCGCAGTCCTCGACCGCGACCGACGACGCGCAGCCCGCCCCGTCAGCACCGGGCCCGTCCGCGCCGGCCCTGTCCGCACCGGCACCGGCCGGTCGCGGCTCGATCACCGCCCTCATGGGCCTGGCGCTCGGTGCCGCCGCCCTCGAGGTGGCGACGATGCTGCCCTACCTGGCAGGGATCGGGCTCATCACGAGCGAGGGGCCCGGCTGGCCGGTCTCGGGGCTGTGGCTCGCCGCCTACTGCGTGGTGATGATCGCCCCGGCGCTCGTCCTGCTCGCCGGCCG
>JBQDDG010000033.1:0-37365 GCA_052093225.1 Actinomycetaceae bacterium
GTCTATCTGCGGACCGACGCTCCCGGCCGACCTACACCCTCATCTGGGAAGAGCCCCTTTCGCGCCTGAAAACAAAACTAGAGGGAATCAAAGAATGCGTCCAGAAAGGTTTGGCATGCCTGACCTGGAAATGCGAAATCCGATTGATTTCTTATTGATCGGCGTTGCACAATTGCGCATATCGATGACGGTCGCCGGACGGAGGTGTTCGCGGGGCGCGCACGAAGTCGGGGCCGCAGCGGGTGAGGGGAGTATCGACCTCCTGTGCAGCCCTACCGCACCTGCGCGAGGCGGTCCGCGACGTCTGGGTGGGCCCGGGGAGGGGACGTTCAGGACCAGGTGTGGCCCGGATGACGCGATCGCCGAGGCGCCGGGCCTCCGCGAACGGCGCCGCGTGCCATAGGATTGTGCGGATCTTGTGTGCCCGCGCCTGCCTGACGAGGCGTGCGGCGCCGCCCCACGGGTCCGTGCGCAGCATCGTGCGCGCCGCTCCGTGGCCACACACCTACCGACGAGTTGGAGTACCCCGCAGTGAAGACGGACGTGGAGAACCTCGAGGCCACCCGGGCCAAGCTGACCGTGACGGTCCCGTACGAGGAGCTCCGGTCGGCGATCGACTCCGCCTACACGACGGTCTCGCAGCAGGTGAGCATCCCCGGCTTCCGCAAGGGCAAGGTGCCCGCGCGGATCATCGACCAGCGGGTCGGCCGCGCCGCGGTCCTCGACCAGGCGATCAACTCGCAGATCGACACCCTCTACCGGGACGCCGTGAGCGAGTCCGGCCTCAACCCCCTCGGCCGTCCCGAGATCGAGGTCACCGAGCTCCCGGCCGTCACGGGCCCGCTCGAGGGACAGCTCGTCTTCTCGGCCACGATGGACGTGCGCCCCGAGATCGAGCTGCCCGACTTCTCCGCGATCACGCTCACCGTCGCCGACTCCGAGGTCTCGGACGACGACGTCGAGGAGCGCCTCACGGCGCTGCGCGAGCGGTTCGGCACCCTCACCGGTGTGGAGCGCGCCGCCGAGACCGGTGACTTCGTCACCCTCGACCTCTCGGCCATGGTGGACGGCGAGGAGGTCGACTCGGCCTCCGGCATCTCCTACGAGATCGGCTCCGGCAATATGCTTCCCGGCCAGGACGAGGCCCTCGTCGGCCTCACCGCCGGCGAGACGGGCACCTTCACGACGACGCTCGCGGGCGGCGACCACGCCGGCAAGGAGGCGGAGGTCTCCGTGACCCCGTCCGCCGTCAAGGTCCGCGAGCTCCCCGAGGCGGACGACGACTTCGCCCAGCTCGCCTCCGAGTTCGACACCCTCGCGGAGCTGCGCGAGGACCTGCGCAGCCAGGTCGCCTCCGACCGCTCCGGCAACCAGGCCGTCGAGGCCCGTGACCTGCTGCTCGCCCACCTGCGCGAGAACATCGAGGTCCCGGTGCCCGGCGGCGTCGTCGACGCGGAGATCGCCCGTCACCTCGAGGCCGAGGGCAAGCCCGAGGGCGACCCCCACGGCGAGGAGATCCGCGGCGAGACCGAGGAGCTCCTGCGCGACCAGATCATCCTCGACACGCTCTCCGACACGTTCGAGGTGCAGGTCGGCCAGAACGAGCTGCTCGAGTTCCTCGTCCAGCAGGCCCAGCAGTACGGCATGGACCCGAACAACTTCATCCAGGCCGCCGGCCAGACCGGTCAGCTCCCCGCGTTCATGGGCGAGGTCGCGCGCAACAAGGCCCTCGCAGTCGCGCTGCGCGACGTCACCGTGGTCGACGGCTCGGGCACGACGCTCGACCTGTCCGAGTTCCTCGGCTCCGAGGAGACCGACCAGCAGGAGACCGGCGACGCCGAGGAGGACTCGGCGGACAGCGCGGACTCGGGCGACTCGGCGGACAGCGCCGACAGCCCGGACTCGCCGGACTCGGCCGACAGCGCGGACTCGGCGGACAGCGCCGACGAGGCCGAGGACGAGAAGGAGCCTGCGGCAGAGAAGCCCGCCGCCAAGAAGCCGGCTGCGAAGAAGCCGGCTGCGAAGAAGCCGGCCGCGAAGAAGCCCGCGGCCAAGAAGCCGGCCGCGAAGAAGGCTGACGCCGAGGACGCCTGAGCCTCGACACGATCCGCACCGAGGGGCGGCCGACCACATGGTCTGCCGCCCCTCGGCGTCGGTGGGGCCGGACGGCGTCTGCCGCCCCTCGGCGTCGGTGGGGCCGGACGGCGTCTGCCGCCTCGGTCTCGGTGGCCCGGACGGCGTCGGAGCCCGTCAGGAGGGCGGTCGACGGCCCGGGTGGGCCCCACGAGGGCCGGGGCGTGCGCCGACAGCGAAACGACCGGGACCGGAGGCAGGATCCGCGGGCCCGCGCGGTTAGTCTCGAACGACTACCCGCGGTGACGACCACGCACCGCGCCCCCTTCGATCAAGGAGCTGCACGTGAGCGACCCGATCGCGCGCGCCGAGGTGAGCAACCTCGGTCTGAACGACAGCATCTACAACCGGCTGCTCAAGGAGCGCATCATCTGGCTCGGCTCGGAGGTGCGAGACGAGAACGCGAACGCGATCTGCGCGCAGATGCTCCTCCTCGCCGCCGAGGACCCGGACGAGGACATCTTCCTCTACATCAACAGCCCCGGCGGCTCGATCACCGCGGGCATGGCCATCTACGACACCATGCAGTACGTCAAGCCCGACGTCGCGACGGTGGGCATGGGCCTCGCGGCCTCGATGGGCCAGTTCCTCCTCACCTCGGGCACCAAGGGCAAGCGCTACGCCACGCCCCACGCCCGCGTGATGATGCACCAGCCCTCGGGCGGCATCGGCGGCACGGCCACCGAGATCAAGATCAACGCCGAGCTCATCCTGCACATGAAGCGCGTCCTCGCCGAGCTGACGGCCGAGCAGACCGGCCAGCCGCTGGACCGGATCAACTCCGACGCCGACCGCGACCGCTGGTTCACCGCGGCCGAGGCGCTCGAGTACGGCTTCATCGACCACGTCGTCGAGAGCGCGGCGGCGGTCACCGGAGACGGTGGCACGTCCTCCGACTCGTCCGACAAGTCCTGAGCCCCGCGACCACCCAAGGAGTCCGCATGAACCTCCCCATCCTCGGCCGCGCCGGCTTCACCCCGAACGGCGCGCCCATGCCCGGCCAGACGCCCGGCGGCGTGGCGCCGCAGGGCCCCTCCTCGCGCTACGTCCTCCCGACGTTCGAGGAGCGCACCGCCTACGGCTACAAGCGTCAGGACCCGTACGCCAAGCTCTTCGAGGACCGCATCATCTTCCTCGGTGTGCAGGTGGACGACGCCTCCGCCGACGACGTCATGGCCCAGCTGCTCGTCCTCGAGTCGCAGGACCCCGACGGCGTCATCACCATGTACATCAACAGCCCCGGCGGCTCGTTCACGGCCCTGACGGCCATCTACGACACGATGCAGTACATCAAGCCGGAGATCCAGACGGTCTGCCTCGGCCAGGCCGCCTCCGCGGCGGCCGTCCTGCTGGCCGCCGGCTCGCCGGGGCGTCGCCTCGCGCTGCCCAACGCCCGCGTGATGATCCACCAGCCGGCGCTCGAGGGCGGCGGCTACGCGCAGGCGTCGGACATCGAGATCCACGCCAACGAGGTCATGCGGATGCGCGAGTGGCTCGAGAAGACCCTCGCCCACCACACGAGCCAGGACGTGGACACGATCTCGAAGGACATCGAGCGCGACAAGATCCTCACCGCGCAGCAGGCGTTCGAGTACGGGATCGTCGACCAGGTGCTCGAGTCCCGCAAGAACACCGAGGCCGTCACCGTCCAGCGGTGACCAGCCTCTGACGACGCCCCCGGACCGCGGTCCGGGGGCGTCGTCGTCCCGCGGGGCGGCGCACGGCCCGTGCGGTACCCGGCCGCCCGCCGTCGGAGCGGCATGGAGGCACGCCGGGGAAACGCAGGTGCCCGCAGCCCGCTCCGTGTGCGAAGGTTGTTCCGAGAGTCGTACCCCACGGCGAGCGGGCCCCCCGGACCGCGATCGAGACAAGGAGGACCCCATGGTGCGAACGGGACCTGCCACGGCGGACCTCCTCACCTGCTCGTTCTGCGGCAAGAGCCAGAAGCAGGTCAAGAAGCTCATCGGCGGACCTGGCGTGTACATCTGCGACGAGTGCGTCGAGCTGTGCAACGAGATCATCGACGAGGAGCTGGCGGAGCTCGGCGAGACGAGCCTGGAGAACCTGCCGAAGCCGCGGGAGATCTTCGACTTCCTCAACGAGTTCGTCGTGGGCCAGGACGAGGCCAAGCGGAGCCTCGCCGTCGCGGTCTACAACCACTACAAGCGGGTGCGCTCGATCGAGGAGAAGCCGGCGCCCGAGTCGGTGGAGATCCAGAAGTCCAACATCCTCATGATGGGGCCCACCGGCACCGGCAAGACCTACCTCGCCCAGTCGCTCGCGAAGATGCTCGACGTACCCTTCGCGATCGCCGACGCGACCGCGCTGACGGAGGCCGGCTACGTCGGCGAGGACGTCGAGAACATCCTCCTCAAGCTCATCCAGGCGGCCGACTTCGACGTGAAGAAGGCCGAGACCGGGATCATCTACATCGACGAGATTGACAAGGTGGCCCGCAAGGCCGAGAACCCGTCGATCACGCGCGACGTCTCCGGCGAGGGTGTCCAGCAGGCGCTCCTGAAGATCATCGAGGGCACCTCCGCCGCGGTACCGCCGCAGGGCGGGCGCAAGCACCCCCACCAGGAGTTCCTCCAGATCGACACGACGAACGTCTTGTTCATCGTCGCCGGCGCGTTCGCGGGGCTCGAGGACATCGTCAGCTCGCGCGTGGGGCGGCACGGCATCGGGTTCGGCGCCGCGCTCAAGGGCATCGAGAGCGAGGCCGACCTGCTCGGCAAGGTCTCGCCCGAGGACCTGCACAAGTTCGGGCTCATCCCCGAGCTGGTCGGCCGCCTCCCGATCACCGCGACGGTCAACGCGCTCACGCAGTCCGACCTCGTGACCATCCTGACCGAGCCGCGCAACGCGCTGGTCAAGCAGTACCAGAAGATCTTCGACCTCGACGGGGTCCAGCTCGAGCTCACGGACGAGGCGGTCGAGGCCGTCGCCGAGCTCGCCCTCGAGCGCGGGACCGGGGCGCGCGGGCTTCGCGCCATCATGGAGAACACGCTGCGCGAGACGATGTTCGACGTCCCCTCGCGCGAGGACGTCGAGAAGGTCGTCGTCACCGGAGAGTCCGTGCGCAACGGGCAGGCGCCCACCGTCGTCGTGCGGTCCAAGGCGCGACGCCGCCAGCAGCGCTCCGCCTGACCGGGGCCGGTGCCGCACGCCGTCTCCGGGGCCGGGCAGATATGTGCCGGTCCCAGCGAGGGCCTAGCGTGGGACTCATGACCGACCAGGCGAGCCCCGAGCCGCACGACGTGCCCGAGGGCCTGCGATCCGCGCGCGCGACGATCGACAACATCGACGCCGCCCTCATCCATCTCCTGGCCGAGCGCTTCCGGTGCACGCAGGCCGTCGGGCGGCTCAAGGCCGAGCACGGGCTGCCCCCGTCGGACCCGGGCCGCGAGGAGCGGCAGGTCGCGCGGCTGCGCGAGAAGGCGGAGGAGGCGGGCCTCGACCCCGTGTTCGCCAAGAAGTTCCTCGACTTCATCATCGCCGAGGTCATCCAGCACCACGAGACGATCGCCGAGGAGCACGGGCGCTCCTGACCGGACGCCCCTGACCGCGCGCCGGTGATCCGGCCGCGCGTGCGGCTCCGCGTCTCTCGCGCGCGATACCTTGGAAACCATGGATGCTCTCGATGTCCGCTTCAGCAAACCGTTCACCATCGCGATGATCGTGGTGGGGGCCTTGCTGCTACTCACCACGTTCCTCAGCCGGGAGTGGGCGGTCTCCTTGCCGGGCCTGCTGCTCCTGCTGTTCGGACTGCTCGCCCTCGTCAACCCGATGGCGCGCGTCGAGCAGGGAGAGGCACAGCGGAAGAACCTGCTCGGCATGACGCTCAAGCGCTTCCCGATCCGGTCGCACGGCGATCTCCGGGCGGACGAGAAGGCGCTCTGGCACGTGCCGACGAACAAGAAGGTCACCACGCTCGGGTTCGGCGTCGACAAGAACGATGCCGCGGCGATCCGCGCACAGTTCGGAGGGCCGGCCGGCGCGCCGGGACAGCCCGCAGGTCAGCCGCCCCAGGGATACCCGCAGCAGGATGGCTCGCCCTACGGACAGCCCCCGCAGCACTGACACGTGACTGCTCGGCGGCGGGCCTGAGGGCGCCCGCCGGAGTGGCCCCGGTGCGCCACGCTTCGTCGAGCTACTTCGACGTCTGGTTGACGTCCGTCCCGCCGCCGGCGTAGATCTCCTCGATCTGCGCCTCGAACTGCTTCATGGCCGGTGCGCGCTTGACCTTCGAGGACGGCGTGAGGAGCCCGTTCTCCGCGGTGAAGTCGGTGTCGAGGACGACGAACCGGCGGATCGACTCCGCGCGGCTCACGGCACGGTTGGTCCGCTCGACCGCGCTCCGCATCGCCGCGAGGACCTCCGGGTGCTCCGCGGCCTCGGCCACGGTCATCGCCGGCAGGTCGTGGTTGGTCAGCCACTGGGGGAGCATCTCGGCGTCGAGCGTGACGAGGGCGCCGATGAACGGCCGCCCCTCGCCGACGGCGACCACCTGCGACACGATCGGGTGGCCGCGCAGCCGGTCCTCGAGCACCGCGGGGGCCACGTTCTTGCCGCCGGCGGTCACGATGATCTCCTTGGCGCGCCCGGTGATCGTCAGGTAGCCGTCGTCGTCGAGCGAGCCGAGGTCACCGGTGCGGAACCAGCCGTCCTCGGTGAACGCCTGCGCGGTGGCCTCCGGGTCGTCGTGGTACCCGGCGAACACGTGCGGGCCCGAGATCTCGATCTCGTGGGTCTCGGAGATGCGGACCGACGTGCCCGGGTAGGCGGGACCCACGGTGCCGACCTTGATGCGGCCGGGGAGGTTGACCGACGTCGGTGCGCCGGTCTCGGTGAGGCCGTACCCCTCGAGGATCACGAGCCCCATGCCGCGGTAGAAGTGGCCGAGGCGCGCCCCGAGCGGGCCACCCCCGGAGACGGCGTACCGCAGGTCGCCGCCCATGATCTCGCGCAGCGTGGAGAAGACGAGGCGGTCGGCGACCTTGCGCTGCGCCGCGAGCGCGCGCCCCACGCCGTTGCCGGTCTCCTCGGCGCGCGAGACGCGCTCGGCGACCTTCGCCGCCCACCGGAAGATCCGGCGCCTGACCGTCGACGCGGAGGCCTTGGCGTCGGCCGAGTTGTAGACCTTCTCGAACACTCGCGGCACGGCGAGGAGGAACGTCGGGCGGAAGGACTGCAGGTTCGGCACGAGCGCCTTGATGTCCGGGCTGTGCCCGAGCACCGCGCCGGAGTGCACGCAGAGCACCTGGACGAACCGGCCGAACACGTGCGCCAGCGGGATGAACAGGAGCGTCCGCGCCCCCTCGCTCGCCACGACGTGCCGGAGGTTGGGGTCGGCCACGCCGTTGGCGACCAGGGCCACGAAGTTGCCGTGCGTGAGCTCGACGCCCTTGGGGCGGCCGGTCGTGCCGGAGGTGTAGATGATGGTGGCGACGTCGGCGCCGGTGCGCGCGGCGGTGCGCGCCTCCACCTCGGCGTCGTCGATCTCCGCGCCGCGGCGCACGAGCTCGTCGATCGCGCCGTCGTCCAGGGACAGGGTCTCGCGCAGGCCGTCGATGCGCGGCTCGACCTCGGCGACGACGTCCCCGCGCTCGGGCCCGTCGACGACCACCGTCGTCACGCCCGCGTTCGAGAGGATCCACTCGCACTGGTCGGCCGAGGACGTCTCGTAGATCGGCACCGGGACCGCCCCGGCGGCCCAGGCGGCGAAGTCGAGGAGCGTCCACTCGTACCGCGTGGGGGACATGATCGCCAGGCGCTCGCCCACCTCGATGCCGGAGGCGATGAGGCCCTTGGCCACCGCGAGCACCTGCGAGTGGAACTCGCCGGCCGAGACCGGCTCCCAGGAACCGCCGTCCCCGCCCGCCTCGAAGAGCGTGGCGTCCGGGCCGCGGTCCCGCCGCCCCTCGAGGAGACGGGGGATCGTCGTGGCCTCGTCGAAGTCGCCGCGCGCCTCCGTGCTCGAGATGGGCTGGGTCATCGCGTCCTCCGGGGCTGGACTGGGTGGTGGCTGCACCCCGCTCGGTGTGGCGCGGGGCACAGGAAAGACTACGGCGTCAGGCGGCCGGGTCCAGGACGTGGTCGGTCACGGTCGTCGCCTCGGCGCCGTCCGTGATCGTCAGCTCGCCGCGCACCTTCGCCGCGTGGCGCAGGTCGGAGGCGACGGAGCGGACGAACCCGACGTCCGCCGTCGGGACCCCGAGGGTGACCGAGGCGTAGGGGACCTTCTGGGAGACCTTGGCCTCCGACTTCACCTTCCGCAGCGCGGCGAGCGCGCGGCCCGCGGCGTCGACCAGGGCGCCGTCGGCGTCGCCCGCGGCGGCGCGCAGCTCGTCGCCGGTCGGCCACGCGGCGGTGTGCACGGAGCCCTCGCGGTACCAGGTCCACACCTCGTCGGTGGCGAACGGCAGGTAGGGGGCGAGGAGCCGCACGTAGGTGTCGACGGCGAGCGCGAGCGCGGTGCGGGCCGACTCCTTGGCACCCGGCTCGGCCGTGCCCTCGCGGTCGTAGGCGCGCTCCTTGACGAGCTCGAGGTAGTCGTCGCAGAAGGTCCAGAACGAGGACTCGGAGACCTCGAGCGCCCGCGCGTAGTCGTAGTTCTCCAGCGCCCTGGTCGCGGTATCGACGACGCCGGCGAGCCCGGCGAGCATCGCCCGGTCGATGTCGTGCGTGACGAGCGACGGGTCGAGGTCGAGGTCGGCGTCACCGCCCATGGTGAGCGCGAACTTCGAGGCGTTGAGGATCTTGATCGCGAGGCGCCGGCCGATCTTCATCTGCGAGACCTCGAACGCCGTGTCGACGCCGAGCTTCGCGGAGGACGCCCAGTAGCGCACCGCGTCGGAGCCGTGCTCCTCGAGGAGCCCCATCGGCGTGACGACGTTGCCCTTGGACTTGCTCATCTTCTTACGGTCCGGGTCGAGGATCCAGCCCGAGATCGCGGCGTCGGTCCACGGCAGCTCCCCGAACTCCAGGTGCGCGCGCACGATGGAGGAGAACAGCCAGGTGCGGATGATGTCGTGGCCCTGGGGGCGCAGGTCCATCGGGTAGACGCGGTCGAAGAGGTCCTGGTCACGCAGCCAGCCGGCGGCGATCTGCGGGGTCAGCGAGCTGGTCGCCCAGGTGTCGAGGATGTCCGCCTCACCGACGAAGCCGCCGGGCTCGCCGCGCCGGGACTCGTCGAACCCGGGGGCCGGCTCCGACGTCGGGTCGACCGGAAGGGCGGACTCGTCCGGGACGATCGGGTCGTCGTGGACGATCTCCCCGTGCTCGTCGAGGCGGTACCACAGCGGGATCGGCACGCCGAAGAACCGCTGGCGGCTCACCAGCCAGTCCGAGTTGAGCCCGTCGACCCAGTTCTCGTAGCGCGACTGCATGAAGCCCGGGTGGAAGCTCAGCTGCCGCCCCCGGCCGACGAGGTTCGCGCGCAGGTCCTCGCCGTCGGTGTCCGTGTGCGGGCGGCCGCCGTTGCGGATGTACCACTGCCGCGAGCTGACGATCTCGAGCGGCTTGTCGCCGCGCTCGTAGAAGTTCGCCTTGCGCTGGGTGGGCGTGGGCTCCTCGAGGAGCTCGCCGGTCTGCAGCACGGCGTCGACGACGGCCTGCCGGGCGGAGAAGGTCGTGCGGCCCGCGAGCCCGCCGGCGTAGAGCTCGGCGCCGGCGCCGCTCAGCCACTCCGGCGTGGCGCGGTGCATGCGGCCGTCACGGCCGACGATCGTGCGCATCGGGAGGTCCAGCTCGCGCCACCAGATGACGTCGGTGAGGTCGCCGAACGTGCAGCACATCGCGATGCCGGTGCCCTTGTCCGGCTCCGCCCCGGAGTGGGCGAGGACCGGGATCTCGATGTCGAACAGGGGGCTGCGGACGGTGCGGCCGAAGAGGAAGCGGTAGCGCTCGTCGTCCGGGTGGGCGACGAGTGCCACGCACGCGGGCAGCAGCTCGGGCCGGGTCGTCTCGATGACGACGTCGGGGCCCTCCTCCGTGTGGAACGCGAGCTTGTGGTAGTGCCCGGGGTAGTCGCGGGCCTCCAGCTCGGCCTGCGCGACGGCGGTCTGGAAGGTCACGTCCCACAGGCCCGGCGCCTCGGACTGGTAGGCCTCGCCGCGGGCGAGGTTGCGCAGGAACGCGGCCTGCGAGGCGCGCTGGGCGTCGGCGCCGATGGTCTGATAGCTCTGCTCCCAGTCCACCGACAGCCCGAGGCGGCGGAAGACCTGCTCGAAGGCCTCCTCGTCCGAGGCCGCGAGGCGCAGGCAGAGCTCGACGAAGTTCTTCCGACTGACCGGGACCTGGTCCGCGGCCCGCACGGACTTCCCGTCCCCCTCGTGCGGCGGCACGAAGCCGGGCTCGTAGGGCAGGGAGGGGTCGCAGCGCACCCCGTAGTAGTTCTGCACGCGACGCTCGGTCGGCAGCCCGTTGTCGTCCCAGCCCATCGGGTAGAACACCGACCGGCCACGCATGCGCTGGTACCGCGCGACGACGTCGGTCTGGGTATAGCTGAAGACGTGCCCCACGTGCAGCGAGCCCGACGCCGTGGGGGGCGGCGTGTCGATCGAGAAGACGTCCGCACGCTCGGCGGTGCGGTCGAACGCGAAGGCCCCCAGCTCCGTCCAGCGGACGTCGTGCCGCTCCTCCAGCCCGTCCGTACCTACCTTGTCCGGCGCCACCGGGGCGGGGAGGCGGGCGGGCTGCGGGGTCGCGGGCGGGGTGCTCATGGTGGTCGATTGTCCCACGCGACGAGCTGTGCCTGGGTGGGTCAGGAGGTGGTGGGGACGATACTTGCGAGCTCGCGGACCAGGGCGCGGACCTGGTCGTCTCCGGTGACGGGACCGGCGGCGAGCAGGCCGTCCGTTCCGAGCACCACCGCCGACGGCGCGGCGGTGAGCCCGAGCCGCCGGTAGGCCGCGCCGCTCCCGCCCTCCGTCACTGCGACGTCCATGCGGGTCAGCTGCTCCCGCCAGCCGGGGAGATCGGCGAGCAGGCGCTCGCGCTCGGTGCCGGGGCGGGGCAGGCGCAGGAGGAGCTGGGCGCGGCGGCTCGCGAGGTCGGTCGTCTCGCGAGGGACGCCGTCGACGACGATGCGGCCCGGGGGGATCGGCCGCCGCAGGTAGGGCGCGTCGGGGGAAGGGTGTGGCTGTCCGGCGTCGGGGCGGAGAAGGAGGAGCCCCGCGACGGTGAGGACGCCGAGGGCGCCGAGGACGAGCGGGTGCAGGTCGGCGAGCGCCCACCAGCCGCGCAGCCCGGCGACGACGGCGGCCACCGAGGCCGCGACGAGTGCGACGACGAGCGCGAGGTGCCGGCGACCGACCGGCCGGTCGTCGTCGCCGCCGAAGCAGTGGCAGGCGAGCGGCTCGGGTGAGCGCCAGGCCCGGAGGACGATGACGAGGTAACCGGCCGCGAGGAGCGCGGTCGTCCCCCCGACGACGGCGAGCCACGGTCCCGGGACGGCGACGAGGGCGAGGGCTGCGGCGACCTCGGCGACGGCGTGCAGCCGGATCGCCGACGTCGTCCGCAGCGCGCGCGGCAGCCCGAGCGCGGCCAGCTGGGCCGGCGAGGGCGGGCGGGCGAGCTTCCGGATGCCGGCGACCAGGAGGACGACCGTGAGCAGCATCGTCGCTGCGTGGAGCGCGTGGTCGACCATGGGCGCAGGCTATCCGCCGGCGCGTGCGTCAGCTGTCGGCGGCGTCGACCACGCGCGTCAGCAGGGCGTGGAGCTGCGCGGCCTCGTCCCGGTCGAGCGGGGCGAGGAGCTCGGCCCCGAGGGCGGCGCGGTGCCCGGCGATCTCCTCGGCGAGCGAGAGCCCGTCGTCGGTGGGCTCGACGAGGACGGCACGCCGGTCGGTGGGGCTCGGGACGCGCCGGACCAGGCCCTTGTCCTCGAGGGAGTCGACGACCTCCGTGGCCGAGCGCGGGGCGATCCGCAGCCGGTCGGCGATGTCGGCGAGGCGCGCCCCGCCGTCGGCGTGGATCGCCGCGCGCAGCGCGCGGAACTCGTGTGGGGAGGGGCCGTGCGGCTCGAGCGCGTCCATCCACCGGCGCCGCACCTGGCGGGCGGCGCGGACGATGAGCTCGTAGGTGTCCGGCTCGTGGTGGTCCGGCCCGACGGCGACGTCGCTGTGACCGGGCACCTGCGCATGGTCGTGATGGCCACGGCCGTGCGCGGGGTCCTGCGGGTGCGGGGCGGGGCGGCTGCTCACGGGAATATCCTAACCCACTACCGCGTTACCCTCATCGTGAGGTAACCTCATCAAAGCGCTCCGGTCGGACACCAGTCCCGCCGTCGAGCCAGACGTCTCCTACGAATCAGGAGGTGGTGCGCCATGGCAGCACCCCACAACTCTTCCCGAGCCGGTCGTCCCGGCGCCCCGTCCGGCCCCGCGATCGGCCACGACCCCGTCGGCGGCCCCGGTGGCGCTGGCGGTCCCGGCGGTCCCGGTGGCCGCGTCGCCAAGGTCGACCCCGCGGACAAGGCCCAGCTCTCCGAGCACCCCGTCAGCCTGCGCCGCATCGGCGCGCTCTTCTCCCCGGACCGCGGCACGATCGCCGTGGTCATCCTCCTCATCGTCGCGACGTCGCTCGTGGGCCTCGCGACCCCGTTCATCACCAAGCACCTCATCGACGACGCGATCCCGAACCAGGACGTCCCGCTCCTGCTCTGGCTCGTCGGCGGGCTGCTCGCGGTCACCGTCGTCACCTCGGTCCTCGGGGTGGTGCAGACGTGGCTGTCCACCACGGTGGGCCAGCGCGTCATGCACGGGCTGCGCACCGGGGTCTTCTCCCACCTCCAGCGGCAGTCGGTCCAGTTCTTCACCCGCACGCGCGGCGGCGAGGTCCAGGCCCGGCTCACCCAGGACATCCAGGGCATGCAGTCGGTGGTCACCTCGACGGCCACGTCGATGGCCTCCAACGTGACGACCGCGGTCGGTACCGCCGTCGCGATGGTCGCCCTGTCCTGGCAGCTCTCGCTGCTCTCGCTCGCCGTCCTGCCGCCCGCGATCTGGCTCACGCGCCGCGTGGCGCTCATGCGTCGCGAGATCACCACCAGGCGCCAGCGCGCGATGGCGGACCTCCAGAGCCAGGTCGACGAGTCGCTGTCCATCAGCGGGATCACCCTGGGCAAGCTCCTCGGCACGGGCCCGACGGCGTCGGCCGCCTTCGCGGACACCTCCCACGAGCTCGCGGACCTCGAGGTGCGCTCCCAGCTCGCCGGCCGCTGGCGCATGGCGAGCCTGAGCATCGTGTTCGCCGCGATCCCCGCACTCATCTACCTGGTGGCCGGCCTGCCGGCGACGTCGGGGGGCATGACGATCGGTACCCTCGTCGCCTTCACCGCGCTGCAGTCGCAGCTGTTCCGCCCGCTCATGGGCGTGCTCAACGTGGGCGTGCAGGTCGTCACCTCGCTCGCCCTGTTCAGCCGGGTGTTCGAGTACCTCGACCTCGTCGTCGAGATCGACGACCCGGACGAGCCGGTGGACATCGACCCGGACGGTGTCCGCGGCCACGTCCGCCTCGAGGGGGTCGGCTACAGCTACCCCGGCTCGGAGACCGCCGCCCTCGCGGACATCGAGCTCGACGTGCCGGCGGGCACCTCGCTCGCCCTCGTGGGCCACACCGGCTCCGGCAAGTCGACCCTCGGCTCGCTCGTGGCCCGGCTCGCCGACCCGACCGTCGGCCGTGTCCTCATCGACGGCGTCGACCTGCGCGACATGGCGCTCGCCGACCTTGCTGCCGTCGTCGGCGTCGTCTCGCAGGAGACCTACCTCCTGCACACGACGATCCGCGAGAACCTGCGCTACGCGCGGCCCGGGGCGACCGACGACGAGATCGAGTCCGCGGCCCGCGCCGCCCAGGTCCACGAGCTCATCGAAGGCCTGCCGGACGGGTACGACACGGTGGTCGGCGCCCGCGGGCACCGATTCTCCGGCGGCGAGAAGCAGCGCCTCGCGATCGCCCGCACGATCCTGCGCGACCCGCGCGTGCTCGTGCTGGACGAGGCCACCTCCGCGCTCGACACGAGCACGGAGCGAGCGGTCCAGGAGGCGCTCGACGTGCTCGCCGAGGGGCGCACGACGATCACCATCGCGCACCGGATCTCCACCATCGAGGGCGCGGACCAGATCGCGGTGCTCGACCACGGACGCGTGGCCGAGCGCGGCACGCACCCGGAGCTTCTCGCGCGCGGCGGCATGTTCGCCGAGCTCGCCGGCACGCAGGAGCTGGTCGACGCCTGAGCCGTCGGCGGCGCCGGCGACCTACCGGCAGCGGCCGGTCAGCGGGTCGCGAGCTCCGCGTCCTTGGCCATCACCGCGTTCGCACCGGCGACGACGGCGGCCGGGAACCCCGCGGCATCGAGCGCGACCATGCCGGCCACCGTCGTGCCCCCCGGGGAGCACACCCGGTCGACGAGGTCCTGCGGGCTCGTCCCCTCCGCGGCCAGCTCGCGGGCGAGCGTGCCGGCCCCGGCAGTGGCTTGCGCGGCGATCCGCACGGCCTGGGCCTTCGGCATCCCGGCGGCCACGGCGGCGCGCGCGAGCGAGTCGACGAGCTGGAAGACGAAGGCGGGGGAGGACCCGGCGATGGCCGTGAACGCGCGGAACTGCTTCTCCTCGAGGACCTCGGCCGTGCCGACGGCCTCGAAGAGCTCGACGACGGAGGCCACCTGGGCGTCCGTCGTCGCCTCGTTGCCGCACACCGCCGCGGCCCCGACGCCCACCTGCGCGGCCACATTCGGCATCACCCGGACCACGGGGTGGCGCTCCGGCAGCGCGGACCCGAGCGTCTCGAGCTCGAGGCCCGCGGCGATCGACACCACTGGCGCGCCGGTCCCGACGAGCGCGTCGCCGATCTCCTGAAGGACGCCGAGGACCACGTGCGGCTTGACCGCGAGGACCACCAGCCCCTCGGCACCGACCTCGCGGACGAGCGCCGCGGCGTCGTCGGCCACAGTGCCCCCCACCGCCGAGGCAAGGGTCCGCGCCGAGTCCGCGACGACGTCGTGCACGACGATCTCGTGGGTGCCGCCCGAGGCGGCCACGCCGGTCGCGATGGCCGAGGCCATGGCCCCCGACCCGATGAATCCGATGCGCACGTCTGATCCCTTCGCTGGTCCTGCACTCCGTGGCTCCATGATGGACCCATGACCGAGAACACCCCCACCCCGCCCCGCGCGCTGGTCACCGGTGCCTCCTCCGGCATCGGCCGGGCCACCGTCCAGCACCTGGTCCGCGCCGGCTACCGCGTCCTCGCGACGGCGCGCCGGGCCGACCGGCTCGCCACCCTCGCGAAGGAGACCGGCTGCGAGACGTTCGTCGCCGACCTCACCGTCCCCGCAGAGCTGCAGGCGCTCGCGGAGACGGTGATCGCGGGCGGACCGCTGAAGACGCTCGTCAACAACGCCGGCGCGGCGTACGGCATGGACAGCGTGGAGGACAGCGACCCGGAGGGGTGGGCGCGGATGTACGAGCTCAACGTCCTCAGTACGCTCCGCCTCACCCAGGCGCTGCTCCCGCACCTGCGCGCGGACGGCGGCGGGGACGTCCTCGTCGTCTCCTCGACGGCGGCGATCGGCCCCTACCCGGGCGGCGCCGGGTACACCGGCGTCAAGCACGCGGTCCGGATGATCGCCGAGACGCTGCGGCTCGAGCTCGTGGGCGAGCCCATCCGCATCATCGACATCCAGCCGGGGATGGTGGCCACGCCGGAGTTCTCGGTCAACCGCTTCGACGGCGACGCCGATGCCGCGGCCCGCGTCTACGAAGGGGTGGCCGAGCCGCTCACCGCCGACGACGTCGCCCAGGTGATCACGTTCTCGCTCACCGTCCCGGACCACGTCAACCTCGACTCGATCGTCATCCGGCCGCGGGCGCAGGCGTCCAACACGGTGGTCCACCGCGACCTGTAGTGCGGGGCCGGGCGGCCTGCGGCGGCGTCAGTCCTGGGAGGCCCCGGAGCCGTCGAGGTCCTCGGAGTCGTCGGACGAGTAGTCACCCGTGACCGCGTCGATCGACGCGACCATCGTCGAGGTGCCGAACACGTAGAAGTCCCAGCTGATCTCGCCCTCCCACGAGACGAGCTCCACGCTGCGCACGATCTTGCCGTCGAGCGTGCCCTGGTCGACGACCCGGCCGAAGGCGTCCTCGAGCGTGAGGTGGTCGTCCTCGACGAGCGCGAGGGTGGCAGCGTCGGCCGCGGAGGAGGTCTCGGAGACCACGCCGTAGGAGGCGTCGAGCGTGAGCTCGACCCGCTCGTCGCCGGCCACGAGGACGACGACGAACCCGGTGTCGGTGGGTGGGCCCGACGTCGAGTTGTCGTCGATGTGGACGACCGACACGACGTCGGCCGCGGGGTAGGTGGAACGCGCCGCGCCGGCTGCCGCCCGGACGCCGTCACCGCCCGGGGGACCGGGCTCCTCGGTCCGGTCCTCGCTCGGCTCCTCGGGGTCGCCGGTCGACGGCGTCTCCGTGGTCGGCTGCTCGCTCGGCGGGTCGGTCTCGCCCGCCGGGGAGGTGGGGGACTCCTCCGACGCCTGAGGGGGCGACGGCTCCGGGGCGGTCGGCTCGGACGGTGCGTCGGTGCCGGGGCGCTCCGGGTCCTCGGTCCCCTCGTCGTCGGGGCTCGTCGTCGCCTCGTCGTCGGTCGGCTCCTCGCCGGCCCCGGACGGGGTCTCGCCGTCGGTCGGGGTCTCGTCCGACTCGCTGTCCTCGTCCTGCGGGCCCGCCGATGCGGAGCCCGTCAGCCCCGGTCCGGAGTCCGACGGCACGGAGGTCGACGTACCGGGCTCGTGGGTCTGGGAGCTCACCGAGGGGCCGTCGGAGCAGGCGCCGAGGGCAGCGGTGAGCAGCACCGCGACGGGCAGCGCGAACGCCCGCGACATGGATCGCATGGCTCAAGGATGCGACACCCGCCGTGACCTCGTCGAGACATTCATGGGGAGTTCAGCCCATGTGAGACGAGACGCACGGTGGTGGTGGGTGTGCCTCCGTGCTCAGGCGTCCTGCCCCGGCTCGGGGCCGCACGGCACGGCACCCGTCTCCGCGCAGTCGGTGGTCTCCGGCTCGGGCGTACCCGGACCGGGTGTGACCGGGTCGGGCTCGACCACGTTGAGCACGTCGCCGGTCACCGCGTCGATGCCGACCCGGTGGACGGACCCGTCCTCGGCCCGGATCCCCACGAGCACGATCGACGCCGGCTCGTCCGGCAGCTCGGCGAGGACGACGTCGCCCGGCCGGACCTGGAGCGCGAGCTCCACGGCCTCGCTGAGCCCCAGCTCCCACCCGGTGATCACCTCGACCGTCATGACGTCGATGTCGTCGTCCCCGTACTCGACGGCGAGCGCGGACGACTCGACGCCGAGGACCGTGCCGGGATCGGCCACCGCCAGGGTCGACGCGGCGAGGTCGGTGTCGTCGGTCGAGTAGGCGGTCCAGTCGATGTCCGGGCCCATGGCGCTGCGACCGACGGACAGCACGACGTCGTGACCGGTCTCGGCGAGCACCGCCTCCTCGAGCGAACGCACCTCGTCCAGGGTGAGCGACGGGGTGTCGGCGTGGACGGCCTCCAGCGCGAGGTCGACCGACCAGAGCGAGTCGGGGTCCAGGCCGAGGACGTCGTCCGACGTCGAGACGGGCGGGCCGGGGTTCGGGGGCGTGCTCGGCTCCCCGGTCGGCGGGCCGCCCCCGGTCGGCGGGACGGTGCCCACGACGTCACCCCCGGCGCAGCCGCCCGCGAGCGCTGCGAGGAGCAGGAGGACGGGGGAGGAGCGGTGGAGGCGGCCGGTGGCCGTCATGGGCGCCACGCTAGGCAGCGGTCGATGACGCGCCTACGGACGCGGACGGGCACGGGTGCCCGGTGAGAGGTACCCGTGCCCGACGGTCCTGCGGTGTGCGTCGCGCCGGCCCTCGAAGACCGGGGCGCGGGTCAGGCGACCCGGACCTCGCCGGTGGCCGCGTCGACGTAGACGTCGGTGTCGTCGTCCTCGTCGAAGTCGAACTCCCAGTACACGACACCGCCGTCGGACTCGAGCTCGATCTCCTCGACCATCGGGTCGTCGGAGACCGCGCCCTCCTCGGCGGCGGCCGTGATGGCGTCGAGCATCGTCAGCTCGGCGGCCTCGAGCTCGGCGTGCGTGTCGTCGTCCACGTCGTCCGACTCCTGCTCGACGACCGAGTGGTCGTTGCGCAGGGTGAGCTCGACGAGGGTGTTGCCGTCGACGACGTCGATGTCGTAGCCGTCGTCGTCGCGCTCGATCATCACCACGTCGCCGTCGGGGACGACCTCGAGCGCCGCGGAGATCGCGGCGGCGAGGTCGGCCACGCCCGGGAGGTCGGTGGAGGAGGCGGAGTCGTCGGCCGGTCCGGAACCGCCGGCGTCGGAGCCGGCCCCGCCGGTGTCGTCGGACCCGGCCCCGCCGGTCGAGCTCGAGCCGGTCTCCCCGGCGTCGTCCGAGCCGGTCTCCCCGGCGTCGTCCGAGCCGGTGTCCTGGCTCGAGGTGTCCTCCGACGTCGCGCCCTGGTCGGCGTCGGACGTCGTCTCGTCGTCGGTGGAGGAGGAGCACCCGGCAAGAGCAAGGGCGAGTGCGAGGGCGGAGGTGGTGAGGGCAAAGGTTCGGTTCGTTCGCATGACCCGATTGTCTCGCCGCAGGGTGAGGAAGAGCGGTCCGCCCAGGTGAGAGCACTCTCAGCACGTGCGGGCGCCGGGCGGGACGCGCTCCCGGGCGCCGCGGTCCGGCGGAGCGCGCCCAGCCCGCACGGAGGCCGACCTGGCGAGATCTTTTCACTCGTGAAAGAATGGGGGCGGCCGGGGCGTCGACGCGGACGCGGTCGATTGGTTCCCAGGTCAGAGGCCACATAGTGTGCCGGGCGGGGGGAGCGACGAAGGTTCCCACCGGTTCGCCAGCAACGATGCTCAGGTACGCCAGGGAGAAGGACCGTTCATGACTGACACGACGCATTCCACCGCCCGTCCGACGAAGGTCGGTGCATGGTTCATCGGCGCGCGAGGATCGCTCGCGACGACGGCGACGGTCGGCCTGGGTGCGCTGTCCCGCGGCCTCGTCGAGCCCTACGGGGTGACGACGGCGGCCGGTGACCTCGCGGACGCGCCGTTCGTCGACTTCTCCGACATCATGGTCGGCGGTCACGACATCGCCGGCACGCCCCTGGAGAAGAAGGCCGCCGAGATCGCGGCCGGCGGCGTGTTCCCCGCCGAGATCGTCTCGATGGTGGCCTCGGACCTCGCCCGGGCCGACGCCGAGGTGCGGGTCGCCCCCACCGAGGGGCCCACGCAGCAGCACGACATCGACCAGATGGCCGCGGACATCGAGGCGTTTCGGGTGAGCCACCACCTGCGCACGGTCGTCGTCGTCGACATCTCCTCGACCGAGCCGCTGCCGGAGGACCACCCGGCCTTCCACTCCGAGGAGGCGCTGCGCGAGGCCCTCGACACCCCCGGCGGCGACGTGCTGCCCCGCAGCGCGGTCGCCGCGGCGGCGGCGATCAAGGCCGGCGCACCGTACGCGGGGTTCACGCCCTCGGCCGGTATGAGCCTGCCCGTGCTCCGCGCCCGCGCCGAGGCCGCCGGCGTCCCGTTCGCCGGCCAGGACGGCAAGACCGGCGAGACGCTCCTGCGTACCGCCCTTGCCCCGATGTTCACGGCGCGCGGCCTCAAGGTGCTCTCGTGGGCGGGGACCAACATCCTCGGCGGCGGCGACGGCGCCACCCTCGCCGACCCGGAGGCGGTGCGCTCGAAGCTCGCCTCGAAGACCCGCGGCCTGCACGCCCTCGTCGGGGACGACGTCGAGACGCCCCTGCACATCGACAACGTCCCGGACATGGGCAACCTCAAGACGGCGTGGGACCACATCCACGCCGTGGGGTTCCTCGGCAGCCGCGTCACGCTGCAGACCACGTGGAGCGCCCACGACTCCGCGCTCGCGGCCCCGCTGGTCATCGACCTCGTCCGCTCGCTCGCCCTCGCCTCCGACGCCGGGCAGTCCGGCGCCGTCACCGAGCTCGGCTGCTTCTTCAAGGACCCGTGGGGCAGCGACGTCCACAACTTCGCCGAGCAGACCCGCCGCTTCGGCAGCTGGGTCTCGCAGGCCTCGCTCTTCGCGACGACGGGCACCACGGCCACGGACGCGCACGTCGCCGCCGGACGATGACCGGCGTCGGTGACGTCCTCGAGCTCGTCCGCGCGCCCGCCGCGCTGACGGCGGTCGGGGACACCCTCGTCGGGGCCGCCTCCGCCCGGGGCCGGGTCGGCGCGCGCGGACTGCCGCTCGTGGCCTCGTCCGTCTGCTTCTACGCGGCCGGCATGGCGCTCAACGACTACGGCGACGCCGAGCTCGACGCCGTCGAGCGGCCGGAGCGGCCGATCCCCTCCGGGCGCGTCCCGAAGCAGACGGCGCTCGGCATCGGCGCGGGGCTCACGGCCGCCGGGATCGGTCTCGCGCACGTCGCCGGCCGCGCGTCGGGCCGGGTCTCGTTCGCGCTCGCCGCGTCGGTGTGGGCCTACGACCTCGCGGCGAAGTCGACGCCGGCCGGCCCCGCGGTGATGGCCGCGTGCCGGGGCCTCGACGTCCTGATGGGCGCCGCGGGACCCACCTGGCGCCGGGCCGCCCTGCCCGCCGCTCTCATGGCGCTCCACACCGCCGCCGTCACCGCGGTCTCGAGGGGCGAGGTGCACGGCACCGACCACGCGACGGCGTCGGTGGCCGTCGCGGTGACCGCGGGCACGGCGGCGCTCATCCCCGCCTCGACACGCGGCGCGGCCGCGGCCGGTGCCGTCCTCGGCTCCGCCGGCTACGCGCGCGCCGTCCTGCCCACCCAGATCGAGGCCGCCCGTGAGCCGACCGCGGGCAACGCGCGCGACGCCACCCGCCACGGCATCCGCGGGATGGTGCCGCTGCAGACCGCGCTCGTCGCCCGCGCCGGGCACGCCGCCTCCGCGGCCCTGCTGCTCGGCGTCGAGCTCGCCGGCCGGGCGCTGGCCCGGGCCCGCACGAAGGGAGACGTCACGTGACCACCGACGCCTGGGTCCTCGGCTACGGGACCAACGGGTTCGCGGACCACACCCTCACCGACGCGCTCGACGTCATGGCGGAGACCGGCTACCGCGCCGTCGCCCTGACGATCGGCCACCCCCACCTCGACCCCTTCGCGCCGGGCTGGCGGGAGCAGACCGAGGCCCTCGCAGCGGACCTGCGCCGCCGCGACCTCCGCGTCGTCGTCGAGACCGGCACCCGCTACCTGCTCGACCCGCGCCGCAAGCACCGACCCACGCTCGTGGACCGGGACGCCGAGCCGCGGACGGCGTTCCTGCGGCGCGCCGTCGAGATCGCGCAGGTCCTCGACGCGGACTGCGTGTCCCTGTGGAGCGGCGTGCTGCCGGACGACGTCACGGCCGAGGAGGGGTGGTCACTGATGACCGGCCGGCTCGCCGAGCTCGTGCCGTTCGCCGCCGAGCGCGGCGTCGTCCTGTCGATCGAGCCCGAGCCCGGCATGCTCGTCGAGACCGTCGCCGACGCGCTGCGGCTGCGCGCGGACCTCGGGGACCCGGACGGCGTCGGACTCACCGTCGACCTCGGCCACTGCGTCGCCGTCGAGCCCGAGGGCGTGGTCGGTGCGCTGCGCGCCGCCGGCGACCTGCTGCGCAACGTCCAGGTCGACGACATGCTCCCCGGCGTCCACGAGCACCTCGAGCTCGGCCACGGCGACCTCGACCTCGCCGCCGCGATCGCGACGCTGCGGGAGATCGGCTACGCCGGCGTCGCCGCCGTCGAGCTGCCCCGGCACTCCCACGACGCGCCGCGCCTCGCGCGGACCAGCCTCGCCGCCTGGGAGGCCGCGGCCGGGCCTGCCCGGCACCCCTGGACGAGCTCCGCCGTCGGCGCCGTCACCGAGGACCCGGCGCGCGCACCGCGGCTGTTCGCCGAGGCCGGCCGCAAGGTCGGGCGCGCGCCGCTCGACCCCGCGGACACGAACGGGTGGTCCGCCGACGACGAGGCGCGCTCCGCGATCGTCGAGGCCCTGCACCGCGCGGGCGCCGGACCGGAGACCGTGCGCGACCTCTACGAGCACGGGGACGACGCCGAGCGCCGCGGCGTGCTGCGGGGCCTCGGCACGGTGGCGGCCGCGGGCAGCCTCGCGGACGGCTGGCGGGAGGTGGGGCTCGATCTCACGGCCGACGCCCTGCGCACCAACGACACCCGGCTCGTCGCCGCCGCGATGGGCGACTTCGCCGCCACCCACCTCGACCAGCACGCGTGGCGCCACGGCGTGCTCAAGCTCGTGTTCATGGGCGTGCCGCTCGCCGTCGTCGCCGGCCTGCACGACCGCCGCGACTCCGAGCTCGCCGCGATGGGCTCCCGGTTCGCCGACGAGCGCCGCGCGGCCGGCCGCACCGTGCCCGAGGACCTGCGTCTCATCGACGCCGACGTGAAGGAGAACTGACATGCGCATCTTCGACCCGCACATCCACATGTCCGCCCGCACCACCGACGACTACGAGGCGATGTACGCCTCCGGCGTGCGCGCCCTCGTCGAGCCCGCCTTCTGGCTGGGCCAGCCCCGCACCAACGTCGGCTCGTTCGTCGACTACTTCGACGCCCTCATCGGGTGGGAGCGCTTCCGCGCCGCGCAGTTCGGCATCCGGCACCACTGCACGATCGCGCTGAACCCCAAGGAGGCCAACGACCCGCGCCTCGCCGAGGTGATGGACGTGCTGCCCCGCTACCTCACCAAGGACGGCGTCGTCGCCGTGGGGGAGACGGGCTACGACTCGATGACCCCGGAGGAGGACGACATCCTCTCCCGCCACCTCGCGCTCGCGATCGAGCACGAGCTCCCCGCACTCGTGCACACCCCGCACCGGGACAAGGCGCCGGGCACGCGGCGCACCCTCGACGTCGTCGCCGAGTCCGGGCTCCCCGCCGAGCAGGTCCTCGTCGACCACCTCAACGAGACGTGCGTGGACATGGTGGCCGAGACCGGGGCGTGGATGGGCTTCTCGATCTACCCGGACACCAAGATGGACGAGGCCCGCGTGGTGGCGATCATGCAGCGCATCGGCATCGACCGGGTGATCGTCAACTCGGCCGCCGACTGGGGCCGCTCCGACCCGCTGAAGACGGCGAAGACCGGGCTCACGATGCTCGAGGCCGGCTTCAGCGAGGACGACGTCGACAAGGTGATGTGGCGCAACCCCGTCGAGTTCTACGGGCAGTCGGGCCGCCTCGAGCTCGAGCCGATCGCCGGGTTCGAGCCCGAGCGGCAGGGCCCGGACCTGTTCGAGGGCAACTCCGTCCTGCGCGGCATGGCCTCGAGGCGGGAGGCCTGATGGAGCTCTCCTACTGCACCAACGTCCACCCCGCCGAGGACCTCGACGGCATCATCGACCAGCTGGACGCCCACGCCGGACCGGTGCGCGAGGCGGCCGGGCTCGACACGCTCGGCGCGGGGCTCTGGCTCCCCGCCGGCGTGGCCTCGCTGCTCGCGGCCGATGCCGCTGCCCGCGAGCGACTCGCCGACGCGCTTCAGCGCAACGGACTCACCCTGCGCACCGTCAACGCCTTCCCCTATCGCGGGTTCCACGACGACGTCGTCAAGCTCGCCGTCTACGTGCCGGACTGGACCACGCCCGAGCGGCTGCAGTACACGAAGGACTGCGCCACGGCGCTCGCCGCCCTCCTGCCGGGCGGCGGGGCCGGCAGCATCTCCACGCTCCCGCTCGGCTGGCGCACCGGCTGGGACGCCGCCGCCGACGCCGCGGCCGAGCAGCACCTCGCCGAGCTCGTCGACCACCTGCGCGACCTCGAGGCCCGTACGGGCCGCACCGTGCGGATCGGCATCGAGCCGGAGCCGGGCTGCATCCTCGACGACGTCGCCGACGTCGTCTCCTGGCTCGGCGCCCGCCCGGACCTGGTCCGGGACGGGTACGTGGGCCTGTGCCTGGACACGTGTCACCTCGCCGTCTCCTTCGCGGACCCCGCGGGGGCCGTGGCCGCCGCGACCGCCGCGGGCGTGCGGATCGTCAAGGTCCAGGCCTCCGTCGCCCTCGAGGTGCCCGACCCGTCGGCCCCCGGCGTCGCCGAGGCGCTCGCCCCGTTCGCCGAGGACCGCTACGTGCACCAGGTGCGCGCGCTGCCCGGTGGTGGCGCGCACGGCGCCGACGCGGGCGCCCCCGACGCACCCGGCTCCGGCGCGGGTGCCCCCGACGCACCCGGCTCCGGCGTGGGCGCCCCCTACGCGCCCGCCGCCGACGACCTCGGCGAGGTGCTGGACGCCGATCCCGCCTGGCCGGTCGACCGCCCCTGGCGGGTCCACGTGCACATCCCGCTCCACGCGCGCCCCGCAGCCCCTCTGCGGGCCACGCCCGAGGTACTCCTCGACGCCGTCGCGGCGGTCCTCGAGGCCCCGCACGGGGCGCAGGCGCACCTCGACGTCGAGACCTACACGTGGCACGTGCTGCCCGAGGCGATGCGTCCGGGCTCGCTCGTGGACGGCATCGCCGCCGAGATCTCGTGGGCCCGCGAGCACCTCGCCCACGCCCTGACCGACCCCACACGCGCGCACGACGCCGACGGCGACGCGCGCGGGAAGGAGACCCACGTGCACGAGAAGGACGACCGGACGCAGGCCGCACACGGCCGCGCTCCCGCCGCCGGCGCCACCGCGGGAGGTGCGCGATGAACCGCGTCCTGCTGCTCGACGTCGTGGGGCTCACGCCCCGGGCGCTCGCCTCCATGCCCCGGCTGCGCGCCCTCGGCGAGTCCGGCCGCGCCGCCCGTCTGGACACGATCCTGCCCGCCGTCACGTGCAGCGTGCAGTCGACGATCCTCACCGGCCTCATGCCCGCGCAGCACGGCATCGTCGGCAACGGCTGGTACTTCCGCGGCGTCGGCGACCCGCTGCTGTGGCGCCAGCACAACCGGCTCGTCGAGGGCGAGAAGATCTGGGAGACCGCCCGCCGCACCGACCCCTCCTTCCGCGCCGCCAACATGGGCTGGTGGTACGCGATGGGGGCGACCACCGACGTCACGGTCACCCCCCGGCCGATCTACCACGCGGACGGCCGCAAGAGCCCCGACGCCTACGTGCGGCCGCCGGCCCTGCACGACCGGCTCGTCGGCGCCCTCGGCGAGTTCCCGCTGTTCCAGTACTGGGGGCCCACCGCGGAGCTCACGTCCTCGCAGTGGCTCATCGACGCCACGCGCGGCATGATCTCCGGCCGGTTCGGCGAGCCGGCGTCGGACCTCGTGACGACCTACCTCCCGCACCTGGACTACGACCTCCAGCGATTCGGCCCCCTCTCGCCGCAGGCGGACGCCGCGGCGGCGGAGCTCGACGCGGCGCTCGCCCCGCTGATCGACGACGCCCTCGACGCCGGGTACACCGTCGTCGCCCTCAGCGAGTACGGGATCGCCCCCGCCGACCGGCCGGTCGACATCAATCGCGCCCTGCGCCGGGAGGGGCTCCTCGAGGTCTACGTCCAAGACGGCCGCGAGCAGCTCGACCCGTGGACCTCGCGCGCGTTCGCCGTCGCGGACCACCAGGTGGCGCACGTCTACGTCCCCGACCCGGACGACGTCCCGCGCGTCGCCGCGATCCTGCAGGATCTCGGTGGCGTGGACGAGGTGCTCGACCGCGAGGGTCAGGCCCGCTACGGGCTCGACCACGAGCGCGCGGGCGAGCTCGTCGCCGTCGCCGCCCCCGGTGCGTGGTTCACCTACTACTTCTGGCTCGACGACGACCTCGCGCCCGAGTACGCGCGCGGCGTCGACATCCACCGCAAGCCCGGCTACGACCCCGCCGAGCTCTTCTTCGACCCCGAGGACCGCCTCGCCAAGGCCAAGGCCGGACTCAACCTCGTGAAGAAGAAGGTCGGCCTGCGCTACGCGATGAGCACGGTGCCGCTCGACCCCTCGCTCGTGCGTGGCACGCACGGCAGGCTCCCGGACTCCGACGCCGACGCGCCGATGATCCTCACCTCCGACCCGTCGCTCGTCGCCGACGGCGTCGAGTCGGTCGGGGCGACGGCGGTGCGGGACCTTGTCCTGTCCGCGCACGGCGTGCCCACGGGGAGGCGGTGACCGTGCCGGAGCTGGTGGTCCTCGTCGACGAGGACGGCTCGCCCACGGGCACCGCGCTGAAGTCCGAGGTGCACACCCGCGAGACGCCGCTGCACCTCGCCTTCTCCTGCTACGTCGTCGACGGCCGGGGCCGCACGCTCATCACCCGCCGTGCGCTCGGCAAACGCACGTGGCCCGGCGTCTGGACCAACGCGTGCTGCGGTCACCCCGGCCCGGGGGAGAGCACGGAGGACGCGATCGTGCGCCGGATGCGCGACGAGCTCTCGCTCGAGGTCGCCGACATCCGCCCGGTGCTGCCGGACTTCAGCTACCGCGCGGTGGCGGCCGACGGGATCGTCGAGAACGAGATCTGCCCCGTGTTCGTCGCCCGCGCGAGCAACGCGCCGGTGCCCGACCCCGACGAGGTCGAGGAGTGGGCGTGGATCGAGGTGGCCGACCTGGCCGCAGCGATCGACGCCGCCCCGATGGTGTTCAGCCCGTGGTCGGTGCTCCAGGTGACGCAGATGCAGGAGCGCGGGGTGCTGCCCCGACATGACTAGCACCGGCGCGGGCCCCACGGCGGGCGTCGGCGCGACGGGACCCGCGGGCGCCGAGACGCGCGTCGGCGCGGTGGCCGACGTCGAGGCGGGTGTCGGTGCGGTGGCCGACGTCGACGAGCTGGCCCGCCGGGTCGAGGAGTTCCTGTCCGACGCCGGAACACTGACCGCCGATCTCTGGGACGGAGTCACGGGTGGGCCGTCCCGGTCGGCGGAGCTGACCGAGCTCGTCGGCGCCGCGCGCGCGGCCGACGGCGGGAAGTACCTGCGCCCGCGGCTCGTCGCCGCGTCCTTCGCGGCGTTCGGCGGGACCGACGAGTCGCTCCTGCGCCGGGTCGCCGCCGCCCAGCAGCTCCTGCACGTCGGGCTCTGCGTCCACGACGACCTCATCGACGGCGACCGCGTGCGCCACGGCCGCCCCGGCGTCGTCGCCTCGGTGGAGGAGTCCGCGCTCGCGGCCGGGACCGACGCGGAGGTCGCGGCACGGCGAGGTGCGGCCGCCGGGGTGCTCGCCGGGGACCTGGCGATCAGCACCGCGGTCTCGGCGCTGGTGGCGGCCCCCGCGCCCGCGGACGTGAGGCTGCGCCTTGCCGGGGCCGCCCTCGCGGTGCTGGAGCAGGCGATCGCCGGGGAGACGATGGACGTCTGGTCGGAGACGGTGGCGCCGGAGGACTCCCGGCCGCTCGCGGTGGCCGCGCTGAAGACGGCGTCCTACAGCATCACCCTGCCGCTGACCCTCGGTGCGCTGGCCGCCGGGGCGGGGGACGGCGTCGAGGCGGCGGTGGCCGCGGTGGGCGAGCCGCTCGGCATCGCCTACCAGCTCCGCGACGACGACCTGGGGCTCTTCGGGCACAGCGGGACGACGGGCAAGTCCGCGGTGGCGGACCTGCACGACGGCAAGCGGACCGAGCACATCCGCGTCGCCGCCCAGCGCGGCACGCCGGAGCAGCGGCGCCTGCTGGACGAGCTGCTCGGCAGCCCCGACCTCGACGACGACGGCGCGGCGGTCCTGCGCGAGATCGTCGTATCCACCGGTGCCCGGGCGGCCGTGCACGAGACGATCGAGGAGCTGATGACGCGGGCGCTGCGGGCGGCGGAGGCCGGGCTCCCGCGGGTGCTGGCCGAGTACCTGGCAGCGCTGACCACGACGCTGCGCCACCGCACCAGCTGACCCTCCCTTCGTCGAGATTGTGGTTGGTGACCACCGAGATTGCGGTTGGTGATCGTCGGGAGCGTGGTAGGGCCCCGATCCCGTGGCGGACACACGTCGAGAGTGCGGTGGGTGACCCCGGAACGTCGGTGGGGCCCCGATCTCGTGACAGACACAGGTCGAGATTGCGGTTCGTGGCTCACGAGTGAGCCACCAACCGCAATCTCGACGAGGACGAACCGCAATCTCGACGGTGTCGTTGCCGGCGGTCAGTCGTTTTTGCGCTGCGTCGTGCTCAGCACCGTGCTCTGCAGCGGGCGGCACGCCTCGGCGGCGGCGAGCGTGAGCAGCAGCCCGACCACCACGGTGACGGCCACCATGAGGATCCCCGTCGTCCCGGGCGAGCTGTACGCGAGGAACGGCACGGACAGCAGGACGCCGACCCCGATCGAGATCGCGAGCGTGAGGACGAGCGGGAGCAGCACCTGGTGGCGGCGCGTGGCCGCGAACATTTCGCGGGGGGTGCCCGCCCGGTCCATGGCGACGGACTCGTCGGTGCGGTCGACCACGCTGGAGGCCTGGTTGACGAGCGTCGACGTGGCGGCGACGACGAGTCCGACGGCGAGCGTGATGACGACGCCGGTCTGCAGATCGCCCGCCAGCGCGATGTCGGCCGGCTCGTTGCCGATCGCGTTCTGGGAGGTGGGCATGAGGGTCGCGAACGCGGCGACCATCCCGAGCAGCGCCACGGCGGACACGTTGCGCCAGGCGGCCCGCGGGTCGTCGACGATCCGCCGCGCGGCGAGGAGCCGCGGGACCGAGGACGTGACCGCCATCGGCCGGGCGACGAGCTGGAGCACCCACGGGCCGACGAGGTTGAGGGCGCCGATGACGAGCAGCATCATGCCGAGCAGCACGCCGTAGCCGACGAGCTCCGAGGCGGTGATGAACTCTCCGAACGACTGCGAGAGCGCGACGAACGCGGCGACGGCGACCACCATCGCCAGGAGTCGCCACGCCTTCAGCCGGGCCGGCACCTGCTGCGCGGCGACGCCCAGGGGGCTGATCCGCACCCGCTGGAGCCCGACGACGGTCGAGAGCGCGGCAAGGAGGAGCACCGCGGCGACGGTCGCGGCGCCGAGCCAGAGCGGGACGCGCATCTCGCCCGCGCCGATCGGCACGCCCTGGAAGGACACGGCCTGCCACAGGGGGAGCGAGAGGAACCAGAGGGCACCGCCGACCACCGTGCCGAGCACGGCCTGGACGAGGGTCTCGACGACGGACATCGTGACGACCTCGCCGCCCGTCATGCCGATGAGGCGCAGCGAGGCGAGCCGGCGGGAGCGTCCGCGCGCGCCGAGCCGCGAGGCGGCGGCGCCGAGCCCGAGGACCGGGAGGACGAGCAGCGCGCAGGCGATCGCGGCGAGGACGACGTACATCTGCAGCTGGCCGGCGAGCTCCGCCGCGGGCAGCTGCAAGGTGTCCATGACGGCCTGCGGCGTCTCGCGCCAACGGGTGACGAACATCCACGTGCCGCCGACGACGGTGAGCGCGAGGAACGAGCTGACCGCGAACGCGACGACGGCGAGGACGTCGAGGGTGGCGCCGGCCTTGGCGCCGCGCATGCGCGCGACGGCGAGCCGGGGGGCGAGGGTGAGCGCCTGTGTCATCGCGTGGCCTCCAACTTCTTGTCCGCGTGGATCATGGCGTCGCGGAGCTCGACGAGCCGCTCGCACCAGCTCGCCACGTGCGTGTCGTGGGTGACGACGACGAGGGTCGCGCCCGCCATGCGGGTCGTGGTCGTGAGGATCTGCATGACCTCGTGCCCCGTGGCCTGGTCGAGCGCGCCCGTCGGCTCGTCCGCGAACACGACGGACGGCCCGTGGACCATCGCGCGGGCGACGGCAACGCGCTGTGCCTGACCGCCGGACATCTCGCCCGGACGCCGACCCGCGGCCTGGCCGATGCCGAGCCGCTCCAGCCATCCGTCCGCCGCCTTGAGGGCGCTGCCCCGGCCCGTGCCGTTCAGCATGAGGGGCAGCGCGACGTTCTCGCGGGCGGAGAGCTCGGGGACGAGCTGGCCGTCCTGGAAGACGAAGCCGAGGCGCTCGCGGCGGAGCCGGGAGCGGTCGGCGTCGCCGAGGGAGGAGACGACGACGTCGCCGAGCCGCACCTCACCGGCGTTGGGGCGGCGGATGCCGGCGAGGCAGTGCAGGAGCGTGGTCTTGCCGGAGCCGGAGGGCCCCATGACGGCCAGGGACTGGCCGGCCGGCACGGCGAGGCTCACGCCGGCGAGGGCGCGGACCTGGCCGAACGTCGTGGTGAGGTCGCTCGCGATGAGGGGTGCTGGGCCGTTGTTCTGTGTCATGCCTCCACCTCACCCGGGAACCGTCGCGGTTCCCATGGTGCCCGGTGCCGACCCTGGGTGGTGCCAGCACCACCTTTCCGGCCGGTCGTGCTCACCGGTGCTCCCGCCTGGCTACCGTGGACCCGTGCCGACCCTCAGCCGCAACGAGCGCCGGGCGCGCCGGCTGTTCTGGTGGCAGGTGCTGCTCGGCGGCCTCGCGTGCGCGGTGCTCGTGGTCGGCCTGCTCGTCATGGCCGGGACCGGGCCGTACGCCGTCGCCGTCATGCTCCTGCTCGCCGTCTGGGCGGGGCTCGCCGTGACCGTCCTGCTGCAGATCGAGCGCCGCAAGCCCGTCGCCGAGGACCTGCCCGACGTGCCCGAGTGGGCGCGCCGGGTCGAGGAGCTGCGGACCTCGCGCCGGGAGATCGTCGCGGCCTTCGAGCTCGAACGTCGCCGCATCGAGCGTGACCTGCACGACGGCGCGCAGCAGCACCTCGTCACCGCCGGGATGAAGCTGGGGGAGGCCGCGATGCTGCTCGAGCAGGAGCTCGGGCCCGGGTCCGACGCCGGGGCGACGCCCGCCGATGCCGAGCCCGGGTCCGCGACCGGTCCCGACGCCGTCGCCCGGCCCCCGTCCGACCGTCTCGCCGCCGCCTCGCGGCTGCTTGCCGCGGCCCAGGACGACGCCGACCTGGCGCTCGCCACGCTGCGCGACACGGTCTCCGGCGTGCACCCCACGGTGCTGTCCGACCGGGGGCTCGAGGCCGCCGTCCGCGAACTCGCCGACCGGTCGTCCGTGCCGGTCACCGTCCAGGTCCCGCACGCGCTGCCCTCGCTCCCGGAGGGCGTGGCGGCCGTCGCCTACTTCGTCATCAGCGAGGCGATGACGAACGTGCACAAGCACGTCCCGGGCGCGAGCGTGACGGTCCTGCTCGTCGTCGACGACTCGCTCCACGTCTCGATCGTCGACGACGGCCCCGGCGGAGCGGAGATCGTCACCGGCCGCGGACTCGCCGGCATGGCCGAGCGGCTCGCCGCCGTCGGGAGCGAGCTCGAGGTCTCCAGCCCCGCCGGCGGTCCGACGATCGTCGCCGCCCACGTGCCCCTGCTGCTCGACCAGGGGGACGCGGCCGTCGTCGTCGAGCTCGGGAGAGGCTCATGAGACTGGTCGTCGCGGACGATGCGGCACTGCTGCGCGAGGGCCTGGTCGGCATCCTCGAGCGGCAGGGACACGAGGTGGTCGCGCAGGCGGCGAGCGCCACCGAGCTCGAGGCCGTCGTCGAGAAGGCGGTGGCGTCCGGTGAATCGATCGACGTCGTCGTCACCGACGTGCGGATGCCGCCCGGCGACGGCGAGGACGGCCTGCGTGCGGCCGCCCGCATCCGCGCCGCCCACCCGCACGTCGGGATCCTCGTGCTGTCCCAGTACGCGGCCCCGGCCTACGCCGCCGAGCTGTTCGCCCCGCTGTCGGACCCCTCGGCCGCGGTCCGCGCCGAGGTCGGCGGGCTCGGCTACCTGCTCAAGGAGCGGGTGGCCCGGGTGGCGGACTTCATGCGCTCGCTGGGGATCGTCGCGGCCGGGGGCGTCGTCGCGGACCCCGACGTCGTCTCCCGGCTGGTGGCCGGGCGCCGGACCGCGCTGGACGACCTCACGCCGCGCGAGCGGGAGGTGCTCGAGCTCATGGCCGGCGGGCTGAGCAACCAGCAGATCGCCGAGAAGCTCGTCCTCTCCCAGGGGGCGGTCGCCAAGCACGTGGCCAACGTCTTCACCGGCCTCGGCCTCGCGGCGAACGAGGAGAACCGGCGGGTGCGGGCGGTCCTGGCCTACCTCACGGCGGTCGGGTCCTGAGGTGTGCCGGGCAGGGTGGCGGGATCAGGAGCCGAGGTTGCGGCAGTCGCGCTGGTCCAGCCCGAGCGTCTCCAGGTCGAAGACCGCCGGGGCGACGGTCCCCGGGGCGAAGGCCGCGGCGATCTCGTCGGGATCGCCGCCGTCGAGCGCCTCGCGGCGCCGAGCTCCTCGGCGGTTCGTTCCCACTCCTCGTGGAGGTCCGTGAGCGCACCGACCGACTCGTCGGTCGCCTCCGGGGTCTCGCCGTCGAACAGCTGCGCGACGAGGTCGAGGTTGGCGTCGCTCGCCGCGTCGTAGTCGTTCGCGGCCCGCCGCTCGACGACGCCGGAGCACACCTGTGCGGCGGCCGAGACGAACCCACGTGCCTCCGGTGCGGGCCCGGGATAACTCGGCAGCGACTCGCAGTCGCGGCCGACCAGCCCCAGCTCCTCGAGCGCCGCGGCGGTGTCCTCGCTCGCCCCCTGGTTCGTCAGCAGGTCCGCGGGCTCGTCGACGGGCCAGTCGCCCTCGGCCAGCTCGATGCGCTCGCCGTAGATCGCGGCCTGCTCCTCGAGCGGGGCGAGGACGGCGTCCCACCCTGGGGAGTCCGCGACCTCGCGCAACCTCTCGACCTCCTCGTCGAGCTGGTCCCGGCCTGCCTGCAGCTGCTCGCTCCAGGTACCGAGATCGGCCTGGCTGGGCGTCGAACCCTGCACCACCGCGTACAGGATCTCGATCGAGGCGTCCTGGGCCTCCCCGACCACGGTCGGGTCGCGGTCGTCGAGCACCGCGCTGCACGCGGCGGCCGGCGTCGAGGGTGGGTCGTCCGCCTCGTCCGTGCCGCACGCCGTGAGGGCGAGCGCGAGCATCGCGAGCGTGGGAGGGGTCCGGCGTCGAGGGGCGCTCATGGTGGGTACCGAACCATGTCGTCGCCTCGTCCGGGGCCGAACGCGCGGGGCAGGACTGACCTGACGGGCGGGGGACCGGACCAGCCGTCGTCACCTGCCGCACGGGTCAGAACTCGGCCGGCTCGGCCACCTGGGTGGCGGCGAGGACCTCGCCGGTGACGCCGTCGACGGTCACCCGGTCGTAGGACCGGTCCGCGCGCACGATGCAGAAGCTCGTCATCGGGCGGTCGGCGCCGTCGGGCACGGCGAACATCGTCACCTCGCCGGGCCGGGCCTCGATCGCGGCGAGCCACGTCCGGGAGATCGGGACCGACCAGCCCTCGTAGCCGGCGCGCTCGGACTCCGGCAGGTCGGCGAACGCGGTCCGCGCCGAGCTCGCCCCACCGGGTTGCGCATCCACCACGCCCTCGGCATCGACGAGACGCATGTCCGACGCCGGCAGACCGCCGGCGTCGCCCGACAGCAGGACCAGCTCGACGAGATGCAGCGCCTCGTCGTTCTCGGCGGACAGGCGCTCCGTGATGATGGCGCCCCGACGTTGGTTCGGGTCAGGGCTCGATGCGGGGCACAGCTCGTCGTGCTCTGCGAACGCGCCGGCCGGCAGCCCGAGCGCGGATTCGGCGGGCAGGTCGTCGTCGCGTCCGGTGTCGAGCATCGGGCTGGCGGCAGGATCGATGGCGTCGATGATCTCGCCGGTGGCGGTGTCGAGCGTGACCCGGACGTCGGTCCCGTCCTCCTGCCGAATCGCCACCGCGATGACCGCGAGGTCGGTGAGCACCGGGAGCTCGACGGTGAGCACGCCCCCCTGGTGCTCGTCCAGGGCGCTGGCGACGAGATCCGCGACCGAGACCTCCGGGGCTGGTGGGGTCGGGTCGAGTGGATCGGCGTCGAGGGGGCGCGTGCCCGCCGGGACGACCTCGCCGTCGACGAGCGCGAAGCGGTGCAGCTCGCCCCCTCCTTCCGCCTCGATCGCCCAGTCGGTCTCGATCTGCCCGCCGTCCTCGGTGGAGGTGGCGACGACGTGCTGGATCCGGCCGACGACCGCGTCCGGCGCGAGCGCGGCCACCTGGTCGGCGATGTCGGCGACGTCGTCGGCCGACAGCTGCGGGCCGTCGCCGGCGAAGGCCTCGTCGACCCAGATGTAGGCGTCGATCGGCACCTCGGTCGATGATCCGGCGGAGCCGCCGTCGTCGGAGGCGGACTCGGTGCCGCTCTCGCCGGTCCCGGTGGTGGCGCCCCCGCCCGCCGATCCGCTCTCCGCGCCCGGCTCCTCGGTCGCGGCCGGATCGGACCCGCACGCCCCGAGACCGAGCGCGAGCACGGCGAGTACGGGCAGGGCGCGGCGACGGGACGAGATCATGCTGTGCATGCAACCACGAGGCAGCGGGCCCGGGCCGGGCTGAACCGAGGGAGGAGTGTCCCCGCCCCGCACGGCCCGCCGCCGGCCCGGCCGCGATCAGCCGACGGGCACGAAGATCTCGCCGGTGGCCGCGTCGATCGAGGGCACGTAGTCGTGGGCGCCGTAGAACACGACCCACCACGTGCCCGGGCTCTCCTCCGCCTCCGGCGGGCCCTGCGGCGACCGCAGGTTGATGCCCCGCACCGGGAAGTCCTCGCCGCCGAGCAGGTCCTCGTCGTGGGCGAGGTTGATGGTGTCCTGGATCGACAGCTCGGCATGGTATACCGCCGCGAGGGCCTCGGCGTCGGCCGGGCCCGCGGCCTCGTCGACGATCGCGCCCGAGGCGTCGAGCGTGACCGAGACCAGCTCCTCGCCCAGGACCACCTCGGCGAGCACGCCGTTGCCCTCGGGGCCCGTGGGCTCGGCCGCCTCGTCGGCCTGCCAGACCGAGACGATGAACCACTCCGGGTAGGTCTCCTGCACGGTGGCGACGGCGTCGATGAGCTCGGGGGCCCCGGGGATGTCCGTCTCCGGCAGGTCGCTCGAGCCGCCGCCCGCGTCCTCGTCCTCCTCCGTCGGCGCCTCGGGTCCTCCTCCGACGGCGCCTCTGTGGCCTCGTCCTCGGTCGGCGGCTCCTCCTCGGTCGGGGCCTCGTTGCTCGGCGGGTCGAACGACGGATCGGGCTCCGGCTCCGGCTCCGGGGACGGGGCGGGCGCGGGCTCGCTCACGGTCGGCGGCTCCGCCTCGTCGTCGCCGGCGCAGGCACCCAGTGCGAGCGCGAGCGCGAGGACGGTCGCCCTTCCTGTCACCTGTCGGATCCGAGTAGTCATCCATCCACCATGTGAGCCCGGTCACATGGCGCCACCCCAGCCGGTGGGGAGGTCGACCCTCCTGACGGTGCCGGACCGCGCTGGACGCCCTCACGCTGCGCGAGCGGGAGGTGCTCGAGCTCATGGCCTCCTGGGTGCGAAACTCGCAGATCGCGGAGCGGCTGATGCTCTCGAACGGTGCGGTGGCCAAGGACGTCGCCAACGTGTTCAGCGGCCTGGGCCTTGCGGCGAACGAGGAGAACCGGCGCGCGCGGGCAGTGCTTACTTTCCGCACGGCGGTCCAGGGCTGAGCGTCAAGAACCACGTCTGCAGTCTCTACTGCAGCAGCCGCCTCAGTCGGGCAGGCGACCGAACGACTGATATCGATGTGATCACATCGCCGGGTCGCGTACGCGGCATGAGGCATGCTGCTGCACGTAGTCATGTTCCAGGTCAATGGTGATCGGGGTGGGGTACGTGAGACGAACGAGACGAGCGGGTGCCGTGGCTGGTGCGGCAGGGGCGGAGGCTGCCCCCCTGCGGTGACTGAATGGCGGGCGCTGTCGGTGTCCGCGGCGCGGGCGACGGTAGAGATGACAACGCTTGACACGATGCCGGATGCAGATCCGATGTGGGCAGAGCAGGTCAACGTGACGATGCGTGACCTGGGACTGGCCGAGGAGGAGGCGATCGTCCACGTCGATCAGACGATGGACCGGATGCACTTCCGGGACGATCTCTACGCGGCGCACGCGGATTGCATCGGCGGGTTCTCCCACGATGCGGCGACCCAGGTGATGTCGGTCTTCACGACCACCGAGGAGTGTGACACGCACGTCGAGGCGGCCAGTGTCGACGTGCCGTTCGAGGCGGAAACGGTGCGGGTCGAGTACTCAGGTAGCGACCTGGAGGAGTTCGCTGATGCGCTGAACGCTTCCCCGCCGGCAGAGGTGCCGTCGTTCACCGGCGCGTACGTCGGGCTCGAGACCAACAGTGCGCTCATCTATGTGTCGTCTGCCGCGGACGTGCAGTCCACCGCGGCGGATCCGACGATCGACGACGCGGTCGCGTCCGCCACCGTGATCACGACCGACAACCCGTGCCCAGACTGCAACCTCCTCATCCAGGAGGACCCGAACGCCGGTGCGGTACCCGAGGTGTGCACATCGACGGAGGCGTGCGGCCAGCCACTCCGTAGTGGAGTCGAAGCGCGAACGACCCGACCCGAGGACGGTCGCGTGATCATCAGTTCTGCAGGTTACTCGATGACAGCCGCGGATGGCTCCCGGTGGTTGCTGACTACTTTTCATTACGGCGGCGGCGGTGCTACGGCAATTCGAGATCGAATGGTATGGCATGGTGAACAGGATATCGGCCGGGTGCGGGAGAGCTTTCTTAGCACAACAGGCGCCGCCCGCTACGATTTCACGCGCGTGAGGATCGCGAGCCCATACTGGTTGCAAGGATCTCGCGGATGGCTCTCGAGCCCCATGCAGTTCCGGCTCCCACAACCGTCTCCTACGACGGCGGGGCCCATCAGATTGAACAACGGACCGATTCCGCTGGACTGGTACACGGCAGGTTCGGTTGGGCTCCAGAGCGGCGACACGGTGTGTCTATTCGCGCGAGCGGCGCGGGCAGGTGACATGTGCGGTACTTTGACGGGGGGTCCGCTCAATGGCGTGGGTTTCTATGTGGTTGGAACTTACGATGCGTGCAGAGGAGATTCCGGCGGCGCATGGGTGCACCAGTGGGGTGCGGCTAACGGTGAGTATGTGGCAGTCGGTGTGCATCGCGGGGGCGCGGACGGATGTCCAGCTCTCAGTGGGGGAAACAATAGTTCCCGAGGATACTCGCTCTTCACTCCTGTCTCGTACATCCACTCTCACTACCAGTCGACGGCCGGTCAGTCTCTCCTCATAGATACGAGGTAGACGCATGCCTGTCACAAGATCGTTGAAGGCTGCGTACGCTCTCCTGGGAGTCATGAGTCTGACTGGATGCGGCGATGGAGGCGGAGACGCTAGTGAAACTCAGGAGTCTCCTTCGGTGACTTCCTCAGCGTCGCCGAGCGAGAGCCCGACCGTTGATGTACCTCCGTTGCCTTATCCGGCTCTTCGCGGTTCGTGGTGAATGACCCTGCTGTGGCGGGTATTCAC
>JBQDDG010000034.1:0-32449 GCA_052093225.1 Actinomycetaceae bacterium
AGGAGCCACGCTGCGACGGCGGCGACGAGGAAGCGGTCCGCGCGGGTGGTCAGGCCGATGCCGGTGAGCGCGCGGGTGGTGGCGGTGAGGGCGCGGGTGGGGGCGTGGCCAGTTGCGGCGAGAGCGCGGCAGGGGAGGGGGCTGCTGTGGGGGCCGTCCTCGGGGCGGTCCTCGCCGGGAGGGGAGGCGGGCGACGCGGGTGGGGGCACGTGAGACGACGCTAGCGAACGGGGGGTGCTGAGGGGTGGCAGGGGCCGCGCGGCGGCGCCGTCCAGGTCGAGCAACGCAGGCTCTGTGCGATGGGTCGGACGTTCACCGAAGGACCCTGGGGCGCACGGGGTGCTCAGTTGACAGGCTCCTGCGCCCCTCACGCCCTCCCGCGCGGCCCCGCCCACTGCTCGGACACCGGCACGGGGAGGCGCACCGCGGCCTCGTCGGCTGCCCCGCCGCTGAGCAGCGGTAGGAGCTGATCCATCGCCGCCGCGCCGAGGGCTTCGCCGTCGACGTCCACGGCCGGCGCACCGGGGACGCCGACCACCTCGATCGCGTCCTTTCCGGCCGGGGCGTCGCGGCCGAAGCGTGCCCGGCCCCGCGAGATCAGCTCGAAGAGCAGGCCGAGGCCGAGGTCGGAGGCGAAGTCACCGAACTGGAACGGCTTCTTCCTCGCTCGCGCGCAACACGTAGAACACGTGTCGAACGCGCACTAGCGTGCCAGCCACGCCTCGTCCTATCGGCTTCCGTCCGACGCAGGACGACGAGCGGATCCTGCGCGAGGCCGCCCAGCCCGGTGAGAGCACCTCCGACACGCTGCGACGGGCGCTCCGGCTGTTGGACCACGAGCGGTGGCTCACGCACTTCCGTGCGGATGCGGAGCTGCTCAAGGACGAGGATCTCGATGCGGAGCCGGACGCCTGGTGATCAGGGGAGCCGTCTATCGCATCGATCTCGGACGTGCGCGCAGCCATGAGTGGCGTCCAGCGATATCCACCGTATTCGTTGGCCCATCAGGGGCGTAGTGGTTTGTAGTACTCTGTATTCGTGGCCGCGCGCGTGGATTGGGGCAGGCGTGCTCACTACATCTGGGCGAGACACTCGATCGAGCCGAGCTGGGCCGACGAAGCAGTTGGTGACGCACAAGCTGTCTGGCTCGTGCCTGACCCCGCAAGCAGGTCCGGGCCCGCAGTCCGAGTCATCGGCTACTCGGTCGGCGCAGTTGCCGTCATCACGGTCGTCCTGGTGGACCCTGCGGCTGATCGCCACGAGAGACCGGACGGCGATTGGTGGGGGAGCAACGCCTGGCTCGCGAGCCCGCGCGACCTTCGGCTCTACGGAAAGGATCAACTATGAGCAGGATCGATGACCTCCTCGCGCAGGAAGGCGCGGTAGCCGAGAAGTACGAGACCCCCGAGCAGCTCCCGGCGCACGTCCGGGCGAGTCGGCCCAATGCCGGCCGAGGCACGGTCGTGTCGGTGCGCCTGTCCGACGACGAGCACGGAGAGCTGCAGCAGGCTGCCGCGGAGGCGAACCTCCCGGTGTCGACGCTCATCCGACTCTGGGTGCTCGACCGCCTCGGTGCGGAGCAGGAGGGGGCGGGTGGCACGGTGGCCCAGCGGCTCGATCGGCTTGAGCGCGTGGTGTTCCAGCCGCCTGCCTGACGCGACGCGGATCTCCGGTGACAGGCGACCGGCTGCTCCGCGACATCGGCGCGCATGGAGCCGAGCGGACGATCGACGTCACCACCCGCATCTGCCGCGCCACCAGCGGCGGGCCCACCCATGTGTTCGACGCCGATGGGCCACCCCTGTTGCATGTAACATGCAAGGCGGGTTAACGTGCTCCTCGTGACGAGGGGGTTGAGGCGCGCCCGCGCGCCGCGGGCACTACGGCAGCCGCGGTATCTCGGGCGTACCGGTGAGTTCCGCCAGGCGCGTCTCGACGTCGATCTGCTCGAAGTCCGGCCGGCGCCTGGCCTCCTGGGTGACCAGGAGCGTCGCGGTGTTGGCGATGTGGCGCCGCATCGCGTGCGTCACCGCCGTGCTGTCGCCGGACATGAAGCTCTCGTAGACGTCCACGTGGTCCTCGAAGCACTCGACGGTGCTGCGGGACCCCGGCACCGTGCTGACCCCGCTCTCGAGCACCATGTTCCGCTGCTCGAGCAGGATGTGCATCGCCCGGTTGTTCCCGCTGGACGTGAGCATCGCCGAGTGGAAGTCGCGGTCGGCGCGCAGCGTCCCTTCCTCGTCCCCGGAACGGGCCACCTCCCCGAACCTGGTGAACGCCTCGGTCAGCCCCTCACGCAGCGTCGGGTCGGCGACCGCCCGTTGCGTCGCGCGGCGGGCGAGCGGGACCTCGATCATCAGCCGCACCTCGAAGCCCTGCAGCAGCGACTCGACCGTCGTCGCCACGATCCGGATGCCCCGGTTGCGCTCGATCTGCACGAGCCCCAGGCGGGCGAGCTCGAGGCTGGCCTCGCGGATCGGCGTGCGCGAGACGCCCAGCTCGCGCCCCAGCGCCGCCGAGCTGTGCAGCTCCCCGGCCGCGAGCTCGCCGCTGATGATCGCCCGACGCAGCTGGTCGAACACCTGACCGGTGACGCCCTGAGTCGTACTGATCCGCTCCACGCCCCACAGTCTCGCAGCACACGGGGACGGCCGGCACCGGCGTCGTGCGTGCCGAACCCCGACCCCACCCGCTCCTTGCCCGAAAGGATCCCGAATGCCACGTAGCCCCCGCTTCGCCGTCATCGGCGGCGGCATCATCGGCGCCGCGGTGGCGCGCCGCGTCATCCAGCAGCAGCCCGACGCCGAGGTGACCCTCTTCGAGAAGGAGGACACCCTCGCGGCGCACCAGACCGGGCACAACTCGGGCGTCGTGCACGCCGGCCTGTACTACGAGCCGGGCGGGCTCAAGGCGCAGCTGTGCCGCCGCGGCGTGCACCTGCTCGAGGAGTACGTGGCCGAGCACAACCTCCCCTACGACCGCTGCGGAAAGGTGGTCGTCGCTCTCGACGAGTCGGAGCGCGACCGCCTGGGTGCCATCCACGACCGCGCCTCCCGCAACGGCGTCCCCGGCGTGCGACTCATCGGCCCCGAGGAGCTGCGCGAGCTGGAGCCCAACGCCGTCGGCGTCGCCGCACTGCACTCACCGGGTACGGCGATCATCGACTACGCCCGCGTCGCCGAGCGGCTCGTGCAGGACCTGCGCGACGCCGGCGGTCAGGTCCGGCTCGGGACCGAGGTGACCAGTGCCGCCAGCACCAGTGAGGGGGTACGGCTCGGCACCGCCGACGGCGAGCTCGGCTTCGACTTTGCGATCGCCTGCGCGGGGCTCCAGTCGGACCGGCTGGCCCGGCGGGCCGGAGCGGCCCGGTCGCCGTCGATCGTCCCGTTCTTCGGCCAGTACATGGAGCTCGAACCAAGGTTCCGCCAGGTCACCAACGGTCTGATCTATCCCGTGCCGGACCCGGCCTACCCCTTCCTCGGCGTGCACCTGACCAAACGGGTCGACGGCCGGATGCTGGTCGGCCCGAACGCGTTCCTCTCCTTCTCGCGCGAGGTCTACCGCGGCCTCGGCGTCGACGCCCGGGACTCGATGGCGGTCGCCGCCGACCCCGGGTTCTGGAGGTTCGCGGCCCGCAACATCTCCGGCGCCGCCCGCGAGATCGGCGGCGTGCTCTCCCCGAAGCGCTTCGTCGCGCAGGCCGCGAGGTACGTCCCCGCGGTGGCGGACGCCCGGGCCAGGCGGGCGACGCGCGGGATCCGCGCCCAGGCGCTGGAGCGGGACGGCAGCCTCGTCGACGACTTCGTCATCGAGCAGCTCGGCCGCGTCACCCACGTGCGGAACGCGCCCTCGCCAGGTGCGACCTCGTCCATGGCGATCGCCGAACACATCGTGGACCGGGCCATCACCGAGCACGGGCTGCGACCGCGTCATGCATGATGCGGTCGAGAAACGGGGGAGCGGTGGGGGCCCGCGCACCCATGGCGGCGACGGAGCGACGGGAGCGGTGGACGAGATGACTGGACCGGGGACGACGACGAAAAAGGCGGCAGGCGCGGGCCTCACGTTCGTGGACCTCGAGCAGCCGCGGAGCGCCACGATGCCGGTCTTCGAGTCGCACCGGCCCGGCTACAGCTACTACCTGCACCGCAGGCACTCCGACACACTCAAGACCCAGCCCGGGATGCTCGGGAGATCGAGCTCCTCGGGGTTCATCACGATGGCGGAGCACTCGGGCACCCACGTCGACGCGCTCTGCCACCAGGCCGAGGACCTCGCGTTCTACGGCTGCGGATCGGTCGACGAGGTGGAGACGGCGAAGGGCTTCACCCAGGGCGACGCGTCGCAGCTACCGGTGTTCCACCACCCGGGGCGACTCCTGGACGTCGTACCGGAGTTCGGCGGCGACGAGGTCCCACCCGGGACGCTCGTGACCGCCGACCACCTCCGCGCCTGCGCCGAGCGTCAGGGGACGACCATCACGGCAGGCGACGTCGTCGTCGTCCGCACCGGCAACGGGCGGTACTGGGACGACGCCGACCGCTACCTCGACGGCCCCGGCATCGCGCCCAGTGCCTCGCAGTGGCTCGCGGACCACCAGGTCTTCGCCGTCGGCGCCGACAACGCGGCCTGGGACCTGCCCGGGTACGTCGACCCGGAGATCAACTGCGACCTGCCCGGCCATCTCGTGCTCATCGTCCGAGCCGGCATCTACATCTTCGAGAACCTCCTGCTCGAGGAGCTCGCCGCCCAGCGGCGGTACGACTTCCTCTTCCACGCGACGCCGCTGAAGCTCGTCGGCGCGACCGGTTCTCCCATCCGCCCACTCGCGATGACGAAGGAGTCATGAGCCATGACTGACCAGGCAAGCAGCGCCGGATCCACGGTGGACGGGTCCGCGCCCACGCCGCCCACGACCGTCCTCGGGAAGATCCGGGCGCTCGGCCCCGGGATGATGGTCGCGGGCGCCTTCATCGGCACCGGCACCATCACCACGGCGATCGTCGCCGGCACCGAGTTCGGCTACCAGCTCCTGTGGGCCTCGGTCACCTTCGCCGTCGTGCTGGTCATCGTCCTGCAGGAGATGGTCGCCCGACTCACGCTCGCCACCGGGCAGACGCTCGCCCGGCTCGTCCGCACCAGGGTTGGCCTCTGGATGAGCGTCATTGCGGTGCTCGCGATCCTCGGCGGCAACATCGTCTACAGCGTCGGCAACGTCAACGGCGTCTCCCTGGCCATGGAGGGCATGCCGGGCGGGCTCCCCTCCGCCTTCTGGGTCGTCGTCGTCACCCTGCTGTACTGGGGCCTGCTGATGATCGGCAAGTTCAAGGTGCTGGAGAAGACGGTCACGGTGCTGGTAGTCGTGATGGGGCTCGTCTTCGTCGTCGACATGATCGTCTCCCAGCCCGACTACGGCGCCGTGGCGCAGGGCCTGGTCGTCCCGCAGTTCTCCGGCAGTCAGATCCTGCTGGTCACCGGCCTCATCGGGACCACCGTGGTGCCGTACAACCTCTACCTCCACTCCTCGGCGGTCCTCGAGCGCGGCTGGCACAAGAACCCCAAGGGCTTCCTCAGCATGGCCCGCATGGACACGATCGTCCCCGTCTTCCTCGGCGGTATCGTCACCATGTCCGTCGGCGTCGTCGCGGCATCGGTGCTCCACCCGCAGTTCCTCGAGGGACTCGTGACGATCGACAACGCCGCCGACATGTCCGCCTCGCTGGAGCCGATCCTCGGCCCGATGGCGTACTTCTTCTTCAACGTGGGGCTCTTCGCGGCCGCGGTGTCCTCGATGCCCATGGCCGCGCTCTCCGCCGCCTACGTGACCACCGAGTCCATGGGACTCTCCTCCGACCTGAGGGCGCCCACCTTCCGCGGCATCCTCACGGCCGTCGCCTGGCTGCCGGTGGTGATCTTCGTGGTGATGAACTCCTCGCCGGTGGCGACCATCATCGCGGCGCAGTCGATCAACGGGATGCTGCTCCCGGTCACCGCGATCCTCGTCCTGATCTTCGTCAACCGGCGCAGCCTCATGGGCGACCTGAGGAACAAGGCCCTGCTCAACATCGTGTCGTTCGTGGCGGTCGCCTTCGTCACCGTGCTCGGGGTGCTCAACATCCTGCAGGCGCTGAAGGTCGTCTGACGGGAGGTGCGCCGGGGCTCCGGTCCGCTCCGGTCCGCGCCGATCCGGGCTGAGCCGAGCCGGGCCGTGCGCCGAGCCGGGCCGTGCGCCGGTGCTCGCCGCCGACCCGCCTACCCTCGAAGGACCGCCACGTCCCAGGGAGGCCCCCATGATCTTCAGCTTTGCGACCGCCGACCGCGTGACCTTCGGCGCCGGCGCCGCCGACGACCTCTCCACGATCGCCGCCGGCTTCGGCCCGCGCGTCCTCCTCGTGCTCGGCTCCTCACGCAGCGCGGACGAGGCGCCCGTCGCGGGCGTGGGCGAGGAGCGCGTGGTCGTCCGGGTCGCCGGCGAGCCGACGGTCCAGGGCGTCGCCGACGCCGTCGCAGCCGCGCGCGAGCTGGGCCCGGACGTCATCGTCGGCGTCGGCGGGGGATCGGTCATCGACACGGCCAAGTCGGTCGGCATCCTCCTGCGCAACGGCGGCGAGCCGCTGGACTACCTCGAGGTGGTCGGCGACGGGAAGCCGCTCGCACCCGACTCGGTGCCCGTGATCGCGGTGCCCACCACGGCCGGGACCGGCGCCGAGGTCACCGCGAACGCGCCGCTGCTCTCCCCGGAGCACGGGCTCAAGGCCAGCCTGCGCAGCCCGGCGATGATCCCGGCCCACGCCGTCGTCGACCCGCTGCTCACGGTGAGCAGCCCGCCGGCGGTGACGGCGTCGTCGGGCCTGGACGCGCTCACGCAGTGCCTCGAGCCCTACACGTCCTGGGCCGCGAACCCCGTGACGGACCTGTTCGCGGCCGAGGGGCTGCGCCGGGCGTCGACCGGGCTGCGGGCCGCCTACGCCGACGGGTCCGACGTCGAGGCCCGCACCGACATGGCCCTGGTGAGCCTCCTCGGCGGCATGGCGCTCGCGAACGCCAAGCTCGGCGCCGCGCACGGGCTCGCCGCGCCGCTGGGCGGGATGATCGAGGCCGCGCACGGCGAGATCTGCGCCGCCGTGCTCGCGGCCGCCACGGAGGTCAACGTCCGGGCACTCACCGAGCGCGAGCCCGGCAGCGTCGCGCTGACCCGCTACACCGAGGCGTCGCGCCTGCTCACCGGGGACGGCGCGGCGACCGTCGACGACGGCGTCGCCTGGATCCGCGAGACCGCCCGCCTTCTCGAGGTGCGCACCCTGGGCGAGATCGGGCTGACGCCCGACCGGGTGGCGGAGGCCGCGGCGAAGGGCCGCCGCGCCAGCAGCATGAAGGGCAACCCCGTCGAGCTCACCGAGGCGGAGGTCGTCGAGATCGTCGAGCGGTCGATGTAGCGGCCGGCTCTGTCGCGCGCGCGGCTCGGCGTCAGCCCTGCGCGAGCCGCGCGTCGATCTCGGCCGCCGTCGGCGACGTCGCCGGCCCGCGCCGCGTCACCGCGATCCCGGCGGCCACGTTCGCGCGCCGCACGGCCTCCAGCAGCGGCCGGCCGGCCGCCAGCCCCGCGCACAGCACGCCCGTGTGCGCGTCGCCGGCGCCGTTGGTGTCGACGGCCCGCACCTCGAGGCCCGCCACGTGCACGGGCTCCTCGCCCGGCCGCGCCACCCAGCAGCCGCCCGCCCCCACGCGCACGAGCACCGTCGCGCCGAGGTGACCGGCCAGCCGGGCGGCGGTCTCCTGCGGGGCGGGAGCGACGTCGTCGGGCAGGTCCGCACGGACCTCCGGGTCCAGGACCCGGGAAGCGAGGAGCCCGGCCTCGCGCTCGTTGACCGTCCACACGGTGGCGGCGCCGGTCGCGGCCCGCAGCGCGCCTTCCGGCACCTCGCCGATCACGGGGGAGGCGTCGACGACGATCCCGGCCGCCCCCGTCAGGCGGGGCAGCGCGCGGGCCAGCGTGGCGGCGTTGTCGGGGTGCAGGAGGGAGTATCCGCTGACCTGGACGACGTCGCGCGGCCCGACCTCCAGGGCGTCGAGCGCCCCTGGCGGCACGTGCCCCTCCGCGCCGAGGGTGGAGACGAAGGTGCGCTCGGCGGCGTCGTCGGTCATGGCCACGCAGAAGCCCGAGTCCATCTGCGGGTGCGCGCCCAGGAGGACCTCGATCCCCTCGTCGGCCAGCGCGCGCCGCACCTGGTCGCCGAACGGTCCGGTGCCGTGACCGCCCGCGTAGAGCACCTCGGCGCCCTCGCGGCGGGCGGCGGCCATGACGTTGAAGCCGCCGCCCACCTCCAACGCGTGCTCGCGCGCGAAGACGTCCTCGCCGGGGCGCGGCACCCGGGGCACCTGCATGACGACGTCGACGATCGCCTGCCCCGTGTGGACGACGCGGCCCGTCATCGCCCGGCCACCGACGGGTCGCGACGGCCGGCGCGCGCCCCGCCGAGCACCGCGTACAGGCCCGCGGCGATGACGAACGTGGCCACCCACGCGAGGCCGTTCGACCCGATCCAGGTCTCGGCGAGCGCGCCGGTGAACCACACCTCCTCCGAGCTCACGCGCGCGGTGCTGAACAGGAACCCGACGACGATCGCCACCGCCCACGCGAGCATCGAGCGCCACTCGAACCCGCCGCGGTACCAGTAGCCCGACGCGCGGGTCAGGTCCATGAGGGAGTCCGGGTGGTAGGTGCGGCGCCCGATCATGTCGACGACGAACACGCCCACCCACGCCGTGATCGGCACGGCCAGCAGCGAGATGAACGTGATGAACGGGCCGTAGAAGCTCTCCGAGACGAGCATGAAGTAGATGGCGCCGATCGTGGTGACGACGACGTCGAGGATGACGGCGTTGACCCGCTTGATACGGATGCCGAGCGTGAGCGTGGTCAGGCCCGCGGAGTAGACGGACAGGTGGTTCGAGAGCAGCAGCCCGCCGAACGCGGTGACGAGGTAGGGGATCGCGACCCAGGCCGGCAGGACCGAGCGGACCGCCGCCACCGGGTCGCCGGCGCTCGCGAGCCCGGAGTCGCCCGCGCCGAGGATCGCACCGAGGCCGATGATGATGACCAGCGGGATGCCGGCGCCCGCGGAGGCCGACGCGACCAGCGCACCGGCCTTCACGCGCGGGGACTGGTAGCGGGCCATGTCCGCGCCGGCGTTCGCCCAGCCGATGCCGGTGCCTGCCGCGATCGTGCCGACGCCGATGACGACCGCCGAGGCCGGGCCCGCCGGGGCGGACAGAACGAGGTCCCAGTCCACGGTGGTGACGAGGTAGGCCGCGACGAAGAGGTTGAGCGCCCCGAAGATCCACGTGGCCCACTTCTGGACGGCGACGAGGAACGCGTGGCCCATGCCGGACACGGCCACGGTGCAGGCGACGAAGATCGCGATGCAGACCAGCGCGAGGACCGGCGTCTCCTTGGCGTTCGGGTTCGTGCCGAGGACCAGCGTGGACAGCGAGAGCAGCGCGAACGCGCCGGTGGTGGTGTTGACGGTCTCCCAGCCGAGCCGGGAGGCGAGCGAGACCAGCGTGGGGCCGATGTTCCCCCGCACGCCGAAGATCGCGCGGGACAGGGTGAGGCTCGGGGCACCGCCGCGGCGGCCCGCGACCGAGATGACGCCGACGATCGCGAAGGAGCCGAACGCGCCGAGCGCCGCGGCGAGCAGCGCCTGCCAGACGTTCATCCCCAGCGCCACGAGCGTGACGCCGAGTGGGATGCCGAGGATGGACAGGTTCGCGGCGAACCACACCCAGAACAGCTCGAGCGGGTTGCCCTTCTGCTCTTCGACGGGCACCGGCTCGATGCCGCGCTGCTCGTACTTCGACAGGATCACGTCCTGGGCCGACTCGGCGGCGCCCGGTGAGGACTGGTGGTTCTGGGACATCGTGCACCCTTCGTTGGATGGTCCGGGGGAAGACTGACGGGCGCGGGTGGGCGCCCGGGGGATGGTCGTGCTGGTGGTTGGTGCGTGTGCGTGCGTGTGTGCGTGGTGCGGGGCGGTCGGGGCCCGGCCCGGCCGGGCCGGGCTTGCCGGACCGCGGGCTCAGTCGGTTGTCGGGTCTCCCGGCGACGACGTGAGTGACGACGGCGGTGCCGGCGCCCGCACCTGCGTCGGCGCGGGTGAGCCGCGCAGCTCGAGCAGCTCGCCCGTCACCCCGGCGAGGTCGAGGCGGGAGACCTGCGCGACCTGACGGACGGCGTCGGGCGGGAAGACGGAATCGCCGTACGCGGCGCCGAGGATCGCGCCGGCCATCGCCGCCACCGTGTCCGTGTCCCCGCCGATCGACGCCGCGAGGCACAGGCCGCCATACGGGTCGTCGCGGAAGCGGCTGGCGATCACCAGCGCGCTGACCACCGACTCCTGGGACTGCACCGACGTGCCGACGACGCCCGTGAGGAAATCGGCCAGCTCGGGCTTGCCCAGGGTGCGGGCGGCGTCGAGGGCCCAGGCGGCGCGGTCGGGGATCGAGGCGCCCGCGACCCAGTGGCCCATCGATTCCGCCCGGCGCGCCAGCTCGACGCCGTAGGCCAGCGCCTCGTCGATCCCGGCGTCGTCGATCGCGGCCGAGACCGCGCCCGCGACGGCCGCCGCGCCCGAGAGCCCGAGGCCCGTGTTGTGCGTGACGAAGCTGAGGTCGTGGACGGCGCCGAGCAGGGCGCCCGCGTCGGCGGACGGCACCGCGACGGCGACCGGCGTCACCCGCATCGCGGCGCCGTTCGTCGTCCCGCCGGAGCCGGCCTCGGCAGGGTCGCCGCCGTCGGCGATCGCGCGGATCGCCGCGGACGTCGAGGGGCCGAGGAGGTCGAGGGAACCCTTCGCGCGCATCTGGGCCTCCCAGGCCATGAGCGCGTCCGCGAACGTCTGGGGCTCGACCCGGCCGCGGCCGTCGACCAGCAGGCGGGCGACGAGCAGGGCCTGCTCCGTGTCGTCCGTGACCGAGCCGGCCGGCATGCCCGGGGCTATCGGCTGGTCCGCCGGCGCGTCGACGAGCCCGGTGATCGGCCCCAGCTCGCGGGCGATCCGCTCGCGGGACATCGACTGCGTGGGCATGCCGAGGGCGTCACCGAGTGCGAGGCCGGTGAGGGCGCCGAGGGCGCGGGACTGCTGGGAGGTCATGCGGGGGTGTCTCCGAACGTGAGGTGGAGGCTGAAGTGGGCAGGGTCGAGGAAGGACTCGACGAGCTCGACGACGTCGCCGTCCGCCGAGAAGGAGAGCCGGGTCGTGCGCAGGACGACGGTGCCGGGCTCGTGCGCGAGGTGCGCCGCCACGTCGTCGGACGTGGAGACGACCCGCGCATCCTGCGTGCCGTGGTGGGCGACGAGGCCCGCGTGGCGGAGCGTGGCCGTGAGCGAGCCGTCGACGAGGCCGCTCGTGGGGAGGTCGCGCAGCGGGCCCGTGGCAGGGACGACCGCGCGCTCGTAGGAGATCGGGCGGCCGTCGAGGAGGCGGCGGCGGGCGAGGACGACGACGTCGCGGCCGGCGAGCTCTGTCGGCAGGTGGAGTGGGAGGGTGGCGAGGCCGGGAGAGGGTGCGGGTGTGTCGGTGGGGGTGTCGGCGTCGGCGGGTGCCTCCGCGGGGACGAGCGTGCGGTCGCGAGCGACGGCGTCGGTGTGGCAGACCGTGTAGTCGCGGGCGACCGTGCGGTTGGAGGATTCGGCGTCGGCGGGGAGTGCTGGGTCGGCGGGGAGTGCTGGGTCGGCGGGGACGAGCGAGATGCCGAGGATCTCGGTGGTGACGGCGGCTCCGGCGTCGGTCAGGGCGCGCGCCCAGCCGACGTCCGGGTCCAGCGGCTGCCCCTCGAAGGTGACGAAGGAGCCGAGGCCGGCGCGGGTGGCGATGAGGTCGAGGCGCTGCAGCTCGGCCAGCGCGCCGCGCACGGTGCCACGGGAGACGCCGAACTCCGCGGCGATCTCGGCCTCGCTGTCGAGGCGCTCGCCGGTGCGCAGCGCGCCGGCGCTGATGCGCGCGGACAGGGCGGCGACGATGCGCTCGCGCTGCGTCATCGCAGCCGGTGACCTGGACATGCCGAACATGTTCATACCTGTTCAGTGGCGCCGTCAAGTCGGTGCGTCCGCGTGGGCGTGGCCCGGTGCCTCATTCCACGAGGCCACGGGTTGTGTCACGAGAACACCGACCTTGTCGGTGGTGTGGTGGCACAAGCAGTGTTCTCGACGGAAGCTGGCCACGCTGCGCATTGCTCGGCAACTCATCCGGCTCGCCGCCTGCCGCCTTCGCGCACTCGCAGGCTGCGCACTCACCGCCCCGAGCGCGGCTCGGCGGCCAGCAGTGCGGCCAGGTACGCGCCACCGAGCACCACCGTCACCATGCCGACCGGGATCGGCCGGGCCAGGGCGTGCTGGGCGAGGAGGTCGGCGCCGAGCAGCAGGAACGCGCCCGTCAGCGCCGAGTGGACAAGCGGGATCCCGGGCGAGCGCGCGAGCCGCCTGGCGATCTGCGGCGCGGCGAGGGCGACGAACGCGATCGGCCCGGTGGTGGCCGTGACGAGCGCGGTGAGCAGCACGCCCACCCCGAGGATGAGCAGCCGCGTCGGCTCGACCCGCACCCCGTGGCTGGCCGCGACGTCGTCGCCGAGCTCGAGCTGTCGCAGCGGCCGGACGGACAGCAGGAGGAGCGGCAGCACCGCCACCACCACGCCCACCGCCGGCACCACGTCCGACCAGCTGGTCAGGCCGAGCGACCCGGCCCCCCAGATCGCCGCCGACATCGCCACCTCGGGCTGCGTGCGCAGCAGGATCCACGAGTTCACCGCGTGCAGCGCAGCCGTCACCCCCACCCCGACGATGATCAGCCGGAAGCCCTGCACGCCGCCGCGGTAGGCGAGGACGTAGACGACGACGGCGGTGGCGAGCCCGCCGAGGATCGCCCCGCCCGACGCGCCCACGACGCCGTCGCTCACCACGATCGTCGCGAGGATGACGCCGGTGTAGGCGCCGGTCGAGAAGCCGATGATGTCCGGCGAGCCGAGCGGGTTGCGGGTGAGCGTCTGGAACAGGGCGCCCGCCACGGCGAGGGCCGCGCCGAGCACGAGGGCCGCCGTCACGCGGGGGAGGCGCCACTCGAGCACCACCGTCGAGGCGAAGTCCGCGCGGTCGACGAACGCGCGCAGGACCTCCGCCGGCGTGAGGGGGAGGTCGCCGAGCCCGAGGGCGAGGACGGCGAGCACGAGGCAGCCGGCCGCCAGGGCGAGGCCGACGGCGAGGGGGCGCCGCCGTCGTCGGGGCCGGTGGGTGGCCGGTCGCCCCGGGGCGAGTGGTGCGTCCGCGCTCACAGCTTGAGCGCCTTCCGGCGTCGGATGAGGGCGACGAGGACCGGCGCACCGACGAGTGCGCTGACCAGGCCGACCGGCATCTCGTCCGGACGTACGACGAGCCGCGCGAGGATGTCGGCGCCGATCATGAGGACGGGCCCGAGGACGAGGGAGAGCGTGAGGACCCAGCGCTGGTCGGCGCCGGCGAAGAAGCGCGCCGCGTGCGGGACCATCAGCCCGATGAACGCGATCGGCCCCGCGACCGCGGCGGCCGAGCCCGCCAGCACCGTGATCGCGAGGAGCGTGAGGACGCGGGTGCGCAGCAGGGAGATGCCGAGGGAGGTGGCGACGTCGTCGCCCATCGCGACGCCGTTGAGCGCGCCCCCGAGCAGGAGGGCGAGGGCGAGTGCGGGGATGACGAGGGGCAGCACGGCGCCGACGACGTCGAGCCCGCGCCCCGAGAGGATGCCGGCCTCCCAGACCTGCAGGGCGTTGAAGGTGCGCGGGTCGGACAGGCGCAGCGCGCCGATGGTGCCGGACAGGACCGCGCTCAGCGCCACGCCCGCGAGGATCAGCCGGACCGGGTCGATGCCGCCGCTGCCCGACCGGGCGATGGCCGTGACGGCGAGCGTGGCGAGCCCCGCCCCGAGCAGCGCGAACCAGAGGTAGCCGGACGGGTCGGCGACCCCGAGGAGGCTGATCGCCAGCGCGACGGCGAACGACGAGCCCGCCGAGACCCCGAGCAGTCCCGGCTCGGCCAGCGGGTTCCGGGTGAGGGCCTGCATGAGGGCGCCGGCCACGGCGAGGCAGGCCCCGACGACGGCGGCCGCCACCGTGCGGGGCAGGCGCAGCCCGGTGACGGCGTGCTGGTCCTCGGCCGTGACGGCTCCGCCGGTGAGGGCGTCGAGGACCGTGCCCACCGCGAGGGGGCGGGAGCCGACGGCGAGGCTCAGGACGCACAGGAGTGCCAGGAGGGCGAGGCCGCCGGCGAGCGCGGCGACCCGGACGCGGGTCGATCGGCGACGGGGTGATCTGCGGCTGGGCGAGCGGCGAGGTGCGGGGTTTGCTGCGGTGCCGGGGGTGGGGCCGACTGCGGGGCCGGCTGCGGGACCGGACGTGGGCTCGCTACGGGGCGCGGCGACGTCGGGCGCCGGGCCGGACGCGGTGCCGGGCGGGGGTTCGTTACGGGGCGCGGCGACGCCGGACGGCCCCGATGGGTCGGAGCCGCGGGCGGGTGTTCTCATCGTGGACGTGCCTGTTCGTGGAGAATTAGGTGAGCCTAACCTATACTAGTGCGTGGCTCGTCCTGAGCCGCCACAGCGAACCACAGGGGAGATCCCGATGTCACGACACACATCCGCGTTCCGGCCGTCCTCGACGATGCGGGGCCTCGTGCTCGCGGCCGGCGTCGCTCTGGCGCTGTCGGCCTGCTCGTCCGGCGGGGACGACGGTTCGGGCGATGGCTCGGGCGAAGGTGCCGGTGAGGAGTCCGGCAGCGACGGCGGCGGCGACGGCGGGGACGCGTTCCCCGTCACGGTCGAGACCGAGCACGGGGACGTGACGGTCGAGGAACGCCCGGAGCGGGTGGTGGCGCTCGGTTGGGGCGACGCGGAGATCGCGCTCCAGCTCGGCGTCGAGCCCGTGGGGGCCGCCGACTGGATCGGGTTCGACAGCGAGGACGGCATCGGCCCCTGGGTGGAGAACACCTACTCCGAGTCGCCGGAGATCCTCGGAACGCTCGAGCTCTCCTACGAGGCCGTCGCCGCGCTGGAGCCCGACCTCATCCTCGACGTCAACAGCAGCGGCGACGAGGAGCGTCACGAGCGGCTCAGCTCGATCGCCACGACGGTCGGTGTGGGGCCCGGCGGCACGAACTACCTGACGAACCGTGACGAGCAGGTCGAGATGATCGCGACCGCCCTCGGTGAGCCGGAGCGGGGCGAGGAGATCCTCGCCGAGGTGGACGCCGCGTTCGCCGAGGTCGCGGAGGCGCACCCCGAGTGGTCCGAGCAGACCGCCACGGTGGCCTCCCGCACGTCCGAGGGCTGGGGCGCCCACACCAGCGGCGACGGCCGCATGGAGTTCATGGAGGACCTCGGCTTCACCCCGAACCCCGAGCTCGAGGAGCTCGCCGGTGAGGGCGAGTGGAGCGTGAGCCTGTCCGACGAGCAGATCGGCCTCTTCGACGCGGACGTCGTCGTCGGGTTCCCCATCTGGATCGACGCCGCCGAGATCACCGAGGACGCGGGATGGAACGCCGTCCCCGCCGTCGAGGACGGGCGCGCGCTGGTTGTCGGTGACGACCTGTCCAACGCGTTCTCGCTCGGCACGCCCGAGGCGCGCCTCTACGCGCTCGAGCAGCTGGCGCCGATGATCGAGGAGGCGCAGGGCGAGCAGTAGGTCCGGTCGACCGCGGGCCGCGCGTCGACCGTCGGCGGCGGGGCAACCGTCGATGGCGGGGCAACCGTCGTCGACGGGCTGAACCGCGTGCCCGCGCCATTTCCTGAACGAACCACCGACCCGCGAAGGCAGGAGCACATGGCGCGCGACGCGCACCACAGCCGGATGATCACCGACCCCAAGGTGCTCGCCGTCCTCGACGAGCTCTACGAGCAGGAACGGCACATCGACTGGCGCGCCTACGACTGGCACCCCGACCCGCACCGGCACGCGGGGACGGGCTTCTCGCTCAGCCCCGAGCAGGGCGACCAGCTCTACCTGCTGGCCAGGTACGGGCGGGCGAGCAACGTCGTCGAGTTCGCGACCTCCCTCGGCTTCTCCACCCTCTACCTCGCGACGGCGGTGCGCGACGCCGGAGGTGGGCTCGTGCGCACCGCGGAGCTGGTGCCCGAGAAGGCGGAGCAGGCGCGCGCGAACATCGAGCGGGCCGGCCTCGGGGAGTTCGTCGAGGTCCTCGTGGGAGATGCCCGCGAGACCTTGGCCGGCGTGCCCGACGGGATCGACCTCGCGCTCATCGACGGCTGGGCGCCGGACGTGTCGCTCGAGGTGCTGCGCGTGATCGAGCCGCGGCTGCGCAGCGGGGCGCTCGTCTACAACGAGAACCTCGACGAGGGGTTTGTGCGGCACGTGCGTGCGCCGGGCAGCGGGTACCGGAGCGTGACGCTGCTCAGCGGGTCGGAGTACAAGCCGCGGGGTGAGCTGTCGATGCGGGTGTAGGACGGCTTGCTACTGAGTCTGTCCGTGCGAGCCCGCGCCGAGGGTCCGAGTCTGAGCCCGCGGCCAAGTCCTTCCGCCCGCCCCGCGTCGAGAGCACGGGTTGTGTCACGAGGCATGGCCATGAGGGCGGCCTCTCGTGACACAACCCATTGCCTCGTCGGGATGTGCGACGGCGCGTGCTCCTTTGTGCAGACTCCCGCGAGGCCCGGGCGCGCCCTGAGGCGGCTCTGGCGACTCACCTAGCATCGAGGCGCAACGACGCGATCGCCTGGGAGGCTCCGATGGAGAAGTACTTTGCCGGTATCGACGCCGGAACGACCGGTGCCACGGTCATGATCTTTGACCGGCACGGCAAGGTCATGAGCAGCGGCTATTCCGAGTACCGGACCAAGCACCCGCACCCGGGCTGGGTCGACCAGGACATGCACGAGCTCTGGGACGGCATCTGCATCGCCTCGAAGCAGGCCACCAGCCGGTTCCGCGGCGACCTCGCCGGCGTCGTCTCGATCGGCATCTCGTCGCAGCGCGGATCGTTCGTCCCCGTCGACGAGAGCTGGGAGCCGCTGTCGGACGCCATCGTGTGGTCCGACGGCCGCGCCACCGCCGAGACCCAGTGGATCAACGACGAGTTCGGCGCGGACGAGTACTGCCGCATCACCGGCCTCAACCCCTCGAGCCTGTGGGTCTACCCGAAGCTCAAGTGGCTGAAGGACCGCCGCCCGGAGATCTACGACCGGACCTGGAAGATCCTCAACGGCCACGAGTGGATCCTGCACAAGCTCGGATCGACCGAGCTGTTCGCGAACCCGTCGGCGCTCAACTACAACGGGATGTTCGACATCACGACGCTCGACTACTCCGCGGAACTGTTCGAGCGCGCCGGGCTCGACCTCGACCTCATGCCGCCGATCGTCCACGAGCTGCGCCCCGTCGGTGCGGTCTCGGCGGCCGGCGCCCTCGCGACCGGCTTCGCCCAGGGCACGGTGCTGGCTCCCGGCGGCGGTGACCAGCAGAGCGCGGCCGTCGGCTCCGGCGTCAACAAGGCCGGCATGGCGGAGCTGTCCCTGGGCACGGCCGCGGTGATGGTGGCCCAGCTCGACGAGGCCCCCGACATGGCGGCCCACCTCACCAGCGGCGTCTCCTTCGGCGCGCACGCGATCCCGCACCGCTGGGACATGGAGGGGACCGCGCACGCCGCCGGCGCCGTCCTGCGCTGGTGGCGCGACACGTACGGCCAGCCCGAGGTGGCGGCGGCCGAGGCGCTCGACGTCAGCCCCTACGAGCTCATCTCGCTCGAGGCCTCCCACGCGCCCGTCGGCTCCGACGGGCTGCTGTTCTTCCCCTTCTTCAACTCTCAGGCCAACCCGCACTTCCACGACAACGCGCGCGGCGGGATGCTCGGGCTCACCCAGATCCACACGCGCAAGCACGCGGCGCGCGCCGTCCTCGAGGGCGTGATCTACGAGCTGCGGATGGCCGTGGAGGCCATGGAGGGGGCCCTCGGTCGTCCGTTCGACACGATCCGGCTGTCCGGCGGCGGCGCGAAGTCGCTGTTCTGGACGCAGATGCAGGCCGACATCTACGGGCGCAGGGTCGAGCGGCTGAGGGTCTCCGAGTGCGCCGTGCTCGGCGCGGCGATCCTCGGCGGGGTCGGTTCCGGCGAGCTGCCCGACGTCGACTCGGCGATCGACGCGATGGTGCACACGCACGGGTTCGTCGAGCCGGACATGGAGGCCCACGCCGTCTACAGCGACTACTTCGAGATCTTCGAGAAGGCGTTCCTCGCGCTGGTCGACGCCGACGTCTACAACGAGCTCGCCGAGGTCAACAAGCGCCACAGCGGCGAGGACTGAGGGGCCGCCGGAGCCGGCGCCTCAGTCGAGGAGCGCGATCGCCTTGTCGACGAGCTCTTCGAGCCGGACGACGTCGACCTGGTGGGCCGTCGTGACGACGACGGCGTCCCGGTCGGGAACGATCGCGAGCGTCTGCCCGTCCGTCCCGTGGCCGAAGAAGATGCCCCGGCGGTTGCTCAACCAGAGGCTGGAGCCGTAGGCCCAGCGGCGGAAGAGCGGGTTCGTCGGGGTGTCGACGGCCGGGGTGAAGTCGGTGAACTGCTTCATCCGCTCGATCCAGCGGGCGGACACGATGCCCTTTCCGCCGTGGAGCAGCACCTCCCCGACGGCGAGCAGGTCGTGCGGCGACAGCCACAGCCGCGTGGCGCCCGCGAGGTACGCGCCGTACCGCTCCCACGTGTAGCCGGTGATACCGAGCGGCTCGAAGAACACACGGTCGGCATAGTCCTGCAGGTCCTCGCCGAGCAGTTCCTGAAGCACGATCGAGAGCAGATAGAAACCGGCGTTCGAATAAAGGTAGTGCGTTCCGGGCTCGTGCACGATCGGTGCATTGATGATGTATTCGAGATAGTCGCCCGGGTCCATGCCGGCAATGTCCCCGCGCATCATGAGCACCTGGTCGAAACCGATGGTGTGGTTGAGCAGGTGCTTGATCTTCACCCGCTCCAGCTTGTCCCGGTTCTCCTCGCGCGTGAGCGTGCACAGCGGCTCGAGGATGGGCCAGACCGGTGTGTCCTCGTCGAAGTCGTCCCGGCTCTCGACGATCGTGCCGGTGATGATCGCCATGATCGTCTTCGACAGCGAACGGATGTCCGACCGTTCCGTGCGCCCGTCGAATGCGTGGAAGTGCTCGTTCCCGCCCTGCTTGACGAGGAGATAGTGCATGTTGAGCGGGTCGCCGTCGCGATCCCTTGCCGACTCGAAAAGTTTGACGAGTCCGTCGAACTGCTGGGTGTCCATCGCGAATCCTGTGCTTCCGGAAGAATGAGCGACCAGCCTAACACCCGGAATTGTGCCGATTCCGGCCGGCTACCCGATCTGAGACGGCGCTACGCGATCTGCAGGCAGGGCCGCATCCCGGACCGACGACGGCGCCGCTCACCTTCAAGGTGAGCGGCGCCGTCGGGGGGGTAGGGGTGGCGAAGGATCAGCCGCCCTTCGCCCCGAGCTGCGGGACGCCGTGCGCGTTCGGCTCGCGGGTCAGCGAGTGCCCGCCGAGCTCGATCACCACGACCTCGCAGAGGTAGAGGATCCGGCAGCCCTCCTCGAGGTGGCCGCTCACGGCGGCGTCCTGGGTGGAGACCGTCATGTGGATGTGCGGGAACCCGTCGGCGATCACGCCCTGCATCGACACGAGCTCGAGCGCCGTGTCCGTCCACTCCGGGAAGACCTCGACCGGCGGGTACCCCGTCGTCGTCACCATGTGCATGCGGCAGTGGTCGAGGGTGCCGATGCCCGAGACCACCGCCCCGTTCGTGATGCCCGCCTGGGCGATGAACTCCCGCAGCGACACCAGGAGATCGTCACCGGGGTCGATCCGCACCACGTGGGTGGCGGTCGGAGCGGGGCCTGTGTAGTACTCCATCTCTCTCCTTCGATTGTCGTGCCGATATGCACTGCCGGGCCGGGCCGGGCCACGGCAGCCCGGCCGGTCAGCGGGTGCCGACCGGGACGCCGCGCGCTGCCTGCGGCCGGCCCGAGCGGGCCTGGTGCGCCGCGTAGACGCTGCAGGCCGCGAGGACCAGGGCCAGCGGCGGGAACCACAGTGCGGCGGGCACTGCCGCCACCATCCCCCCGACGGCGATCGTCCGCCAGTTCTTGCGGGCGCGGGCCAGCTCGGCGTCGTCCTGGGAAGAGGCGGTCGCGGGGCGACCGCCAGGTCCGCGGGGCGTTGCCCGGACCGCAGAGCCGCTGGCACGGCCCGAGCTCCTGCTGGACGTGGCTGCGCCGGCCCCTGCCCGGCGTCGTGCATCCGGGGTGCCGTGCCGCAGCGCGAGGTAGAGGTTGGCCAGGCCGATGGCCACGAAGATTCCGGCGAACAGGACGTCGCCGTCGGCGAAGCTCCACACGGACAGCAGGGCGAAGCATCCGGTCGAGACCGCTGCGCCGGGCCTCATGAGAACAGCTCCACGGTCGAGACCACGCCGAGCACGGTGAGCAGCACCCCGGACAGTCCGACCCACCATCGCGCAGGCACGGACAGCCGGTGCGTCTCGGGCAGGACCTTCTTCTCGGTCCACAGCATGGCGAGGCAGAACAGGCCGGAGGTGAGGAGTCCGCCGAGCACCGAGGCCGGCGTGACGATGATGACGAGCTCGCCGACGGTCCAGACCAGCAGCAGGCTGGTGACGAGCATGTACACGTACATCCAGGGCCGGACGCTCTTCGGGCCCGCGACCCGGATCTTGGTGAAGACGGGCGCCAGGGTCTCGAACGCCGTGTACGTGTAGAGCTCCCAGAACGCATACAGCGAGCCGAAGAACGCGAAGAACACGGCCACGATGTAGAGGTACTCGAACGTCGGGTGGATCGCGGTGAGGAACTGCGCCTGGAAGGTCAGGGTGTCGTTCCCGTCGGGGATCAGCTGCTCGGGTGCCAGCAAGGAGGCCCCGTTGAGCATGAACATCGTGGCGAAGATGGCGATCGCGGTGAAGGACAGGATCGTGTCGCCCATCGGGGCACGGCTCCACGCCTTTGCGTTCTCGACCTGCTCCGGCTCGGTGGACAGCGGCAGCCTGCCGTCGTGGGGGACCGCGGCGAGCCTCTCGGAGAGGGCCACCTGGTCCTTGCGGCCGAGCATGCCCCAACGCTTCTCGCGCATCATGCCCGCGTAACCGATGTAGTCGTACGTGCCACCTCCGACGGCACCGAGGTAGGTCGCCACCTCCAGCCACACGGGGCGCGACGCGATGTCGGGGTAGGCGTCGCCGACCCACGAGTTGTACTCCGGGACGCCGGGGACGAGCCCGCCCAGCGCGGCGAGCCAGTCGGGCTGGAGCACGACGACGCTGATCGCGATCGCCAGGAGCATGAAGCCGACGATGATCGTCTGCGCCTTCTCCAGGCGCGCGTACCCGCCGAACCACGACATCACACCCGACAGGACGATGAGCCCCGTCGCCCACAGGGCGCCGCTGCCGGTGGTCAGCGAGGCCATGAGGTCACCGATCGCGATGCCCATCCCGCCGATCCAGGACGGGACCGCAAGGATGGAGACGATTCCCATCAGCAGCGTGAACCAACCGCGAGGACCGCGGAAGAGGACGGCCCAGCGGGCCATCGGGTGCTCGCCGGTGACGACCGTGTACCGGTTGAGGGAGTAGGCCAGCGCCGCCTTCGCGACGGCGGACACGACGAACGCCCAGATGAGCGCGTAACCGAAGACGGCGCCGCCGCGGGAGGCGAAGACCATCTCGCCGGAGCCGATGTTGGCCGAGGCCACGATGGCGCCCGGGCCGAGCACCGCGATCGCGGCGGTGAAGGTCAGTCGCTTGCGCAGCTGTTCCGGCGGGTCCGGATAGGTGAGGTTGTCGAGGTCCTCGGGCGGTGCGTGCTGTTCGGTGGACATGTCGCTCCTTTGCGAGATGGGGGAGGGGCGCGGTTCAGGCGCCCGGGTGGAGTGCCGCGGCGGCGTCGCGCTCGAGCTGGTGGAGCTTGTCCACGCGGCGCCGGCAGGCCGGGTCGGTGCTGAACTCCGCCGCGAGGAACTCCGTGATCACCTGCTCGATGACGATCGGGCCGACGAGCCAGGCGCCGATGCAGATGACGTTGACGTCGTCGTGCTCCACGCCCTGGCGGGCCGAGTACGAGTCGTGCGTGACGGTGGCGCGGATGCCGGGGATCTTGTTCGCCGCGATGGCGGCGCCGACCCCGGTCCCGCACACGAGGACCCCGCGGTCGGCGTCGCCGGCGAGGATCGGGTCCGCGACGGCGCGTGCGACGTCCGGGAAGTCGACGGGCTCCTCGGAGTGCGTGCCGACGTCGGTGACGGTGTGGCCGAGCTTCTCGATGACTGCCCGGGCGGTCTCCTTCATGGGGAATCCTGCGTGGTCGGCGCCGATGATCAGTCGCATGGGTGCACCTTTCGTGAGGGTCAGACGGTGGGTGGGGCCGGTGCCTCGGCACCGGTGAGGATCGAGTCGCGGTAGGGGATGGCGGGTTGGGCGCCGAGGCGGGTGACCGCGGCGGAACCGGCCCGGACGGCGAGCCGGACGGCGTCGGGAAGGGGGGAGCCCTCGAGCAGCGCGGCCGCGAGATAGCCGACGAAGGTATCGCCGGCCCCGGTCGTGTCCACGGCCGTGACCTCGGGCGACGGCGTGACCTCGGGAGGACCCCCGGTGGTGTGCGCGGCGCCGCGGGCGCCGAGCGTGACGATGACCGTGAGGCCGTGCTCGGTCGCCAGGTCGGCGGCGGTCGTCAGCGGGTCCGCCCCCACGTCCCGGCCCGCGGCCGTGAGGCACTCGTGCTCGTTGACGACGAGGACGTCGACGTCTTCGAGCGGGAGCGCGGGCAGTGCCGGGGCGGCGTTGAGGACGACGGTCGCGCCGGCCTCGCGCGCGTGCCGGGCGGCGGCGGTGACGAGCTCGAGCGGGATCTCGAGCTGCATGAGGAGCACGTCGTCCGCGGTGAGCCAGGCGCAGGCCCGCGCCACGTCGTCCGGCGTGAGCAGGTGGTTCGCGCCCGGGACGACGGTGATGACGTTCTCCCCGTCGGACTGGACGAGGATGAGTGCGCGGCCCGTCTCGCCGTCGGGGGTGCGCAGGTCGAGCCCGATCCCGTCGACGGACATCGACTCGCGCAGGAGGGCGGCCGCGTCGTCGTCGCCGACGGCACCGACCATCCGTACGGGTGCCCCGGCGCGCGCGGCGGCGACGGCCTGGTTCGCGCCCTTCCCGCCGGGGTGGGTGGCGTAGCCGGTGGCGGTGATGGTCTCGCCGGGGCGCGGCAGGACGTCGACGCTCGCGATCTCGTCGACGTTGAGGCTCCCGATGACCACGACCGTGCCGCTCATCGGGCCCCGTCCGGCGTCGTCGCGGCTGGTGGTGTGGGTGTTGGTGGCGTGGGGGCTGAGGGTGTGGGGCCTGGTGGTGTCGACCCCGAGCGTTCCGGGGCCGGCGGAGCGGTGGTCCCCCTGGTGACCACGTGGACATCGAGCATGCGGGAACGTCCTTCCTTGTCCTCGTCGAGCAGGAGCTCGGCAGCCTGGCGGCCGAGCTCGTCGATCTGCTGGTGGATGGTGGTGAGCCCCGGTCGCACGTACGACGCGAGGTGGATGTCGTCGAAACCGACGACGCTGATGTCGCGCGGGACGACCAGGCCCCGCTCGTCGAGAGCCCGGACGGCGCCGATGGCCGCCAGGTCGTTGACGGCGAAGATCGCCGTGGCGTCGGTGCCGCGGTCGAGCAGGCGCAGGGTGCCCTGGTACCCGGCCTCCTCCTCGAAGTCGGCCTCGACGACGAGGCTCGGGTCGACCTCGAGACCCGCTGCCGCGAGTCCCTCCTGGTAGCCGGTGGCTCGTTCGCGGGCGACGGCGATCTCCGGGCGGCCGGAGATGTGGGCGATGCGCCGGTGCCCGAGATCGACGAGGTGCTGGACGGCCAGCCGGCCGCCGGCGCGGTGGTCGCTCGTCACGGTGGTGGCGCGGTGCTGGTCGAGCTCGCGGTCGAGGGCGACGAACCGCATGCCGTTGAGCGCGGCGACCAGGCGATCGTCGTCGAGGCGGTCCTCGACCAGGACGACGCCGGCGACGTGACGGGCGCGCATCTGGGCGATCGCCTCCGCGGTGCGGCCCGGGTCGGCGCCCGTGGCGGTGAGCAGGAGGACCGAGTCGTAGCGAGCCGCGGCCTCCTGTACGCCCTGGGCGAGCTCGGAGAAGAAGGGGTTGGTGATGTCGGGGACGACGATGCCGAGCGAGGAGCTCTTGCCGCGCTTGAGCTGGCGGGCGAGCTCGTTCGGGCGGTAGCCGAGCTCGTCGGCCACGGCGCGCACCCGGGCGCGGGTCGTCTCCGCGACTCGGCCGGTGCCGTTGAGCGCCCGGGACGCGGTCGTCACGGAGACGTGCGCGGCCCGAGCCACCTCCCTGATGCCCACCTGGTCCTCCTCGTCGAGGGTCGCAGCGGCGTCGGTACCGGTGCGGAAACGTTTGCGCATGATCGTGCACCCGGGCGACGGGGCGGGCAAGACAGCGGGCCGAATGCGCAAATATGCGCAAGTGGGTCATGCTGCTGAGGCGCGTGCCGAGTCAGGCTCCTGGCCCCGGCGCTATGACCTCACGTCGCCGGGTCCCCGTGCCGCCGCGTCGCCGTGCCGCCGCGTCGCCGTGCCGCCGCGTCGCCGGGCTGCCGCGTCCCCCGGGCTGCCGCGTCGCCGTGCTGCCGCGTCCCCGCGCCGCCGCGTCGCCGCACCGAGCGGATGGGGTGTGCCTCGAGACATCGCCCTCTGCGCATCCGCTCGGCACACCAACCATCCGCTCGACGAACTGACGGCGGAGCAAGGAGGGGCGGGCGTGCTGGTCGGACGTGTCTGGGCGCCGGGGATGACGGCGACGTGATCGCCGAGGCCCTGCCTCAGCCCGCCCAGCGGTGCAGCGGCGCACTCCCGAGCCACTGCTCGGCGTCGAACTCGCTGAAGTTGCCCGCGTGCGTGAAGCCGAGGCGCTGTGCGAGCGCGACCGATCGCGCGTTGTCCGCCTGGGTGATGACGAGGACCGGCTCGTCCGGGAGGTGCTCGGCCGCGGCGCGCAGGAGCAGCGTCGCCGCCTCGTGGGCGAGCCCGCGGCCCCAGTGCGCGCGACGCAGGGCGTAGGAGAGCTCGAGCTCGCCCCCGCCGTCGACGACGTGCCCCGGCCGCTGCGCCGGACGTCGCTCGAGGACGACCATGCCGAGCAGCTCCCCCGTCTCCCGGTCGGCGACGACGAACTCGCCCGCACCCTCCGTGGACCACGCGATGCTGCGGGCCTGCAGCAGCTCGCGCACGCGCTCGGCCGGCACCGCCCCGCCGAGGTGACGCCGGACGTCGGGGTCCGAGCGCATCTCGACGAGGCCTTCGATGTCCGGCTCGACAGCCTTGCGCAGCACGACGCGCTCACCGCGTGCGCTGCGGAACGGGAGGTCGAGGGAGGGCACCGTTCGATTGTGCCGCGTGGCGGCGGGTGTGGATCGAGATCCCGCCGAGGTGCCACGGACTGGACGCGCTGAGTGCGTCAGGGCGGTCGAGCGGCCTGATGGGGCGAGGTCGTGTCGGTTCAGGCTGAGGCGGGCCGAATCGGGTCGGGCTGGGCTGGGCTGTGCTGGGCTGTGCTGGGTCGCGCTGCGCTGGGTCGGGCTGGGCCGGGCTGGGCTGGGCCGGGCAAGGCCGGGCCTACTCGTGCCCGTGTTTACGCTTGGCGTGTGTGGCGCACCCGGTCGGAGCGGACCTACTTCGCGGCGAAGGAGCGCAACCCCCAGCGCGCGAGGCTCAAGGACCTCTCGATGCCGGAGCGCGTGCTCGCCCCCGACGAGGCCGTGTATGACGTCCTCATCTGCTCGGTCAAGAACGACGAGTTCCCGCTGCTCCTCGTGACGGACCGACGCGTCGTCTACACGGAGGACGGCATGTTCCGGCGCTGGCGCGTCGTCGCGGAGGCCCCGGCGTCCGCGATCGCCGGTGCCGAGCTCGAGGAGAAGCTCCTCTCCTTCCGGGTGCACCTGCACCTGCGCGACGGCGAACGGTTCACCGCCAAGACCGGGGACCTGCGGCTGGTCGCTTCTCGCTGCCTGCGGCCTCCTGCCTGCTGCCCGCCGCACCCTCATCCCGTCGAGACCACGGGTCGTGTCACGAGATAACTGCCCGCGTCGGTGTTCTCGTGACAGAACCAGTGGCCTCGATGTGGAGGGACCGTGCGAGCACTGACGCGCAGGGGGTGTCTGAGCACCCACGCGCAGGGTTGTCCAAGCACAGATGCGCAGAGGCCGCCCGAGCGACGACCTTCAGAGACCACCTGAGCACCGGCTCCCAGTGCCGCGCCGCGCCAGGCTGCAGGTGAGCAAAACTGGTGTGCACCGCCGTCGGACATCCTCCGGAAGCACGGCCTGGCGTAACGTCCGTCGAACTCGCGCCACCTTCGGCGCGACGGACGTTCGCCTCAACGAAGGAGTTGGCATGTCAGACATCAAGACGCGGTTCTCGCTCGAGGGGAAGAAGGTCGTGCTCACGGGGGCGTCGCGTGGCATCGGCGAGGCGATCGCCGAGGTGCTCGCGGAGGCCGGCGCCGACTTCGTCCTGTCCGGCCGCGACGAGGCGGCGCTGGAGGAGACAGCGGCCAAGGTGCGGGCCAAGGGGCGCACCGCCCACCTGGTGCCGGCCGACCTCACCACGCCTGCCGGAGCGCGTGAGCTCGGGCGGAAGGCGCTCGAGATCTTCGGCAGCGTTGACGTCCTCGTCAACAACGCGGGCGTCGCGCGGGTGGCGCCGTTCAACGACCTCACCCAGGACGACTGGGACACGACTCTCGCCGTCAATCTCACCGCGCCGTTCGCCCTCACGCAGGAGATCGCGCCCGGCATGATCGCGCAGGGCCACGGCAAGATCATCAACATCGCGTCGCAGACCGGCGTCATCGCCGCGGACGACCACGCCGCGTACGCCGCGTCCAAGGGCGGGCTCGTCTCGCTGACGAAGGTGCTCGCCGGCGAGTTCGGCAAGCACAACATCCAGGTCAACGCCGTGTGCCCCACGGTCATCCTCACGCCCATGGGCGAGCAGGTGTGGGGCCCGCCCGAGAAGGGCGACCCGATGAAGGCGAAGATCCCGCTCGGCAGGTTCGGCCAGCCCGTCGAGGTGGCGGACCTCGTGCTCTACCTCGCGGCGCCGGCGTCGGACTTCATGACCGGCAGCACGGTGATGCTCGAGGGCGGGTACACGGCGATGTAGGTGCGGGTATGCGCGTAGCGACGCGACCTGCCCGACGAGGCCATGGGTTGCGTCACGAGGCAACCGCCCGCGTCGGTGTTCTCGTGGCACAACCCGTGTTCTCGACGCCGAGGTGGCCGGAGGGCGGAGGGCAGAGGCTCGGGCGTACGGGTGCCGGGCCAGTGGTGTCGGCGCACCAGGTGCCCGCGTCCGGCCTCCACCCCTTGCGGGCGTTCGCACCGGGGCGTGGGATGGGGGCATGACCGCCACGCCCGCCTCCTCGACGACGTCGCACCCCACCGCGCAGCCCTCGATCGCTCCAGAGCTTGCCGCGCCGCTCCTCGACCTCGTCGTCGACGACTCCGCGTGCGACCCGAACGACCTCGCCCAGTGCGGGGGCGTCGAGATCACCGCCGGCGCCGACGTGCGCTGGGACGACCTCGTCCAGCGGGCCGTCACCTCGAGCTGGCCGGGCTTCGAGCTGCTCGTGGGCGCGGCCGAGACGGTCGGCAAGGCCGTGCACGACAACGCGGAGCGGTACGGCCAGGCGGTGGCCGACGTCGTCGCATCGGTCCGCGCGTGGGACCACCAGGGCGACGCGCGCCGCTCCTTCGCGTTCGCCGAGTGCGCCTTCGTGCCCGGAGGCTCGCGGTTCTCGGAGCTTCTGCCCGACGGCCGCCCGCGCTACGAGATCGTCGACGTCACGTTCCTGCTCCGCCAGGGCGACCTCACGCCCCCGATCCGCAGCGCGGAGCTCGCGGAGCAGCTGGGCGTCGAGGTCGGCAGCCGTCTCCCGCTGGCCGACGCCGCGCGCCTCGTGCGCTGAGTCCCGGGCAATTCGGCCCGGCCACGCACTCGCCGCCCCGCACAGCGAAGCTCCAGGGCCTCACGGCTCATCGACGCCACGGGTTGTGTCACGAGGCAACCGCCCTCGTCGGTGTCCTGGTGACACAACCCGTGGTCTCGACGGATGAGGTGCTGGAGCCAGCCAGCCAGTCCACACAGCACCCACGCACACCCCCGCGGACACCCGCCCGGCCCAGCACCGCCCGCGTGAGACACTTCCCGGCGTGGTACGCGGCGACGGAATGCTCTCCCACGAGCTCATGCCAGGCGAGAAGGGCCCCCAGGACGCCTGCGGGGTCTTCGGCGTCTGGGCCCCGGGCGAGGACGTGTCCCGGCTGACCTACTTCGGGCTGTACGCGCTGCAGCACCGCGGCCAGGAGGCGGCGGGCATCGCCACCTCGGACGGCGAGAGCATCCTCGTCTACAAGGACACCGGCCTCGTCTCCCAGGTCTTCGACGACCTGGCCCTCGAGTCCCTCAAGGGCCACCTCGCCGTCGGGCACACGAGGTACGCGACGGCCGGAGGCCGCGCGTGGCACAACGCGCAGCCGACGCTCGGCCCCACGGCCACGGGCACGGTGGCGCTCGGCCACAACGGCAACCTCACCAACGTCCACGAGCTGATGGAGATCGTGCGCGAACGGTCGGGGGCGGACCTGTCGGGCGAGCTCGGCAAGGGCTCGTCCTCGGACACGGCGATCATCACGCACCTCCTCGGCACGGAGCCGGCCTCGCCGGGCGGCCTGCGCGACGCGGCGCTCGCCGTCCTGCCGCTCCTGCGCGGGGCGTTCTCGCTCTCGTTCATGGACGAGCACACGCTCTACGCGGCCCGCGACCCGCACGGCATCCGCCCCCTGGTGCTCGGCCGCCTCGAGCGCGGCTGGGCGGTGGCGTCGGAGACGGCGGCGCTGGACATCGTCGGCGCCACGTTCGTCCGGGAGGTCGAGCCGGGCGAGCTCGTCGTCATCGACGAGGACGGCCTGCGCTCGGAGCGCTTCGCGCCGGCCAGGCCCAAGGGCTGCATCTTCGAGTACGTCTACCTGGCGCGCCCGGACACGACGATCGCGGGGCGCCCCGTCAACGCCGCGCGCACGGAGATGGGCCGCGTGCTGGCGCGCGAGCAGCCCGCCGACGCCGACCTCGTCATCGCCACCCCCGACTCCGGCACGCCCGCCGCCATCGGCTACGCGCAGGCGTCCGGCATCCCGTTCGGCCAGGGGCTGGTGAAGAACGCCTACGTCGGCCGCACGTTCATCCAGCCCACGCAGACGATCCGCCAGCTCGGGATCCGCCTCAAGCTCAACCCCATGCGTGAGGTGATCGCGGGCAAGCGGCTGGTTGTCGTCGACGACTCGATCGTCCGCGGCAACACCCAGCGCGCGCTCGTTCGCATGCTCCGCGAGGCCGGCGCCGCCGAGGTGCACGTGCGCATCTCCTCGCCGCCGGTGAAGTGGCCCTGCTACTACGGCATCGACTTCGCCTCGCGCGCCGAGCTCATCGCCAACGGCCTGACGATCGACGAGATCCGGGCCACCCTCGGCGCCGACTCGCTCGGCTACATCTCGGTGGACGGCATGGTCGAGGCCACCGACATCAGCGCGGACCGCCTGTGCACCGCGTGCTTCACGGGGACCTACCCGATCCGTCACGAGAACTCCGAGCTGACCCCGGTGGTGTCCGCATGAAGATCGATCGCCCGACGTCGGAGCACCCTTCCGTACCCGTCCCGCCCTCCGGCGGGGCCGGTCCGGGCGGAGTGCCCGAGGGCCTCACCTACGCGGAGGCGGGCGTGGACACCGAGGCGGGGGACCTCGCCGTCGAGCTGATGAAGTCGGCGGTGCAGCGCACGCTGACGCCGGACGTCGTCGGGGGAGTGGGCGGGTTCGCCGGGCTCGTCGACGTCAGTGTCCTCAAGGACTACGACCGGCCGCTGCTCGCGACCTCGACGGACGGCGTCGGTACGAAGATCGCCATCGCGCGGGCCATGGACGTCCACGACACGATCGGCCAGGACCTCGTGGCGATGGTCGTCGACGACATCGTGGTAGTCGGCGCGCGGCCCGTGCTCATGACGGACTACATCGCGTGCGGGAAGGTCGAGCCGACGCGGATCGCGGACATCGTGCGCGGGATCGCGGCGGCCTGCGAGGTGGCGGGCGTGCCGCTGCTGGGCGGGGAGACCGCCGAGCACCCCGGGCTCATGGCCGAGGACGAGTACGACGTCGCGGGCGCCGCCACCGGCGTGGTCGACGCCGCGGACGTGCTCGGGCCGGAGCGCGTGCGGGCGGGCGACGTCCTGCTGGCGATGGAGTCCTCCGGCCTGCACTCCAACGGGTACTCGCTCGTGCGGCGCGTCGTCGCCGACGCCGGCTGGGAGCTGGACCGCGACGTGCCCGAGCTCGGCCGCACCCTCGGCGAGGAGCTGCTCGAGCCGACGCGCCTGTACACGCAGCCGTCCCTGTCCCTCGCGCGCGAGCTGGGCGAGGACCTGCACGCGTTCACACACGTCACCGGCGGAGGGCTGGCCGCGAACCTCGCGCGGGTGCTGCCCGCGGGGCTGGTGGCCGGCGTGGACCGGGGCGCCTGGGTGGTGCCGCCGGTCTTCGCGCTGCTGCAGGGGCTCGGGCGACTCCCGTGGGACGACCTCGAGGGCACGCTGAACCTCGGCGTCGGGATGATCGCGGTGCTCGCGCCCGAGCGGATCGGGGAGGCGCGGCGGGTGCTGGACGCCGCCGGGATCCCGTCGCGCGTGATCGGCGAGGTCCACGACGACGACGGCTCCGCCTCCGACGACGTGCGCGTCGTCAGCGGCACCAAGGGCGTGTCGGGCGGCTCGGTCCACGTCCACGGGCGCTACCGCACGGCCTGAGCGCCCACCGCCTTCTCACGAGTGAGGGGTGTTTTCTGCGCGAGCGGGCGCGGGCACGGGCGCGGCCCCAGCCCCGAGACACGTCGAAGCAGCGGTGCTGGCACCGCTGCTTCGATCGTGAGTGTCCGACCGGGGGCGACGAGCTGCTGACCTCGACGACCTCGCCGTGCTGACTCCGCCCGGCTGAGACCGAGCGTTAGGTGTCAGGACCGGCTGTAGTCGTCCCAGTCGTCGTCGTCCGTCGCCGGAGTGGTCTCGAATGACCGCTGGTCGTCGCCACCACCACCACGGGACGCGAGCTCACGCTCGAGTGCCGCGTAGTCGGTCTCGGGGCTGAAGTACTTCAGCTTCCGAGCAACCTTGGTCTGCTTAGCCTTCTGACGGCCGCGCCCCATAGAGCCGACCCCCTCCAACGTAGGAACCGGGGCAAGCATCGCGAACGATGGGGTCCCGGCTGAGTGGTCAATGTGTCTGTCGTGGGGCCACCGTACCCCGACGGTGGAACGGGTGCCCAACCCCTTAAGGCGTCGTTCGGCACATATCGGGCAGTCGTGCGGGCGGCGCGCGGAGGTGGGCTCGGACGGGGACCGGTGCGAGTGTCGTGGGCGCGCGCGTGCCCGGCGGCTGCGTGATTCCGTGGTGCTGCGCATGGGCGCTGACGGCGGAGGTTCCGGCCCCGCCGTCGCTTTGCCAGGCGCAGTTCCGGCGCCGTACCGGACGGTGACACCGGCCACCAACTTGTGTCCGTTCGACTCCATAGGTCCAATATGTCGGGACCATGGGCCCATGATTTCGGTCGGTGACCGGCCCGAGGATTGAGGAGGTCGGTCCGATGCGGGCGACCAGGAGGGCGGAGAGGAACATGAGCACACAGGGCGACGAGTTGATGACGCCGGCCGAGGTCGCGGCGCGGTTCCGCGTGGACCCGAAGACGGTCACGCGCTGGTCGAACGCGGGCAAGCTCGGCGCGGTACGGACGCTCGGCGGGCATCGACGGTTTCACCGCACCGAGGTCGAGGCGCTCATGCGGGAGTCGGGACTCGATCCCGAGGGCCGCGTCGACCAGGCCGGCTGACCCTCCGGAACCCCGCTCGCCGTCCCCCGCGCCGGCCCGTCCCGTTCGTCGAAGCTGCGGGTTGTGTCGGCCCCCCGCGGTGACGCCACGGGCCTCTTTCCGCGAGGCCACGGGTTGTGTCGGCCCCCCGCGGTGACGCCACGGGCCTCTTCCCGCGAGGCCACGGGTTGTGTCGCGAGAACACCGACCTCGTCGGTGGTGTGGTGACACAAGCAGTGTTCTCGACGTGGTGCGGCGGTGAAGACTTCGGCTGCGGGTGCTCCGTGCTGCGGGTGCTGCGCGGTTGACGCCACGAGGTGCGCTCGCCTGCAGCTCCAGCTCCAGCTCCAGCTCGACGAGGCCACCGGTTGTGTCACGAGAACACCGACCTCGTCGGTGGAGTGGTGACACAAGCAGTGTTCTCGACGAATGAGGCGCCCCAGCGAAGGACTCTCG
>JBQDDG010000034.1:32549-36106 GCA_052093225.1 Actinomycetaceae bacterium
GTGGTGACACAAGCAGTGTTCTCGACGAATGAGGCGCCCCAGCGAAGGACTCTCGCAGCAGACGCAGCAAAGGGCCGGCCCGCGTCATGACGACGCGGGGCCGGCCCTTCGCGACAGGCCTCTCCGGCCTGCCAACAACCCTTGCTGCACCCGCCAGTTGCTCGCGCCGCACCCGCCAGCAGCTCGTGCCGCACCCGGCCGCTGCTCGCGCCGGCGCACGCCTACAGCTCTTACCGCGCCCGCCAGCAGTACTGAGAGAGCCCTCTAGCCCTTCTTGCCGCGGATGGCGGCGATGACGAACACGCCCACGACGGCGGCGGCGACCCCCGCGACGGCCAGCGCCCCGGAGTCCCCGTCCTGCACGCCCTTGGCGAACCCGGTGGCCTTGTCCTTCACGCCACCGACGGCGTCCTTGGCCCCGGCCTTCGCGGCCTCCACCTGGCGCTTCGGGTCGAGCTTGTAGGACAGCTCGCCGACGGTGGACGTCAGCTCGGAGCGCGTCCGCTCGATCTCGGCCTGGATCTCCTCGGCCGTCTGCTTCTTCTTCTCCGGCGCGGAGCCGTTCGCCTCAGTCATCGCTGAGCCCCTTCGTCCGAGATGGTGTCGTCGTCGCTGCCGAGACCCTTCTTCAGGGCCGCGACGTCCTCCTTGAGGCCCTCCTGCGGGGCCACGTTGTACTGCTTGTGCTTGTTGAGCGTCTTGATGCCCACGAGCGCGAGGATCCCGACGACGAGGAAGATCCCGACCGTCACGATGAGCGCCGACAGCCACAGCGGGAGCGCCTCGGCGATGCCCCAGGTGGCGGTGAGGAAGACCATGCCCAGGCCGTACAGGGCGAGCACGCCGGCGACGGCGAGCATGATGCCGCCCTTGGAGATCTTGGCGATCTTCTCCGTGGCCTGCGTCTTGGCCAGGTTGATCTCGCCCTTGACCAGTGCCGACACCTGCTGCGACATCCGGCTGAAGAGCTCGCCGATCGACGGCTCAGCAGGTGGTGTGCTCGGGGACAGCCCCGGTGCCTGGCGTGCTTCCTTGGGGTCGACGCCGCCCAGATCGGGTTGGCTCACCGTGGATCATCTCCTCCGTGTCGCTGCACCGGCGGCGGTGGGTGCCGCCGCGTGTGACTCGTGATCAGGGTAATGGTGGGCGCCACTCGACCCCAACCGGAGCGGTGTCATGGCCCGGCGTGGCGCCACCGCCGCCAGGTCGACGCGCGTCGTCGGCACCCCGTCGGCCCCCGTCGGTGCCTGCTCCGTTCTCCTTGCCCATAACATCTTCCGGCCACGCAGGAAGTGGGACGCTGGGCGCGGCTCCCCCCGCCCCGCTCACCTCGAGGTCCACGTGCGCACTTCCCACCCGTCCCTCAGCCCGCGCCCCGCCGGGACCCGACGCCGCCTGACCGGCCTGGGCGCCGTCGTCGGGCTCGGTCTCGTGCTCTCGCTCGCCGGCTCGGCCGTGACCGGTCCGGCCGCGGCCGTCCCGGGATCCCCCGCCGACGACGCCGACACCACCGCACCCGCCGACCCCACCGCACCCGCCGACGCGGCACCTACCGACCCCACGGCACCCGGCGACGACGCCGACCCCACCGCGCCCGCGGACGTCCCCACGGACGCGCCCGCCCCCGGCGACCCGCTCGACCTCCCCGAGGACCCGGCGCCGTCGGACGACCCGCTGCTCGAGGGCGAGCTCCTCCCGCGGTCCTCGGACCGCGTCCCCCTCACGGCCGGACCGCTCGCGGAGCTGGACGCACCGCCGACGGGCGGCAGGGGCGTCGTCGGGCCGCTCGGCGTCGGCGCCTACGCGCTGACGTCCTACATGGGGGAGCGCTGCATCCCGATCCGGTACGGCTCGACGAGCCACGGCGGGGTCGACTTCGGCGCGCCCGCCGGCACGCCCCTGTATGCGGTCGCGGACGGCGTGGTGGTCAACCAGCTCAACGACCCGGTGGCGGGGGAGTGGCTGCTCGTGCGCCACACCATCGACGGCCGCCACGTGTTCGCCAGCTACTCCCACACGGTGGACCGGGACCGCTACGTCCGAGTCGGGGACACGGTGCGCGCCGGCCAGCGGATCGCCGACGTCGGCTCGACCGGCGTCTCCACCGCCCCGCACCTGCACCTCGAGATCTGGCTCGACGCCTACCTGCGCGGCACGCGCGTCGAGCCGATCGACTGGTTCGCGGGCCGCGGCGTCGACGTGCGGGAGGCGGCCGTGCGCGCCGTCCCGATGGCGACGCCGTCGACCTGCCAGTACTACGCCATCGGGTCGACGCCGGTGCGGGCCTCGGCGTCGTCGGGCGCGCGGGTGCTCACCACGGTCCCGAGCTTCACGCCGATGACGGGATGGCCCGGGGACAAGTCGGGCGACTGGGTGCGGGTGCGCGCGAACGGCGTCACCGGCTGGGCGCACGCCTCGAACGTCTCCCCGGTGCGCTCCGGCGAGCCCCAGGCCCGCACGACCGCCGCCACGATCCTGCGTTCCTCGCGGTCGTTCTCGGAGGGCAACCAGGTTGCCTCCCTCGGCGCGCAGGCCCGGATCGACGACGTCAACGCGCTCATCGACGGCTGGTACCGCGTGAGCGTCGGCTCGCGTTCGGGCTGGCTGCACCACTCGGTCGTCGGCATCACGCCCGGGGTGCGCCACGGCATCGACGAGGGCTTCTTTCTCGCAAACACCTTCACCACGAACGCGACGTCGATCTTCAGCCTCGGCAGCTACTACGACCGGTTCTACGTGGGTGACTGGGACGGCAACGGCACCGACACGTTCGCCTACCGTCGCGAGGCCGTCTACCGGATCCGCCAGAGCAACTCGCCCGGCAACCCGGACGTGACGATCTCCTACGGTCGCGCCGACGACGAGGTCTACGTCGGCGACTGGGACGGCGACGGCGTCGACACACTGGCCGTGCGCCGCGGCAACGAGTTCCACATCCGCAACACGCTCACCTCCGGGCCGGCCGACGTCGTCATCCAGTACGGGCGCGCCGGCGACGAGGTGCTCGTGGGCGACTGGGACGGCAACGGCACGGACACCTTCACCGTGCGGCGCGGGGCGGAGTTCTTCGTGTCCAACACGATGCAGACCGGGTGGGCGGACGCCGAGTTCGTCTACGGGCGCTCCGGCGACGACGTCTACGTGGGCGACTGGGACGCCGACGGCGAGGACAGCTTCGCCGTGCGCCGCGCCTTCACCTACTTCGTGCGCAACTCGATCGACGCCGGCTGGGCGGACACGCAGATCGACTTCGGCCGGGCCGCCGACGAGACCTACGTGGGCGACTGGGACGGCGACGGCGCGGACACCCTGGGCCTGTACCGCTTCTCCTGAGCTGCCGGGGCCGGACGCGAGAAAGGGCCGGATCCGCGGGGGATCCGGCCCTTCTCCTGCAGTGGCTCCGACCGGGGTCGATCCGGTGACCTTCCGATTTTCAGTCGGACGCTCTACCAACTGAGCTACAGAGCCCTGCGCCGACGCACGGCCGTTGGCCGGCTCGACTGGCGACCCTGACGGGACTTGAACCCGCGACCTCCGCCGTGACAGGGCGGCGCGCT
>JBQDDG010000035.1:0-15049 GCA_052093225.1 Actinomycetaceae bacterium
GAACGTTCGGTGACCTGTACCCATCGGCCCGAACCGGCCGCCAGCGCCGACCCGGTCTGCGCCGCGATCGCACCGCCCCGAACTGCCCTGGACCGCCCAAGTGGCGGTAGCTCCTTCGACGGCACGTCGTCGAGGCCGTGCGTGCGGAGGAAGACCTCGACCGCCGTCGAGCTCCGGAAGAGGGCGAGGCCGTCGCCGTCGCTGACGAGCTCGATGTCGTCGCTCATGAAGGTATCCCGCCGCCCTGTCCGTGGTCCCGACGACCATCCAGGATGTGTCCGACCACGTTATCCAGGAACCCCGACCTGCGGACCCGTATGCGGTGCGCAGACGCGGATCGGCGGCGATCAGTGTCAGTGGTCCCGCCTACCGTCGGCCCCATGAGCCACATGGAATCGGGGGTGCCGCTGTGCCGCGAGTGCGGCGCGCGAGGCGAGGTTCGTCGGGTGCTGTGGGGTTTGCCCGCCTTCGACGGACCTCGCGATCCGTACGTCGAGATCGGCGGGTGCGTGAGCGGCCCGGCGGGCCACGCCCCGTTCATGTGCCGTCATTGCGGGCACGAGCTCTGGGCCAGCGGACGCCGGGCCACGGAGCCGGTGCTGGTCCATCTCCCGCACGCGTCACGCGAGATCCCCCAGGACGTGCGAGTGGGGATCCTGCTCGACGACGCCGATCTCGAGCGTGAGCTCGACGTCATGACGGACTCCTGCACCGACCACCTGCTGCACGCCGCGATGGCCGGGGCCGGCGACTTCGCGCGCGACGCGTTCACGGCCGTGGCGGCGCCGGTGTCGAGGCTCGTGGTCGACGTCGAGCGATTCACGGACGAACGCGAGCCGATGAACGAGGTGGGGATGGGAGCCGTCTACACCCGCACCCACGACGGGCGGCCGCTCCGGGATCAGCCGGACAACTCGCTCGTCGACCGGTACCTCACCCCGCACGCGGCCGAGATGAGCGAGATCGTCTCCGACATGCTCAGGGCAGCCCGGACGGCCCTGATCATCGACCTGCACTCATACCCGTCCGAGCGGCAGCCGTACGAGCTGGCGCCTGCCGACGGCCGACGCCCCGAGATCTGCCTCGGCGTCGACGAGTTCCACACGCCTCCGGACCTGGTTGAGCGGGCGCGGCAGGCGTTCGAGGGCTTCGACGTCGCGATCAACACGCCCTTCGTCGGCGCATACGTCCCCGTCGACCGCTACCGCACCGACGAGCGCGTGCGGTCGATCATGATCGAGATCCGCCGCGACACCTACATGGACGAGTCGGCCGTGCGACTCCACGAGGGAGCCGACCGCGTCATCACCGCGCTGGGCAGGCTGCTCAGACTTTTCTGATCGCTACACGAAGCCTTCCTCCACGAGGACGCCCCCGGACTCGGTGATGACGTGCGCCTGCCCGGAACCGCCGACGACGCGGCTCCAGCTCTCGACCAGCAGCCTGCCCTTGAACACCGAGAGGGCGAATCCGCCGTACATGCCCGGGTATGCGAACCAGAGCGGCTCGAGCCCCTCGAGCACGACGATCTCGGTGGGCACCGGGCGGAAGCGGACCGGCCCGAGCTGGCGCGTGCGTTCGGCGATCAGGTCGGCCAGGTGACGGTCCCACGCGCCGTACCTCCGACGATCGTGGTCGCTGACGGCGGCGGCCCCGAGCACCGGGAGCAGGTGGCGGTGCCCGCGCTCCTCCGCGATGTCCACCGGGCGCTTCCCGGAGGAGTCGCGCAGTGAGCGCCAGGCGCCCAGCTCGATGAGTCTCTCGGCGACCTCCGTCTCTGCCCCGTGCCAGGCCACCTGGTGGATCGGCGTGTACCAGCTCGTCCCGCCGACGCGCCACGTGTTCGGACCGAGGCTGCCCGACCGGTCGAGGAGCTGGAACACCGAGTCCCAGATCCCCTCGCGTGCTGCATCTGCGAGACGGTTCACGTCGTCGACGTAGGAGGACGTGAGGACTTGAGAGTCGACCACCCCTGGCCAGGTGCCTGCGCGATGACTTTCGGCGGTGGGTGGCATGCGCCGATGCTAGACAACGCGCGTGTGTCCTGCGGCTGTCCGCCATACAACGGTTGAACCGACTGCCGCGCCTCATGCCGGGGCGAGGACGCCGAGCGTGAGGCTCGGCCAGTCGGCGGTGTCCCGCAGCAGCTGGCGGTCGTGCGAGGACAGCACGACCGCCGCCTGGGTCGCCCCGAGGGCCTCGGTCAGCTCGTCCACCAGCGCGATCGACAGGTGGTTGGTCGGCTCGTCCAGGAGCAGCACGTGCGGGCGCGAGGCGAGCACGAGCGCCAGCTCGAGCCTGCGGTGCTGCCCCATGGACAGTTCGCCCACCCGTTTGGCGGACTCGCGGGCCCGCAGCAGCCCGAGCTGGGAGAGCCCGACCGCCGCCGACTCGCGCAGTCGCCCCGCGGCCACCAGCTCGCCCACGTGGTCGGAGTAGACCTCGCTCGCCCGCCGCTCTACCGGCAGCTGGGCCTCCTGGCGCAGGAACCCCACGCGCGTGCCCTTCGCACCCCGCACCACGCCGGTGTCCGGCGCGAGCTCGCCGGCCGCGACGCTCAGCAGCGTGGACTTGCCCGCCCCGTTCGGCCCGGTCACCACGAGGCGACCGCGGTGGGAGAGGGCGAAGGACGTCGGGGCCTCCAGGCGCCCGGCGACGCTGACCTCCTCGACCGCGAGCAGCGCCGCGCCGGAGCGCGTCGGCAGCTCGGGGAACCGGAGGGCCTGCGGCGGCTCGGGCACGGTGATCGCGTGCGCGTCGAGCGCGTCCTGACGCCGGCGCACGCTCTGCACGAGACCACCCGCCCGCGTGGCCCGGGCGTGCTTGCCGGTGCCCTTGGGCGGCCGCCAGCCCCACTGCAGCCGGTTCTGCGCGGAGCTGAGGTCGTCCTTCAGCCGAGCCGTCTCGGTCCGTTGGCGGTCGTAGTCCTGCTCCCACTGGACCTGCTCGGCCCGGCGGCCCTCCCGGTATCCGGTGTAGCCGTTGCCGTAGATGCGCGGGCGGCCGTCCGGCGTCGGGTCGAGGTCGAGGATCGACTCGGCGACGTCCGCCAGCAGGGCGCGGTCGTGGCTGACCACCACCACGCCGCCCGCGCGTGACTTGAGCTGCGACGTGAGGAAGTCCAGCCCGCTGCGGTCGAGGTGGTTGGTGGGCTCGTCGAGCAGGAGGAAGTCGTCGTCGGCGCCGAGCAGGCACGCGAGACGCACGCGGTAGCGCTGCCCCACGGACAGGCCGGCCAGCGGGCGGTCCATGTCGGTCTCCGCGTCGAGCGACTCGAGCGCGATCTGCACGCGCCGCTCGGCGTCCCACGCGTCGAGGGTCTCAGCGAGCTCGAGCGCGGCGGCGTAGGCGTCTTCCGCCCCGGGCTCCTCCGCGGCGAGAGAGGTCGTGGCCTCATCGAGGGCCGCCAGTGCCGCGAGCGGGGCGGCGATCGCCTCGGCGACCGCCTGCCCGACGGTCCGGTCGTCGGTGGCGTCCATCTCCTGCTCGGCGACGCCGATCGTGCCGATCCGCCGCGCGTCGCCCTCATCCGGTGGCAGGGCACCGGTGAGGACGTGCAGGAGGGTGGACTTCCCGCGTCCGTTCTCGCCCACGATCGCGAGGCGGGAGGCGGGGGAGACCGTGAGGTCGACGTCGGTGAGGACGGGTGTGGCTCCGCGCGTCACCGAGACGCCGGAGAGGATGAGCTGGGCGCGCTGGCGCGCCGGTATCGGGTGTGTGGGGGTGAGCATTCGAGTCCTTCTGGACGGCGCACGTGAACCCGTGGGGCGTGAGGGTGCGCGGCTGACGGTGACCCCGCTGGGGTCGGGTCGAGCGGCCGCCGCTGCCTCGGAGAATCTCGACGAGGGCGGTGGGCCTGGCTCGGCGCCGTCAGATGAAGTACGGGAAGAACACTCGCATGGCGCCAGGGTATCTCCGGGTCAGGCCGCGGGTCGACCCTATTGATCGGTGCAGGGGCGGTGGTGGCGATCAGCGAGGCGGGCGCCAACACCGCGAAGGTGCCCAGCCCGATGTGGTGCGGTCTCAGGCGTCGTTGATGATCGTCACGGTGCCCCGGATCTGTCGAAGCACGGCCGGGCCCACGTTGCCGACCTGTGCGCTCACCCGCGTCGTGGCAACGGACCGGATGTGCTGGCACTGCGCGGCGGAGACGCTGCTGAGCCCGTTGTGGTCATCAGGTTCGATGACGATCTGGGAGCCGCTGTCGCGGATCGTGCGGGTGAGGGGAACGACCTGGATGACCTTCGGTCCGCCACGGAGGATCTGCTCGGCGGTGAGGACGACGGCGGGCCTGATCAGTCCCGCCTCGGCGCCTGCGGGTGCGCCGAGGCCGAGTTCGACGACGTCACCCGGCGTCAGCATTGAGCCAGGCGAGCTCGTCGTCGCCCAGCGGGGCAGAGAGGTCGCGTCCGATGGCTTCCTGCTCCAGCAGCCGCACGGCGCGGGAGACGGTGTCGGTCAGGTTCTCACCACGCCTGGCCGCCAGGTCCTTGAGAGCGTCGCGCGCGGCGCGACTGACGCGGATCGTCGTCGTTTCGCTCATTCTTCAAAAGTAGGCTGTGTAGACGATCTGGTCTATACGTTAGCTGTCGCCCGACGCGCCCCACAGCATGAGCAGGTGGATGAGTCAGAACGGTCTCAACGACCAGAGGTCGGCAACTTGCTGGAGATCTGGATCGTCGAGGTCGATCGACTTCTGGTCGACAAGTTCGAGCTCGGTCTCCTCGAATATCGCCCAGCACTCCCAGTCCGAGCTGACCCGGCTCATGTAGCGGATGCCCGAGTAAGTCGGAGTCCCGTCGGGCTCGGTGGCCGTATAGGCGTACTCCGAGATGAGTCGGCTGAGCCTGCGGTCCTGATTCGTCACGCTCGACAGATCCAGGGGTCGGTCGTAGCCGAGCGCGATGAGCTCTCGTGCGAGCACCTCGCCGAGGAACTCGTGGGTCGCCGGGTCCTCGACATCGAGGAACGGAAGTGGGTCGATCGGCCGTAACGACACCAGCACCCGCTGCAGGCGCCAGTCCTGCGGAACCCCGCCGACGACCATGAATCCCGGCTCCTCGTCCCTGAGTAGCTCACGCATCCTCGGAGTGGGACGGAATCGTGCGAGCGTCTCGCCGAAGCATGCCTGCGCCGTCGTGGCGGTATACAGCACGCCACCTCCGGGAACGTCGAACCGATTGCCGGATTTCTGCATCGCTGCGTCGAGCGGCGTGATCCGCGAGAAGCGCAGCGGACTTCCCGATCGTGCGACTCGTATGAGCTCAGCCGGCGGCAGCGCCGTCGCGGGTGCCGCCACCGCGGTCAGGCTCCGGCGAGAAACGCGCGTGCGGCTGCAAGCGCTTCGCGATGGAGCCCGTCCTGGAGCGCCTCTGCCGGTGAGACATCGTCCAGCTGCGGATTGCTCCCGAGGAACCATGCCCTGATCGTCGAGTCGGCGTCGACCGACTCCAGCATCGTGAAGATCTGGAACGCGACTCGAAGCGGACGTAGGGCCTCCTCGCCTGCATCCGTTCCGTTTCGCCAGCGCGAGATGGTCGATGGGTCACGGTCGGCGATGAAGGCGACCACCTTCGTGCCCAGCTTGGAGTTCAGAGCCTCGAGGAGGTCGGTCTGGCTCAATCGGACGGAGTTGCGATGCGCGGTTCGCCGAGCTTGGTCGAACGACGAGGTAGCGGCAGACATCGAGGTCTCCCTTCAGGTCGCCGATGTGCAACCGTACCAACAATCACCTTGCGGAACCAGTGCATGCGCCGTGCGTAAGGCATGCGCGTGTGGGTGCATTGGTCGGCCGGACGAGGTGCCAGGGCCCGGGCCTCGGGTGACGAGTCGATGTGGTTCGCCGAGCTTGGTCGACGGCGTGGCCGTGGCTGCACGCGTGGCTACAGCGCCGATAGCAGGCTGGTGCCCCCGGCGGGACTTGAACCCGCGACCGACGAATTATGAGTTCGCTGCTCTGACCGGCTGAGCTACAGGGGCGCGCGGCATCGCGCTCACCCGCTGGCGCGGGCGCGTCGGCCACGGCGGCCCAGTCTAGATCGCCAGAACACCGACGCCCTGCATAGGGTCGGGTCCTCGCGCCGAACTGGGAGGAATACGTTGTCGTCCAACGAGTGGCAGCCGCCGGATGTCGAGCAGCTGCTCGAGCACGCGCTTCCCGATGCCTCCCCGGAGCAGCGTCGCGCGCTCCTCGCCGGGTACCGCGAGGCAGTTGACCCCTGGCGTCGGCCCGAGCCGCAGCTCCGACCGGCCCCGGCGACGGCGCAGGGCTTCCGCATCCGCGTCGATCTCCAGCACACGAAGCCGCCGGTCTGGCGGCGCATCGAGGTTCCGGGCGACCTCACGCTTCCCCGCCTGCACGACGTGCTCCAGGCGGCGATGGGCTGGACCGACAGCCACCTGCACCGGTTCCGCACGGGTAACGGACGCAACGCGCCAGAGTTCGTCACCCAGATCGACCTGGACGAAGGCGACGAGGGGATGCTCGAGGACGACGTGCGGCTCGACCAGATCGTCGCCGCCAAGGGCGACCGGCTCTGGTACGACTACGACTTCGGCGACAGCTGGGACCACGAGCTACGCGTCGAGCAGGTGCTCGACGATCCGCCGGCCACGCCCAGATGCGTCGCGGGCAGGCTCGCCTGCCCGCCGGAGGACTGCGGAGGCGTCTGGGGCCATCACGAGCTCGCTGCGTGGGTGCGCAGCGACTACGACGACGCCCACCGCCCGGAGGTCTTCGCCAGCGCGGCGGAAGGTCGGGCCTGGTTGCCGGACGGTTGGCATCCCGACGCCTTCGACCTCGAGGCGACCAACGAGCTCGTCGGCGCGGTCACCGCTGAGCTGCCGCCGCTCGCCGAGGAGCTTGCGTGGCTGCTCGACCAATCTCGCAGGCGCGGCTCGCGCGACCTGCGTGACACACTCGCGCACCCCGCCTCTCAGGGCCCGACCGAGGTCAGCACGGAGGAGGCGGCCCGGCTCACCGAGCCGCTCCGCATCCTGCTCGAAGTCATCGGGGACGGGGTGGCGCTGACCGGCGCCGGGTACCTCAAGCCGTCCGACGTCGAACAGATCGCCCGGCGCACCGGCATCACCGAGTGGTGGATCGGGAAGGTCAATCGCGAGGACCTCACGTGGCCGGTCGCGGAACTGCGTGCGCTCGCCCGAACCCTGGGGATCGCCACGGTGCGCAAGGGACGCATCGCACCGACGCGAGCGGTCGCGCGCAACGCGGACGACCCGCAGGCCCTGCTGCGCCACGTCGTCGGCCGTCTCCCGCTCGGGAGGTCGGCCGCCGAGCGCGACGCCGGTTGGGTGGCACTCGCGGTCGTCGGTAGCGAGACCCGCGCGGAGCTGTGGGGCGAGCGCATCAGCCAGCTCATGTTCGACCTGGGTTGGCGCGATGGCACCGACATCTACCGGGAGCCTCCGCCTGAGAGCCCCACCCTCGACGTCCTCAGACTCCTCGCGGGATCAATGCGCACGGGCCGCCTCCCGAAGGGCGTCGACGCCACGGTCGCAGCAGCCGCGCGCGCCGCAGTCAGAGTGTGACGGTGTGGCGCCGCCGTCGCCACGCTTTACGCTGAGCGCTCCCGGCGCGCACCACGCGTGCCCGCTCACCTCCTGGAGCCCCCGATGGCTGCACACAGCCTCACCCTCACCCGTGAGATCGACGCCCCGGCCGAGGACGTCGGGCACGTCCTCACCCACGTCGAGGACAGCGCCACGATCCTCAGCGGGGTCAGCGAGATCGAGATGCTCACGGACGGGCCGTACGCCGTCGGGACCCGGTGGCGCGAGACCCGCACGATGATGGGCGGCTCGGAGACCGAGGAGATGGAGGTCGTCGAGGTCGACGAGGCGCGCTCGACCGTCATCCGCTCCGAGGCCCGCGGCGCCGTGTACGGCACCACGTTCACGCTCGAGCCCGCATCCGGCGGCACGCGGTTGTCGATGGAGTTCGGCGGTGAGACGACCGGTGGCGGCGTGCTCAAGCGCGTCCTCATGGCGCTGCCGAACCGCCTCGGGCTCGCGATGTCGAAGAAGATGATGACCCAGGACCTCGCCGACATCGCCGCCGCCGCGGAGGGCCTGTCCCGCCCCTGACCTACCGCCCCTGACCTACCGCCCCTGACGACTCGCCGTCGGCGCCACGTACCGTAAGGTCATGCGCCGTCGCCGCCCCCTCCCGCCCTCCGAGATCCGCGCCCGACTGGGCAAGGCCCCGATCCTCGCCGCCGCCGAGCTCGACGACGGCGCCTGGGCCGTCGCCTCGCCCACCGCCCTGGCCGTCGCCACCGCCGACGAGCAGCGCCTGCGCACGCCCTGGCACGAGATCCTCCACGCGCAGTGGGACGGCGAGACCCGCGTCTTCTCGGTCACCTACGTCGACACCACCGAGACGGTGCTCGAGCTGCGCACCAAGGACGACGACGTCCAGGCACTCGCCGACGTCGTGCGCGAGCGCATCACCTCCTCCCTCTTGCACACGCTGCGCCGCGAGCTGCCGAACGGCTCCGAGGTCCACGTCCACATCCGCCGCGGCGAGGACGGCGAGCTCATCTCCCAGACCACGACCACCGGCCTGCTCGCCGGCGACACCGAGGAGGCCCAGGTGATCCTCGCGGCCGAGGCGGAGGCGCGCGGCGCCGTCGGGCTCGCCGACTGACCCGACCACCCAGCGCACGCGAACCACGAAGGGGTGGTCGTGCACGACACGCGTGAGCCACTGAGGCTCCACGGTTTCCGCTCCTACTGGTTCGCGAGCACGGCCGGCTTCCTCGGCCTCGCGGTCACCACCGTCGCCGTCGACGTCCTCGTCATCGAGGTGCTGTCCGCGTCCGAGGCGCAGGTCGGCATCGTGCGGGCCGCCCAGTTCCTGCCCTACCTGCTCATCGGGGTCTTCGCGGGCGCCTACGTCGACCGTCACCATCGTCGCCCGCTCCTCATCACGGTCAGCCTCGCCCAGGCCGTCGCGCTGCTCGCGATCCCCGCCCTCCAGCTGGCGGGCGGCCTCACCATCTGGAGCGCCGCCGCGATCCTGTTCGTCAGCGGGTGCTGCGGCGTGGTCCTCGCCGCCGCCGAGCAGTGCTACCTGCCCGACCTCGTCCCGCGCGGCTCCCTGGTCCTCGCCAACGCGCGTCTCGGGCAGTCGATGACGGTCGCCCAGACGTCGGGCCCCGCCGTCGGTGGCCTGATCGTCAGCGCCCTGAGCGCGCCCGCCGCATTCGTCCTCGGCGCGGTGAGTCGCGTGGCGGCGGCCGTCCTCGTCGCCCGCATCCGCGAACCCGAGCCCGCCCCGTCGCGCGAACACCCCCGCGTCCTGCGCGGCATCGCCGACGGGTTCGCCTTCACCTACCGCCACCGCACGCTCGGCCCGCTCGCCGTCTCGACCCACGTGTGGTTCCTCGGCAACAGCATCGCCGTGACCGTCCTCGGCCTGTTCGTCCTGCGCGGCCTCGGCCTCTCGGCGCTGGCGTACGGGCTCGTGCTGGCGGCGGCCGGCGTCGGCGGGCTGGTCGGCGCGCTGCTCGCCACCCGTGCTGCAAGCCGGCTGGGGGAGGGGAACACGGTGATCGCCGCCCGGGCGCTGTGCGCGCTCACGTGGGTCGGGGTCGCGCTCACGCCCGACGGCGGATGGCTGCCGGTCGCGTACCTGTGCGCGGTCCAGCTCGTGTACGGGTTCAGCATGGGCGTCGAGGACCCCAGCGAGATGGGCTACCGACAGCACGTCGTGCCGCGCGAGCTGCTCGGGCGCGTGAGCGCCACCATGCGCTCGGCCAACCGCTCCACCGCCGTCGTCGGGGCGCTGGCCGGCGGCCTCCTGGCCGGCGCGATCGGCTACGGGCCGACGTTCGTCGTCGTCGCGGCGATCTTCGCCCTCGCGTGGCTCGTCGCCGTGCTCTCGCCGTTCCGGGGCGTGCGGGTGGGGTGATCCGGTTTCCGGTTCGACACCGGGCCCCGGGACCGGGGAAAGTACGTCCATGACGGTCACCGACGACTTCCTCACCGCCCTGCCCAAGGTCGAGCTCCACGTGCACGTCGAGGGCACCCTCGAGCCCGAGCTGCGGTTCACGCTCGCCGAGCGCAACAACCTCGAGCTGCCGTACGACACCGTGCAGGAGCTGCGCGACTCCTACGACTTCGACGACCTGCCCTCCTTCCTCGCCACCTACTACTCCGGCATGAACGTCCTGCTCACCGAGGAGGACTTCTACGACCTCGCCCGTGAGTACCTCGAGCGGGCCGCGGCCCAGAACGTCGCCTACGTCGAGATGTTCTTCGACCCCCAGGCGCACACCTCCCGGGGCGTGCCGTTCGACGTCGTCATCCGCGGCCTGCGCCGGGCCCAGCAGGACGCCGAGAACCGCCTCGGCGTCCGCAGCGCCCTCATCATGTGCTTCCTGCGCGACTTCGAGGCCGGCTACGCCATGGCCACCCTGCTCGAGTCGCTGCCGTACCGGGAGTGGATCGTGGGCGTCGGGCTCGACTCCGACGAGCACGGCAACCCGCCGAACAAGTTCGCCGACGTGTTCGCCCGCGCCCGGCGCGAGGGCTACCGGCTGACGATGCACTGCGACGTCGACCAGGAGAACTCCATCGGACACATCCGCCAGGTGCTGCACGAGATCGGCGTCGAACGCATCGACCACGGCACGAACGTCCTCGAGGACGAGGAGCTCACCCAGGAGCTGATCGTGCGGGGCATCGGCCTGACCTCGTGCCCGATCTCCAACACCTTCTGCAGCGACGGCACCAAGGCCGACGAGATCCGCCGCTGCCTCGAGGCCGGCATCAAGATCACGATCAACTCCGACGACCCGGCCTACTTCGGCGGCTACGTCCAGGAGAACCTCGCCGTCCTCGCCAACGAGTCCGGCTTCACCGCGGCGGAGCTCGTCCGGCTCGAGCGCAACGCCGTCGACATCAGCTGGGCGCCGCCCGCCGTCAAGGACGAGATCCGCGCCCGCCTGGACGCGCTGACGAACTGACGCACCGACGCACCGACCGACGAGCGCGGCCCCTCGACGCCCCGGTGAGGGGGTCGAGGGGCCTCGCGCGTGGTGCGGACGAATGCTCGGGGACTACCCGACGACGTCGGCCGTCGCCTCGCGCCGCTCGTCCGGTCCCGTGGTGGTCGGGCCGGCGGGCGTGTGCGGGGCGGCCGGAACGGCCGGGGCGTCGACGTCGTCGTGGGCGATCGGTGCACCGGGTGCGACCGTATCCTCCTGGTCCTCCGGCGTGCGGATGAACCAGGCGAGGACCGCGGCGACAACCGCGAACCCCGCGGCGACGAGGAAGCCCGTCTGCGCGCCCGGCTCGCCGGCGGCGGCGGTCGACAGACCGTCGTCCTGCCCCGAGCCGAGCACGGCGGAGTAGAGGCCGACCAGCACCGCGACGCCCGCGGCGCCGGCCACCTGCTGCAGCGTGTTGAGCACCGCCGAGCCGTGCGAGTACAGCGGGCGGGGGAGCGACCCGAGGGACGCCGAGAACAGCGGCGTGAAGGACATCGCCAGGCCGAGCGAGATGCCGGTCTGCACCACGACGATCAGCCACACCGGGGTGCTCTGGCCGACCGTCCCGTAGAACGCGAGGCCCGCAGTCAGCAGCAGCGTGCCCGGGACGAGCAGGGCACGCGGCCCGCGCGAGTCGTAGACCCGTCCGATGAGCGGCGCGAGCAGACCCATGACGAGCGAGCCCGGCAGCAGGACGAGGCCGGACTGGAGCGCGTCCAGCTGGGCGACGTCGCGCAGGAACAGCGGCAGCAGGTTGAGCGTGCCGAACATCGCCAGCGCGACGATCGACATGATGGCCACCGCGACCGTGAAGTTGCGCGAGGTGAAGACGCGCAGGTCGAGCAGCGCGCGGTCGGTGCGCTGCAACGCGATCTGCCGCCACACGAACAGCGCGAGCAGGACGAGGCCGGCCCCGAGGACCGCGACGGCGACGACCATGGGGGCGATGCCGAGCTGGACGGCGACCCCGCCCTCGCCCTCGGCCGCGAACTGGCTGAGCCCGAATACCGTGCCGCCGAAGCCGAGCGCGGTGAGGATGACGGAGAGGATGTCGAGCGGCGGCTTCGTGGTCTCGCCGAGGTTGGTCATCCAGCGGGCGCCGAGCAGCAGCGAGATCACGGCGATCGGCAGGACGATCGCGAACAGCCAGCGCCAGGACAGTGTCTCGAGCACCGCGCCGGACAGCGTGGGGCCGATGGCGGGGGCGAGCGAGATGACCATGCCGACGAGACCCATCATCTTGCCGCGGGAGCCCGCGGGGACGACGTTCATGATCGTGGTCATCAGCAGCGGCAGCATGATGCCGGTACCCGTCGCCTGCACCACGCGACCGGTGAGGAGCAGCGGGAAGCCGGGTGCCACGAGGCAGACGAGCGTGCCGAGCGTGAACAGGCTCGAGGCCGCGAGGAAGACCTGGCGCGTGGTGAAGCGCTCGAGAACGAACCCCGTGGTGGGGATGACGACGGCCATCGTCAGCATGAAGGCGCTGGTCAGCCACTGTCCGAGCTCGGGGGCCAGGCCCAGGTCCCGATTGAGGTCGGGCACCGCGATACCCATGGTCGTCTCGTTGAGGATGGCGACGAAGGCGGCGACGAGCAGCAGCCAGATCACGCGCATGCTGCGCGGGTCGACCGCCTGCCGGGAGTCAGGTGTGGTGGTGTCGGACGGCATGAGAGCTCCAGGACGAGAGACCGGTGGTGCGGGCGTGCGCTCGCCGCACTCGTCGGGGAGCGGCGGGACTGCGGAGGCCGGCGCGCGGGCGCCGACGGACGGTGGGCGAACCGGAGGGAGCGGGCGCTGGGCCCGGCACGTCCGGTGGGCCGCGGACGACCTTACGACCCAACCGTCGGTGCCGCGAGAACATTCCACGCGGCGTCGCTGGTGACGTGGGCGACGCCGCCGGGAGCCGATGGCGGAGCCGCGCGCCACCCCCGAGCTAGGCGGCGAACCTTCCCTCGAGCACGCAGCGCGCCAGGGCCCCACCGAAGAACCACGCGGGCCCGCACCACGACGACGAAGGCCCGGGCCCACTGCTCGTGGGTCCGGGCCATCCTCATGTCCTGAGGGAGGACCTGAGCTCCCGCGGTTGGATTCGAACCAACAACCGTTCGATTAACAGTCGAATGCTCTGCCATTGAGCTACGCGGGATCGTGCGACGACCGACTCTAACAAACCACCGGCCCGGTCCAGGCCCAGAATCCCGCCCCGCGCGGCACCTGTGGCCAGACTCACCGGCCTGCCAGCGGCCACCGCCCGGTGCGCGCCGGGACCTCCGCGCGGCCGGTGAAACAATGAGGCCCATGGCCATGCGTGAGATCAGGACCGTCGGCGACCCCGTGCTGCGCACCGTGTGCGACCCGGTCACGGACATCGACCACACCGTCAAGCAGCTCGTCGAGGACCTCCTCGAGACCGTCGACGACGAGGGTCGCGCCGGCCTCGCCGCCAACCAGATCGGCGTCTCGCTGCGCGCCTTCTCCTGGAACATCGAGGACGAGATCGGGTACGTCCTCAACCCCACGCTGGTCGCCGTCGACGAGGACCACTACCAGGACGGCGACGAGGGCTGCCTGTCGGTCCCCGGCCTGTGGTTCCCCACCGAGCGCGCCTGGTACGCCCGCGTCGAGGGGATCGACCTGGACGGCAAGAAGGTGGTCGTCGAGGGGGAGGAGCTGATGGCCCGCTGCCTGCTCCACGAGCTCGACCACCTCGACGGCTACCTCTACCTCGACCGCCTCGAGCGCTCGGTGAAGAAGAAGGCCATGAAGGCCGTCCGCGAGATGATGGACTGACCGGTGGACGGGCTTCCCGCCGTCGACGTCGTGCCGCTGGGTGAGGTCCCGGCCGCGCACGCCCGCGCCGAGGGTGAGGGCTACGAGTCGGTGGATGAATGGCGCAGGGTGCACGTCGAGTTCTGGTCCTCGGAGGAGATGCGCGCCGAGCGGGGCGAGGGCTTCTCCGTCGTCGACGACACCCTCGTGGTCCTGGAGAGGTTCGCCGTCGTCGATCCGCGGTGACGGGCAGGGCGCGGCGATCCGCGCCGCCGGCCCGTTGAACTCAACCGTACGTCCGGTACAGTAACCCTCCGTGACCTCGTCCGACCCCGCCCCCGGCGCCATGCCTGTCCCGCGCGCCCGACCTGCCGTGACCGGCAGGCGCAGGTGGCTCCTCCTCGTGGTCGTCAGCGCGGGCGTGCTGCTCATCGCCCTCGACAACTCCGTCCTCTACACGGCGTTGCCCACCCTCACCGTCGAGCTCGGCGCGAGCAGCTCGCAGTCGCTGTGGATCATCAACGCCTACCCGCTGGTGATCTCCGGCCTGCTGCTCGGCTCCGGCGCCCTCGGTGACCGCTTCGGCCACCGGCAGATGTTCCTCGTGGGGCTCGTACTTTTCGGCGTCGCCTCCCTCGCGGCCGCATTCGCCCCGACGGCCGGCGTGCTCATCGCGGCACGAGCGTTCCTCGCCGTCGGCGCCGCCGCGATGATGCCCGCGACCCTCGCGCTCATCCGCCTCGGCTTCGACGACGTGCGCGAGCGCAACCTCGCCATCGGCGTGTGGGGAAGCATCTCGGTCGTCGGCTTCGGGCTCGGCCCCGTGCTCGGCGGCCTGCTGCTCGAGTACTTCTGGTGGGGCTCGGTCTTCCTCGTCAATATCCCGGTGGTCGTGGCCGCGCTCGTCCTCGTCCCCGTCGTCGCGCCCCGTGAGGTGCCCGACCGGACCAGGCGGTGGGACGCCGGCTCCTCGTTCCTCGCGCTGCTCACCCTCACCGGCGCCGTCCTTGCCATCAAGGAGACCTTCCACGAGGCGCAGGCGTGGGAGACCGTCGCGGTCGCCGCCGTTCTCGCCGTCGTCGCGGGCGCCCTGTTCGCCCTGCGTCAGCGGCGCGCCGCGGACCCGCTGCTCGACCTCGACGTGTTCCGGAACCGGGCGTTCAGCTCCGGGGTCCTCGCCGCGGCCGTCGCCTTGTTCACGATCTCCGGTGTGCAGCTGGTCGTCACGCAGCGCTACCAGCTCGTCGCGGGCTACACCCCGCTCG
>JBQDDG010000035.1:15149-34569 GCA_052093225.1 Actinomycetaceae bacterium
GTGCAGCTGGTCGTCACGCAGCGCTACCAGCTCGTCGCGGGCTACACCCCGCTCGAGGCCGGCCTGCTCGTGGCCGCCGTCGCCGTCGGCACGCTGCCCACCTCGATCCTCGGCGGCGCGCTCCTGCACCGGGTCGGGCTACAGATCTTCATCGCCGGCGGGGCGGCCCTCGCGGCCGTCGGCACCGTGGTGACCATCGTCGGCGCCCGCACGGGCCTGGCGCTCATGGTGGTCGGCCTCCTCGTCATCGGGGTCGGGCTCGGCGCCATGATGTCCGTGGCCTCGACGGCGATCATGGGCAACGTCCCGCCCCGCAAGGCCGGCATGGCCGCCTCGCTCGAGGAGGTCAGCTACGAGTTCGGCGGTCTCGTCGGGGTCGCGGTGCTCGGGAGCCTGTCCACCCTCATGTACACCGCGCGCGTGGCCCTGCCCGACGGCGCACCGGCCGCCGCCGGGGACAGCATGGCCGCCGCGCGCGAGCTCGCCGACGAGGTCCCCGGCCTGATGGAGGCCGCCTCGAGCGCCTTCGACGCGGGCTTCACCGTGGTCCTCGTCGTCATCGGCGCCGTCGTCGCGCTCGCGAGCCTGGTCACGGCCTGGCTCCTGCGCCGCCACGGGCCGGGCACGCGCGCCAGCGCCTACGAGGAGAACGACCTGTGACGCGCCCGAGCAACCGCACCCTCGCCCTCGACGCCGCCTTCCGCCTCGTCGGGCGCGACGGGCTGAGGGCGCTGACCTACGAGGCCCTCGCCGCCGAGACCGGGCTGACCAAGGGCGGCCTGCTCTACCACTTCCCCTCCCGCGAGGCTCTCGTGGCTGCCATGCACGAGCGCCTGGAGCAGAGGTGGGACGCGGACTTCGCCGGTTTTGTCGACGGCGAGCCCGCGCAGGCGACGCCATCTCAGCGGCTCGCCGCGTACGTCCGCAGCACCGCCACCACGCCCACCCGGGCCGAGCTCCTCCTGCTCCTGGAGTCCGCCGACGATCCCGCCCTCGTCGGCGCGTGGGGTCGCGTGCTCGCGGCATGGGCGCCACCCGTGCCTGCCGTTGGAGCGCGGGAGAGCGAGGGCGCGCGGGAGAGTGACGGCGCGGGGGAGAGCGAGGGCGAGCTCGACGCGTTCCTCGCGCGCCTCGCCGCCGACGGCCTGTGGATGTTCGAGGCGCTCACCGACGAGCCGCTTCCGGACGCTGTGCGCGAGCGCGCCGTCGAGCGGATCATCGAGCTCGGCACGCGGACGGAGAGGGATTGACCAATGGTCGGGATTCCCCGACCATTAAGGCATGACCGACGAACCGGGAGCGACCGGCGGTGCGCGCGAGCCCGGAAGTGCAGGTGAGCCAAGCAGGCCCGGTGCGCCCGGAGATGCGCGCGAGTCAGGCCATGCCGATGCGCCCGGTCGCCGCGGATCGCCCGACTACGACCTGCCCGACGCCCTCGAGCTCAGCACGCCCGAGCAGTACAAGGCGCTCTTCGAGGACACGAGGTCCGAGATCGTCGGCCTCCTGCTCGAACGCGCGGCCACGACGTCGGAGCTCGCCCAGGTGCTCGGCAAGCCGAAGGGGACGGTCGGCTACCACCTCGACGTCCTGGCGAGAGCGGGGCTCGTGCGCGTGGTGCGCACGGAGCGCGTGCGCGCGCTGGAGGCCAAGTACTACGGGCGCACGGCACGCACCTTCTACTACCACTCGGTCGAGGGGGCGGTGGGGGAGGCGAGGCGGACGATCGCGCGCGTGGCCGCCGAGGCCGACGCGGTCCCGGCCGGCCGCGATGACGAGCTCCAGGCCGCCCTGCGGTACGCGCGCGTCCCCGCCGAACGGGCGCGCGAGTGGTACCACCGCCTCGCCGACCTGCTCGTCGAGTTCTCCTCCGAGCCCCGCGACGGCGACACCACCTACGGCCTCGCGTTCACCATCTACCCGACCGACCGCGCCGCCATGGGGCCGGGTGGCGAGGACCTGACGTCGTGAACGCGTCTGGGTCGCGCGACCCCGCCCACCCCCGACGAGATGGCGGCGAACTGCACGACGCCGGCGGCGACCGTCCCCGGCTCGGCTCCAACTACTGGCGCCTCTTCTCGGCATCGGCCGCCGCGAACCTCGGCGACGGTCTCATGGCGATCGCCGTGGTCTGGCTCGCCTCGGCGCTCACCCGTGACGCCGCCGTCATCGCGCTCGTCGGCCTCGCCTCGCGCCTGCCGTGGCTGATCTTCTCCCTGCCCGCCGGCGTGCTCTCCGACCGGTTCGACCGCCGCCGCATCGTCGGGTCGATGGACCTGGTGCGCTGCGTGGTGGTGGCGGTGTTCGCCGTCGTGCTCCTGATCGTCCAGGACGACGTCCCGACGCCCGAGGCGCTCGCTGCCGGCGCCGACGAGCCCGCCAACGGCCCCCTCCTCATCGGCGCGCTGTGCCTGCTCGCGCTCGTGCTCGGGTTCGCCGAGGTGCTGCGCGACAACACGGCGCAGACCCTCATGCCGGCCGTCGTCGACGACCGCGTGCTCGCCAGGGCCAACGGGCGACTGTGGGGCGCCGAGGTGACGATGAACCAGTTCGTCGGGCCACCGCTCGCGGGGCTGCTCATCGCCGTCGCGATCGTCATCCCCTTCGCCGGTAACGCGGTTCTCCTCCTGGTCTCGGGGCTCCTCGTGCTGTCGCTGCGCGGCTCGTTCGCCCCGACCGGTGAGCGGACCACCGGGCGCGTGAACTGGCGAGGCGAGATCGGGGAGGGCTTCCGCTGGCTGTGGCGCCGGCCGGTCATGCGCTCGCTCGCCCTGGCGCTCGGGGCGATGAACATGGCGAGCTCCATCGGAGCGGTGGTGTTCGTGCTGTTCGCCCAGGAGGTCCTCGGCCTGTTCGACGGATGGGCGTTCGGCGTGCTGCTCAGCGGCGCAGCCGTGGGCGCGGTGCTGGGCTCGCTCGTCGCGGACCGCATCGCCGGCGTGCTCGGCGATGCGCGCTCGCTGCTTCTTGCGGTCGCGGCGATGGGGGTGACGCTCGGGGCGGTGGGGCTGCTCTCGACGGCGTGGCTCGTCTGGGTCGCGCAGCTCCTGTCCGGGGTGGCGGTCGTGCTGTGGAACGTCATCAGCGTGACGCTGCGGCAGCGGCTCATCCCGGATCACCTGCGGGGGCGTGTGAACTCGGTGTACCGGTTCTTCGGCTGGGGGTCGATCTCCATCGGCACGCTGCTCGGCGGGCTGCTCGTCGCGTGGCTCGAACCCGGGCTCGGGCGCGAGTGGGCGCTGCGGGCGCCGTTCCTCGTCGCGGGGGCCGGATACCTCGTGATGACGCTGTATGTTGCGCGGGCGGTGACGGCGGAGAAGCTCGCCGACGCGGGTGCCCCACGCGTGGGTGAGCACTGAATTTCGCCACTCTGGTCACAGGAGTCACACGCGCCCCGCGTGCACGTCCCGACTCTGGCGCGATGGCGCCGTTTCATGCATGCTGGAGCCGTTCCGCCGTGGATCATGTACAGCCCGGTTCTCGCGAGGCCGTTGGGGAAGACGTCCCTCGCACACGAACCAGGAGGCTCGACATGAGTGGTGCCTACACCCGCGGCGTTGTTTTCGTGCACTCCGCGGCCCGCGCGCTGTGCCCGCACGTCGAGTGGGCGGCCGGGCAGGTGCTCGACGCGCGCGTGTCCCTCGAATGGACCGACCAGCCCGCCGCGCCAGGTCTGCTGCGCGCCGAGCGGTCCTGGGTCGGGCCGGTCGGCAGCGGCGCCCGCCTCGCCTCCGCGCTGCGCGGCTGGCAGCACCTGCGCTACGAGATCACCGAGGAGCCCGCCCCCGGGTTCGACGGCGGCCGCTGGTCGCACACGCCCGAGCTCGGCATCTTCTACGCGCAGACGGATGCGCACGGCAACGTCGTGGTGCCCGAGAACCGCGTGCGCGCCGCTCTCGAGCACGCGGGCGACCCGTCGCGCCTCCAGCACGAGCTCGACCTCGCCCTCGGTCAGGCCTGGGACGACGAGCTCGAGCCATTCCGCTACGCCGGCGCCGGCGCCCCTGTGCGCTGGCTACACCGCGTGGGCTGACGGAGTCGAGCCAGCGCTCGGAGTCCGATGAGTGCCGCAGCCGGCTTGAGCAGCGCGATCTCGCCCGAGCGGCGGTCCGCTCCGCCTCCGGCGCTGCGTCGGACGACGAGCCGAGCCGGCGCTTCTAGGCCCGAGCATGCACGGCCTCCCAGACGTCCAGGACGGCGACGGCGGCCGCTGCGACGAGCACTGCAGCACGGGCCACCGTCCCGAGAGCGTATCCAGGGAAGGGCGGCATCGACCGTGACCCGCTCGGTGCAGGTGCGGTGCGCCGGACCCGATCCGATCGTCAGGACCGGGGGTCAACGAGCGCGCGTCGGGCGAGGCCGGTTTGCGTCTCTTAATGCGAATGATTATCGTTACGGCTTGTGGAACAGGACCCCTATCGCGCGACCGCCGGCATCTACGACCTCGTCGTCGAGGGATACGTCGACGCCCAGCTGGCTGCGATCACCACGTTCCTCCCGTACGTCGACGTCGACCATGGTCCGTTCCTCGACATCGGATGCGGCTCGGGCCGCCACCTCGCCTACGCGCTCGACGTGTTCCCGACGGCCCGAGCGATCGGGCTCGAGCCGAGCGCCGCGATGCGCTCCCTCGCCTTGGGGCGCCTATGCGCGAGACGTGAGTGGCGCGACCGGGTGACGGTGCGGCCGGAGGGCGCGCTCGAGGCACCTCTGCCGGACACGCTGGGCGGTGTGCTCATGCTGGGCGTCTTCGGGCACTTCACGAGTGCCCAGCGGCACGACCTCCTCGAGCGACTCTGCGCGCGCCTGCCCGAGCGCGGCGCGATCCTCCTCGACCTGCAGATGCCGGAGGAGCCGGTCGAGGTGCCGCGCTCGGTGGTCGCCGACACTCGGATGGGCGACCTTCGGTACCGGTGCCTCGCGGAGGGCGCGCCCGTCGAGGGCGAGGCGATGCGCTGGCGCATGACCTACCAGACCCTCTCCGGCGACACCGTGCTCGAGCAGCACTCCGGGGAGAGCATCTTTCATCACCCCAGTCCCGGGCTCGTGGTCGAGGAGATGCGTGCGCATGGTCTCGCGCTCACTCGGCTGCAGGACACGACGTACTGGCTCGCGGTCCGGCACTGCTGACCACCCCGCACCGACCCCCCCACCAGCAAAGGAACAACGTGAAGAAGCATGCGCGCGCCCTTGCCACTGCTGTCATCGCCATGATCGCTCTCGGAGGATGCTCAGGCACCGCGGCCGAGGACGGGGCCCCGCCCGAGACCACGATCCGCATCGGAGCCCTCGGCAACACGAGCGACAACCTCAACCCGCTCACCGTCAACGGGTTCGCCGACTACATCGCCGTCGGCCATCTCTACGAGATGCTGGTCGAGCTCCGGGACGGCGTCCCCCACCTCACTCTCGCCGAGGAGATCGTCCCCAACGACGAGGCGACCGAGTGGACCATCACACTGGTCGACGACGCCACGTTCAGCGACGGCAGCGAGGTGAGGGCCGAGGACGTCGCGTACAGCCTGGCGCTGTTGGCGGATCCAGCCGCGAGCCCGAACTACGCGAGCTTCTACCAGGACATCGACACCGAGGGCATGGAGGTCGTCGACGACCGCACCCTCGTGGTCCCGCTCACCCGGCCTCGGGGTGACTTCGTCACCACCATCCTCGCCTTCGCCTCGTTCGTCTTCCCCGACGGCTTCGACGACTGGCAGGACCCGACCGGTTCGGGCCGGTACGACCTGATCAGCTACGACGCCGGACAACGAATCGTCCTCGAGGCGCGTGACGACCATCGCGACGGAGTCCCCGAGCTCGAGCGTCTCGAGGTCTCGGTGATCGACGACCCGCAGACCCGGATGAATGCCCTGAGGAGCGGCGAGATCGACTTCGCGACCCGCGTGGACCCGGTGATCGCGCAGGCCGAGGCGGACAACCCCGCCGTGGTGATCCACCGAGGCGGCGAGGGCGACTCCCAGGCGCTCGGCTTCGAGATGAACGTCCACCAGGAGCCGTTCGACGACCCACGCGTCCGGGAGGCGATGAAGCTGGCGATCGATCGCGAGGAGCTCCTCGAGACGGTCTTCCTCGGCGAGGGCGAGGTCGGGAACGACCTCATGGGTCTCGGCCTGGAGGGCTACGACGAGTCGATCCCGCAGCGCGAGCACGACCCGGACCGCGCCCGCGAGCTGTTCGAGGAGGCAGGGGTCAGCGAGGTGACCATCCGCACCGCGGAGATCACGCCCGGACTCACCCGGTCGGCCGAGCTGTACGTCGAGCAGCTCGCCGAGGTCGGCGTGACGGCCACGCTCGAGCCCACGGACCCGGCGGGCTACTTCTCGGACTTCGAGGTCCTGCTCTCCACCCCGTTGCAGGTCGCCTACTACGTCAACCGCGACGCGGGGGCGTACCTGGGGAGCTTCGGTGGTTCGGACGGCTTCTTCAACATGTCCGGCTACGCCCCGCCCGAGTTCGACGCCCTCCTGCTGGAGGCCCAGTCCGAGCCGGACCCCGAGGCCCGTGGCGCGCTGTTCGACCGGGCGCAGCGGCAGATCTGGGACGAAGGAGGCACGATCCTCTGGGGCTACCAGGCCGTGCTCAACGCGAGCGCGCCCGGCGTCGAGGGCGTCTACCTCTCGCAGGGCGTGCCGGTCTTCAGCGATGCGACCTTCGCGAGGTGACGGGGACCCGACGCGGCGTGCGCTTCGTCGCGCGCGCCGCCTGGGTGCCCGTCAGTACGATGCTCGCTGCCGCCCTCACCTGGTCGACGGTCACCCTGCTGCCGGGCGACGCGGCCACGCGCATCCTCGGCCCGAACGCCACGCCGGAGCGGCTCACCGAGCTGCGTGAGCGCCTCGGGCTTGATCGCCCGGCACTCACGCAGTTCGGCGACTGGCTGACCGGCCTGCTCGGCGGGAACCTCGGCGAGAGCGCTCTGACCGGTGACGGCGTCACGGCACTCGTCGTCGCCCGGCTCGGGAACTCGTCGATCCTCGCCGGTGTGTCCGGTGTCGTCGCGCTCCTTGGTGGTGTCGCGATCGGTGCCGCGATCGGTCGACGCGGATGGCGAGGGGGCGCGGCGAACGCCTCGGTCGTCGGCGCGGGTGCCGTGCCCGACTTCGTCATCGGCTCTCTGCTGGTGGGCTCGTTGGCGGTGACGTGGCAGGTCCTGCCGTCGCTGTCCATGGTGCTGCCGGGGCAGAGCGTGCTGAGCCGGCCGTCGATCCTCGTGATCCCGTGCCTTGCGATGGCGATCCCAGTCCTCATCTGGATCGCGAGGTACTCGGCCGCCGCGATCGCCCGCCAGGCGGACGCCGCGCACGTGCGCGCCGCACGAGTCATGGGCCTGCGGGAGGGACGGATCCTCACCCGCCATGTCCTTCCGGGGGCACTCGCACCGCTTGTGCAGCTGTTCGGCTGGATGCTCGCGGTACTTGTGGGCAGCACCGTCGTCGTCGAGCAGCTCGTGGAGTACCCGGGCATCGGCTCGTTGCTGATCGAGGCGGTGGGGGACCGGGACATCTCCGTGACGACGGCGATCGTCACGGTCCTCGCCGCGGTCGTCGCCACCACCATGTTCGTGTGCGACCTCGTCGCCGCACGTATCGATCCGCGGATCGAGGCCGCATGAGACGCGGGGCCCTCCTCGTGCCGGCAGCCGTCGTCCTCGCTGGACTCGTTGCGCCGGTGGTCGGTCATCGCCTGCCCGGCACACGCGACGCCCCGTTCCGCGCGCCGGGGGCGGAGCATCTCCTCGGCACCGACGCGCTGGGGAACGACGTGCTCGCTCAGCTGCTCATCCATGCACCTGCCACGTTCGTGGTGCCTGCGGTGGCCACCGTGGTCCTCGCAGTGCTCGGCTCCGTGCTCGGCGTGCTCCTCGGACTCGGTCCCGCATGGCTGCGCAGCGCCGTCCTGCGTGCAGGGGACGTGCTGCTGATCATCCCGCCGATCGTGCTCACCCTGGTCATCGTGCTCGGCTTCGGTGCGACGCCGGCAGCCGTCGTGTGCGCCGTCGTGCTCGCCGGACTGGTGATGTTCCTGCGGGTGCTCTCCACCGGGACCGTCCAGGTCGCGCGCTCCGGGTACGTGGAAGTAGCGCACGGGCTCGGCGACGGGCGGCTGCGCATCGCGATGCGCGACATGCTGCCGCAGCTGCTCGGCCTCGTGGTCGCCGAGACGACGCTGCGCCTGCTCGCCGCGATCCAGCTGGTCGCCACCCTCAGCTTCCTCGGCTTCGCCTCGGGGCTCGGGAACAGCTGGGCACGGGCGCTGCGCGACAACATCAACGGTTTCTCGCTCAATCCCTGGGCCACCCTCGCGCCCGGCATCGCCCTGATCGGCACGGTCGCACTCATCGCGCTCGCCGTCGACGGCCTCAGCAGGACACAGGTGGACAGCACATGACGTCCGTCCTGTCGTGTGCCGACGTGCGCCTCACGGCGCCGGACGGTCGCGTGCTCGTCGAGGACCTCCGCCTGGACCTCGCAGTCGGTGAGCGGACGGCGTTGCTCGGTCCCTCCGGTGCCGGGAAGACGACGCTGCTGCGGGCGATCCTCGACGACCTTCCCACGGGCTTCGGCCGGTCGGGTTCGATCCGGCTCGGTGGCGAGGAGCGGCGCAGCGGCACGTCGGCCGCACGTCGGCTGGTCGCCGACACCGTCGCGTACCTGCCGCAGGATGCCGGTGCCAGTCTGACGCCGACGATGCGCATCGGTTCCTTGCTGCGCGAGGCGATGCCCGAGGCGACCCCGGACCGCCGACGCGTCCTCCAGCGGGTGCTCGACGACGTCCTGCTCCCGCACGACGTCGCGTTCCTGCGCCGCCGGCCATGGCAGCTCTCGGGCGGGCAACAGCGCAGGGTCGCGCTGGCCCGCGCACTGGCGCAGGGGCAACAGCTCCTCGTCCTCGACGAGCCGACCGCCGGCCTTGACCCAGACACCCGCCGGCGCGTCCTCACTGTCCTTGCCCGCCTGTCCGACCGGCTCGACTCCGCGCTGCTGCTGGTGACCCACGACGTCGCCGCCGCCGAGGCCCTGCGGTGCGAGCTCCGGTACGTGCAGGGCCCCTTGCCGACGCCACCTGTGGAGAGCCGCCGCGATCGCGGGTCCCGTGGTGCCACGAGCCCGACCCTGTCGCTGCGGGACGCGACGATCATCGACGCCGGTGGGAAGGCGGTGTCGCGGTCGGTGACGCTCGAGCTGGCCGCCGGGGAGATCACCGTGCTGCACGGGGCGAGCGGCGGCGGCAAGACGACTCTCGTCCGCACGCTCACCGGTCTCATGTCCATGACCTCCGGCGTGCTCGAGCTGCGGGGGGTCAGGCTGCCCGCTGCGCTGCGGCACCGGACCGTCGACCAGCGACGGGCGATCCAGCTTGTCCGACAGGATGCGCACGACGCGTTCCATCCGCGCCGCACGATCCGGCAGTCGATGCTCGACGCACGCCCGAGCATCGCCCCGGGCACGCTCCTCCCCGCCGTGGGCCTGGCCGGAGAGCTGCTCGACCGACGGCCCCACCAGCTCTCCGGGGGGCAACGGCAACGCCTCGCGCTCGTGCGCGCACTCGCCGTCCGCCCGTCGGTCCTCCTGCTGGACGAGCCGACCTCGGCACTCGATCCGGGCACGGCCGATCAGGTCCTTGCCACGCTCCGGAAGGTCGCGGACGACGGTGTGGCGGTCCTGATCGTCACGCACGACACCCTGCTCGGCGCCGCTCACGCCGATCGGACGCTCACGTTGCAAGGTGGCGTCCTCCGCCCGGGCGGCGGCCCCGATGGTGCTCGGGAAGTCACGCGGCACGGGTCGGCCGTGCCGGGGACTCGCTGAGTCGGTCGCGATCAGACGCTCCCGACGAGGATCGCCGCGTTGTGCCCGCCGAACCCGAAGGCGAAGTTGAGCGCAGTCAGCTGGCCGGTGCCGGCGAGCCCGCGCGGCTCGTCGCGCACGACGTCGGCCACGCCGGTCCGGATCATCCCCACCCCCAGGGCGATCGCCTCGGCGCCCGTCGCGCCTCCAGCACGAGCTCGACCTCGCCCTCGGTCAGGCCTGGGACGACGAGCTCGAGCCCTTCCGCTACGCCGGCGCCGGCGCCCCTGTGCGCTGGCTGCACCGCGTCGGCTGACGCAACCGACACCGCTTTGTCGAGAGTGCGGTTGGGAGGAACCGCGTCGCCCTCCGCGCCAACCCGCCTCGCTGAGCCAGGCACCAGGTCGCCGACTCGACCGCCCTCGGAGCCAGTCTCGAGCAGGAGGGCGCTGGCTCAACGGTGGAGGACGAGGCCAGCGCCATCACGTGCACCCTTTCGTTCACATGCACCCTTCCGTTGTGTCACGGCGTGCCCATACCCTGGTCGCACAGCCCCCGGAGCGACGACGCCCGGGGCACCCGACGAGGGGAGTACGCCATGGCAGGCCGTCTCGAAGGCAAGGTCGCCTTCATCACCGGAGCCGCACGAGGGCAGGGACGCAACCACGCGATCCGGCTCGCGCAGGAGGGGGCGGACATCATCGCGGTCGACGTCTCGCAGCAGGTCGACACCGTCCCGTACGACACCGCACGCGCCGAAGACCTCGCGGAGACCGTGCGCCAGGTCGAGGCGCTCGACCGCCGGATCGTCGCACGCGAGGCCGACGTCCGTGACCTGGCCGCGCTGACCGCCGTCGCCGACGAGGGCGTGGCCGAGCTCGGCCGCCTCGACATCATCCTCGCGAATGCGGGCATCAACACGATGTCGCCCACGCTCGAGATGGACGAGCACGTGTGGCAGACGATGATCGACGTCAACCTCACCGGTGTCTGGAAGACGGTCCGCGCCGCGGCACACCACATCGTCGACGGCGGCAACGGCGGGTCGATCGTCATCACGAGCTCGCTGGCGTCCATGAAGACGAACGCCAACATCGCGCACTACACGGCGGCGAAGGCCGGCGTCGTCGGCCTCATGCGGGTCCTCGCGAAGGAGCTCGCCCCGCACAGCATCCGGGTCAACACGATCCACCCGACCACGCTCGCGAGCCCGATGATCCTCAACGACCCGACCTATCAGTTGTTCCGCCCCGACCTCGAGAACCCGACCCGCGAGGACTTCGACGAGGCGGCCCTGCAGATGAACGTCATGCCGGTGGTCGCGCTCGAGCCGGACGACACGTCCGAGGCCATCCTCTACCTGGTCTCCGACAGCGGCCGCTACATCACGGGCATCGAGCACGCCCTCGACGCTGGTGCCCGCCTGGGCTGAGTGTCGCGCGCCGGTAGGCACCCGCTGACGCGGACGGCCGGGATCCGCTTCCCGGCCGTCCGCGTGCTCGGCCGGAGCTCCGGCATTGGAGGACATGTGTGCGCGGCGCGCGTCGCTACGAGATTCTCGGGATGAGGTAGCGCGGCTACCGATAACGAGGTCATCGGTAGCGAGCCGCTGACGGCAACTACTCCACCCGCCGGGCTGTCCGTCGCATGATGCTCCGCGCCGTCGAGACCCGCGGCATGAGCTGCCTCGCCCCACGCGACCGTGTCGTGCACCCCGACGGCGTGCAGAGGCAGAGGACCACCAACCCGTCGCTCCACCTGCTCGCGCGTGCGACGCTGATCAGCTCGGTGACCACCGGCGGCGAGCGTTCCTGGACCGACCCGACCGCTGCGTGATGCAACGATCGCCCACGCGCTCGTCCTCAGACGCTCCCGACGAGGATCGCCGCGTTGTGCCCGCCGAAGCCGAAGGCGTTGTTGAGCGCCGCCAGCTGGCCGGTGCCGGCGAGCTCGCGCGGCTCGTCGCGCACGACGTCCACGTGCACGGCCGGGTCGAGGTTCTCGATGTTGATCGTCGGCGGGGCCGTGCGCTCACGGACCGCCAGCACCGCGAAGATCGTCTCGAGCGCGCCCGCCCCGCCGAGCAGGTGGCCGGTCATCGACTTCGTGCCGGAGACGGTGACCTGCTCGCCGAAGAGTCGGCCCACGGCCTCGGCCTCGATGGTGTCGCCGACCGGCGTCGAGGTGGCGTGCGCGTTGACGTGAACGACGTCGTTCGCCGCGATGCCCGCATCCTCGAGGGCGATGCGCATGGCGCGCTCCTGGCCCTGGCCGGACGGGTCGGGGGGCGCGACGTCGTAGGCGTCCGCCGTCATGCCGGTGCCGAGCACCTCGGCGTGGACGGTCGCCCCGCGCGCGGCGGCATGCTCGGCGGACTCGAGGACGACGATGCCGGCGCCCTCGCCCATGACGAACCCGTCGCGGTCGACGTCGTAGGGCCGCGAGGCGCGCTGCGGGTCGTCGACGCGCCGCGACAGCGCCTGCATCTTCCCGAAGGAGGCCAGGGTGAGCGGGTGGATCGCGGACTCGGTGCCGCCGGCGATGACGACGTCGGCCACGCCGGACCGGATCATCCCCACGCCCTGGGCGATCGCCTCGGCGCCGGACGCGCAGGCGGAAACCGGCGCGTGCGCGCCGGCGCGCGCGCCGAAGCGCACCGAGATGTTCGCGGCGGGGGAGTTGGCCATGAGCATGGGCACGGTCAGCGGGAGTACCCGGCGGGCGCCCTTCTCGCGGACGGTGTCCCAGGCGTCGAGCAGGGTGTGGATGCCGCCGATGCCGGTGGAGACGACGGCGCCGAGCCGCTCCTTCTCGACCTCGGGCTCGCCCGCGTGGGACCAGGCCTCGATGGCGGCGACGACGGCGAGCTTCCCGGACGGGTCGAGGCGGCGGGCCTCCTGGCGGGTGAGGACGGTCTCGGGGTCGACGGCGACCTCACCGGCGAAGTTCACGGTGGTCCCGTAGGCCTCGGACCAGTCGTGGTCGAGCGTGGCGATGCCGGAGGTCCCGGCGAGCGCGGCGGACCAGGTCGAGTCGACGTCGCCGCCGATCGGGTTCGTCGTCCCCATGCCGGTGATGACGACCCGGCGACGCGTGGTGGACTGATCGGACACGGGTTCCTCCTTGGGTGCGCGCCCTCGTGGCGCGGCTGGCCTGCCGGCCCCTACGTGCTGCTCCCCGCGCGGGGAGCTGGTCGGGGGCGCCGTCGCGGAACCCCCGACCGGTGGATCAGGACTGCGCGCCGACGATGTACTTCACGGCGTCCTGGACGGTCTTGAGGTTCGCGACCTCGTCGTCCGGGATGGTGACGCTGAACCGCTCCTCGGCGAGGGTCGCGATCGTCATCATCGACAGGGAGTCGACGTCGAGGTCGTCGGTGAACGACGCCTCCGGCTTGACGTCCTCGACCGGCAGGCCGGTCTCCTCGTTGACGATCTCGGCGAGGCCCGTGAGGACCTCCTCCTCCGTGTGTGCCATGAACATCTCCTGGTGTGGTTGAACTGGACGGGGGTCAGTGTGACAGGCGCGGAGCGGTGGTCACGGTACGACGACCACCTGCGCGGCGTACGCGAGGCCCGCGCCGAAGCCGATCTGCAGGGCGATGTCGCCAGACTTCGCCTGCCCCTCGCGGATGAGCCGCTCGAGCGCGAGCGGGATCGAGGCCGCCGAGGTGTTGCCGGTGTCGGCGATGTCTCGTCCCACCGCCACGTCGTCGCGCAGCTTCAGGTACTTCACCATGTGGTCGATGATGCGCATGTTGGCCTGGTGCGGGACGAAGACGTCGATGTCCTTGGGTGTCAACCCGGCGGCCTCGATCGCCTGCGCCGCCGCCTTGGTCATCTCGAAGCTCGCCCACTTGAAGACGGTGGGGCCCTCCTGGCGAAGGGTCGGCCAGGAGCGGTCGGCGTCCGCGTCGTCGGAGCGGAACGTCGACCAGGAGTGGGTCTGCTTGATGACGTCGGCCCTCGAGCCGTCGGAGCCCCAGATCGTCGGTCCGATGCCGGGGGTGTCGGAGGGTCCGACGACGGCGGCTCCCGCGCCGTCACCAAGGATGAAGCTGATCGACCGGTCCGTGGGGTCGATGAACTCGCTCATCTTCTCCACGCCGATGACGAGCACGTGGCTCGCCGTGCCCGCGCGGACGAGGGCGTCCGCCTGGGCGATGCCGTAGGCGTACCCGGCGCAGGCCGCGGAGATGTCGTAGGAGGCGGCGGGGTTCGCGCCGATCCGGTCGGCCACGATGCCCGCGAGCGACGGGGTCTGCTCGAACCAGGTGACTGTGCCGAGGATGACGGCCTCGACCTGGTCGGCGCTGATGCCCGCGGCGGCGAGGGCCGCCTCGGCGGCGGCGGCGGCCATGTCCGCGACCGTCGTCGTCTCGTTCGCGTACCGGCGCGTGACGATGCCGGTGCGCTGCTGGATCCACTCGTCGGAGGAGTTGATCGGCTCGACGATGTCGTCGTTCGGGACGGTCCGCTCGCCCCGGAACCCGCCGACGCCGAGGATCGTGGCGTGCGCGTTCGGCGCGGTGGTCGTCAGGGCGGGGCGGGTCATGAGGCTCCTTCGGTGTCCGCCTGGGCGAGCTCGGCGGCAGCGTCCAGGTCCTCGGGGGTGGAGAGCGGAAGCGTGGTGACGCCCGTGAGTGTGCGCTTCGCGAGGCGCGTGAGCACCCCGGCGGGCGCGAGCTCGATCGCCCCGCTGACGCCGCGATTGAGGATCGCCTCGCAGCACAGGTCCCAGCGCACCGGGTTCGCCACCTGGGCGACCACGCGCTCGATCGCCTCGATGCCCGAGGGGACGACGGCGCCGTCGCGGTTGGACAGCAGCGGCACGCGCGGGTCCGAGGTGGCGAGGCCGCTCGCGGCCTTCGCGACGACGTCGACGGCCGGACGCATGTGCTCGGTGTGGAAGGCGCCGGCGACGGCGAGGGGCATCACCCGGGCCCGCGCGGGCGGGTTCGCCGCGAACGCCTCGAGCTGGGCGAGCGTGCCCGCAGCGACGATCTGGCCGCCGCCGTTGACGTTCGCCGGCGTCAGTCCGGCGGCCTCGATCGCGGACGTGACCTCCTCGGCGTCGCCACCCACGACGGCGGACATGCCGGTCGGGGTCGTCGCGGCGGCCTCGGCCATGGCGCGGCCGCGAGCCGCGGCGAGGCGCACGGCGTCGATGCCGGACAGGACGCCGGCGACGGCGAGTGCGGCGAGCTCACCGACCGAGTGTCCGGCGGTGACTGCGGGGGTGAAGCCGGTGCGGGCCTTGAGCGCCTGGAATGCGAGGATCGACGAGGCGACGATGAGCGGCTGCGCGATCGCGGTGTCCTTGATGGTGTCCGCGTCGGCAGTGGTGCCGAGGTCGGCGAGGTCGAGGTCGGCCGCCGCGGAGAGCACCGTGACGATGGCGGCGGACTCCGGGTCGTCGAGCCACGGGGCAAGCATCCCCGGCGTCTGGGCACCCTGACCGGGGGCGAGCACTGCGATCATCGCCCCAACTTACCGTCGTGCCGCGGCAGCGGGACGAGGTGTCCGACGTGTCGCCCGCCTCTTCCCGCCCCCGCTCCCCACGAGTGAGGGGTATTTTTTCGGTCTCCGGCGTCCCCTCCGCGAGCGTCCTGGGGCCCGGCGGCTATCCTTGCCGTATGTCCCTGGCGCGTCGTCCTGCTGTCCTGCTCGCCCTCCTGCTCGCGACCACCGACCACTACGGCCACCACCGGCCCGCGCCGGACCCGGCCGAGGACGGGCGCGAGGAGGAGCTGCGGTCGCGCCTGGAGGAGGACCCGAACGACACCGTCGCCTTCAACGAGCTGGCCGAGATCGTCCGGCGGCACGGCGAGCAGTCACGGGCCGCCGACCCGCTGACGGCCGACGTCCCCCAGTCGGACCCGGAGGGGGCGGACCTCGCGGTGTGGGCGCTGGCCGAGGAGCTCGCCGGGCGTCCCAACGCCTGGTACCCGCTCATCGAGCTCGCCCGACTCTCGGTGGCCGACGACCTCGACGGCGCCAACCGCCGCCTCGGCGCCGCGTGCGCGCGCGAGGAGACGGGGCTCGCGCTGGCCGAGTCCGTGTGGGTGCTGCGCGAGGCGGGACAGCCGACGAGCGCGCACGCGCTCGCGACCGCGCACTGGGACGCCGAGCAGCACGTGCCCGCCGCGGGACGCCAGATCACGCTCGCCGCGATCGAGTCCGAGCGGTACGAGGACGCCGAGCGCTACATCGACATCATCGGGGCGCGCCCCGGCGAGGAGACCGAGGCGCTCGTCGAGGAGCTGCGCTCGGTCCTCCGCTCCGCCAAGGACTGATTGCCCGGTCAGCCGCCGGCCGGGACCAGGCGGTCGAGGAGCTCGCGCACGGCCGAGAGCCGGGGCACGTCGTCCTGGCGGGCTAGCACCACGCCGTCCGGGTCCAGGACGAAGAACGTCGGGGTCAGCTCGATGCCGAGGCGCTCGGCGATCTCCAGGTGGCGCGTCACCTCGAGCTCGACGTGCCGTACACCGGGCTCGTGCTCGGCCACCCAGCCGAGCAGGCCGCGCGTGGAGCGGCACGGGGCGCAGAAGTTCGACGAGAACTGCAGCAGCGTCGCGCGCTCGCCCAGGGGGTGACGGAGCCCGAGCTCGTCCGCGCCGAGCACCGTGGCGTCGGCGTCAGCGCGGGCCACGGCCGTTCCGGGCACCGTGGCGTCTGCGTCGGCGCGTGCCACGGCGGCGCCGGAAGGCCCCCGGTGCGTGTCCGGTGAAGAGGTCATGCGACGGCGTGCTCCTGGTCGAAAGTCGTGGACGGACGTGTTCCGTCGTCCCTACGGTTCAACCGTCGACGACGCCGAACATTCCTGTTCCGCGGCAGACTCGCCCCGCGCCGTCACAGCGAGCACACCACCTGCACGGACACAGCGACGACACGCACGGAACGGAGAGAGCCGAATGCCGATCAGCACGCCCATCACCCCTGCGCTCGTGCGCGGGAGCGACCACCTGGAGACGACGCCCCGCGGGCTACGACCTCACCGGCTCCCCGAATGGGTCCACGCCCAGGTGCCCGACGGCATGCTGGGGGACAGGGAGGCCCAGCCGTCGGGCGTGCGACTGGCGATGACCACCAAGGCGCAGCGCATCGAGCTCGTCTGCCACCCCACCCGTCCCACCTACCGGGGCCTCACCCGGCCCCGGGGCAACGTGGACCTGGTCGTCGACGGCGAGCTTCTCGCGAGCGACCCGCTCACCGGCGGGGACGCCGTCGAGACCGATCTGCAGACCGGCGAGACAGCGATCGTCGAGGGGGAACCGCACGTCACCCGCTTCAGCGGGATCGGCGCTCGGACGAATCGGGTCGAGCTGTGGCTCCCGCACAACGAGTCGATCGAGCTCATCGAGCTGCGGACGGACGCACCCATCGTTCCCGCGCCGGAAGATCGCCGGCGATGGCTGCACCACGGGAGCTCCATCAGCCAGGGCTCGAACGCCACCTCGCCGGCCCGTACGTGGGCCGCGACCGCTGCCCGCCTGGGTGGCGTCGAGCTGCGCAACCTCGGCTTCGGAGGCAGCGCCCTCGTCGATCCGTTCATGGCGCGCGTGATGCGCGATACTCCGGCCGATCTCATCAGCATCAAGCTCGGCATCAACGTCGTGAACGCCGACGCGATGCGACTGCGGTCGTTCGTCCCTGCCGTGCACGGCTTCCTCGACACCGTCCGCGACGGCCACCCCACGACGCCGTTGCTCCTCGTCTCGCCGATCTACTGCGGGATCCACGAGCACACGCCGGGCCCCGGCATGTTCGACACCGAGAGCCTCAGCGCCGGGGAGGTGCGTTTCGCCGCCGGCGGCGATCCCACGGACACCGGAACCGGCCGCCTCACCCTCTCGATCGTCCGCGACGTGCTCGCCTCGATCGCCGCGAGCAGGGACGATCCGCACCTCCACCATCTCGACGGCACCACGCTGTACGGGGAGCCGGACTCCTCGGAGCACCCCCTCCCTGATGCCCTTCATCCCGACACCGCGACGCACGAGCTGATCGGTGTGCGCTTCGCACAGCACGCCTTCTCGGAAGCCGGCCGGCTCGCCGAGCACTGACCTCCCACGAGAGCGCGGCGAGTCCCCTCGCCCACCTCGTCGATCTCGTTGCAGCCGTCGACGGCGAAGATTCCTGCTCCGCCACAGGCCCGCCGTGTGCTCTCGGCTACGAGTCCCACGAGAACGGCTCGAGGACTGGATGCGCCGGCGGTGAGTCGGCCGACACGTCGCGGTCCTGGTAGTACCCGAGGATGTACCAGGCGTCCCCGTGCGGGTAGATAATTGTGCGCCTCGAGTCGGAGAGATAGATGATCTCGAGTGCATGGCAGTCTGCGGTCTCGCACTGCGGGGTCCCGTACGAGATCTCGTGCTCGACCATGAATCTGGGTGGATAGACCGGGTCCTGGTGGACCGACAAGGCGGTGACCTCCACCTCGAGGTCGGTCACGCGTGGTTGGTCGGGCTGGACCACGTCGTTGTAGATGTTGGGCCCGGACTCCTCGCCGTTCTCGTCCTCGTCGTCCGGGTCCGTCCATCGAAGATGATGGACGGGGAGGCCGCCGTTCTCCTCGAGGTTCTCGAGGATCAGTTCCGCCAGCCCGGGGTCGAAGCGCCAACGATTCTGGCCGAACCAGTCTCGGTGATCCTCTGGTCGAGGACTGCGTAGGACGTCGGAGTCGACCACCTCTTCGACGACGTACTGGGAGGCCCGAGCGACGGCGTCGTCCGCGAGCGCGAGCGTCTCCTCGTCGTCGGCCCCCTCCACCTCGACGTCATCGGGCACTCGGAGAAGGGGCGAGTCCTCGGCGAGCTCGATCGAGATGTAGGGGCCGACATCGTCCTCGTCGCCCGGCCCCCGGGCGAACTCGGGTCCGAGCTCCGTCGAGTGCCCCTCCGGGAGCGGCAGCTGTGCGATCTGCCGGGTGGTCCGAAACTGGGTGTCCTTGATCCGGGTGCGCTCGACGCCGACGGCGTGCGCCACGGAGACCCCTGAGAGCGCGACGTCCGGGCCACGCGCCCCACCGTCTCCTGCCGGTCCGCATGAAGCGACGAGCATCGCGAGGACGACGCCGAGCACTGCGATCCACCGTGCGCGGCGGGCCGGCGGTCCGGGAACGGTGCGACCCGGCGAGCGCGCGTCGCCGGCGTGATGGGAAGGGTCAGGACGGATCGGGGCGTGCTGAACGGGCACGAAGGACTCCTCGGTCGAACCATGACGGGGGCCTCGGCCCGACGGGGGTTCGGACCTGCACGTTCACGCTAGGAAAGTCCGCGGAGCGCCCGTGGAGTTCTCCACAGGCGTCTTGCGCTCCGCCGTCGGGCAGGAGAGATGAGCCGGCTGGCAACGGTGAGCCGGGCAGGAGAGACGAGCCGGCGAGGCAGCACGTGAGGGCCAGGCAGAACGAGACGTCTTGGAACGACGAGAAGGGGCGCCCGGCCGAAGCCGGGCGCCCCTTCTGACGTGAACTCGCCCCTCACTCGTGAGGAAAACGCCCCTCACTCGTGAGGAAAATACCCCTCACTCGTGAGGAAAACGCCCCTCACTCGTGAGGAAAACGCCCCTCACTCGTGAGGAAAACGCCCCTCACTCGTGAGGAAAATACCCCTCACT
>JBQDDG010000036.1:0-34437 GCA_052093225.1 Actinomycetaceae bacterium
GCGGAACGCACGGCCGACCGTCTCGTCACCTCAGGCGCGGGCGGCCCACCAGGGCGTGTGCGCGTCGCGCTCCGCGCGGCTTGAGCTCTTCGTGGCGACACTCAAGGGCGCGCAGACCACACTCTCGAGCGTTGACGCAACATTCTGACGTGATACGTGTGGCAGGATCGCCACATGAACGGCTCCCCCGCCCCCGCCAAGGGCCGCCGCCAGCGACTGGCGACGATGGCCGAGCTCGTGCTCGCCCACGGGACGCTGTCCGTCGACGAGATGGCCGAGCGCTTCGGGGTCTCGACGATGACCGTCTACCGCGACCTCGCCGAGCTCGAGCGCAGCGGCATCGTCACGCGCACGCGCGGCACCGTGACGGCGCGGGCCACCTCGATGTCCGAGGCCTCGGCGGCGTTCCGATCCACCCTCAACACGGCGACGAAACGCCGGCTGGCCGAGCGCGCGGCCCGCGAGATCCACGCCGGCTCCACGATCATGATCGACGACTCGACGACCCTGCTGGCGATGGTCCCGCTGCTCGACGACCTGGGGCCGGTGACGATCGTGACCCACTCCCAGGCGGTCGCGCGCGAGGCGGCGGCGCTGAGGTCGGTGCGGCTGTTCGTCACGGGCGGGCGCTACCGGCCCGAGCTCGACTCGCTCTACGGATCGACGACGCTCAGCACCCTGCACTCCCTGCGCGCGGACGTCTGCTTCATGTCGACGACCTCGCTCGTCGGTGGCGAGCTCTTCCACCCGCTCGAGGAGAACGCGGACGTCAAGCGGGCGATGCTCGACGCGTCGGCGCGCGCGATCCTCGTGGCGGACAGCTCGAAGTTCGACCACGTGGCGACCCACAGGGTGGCCTCGATCGACGCGTTCGACCTCCTGGTCACCGACTCCGGCGCGACCGACGACCAGCTCGCACCGGTCCGGGAGGCGGGGGTCGACGTCGTCGTCGTGGGAACGGGGGACGACAGCCGCGCCTGACCCCTGGCCCCGCACCCGGACCCAGAGGTCCCGGTGCGGGGCCGGCGAGGCCCTGGAGCCTCCCCGTCAGGGGTGGACGGAGACTTTGATCCCCTCGCCCCCGGCGGAGAACTCGATCGCCTCCACGGCGTCCTCGAGGGCGAACTCGTGCGTGACGAGCGAGGCGACGTCGACCGCGCCGGAGGCGATGAGGCCGAGGGCGCGCTGGTGGTCGACGCGCCGCGAGTTCGAGGCGCCGGTGACGACGAGCTCGTTGTAGTGCACGAGGTTCGGGTCGACCTCGGCGGAGACGCCCTTGGGGAAGCCGGCGAACGCGTTGACCCGGCCGCGCTTGCGCACGATCGTCAGGGCCTGCGCGAACAGTGCCGGGATCCCGATGGCGACGACGGCGACGTCCGCACCGAGGTCGTCGGTGAGCTCCTGGACGTACTCACGCAGGTCCGTGGCGGTCGGGTCGACGACGTGCGTGGCGCCGAGCCGGGAGGCCACCTCGCGGCGGCTCGCCGACGGGTCGGAGACGACGACCTTCCCCGCCCCGGCGAGACGTGCGACCTGCGCGTGCAGCAGGCCGATGGGCCCGGCACCGAGGACGACGACGGTCTCCCCCGGCGCGACGCCGTAGGACTCGGCGCCGCCGAGGACGCAACCGAGCGGCTCCGCGAGGGCGATCGAGGAGAACGGCACCTCGGCCGGCACGACGAACACGCCGCCGCGCGAGATCGCCTCGGGCGGGACGGCGACGTACTCGGCGAGGCCGCCGTCGAGGGCGTAGCCGAAGATCTTCGAGTCCGTGCACAGGTTCTCGCGGCCGAGCCGGCAGTATGCGCAGCGCCCGCAGGGCACGGTCGGGTTGATCCCGATGCGGTCCCCCTCGGCGAACCCGTCGACGCCGGCGCCGAGCGCCACGACCTCGCCGGCGATCTCGTGACCGAGCACGACCCCGACGTCGATCCCCGCCGACTTCTCCCCGCGGATGATCCGCACGTCCGTGCCGCACACGGTGTTGGCGCCGGTGCGCAGGAGGAGGCCGCCCTCGGGGGCGGTCGGCGTCGGGACCTCGCGGAGCTCGACGACGCCGGGACCGCCGAAGACCGCGGCCTTCATCGGGTCGAGCCGCTCTCGTGGGTGATGCGGCCCAGGGTGGACAGGCGCTCCTCGAGGTCCCCGGCCTGCCACACGTTGCGGCCGAAGATCAGCCCGCGGGCGCCGGACTCGATGGCGCCGGCCGCGGCGGCCGCCACGTCGGCGTCGTCTCCGGGGGCACCGCCGAGCGTGAGGACGGGGACGTTGCCGACCTCCTCGATGATCGTGCGCTGCGCCTCGACGTCACCGACGTACTCGGTCTTGATGGCGTCGGCACCGAGCTCGGCGGCGATGCGGCAGACCTGGCGCAGGCCCTCGGGGTCCTTCTGGTCCTCGTTGCGCAGGCCCCACAGGGTGCCCTCGACGATGACCGGCAGACCGACGGCGTGGGCACGGTCGATCGTCTCGGCCACGTTGGCGATGTTGTCGTAGAACATGCCGTCGGTCCGCGGACGGCCGATGAGGTACATGCACAGGGCGTCGGCGCCGAGCGCGATCGCATCGGCCGGGTCGACGAGCGCCCGGTACCCCTCGCCCTGCTCCTCCTTCATCGCGGGGTCGAGCGTGGTCCAGTCGGCGCGGAGGATGGCCGCGGGCGCGCCGCGGTGGGCGAAGACGTGCGAGGCCTGGGCGAGCATCCCCTTGTTGAGCAGGATGCCGTCGGCGCCGCCGGCGGCGATGCGCTCGAGCACCGTGACCGGGTTGCCGAGGCCGCCCGGGATCTTCAGCGACTGCCCGTGGTCGAAGGCCACCGTGAACGAACGGTTGGTGTCCTTGTCGAACATGCGGCCGAGACGGATGTCGATTCCACTCATCGTGGTTCTCCTCGTGGGTCGGGTGTGACGGTTCGTGGGGGTGTTGCTCGGAACGGCTCGTACCGGTAGGTCGGTGCGGTCCGGCCAGGTCGCCCGGACCGGCCGGTCCGGCCGTGCAGGCCGGTCCGACCGGGGCGTCCCGACCGGCAGGTCCGCCCGGTCCGGCCGTACAGGCTCAGTACTCCTCGTTGACAGCGGGGTCCTTGCCGAGCGCGACGGGCGGCATCGCGTCGATGCGCGCGACGTCCTGCTCGGTCAGCTCGATCCCGGGGGCTGCGAGGTTGGCGCGCTGGCGCCCGGCGTCGGCCGACTTGGCGACGGCACCGACGCCCTTGGCAGCGGTCCACGCGATCGCGATCTCGACCGCGCTCACCCCGTGCTCGGCGGCGACCGTCTCGAGGGTGCCGTCGTCCATGATGCCCTTGCCGCGGCCGGCGACCCCCCAGCCCTGGGTGACGATGCCGTGGGCGGCGTCGTAGGCGCGGATCTCGTCCTGCGGCCGGCCCGGGTGGAGCTCGACCTGGTTGACCTCGGGGTGCTCGCCGAAGCGGTCGTGGATCGCGGACAGGTGCTCGGGCAGGAAGTTCGACACCGCGATCGCGCGGATGAGGCCCTCGGCCCGCAGATCCATGAGCACCTCGTAGGCCTCGAGGTAGAGGCCGAGCATCGGGAGCGGCCAGTGGATGTAGTAGAGGTCGAGGTAGTCGGTGTCGAGGCTGCGCAGGGAGGTGAGGAAGGACCGCCGCACCTGTCGGCGCTCCTGGTCCCCGCCGCGCAGCTTGGACACGAGCAGCAGGTCCTCGCGAGGGACGCCGGACTCGCGCACGCCCCGGCCGACGTCGACCTCGTTGTGGTACCGCTGCGCGGTGTCGATCAGCCGGTAGCCGGCGCGGATCCCCTGGGCGACGGCGGTGCGTCCGACGTCGCCATCCATCTGCCAGGTACCGAGCGCGACGGGCGGGATCTCGATGCCGGAGCGGGTGACGAGGGCGGGTGTCTCGGGCCGCGGTGCGGCGCCTGTCGACTCGGGCACGTGGCTCACCTCTTCGTGTGGGGCGGACCGCCGCTGGGGCGGTGATGGCGAGAAGCCTATCCGAAGGCTAACATCGGGACTTGTTGTTTTCACAACTTCGAGTGTTGCCGCCGTGAGGTGCCGTCGATGCGTCGGCGCACGTCACCGCGTACGCTCGGGAATCCCCGGAACGGGTCGCCGCAGCGCGTCCCGCTCGGTCGATCACGCTCAAGGGAGAGAGACGATGACTGCACCCACCCGCCCGGACGGACCGTTCGTCATGGGTATCGACTTCGGCACGGAGAGCTGCCGGGTCGCGATCTTCAACCTCGTGGGAGAGCCGATCGCCTTCGCGGCGACGCCCTACACGACGACCCACCCCCGGCCCGGCTGGGCCGAGCAGTCCGAGGACGACTGGTGGGACGCGATCCGTACCTCGAGCCACCAGGCGCTCCAGAAGGCCGGGCTCAGCGGCGCCGACATCGCCGGCATCAGCTACGACGCCACCACGATGACCGTGCTCGCGATGGACGACAACGGCCGCGCGATGCGCCCGGCGATCATGTGGATGGACGTACGCGCCGTCGAGCAGGCCGAGCGTGCGAGCAGCTCGAGCTCGAAGGCCCGCCGGTACAACGGCGGCGGCACGATGCCGGCGACGGCGGAGTGGTTCCCGTTCAAGACGGCCTGGCTCAAGGAGCACGAGCCGGAGACCTTCAACGGCGCGAAGTACCTCGTCGACGCCCCCGACTGGATCACCTACAAGCTCACCGGCGAATGGACGATCAACATCAACTCGGCCTCGGCCCGCATGTACTACGACCGTGACAACGGTGGCTGGCCGGTCGACTTCTACGAGGACATCGGCGTGGCTGACGTCCTCGACAAGATCCCCGGGACGGTCAACGACCTCGGCGTCGCCGTCGGCGGCCTGACCTCGGCGGCGGCCGAGCACCTCGGCCTGCGGGAGGGCACGCCGGTGGCGCAGGGCTGCGCCGACGCGTTCGCCGGTCAGATCGGGCTCGGCGTCGTCGCGCCGGGCAAGATGGCGCTCATCACCGGCTCGTCGCACGTGTTCATCGGCCAGACCGACCAGCCGATCTCGGGCGAGGGCTTCTTCGGCGGCTACACGGACTCGGTGATGCCCGGCCAGTACACGGTCGAGGGCGGCCAGGTCTCCACCGGCTCGGTGGTCAAGTGGTACCGGGACAACTTCGCCAAGCACCTCGTCGACGAGGCCGAGGCGGCGGGCCGCACCGCCTACTCGCTGATGGACGAGCGCGCCGCGCAGATCCCGCTCGGCTCGGAGGGGCTCATCGTCAACGAGTACTTCCAGGGCAACCGGACGCCGTACACGGACGGGCGTGCCCGCGGCATCCTCTGGGGTCTCTCCCTGCACCACGGCCCGGCCCACTTCTACCGCGCCATCCTCGAGGGCGTCTGCTACGGCACCGAGCACATCGCGCGCACGATGCGGGCGGCCGGCCACAAGGTCGACGAGATCGTCTCGTGCGGAGGGGCGACGAACAGCGAGTTCTGGATGCAGATGCACGCCGACGTCACGGGCACGCCGATCACGCTGACCAAGGTGCCCGACGCCGTCGCGCTCGGCTCGTGCATCCTCGCCGCCACGGGCGCGGGCCTGCACAAGGACATCCCGTCCGCGGCCGACGCCATGGTCCACACGGCCGACACGATCGAGCCGGACATGAAGGCGCACGAGGAGTACCAGTTCTACCTGGACAGCTACATCGACACCTACCCGCGGATGCAGGAGCCCATCCACAAGATGGTCGACCACGTGCAGTAGCCCACCCCCTACCCCGCCCGCCTTCTCGTCGAGATTGCGGTTCGTCGGCGTCGAGACTGCGGTTCGTCGACGAACCGCAGTCTCGGCGGGCACCACCCGCAATCTCGGTGGGTCGGTCGGCTCAGAAGCCCAGTCGGCCGAGCTGGCGGGGGTCCTTCTGCCAGTCCTTAGCCACGCGGACGTGCAGGTCGAGGTACACCGGGCGCCCGAGGCGCTCCTCGATGCCGTGGCGGGCCCTGCTCCCGACGTCGCGCAGTCGCGAACCCCCTTTGCCGATGACGATGGCCTTCTGCGAGTCCCGCTCGACGACCACGGACACGTGGACCGCCACCACAGGCGGCCGCGGGTCGCCGTCGACACGCTCGCGCTCGACCATCTCGTCGACGACGACGGCCAGCGAGTGCGGGAGCTCGTCGCGCACCCCCTCGAGGGCGGCCTCGCGCACGAGCTCGGCGATCGTCAGCTCGACCGCCTCGTCCCCGGTGGCGCCCTTCGGGTAGAGCGGCGGGGACAGCGGCATCCGCGCGAGCAGCACGTCGGTCAGGAGGTCGACCTGGTCGTCCCCGACCGAGCTCACCGGCACGATCTCGGCGAACTCGGCGAGCCGGCTCACCTCGAGCAGCTTCTCGGCGAGCGCGCCGCGCCCCACGAGGTCGGTCTTCGTCACGACGGCGAGGAGGTCGCCGCGCAGGCCGGCGACCTCGGTGAGCAGGTGCCGGTCGCCGGGCCCGATCTTCTCGTTCGCGGGCAGGCAGAGCGCGATGACGTCGACGCCGGTCAGCGTCTCGCGCACGACGTCATTGAGCCGCTCCCCCAGCAGCGTGCGGGGGCGGTGCATGCCGGGCGTGTCGACGAGGACGATCTGGCCGTCGTCGCGGTGGACGATCCCCCGCACGGCGCGCCGCGTGGTCTGCGGGCGGTCCGAGGTGATGGCGACCTTCTCGCCGACCAGCGCGTTCGTCAGGGTCGACTTGCCGGTGTTGGGTCGGCCGACGAGGGCGACGAAGCCGGCGCGGTGGTCGTCGGGCCAGTCACCCTCGACGAGGTGCCCGAGGTCGAGGTCGGCGAGGGCGTTGGTGTCCTCGCCCAGCTCGGAGCCGGAGCCGGGCTCGCCGGGGAACGGGATGTCGCTCATTCGTCGTCGTCCTCGGTCTCGGAGCGGCGGGCCAGGATGGTGGAGACGCGGCGGCGCCGGCCCTCGACGCGCTCGGCCTCGAGGTGGACCCCGTCGATGTCGACCGCGGAGCCGGCCAGCGGGACGCGGCCGAGGGCCTTCGCGAGCAGTCCGCCCGCGGTGTCCACGTCGTCGTCGTCGAGGTCGAGGTCGAAGAGCTCGCCGAGGTCGCTGACCGGGATGCGGGCCGGGACCCGCCACCGGCCGTCGCCGAGGTCCTCGACGCTGGTCTCGGCGCGGTCGTGCTCGTCGACCATCTCGCCGACGATCTCCTCGAGGAGGTCCTCGATCGTCACCAGGCCGGCGATGCCGCCGTACTCGTCGACGACCATGGCGATGTGCACGGACTGCGTCTGCATCTCGCGCAGCATGTCGTCGACCCGCTTGGTCTCCGGCACGAAGAATGGCTCGCGCATGACGTCGGCGCACACCACGTGCTCGGTGTCGGTGCGCCGGTGGACGCGGCGCATGACGTCCTTGAGGTAGAGGATGCCGCGCAGGTCGTCGAGGGACTCCCCGTGGACGGGCACGCGCGAGAAGCCGGAGCGGGTGAAGAGGTTGAGGGCCTTGCTCAGCGGGAGGTCGGCCTCGATCGAGACCATGTCGGTGCGCGGGACCATCACCTCCCGCACGTAGGTCAGACCGAGCTCGAAGACGGACTCGAGCAGGTCGCGCTGCTCGTCCTCGAGCTGGGTGGACTCGCTCACGCGGTCGACGAACTGCTGGAGCTCGTCGGCGGACTCCTGGGCGCGGTCCTCCTCCGAGCGGCCGTTGCCGGGGCGGACCGAGCCGATGAGGTTGCCGATGCCGGCGGAGAGCGCGGTCACGGCCGCGGTCGGGCGGGAGAGACGGGCGAGCACACGACCGGGGTGACGCTGGCCGAGCCTGCGCGGACCGATGCCGGAGACGACGACGACCAGCAGCGCGGTCGCCCCCAGCGAGGCGAGGGCGACCACCCACCACCGGTCGAACAGCCCGGCGAACCCGAGGGTGAGGCCGACGGCGGTGGTCATCTCGAGCAGGACGCGGATGAGCATGAGCCCGGCGAGGCCGGACTCGCGGCGCTCGACGATGCGGGCGACCCGCTCGGCCGCAGGGTGCTCCTCGTGCTCGAGCTCGGTGACGCTGGAGCGGCTGATGCGCGTGAGCGCGCCCTCGGCGGCCGAGAGCATGGCCGAGAGAGCGAGCAGCAGCACGGCGACGACGAGAAGGACGACGACGGGCGCCGCCGGGATGAGTGCGGTCTCCGGCGCCTGGGTGGCGACATGGAGCACGCCGGTCACGGGGAGGAGCCCGGTCACGGGAATGCCTGCGGTCGCAGGGAGCACCCCGGTCACGGGAAGGCCCGCGGTCGCAGGAAGCGCCCCGGTCGCGGGGAGAAGGACGGCGGCGCCACCCGTGAGCACCGCGGCGGCGAGGTGGCCGGCGGGATGAAGAGGTGTCATGGCCGGCGGTTCACCGACCGGCCAGGAAGGTGAGCAGGAGGCGACGCTGCAGGTCGAACATCTCCTTCTCCTCCTCCGGCTCGGCGTGGTCGTAGCCGAGCAGGTGGAGGATGCCGTGGACGGTGAGCAGGCCGAGCTCCTCGGCGGTGGAGTGTCCGGCGGTGCGGGCCTGTGCGGCGGCGACCGTCGGGCAGAGCACGACGTCACCGAGGGTGCCCTCCTCGGAGGTGCCGCCGTCGGGCCCCGGACGGAGCTCGTCCATCGGGAAGGAGAGGACGTCGGTCGGGCCGGGCTCGTCCATCCAGCGCACGTGGAGGTCGGTCATCACGTCCTCGTCGACCAGCATGATCGACAGCTCGGCCTGCGGGTGCACACGCATCTCCTCGAGCACGTAGCGGGCGAGGGCGGACAGCTCCTCGACGTCCGCCCCGCTCCCGGACTCGTCGTTGACCTCGATGCTCACTGCTCGGCTCCCGGTCGGTTCGTTCGGTCGTTGCTGCGTCCGCGCGTCGCGCGTCCGGTGCTGCGGCGCTCGCGCGGCGGCTCGACCGCGGTGGCGGCGTCCCAGCGCTCGTAGGCATCGATGATGTCGGTGACGAGGCGGTGGCGCACGACGTCGCGCGAGGACAGGCGGCAGATCGCGATGTCGTCGACGCCGGCGAGGATCTCCTGGACCACCTTGAGCCCGGACCGCGTGCCGGTGGGCAGGTCGACCTGCGAGACGTCGCCGGTGACGACGATCCGTGAGCCGAACCCGAGCCGGGTGAGGAACATCTTGATCTGCTCGGGGGTGGTGTTCTGGGCCTCGTCCAGGACGATGAAGGCGTCGTTGAGGGTGCGCCCGCGCATGTAGGCGAGCGGCGCGACCTCGATGGTGCCGGCGGCCATGAGCCCGGGCATGGAATCCGGCTCGAGCATGTCGTGCAGCGCGTCGTAGAGCGGACGCAGGTAGGGGTCGATCTTGTCGGTGAGCGTGCCGGGCAGGTAGCCGAGCCGCTCGCCGGCCTCGACGGCGGGCCGCGTGAGGATGATCCGCGAGACCTCCTTGCGCTGGAGCGCGAGGACGGCCTTGGCCATCGCGAGGTAGGTCTTGCCGGTGCCGGCGGGGCCGATGCCGAACGTGATCGTGTGCGCGTCGATGGCGTCGACGTACTCCTTCTGCCCGAGCGTCTTTGGCCGGATCGTGCGGCCGCGGGCGGAGAGGATGTCCGCGGTGAGGACGTCGGCGGGGCGCGTGTCGCCGGAGGTGAGGATCGCGGTGGCGCGGTCGACGGCGTCGGCGGTGAGCGGCTGGCCGGTCTCCGCGATGTCGATGAGCTCGGCCACGAGGCGTTCGGCCAGGGCCACGTCACCGTCCGGCCCGGTCATGGCGACCAGGTTGCCGCGGACGTGGAAGGTGACGGAGGGGAAGCCCCGCTCGACGGCGCGCAGCACCTCGTCGTTCGCGCCCAGCAGGAGCATCGGGGGGAGTCGGTCAGGGATCGTCAGGTTCCGGGTGTCGGTGCCCGTGGGGGGCGTTCCGGCGTCAGATGGGTGGGACATGGGTCGGGGACGGTGCCCTCGATGCTCCTGGGGGTCGACTGGTGTGGGTGCGGTCATCGTAGCGAGGAGGCGGCGGGTACGACATGATGCGCGCCTCGACGGGGAGTGTCGGGCCGGTGGCCGTCGCTCACCACCGGTCGGCCGTGGCTCACGGTCGGTCGGCCGTCGCTCACCACCGGTCGGCCGTGGCTCACGGTCGGTCGGCCGTCGCTCACCATCGGTCGGCCGTCGCTCACCACCGGTCGAGCGCGAGGCTGAGGGCGGCGATCGCCGCCGGTCCGGCGCTCGAGCTGCGCAGGACGTGCGGCCCGAGCAGGACAGGGGTGGCGCCGGCCCGGGTGAGGGAGGCCAGCTCGTCGTCGGTGATGCCGCCCTCGGGCCCGACGACGAACCACACCTCCCGCAGGTCCGTCACCGGCGTGGTGGTGCCGGACCGTCCACGTAGGAGCTCGGAGAGCCGTTCGGTCGCGGACTCGTGGAGAACGAGCACCGCGACCTCTGTCGCGCTGCCGTGCCCCTCCCCCGTGCTCTCCCCCGCACCGCCGCCGACGTCCGCGAGCGCCCGGGCGACGGCGTCGGCGAGGCCGCGGGAGTGCACGACGTCGTCCACCTGCGGGACCCGGGCCCTGCGGGACTGCTTGGCGGCCGACTCGGCGACGGCGGCCCACCGGGCCCGTCCCTTGGCGGCCTTTCCGTCCCAGCGGGAGACGGAACGGTCGGCCTGCCACGGGACCACGCGGTCGACGCCGAGCTCCGTGGCGGACTCGACCGCCTGCTCGTCACGACCACCCTTGGCGAGGGCCTGCACGAGGACGAGCCCCGGCGTCGGGGCGGGCTCGTCGGTCACGGCCGTGGCCGTGACGGTCAGGCGGTCCTTGGCGGCGTGGGCGACGGTACCGGTGACGCGCCGGCCCGCGCCGTCGACGAGGTCGACCTCCTCACCGACCCGGAGGCGGCGGACGGTGACGGCGTGGTGCGCCTCGGGGCCCGCCACGTCGACGTCCTGCCCGGCCTCGGCCGCGGCGAGGTCGGCGGCGTCGGCCCGGAACACCGGCCGGGTCACGGCGCCGACCTCAGCAGGCGGGTCACCGGGCGGCTCCCTGCAGCCGGGTCACCGGGCGGCCCTCCACGACCGGTTCACCGGGCGAACTTCCGCCGGGTCGTCACTCGTCCCACGAGACGGTCAGCGTCCGGCGAGGCGCTCGCGCAGGCGCGAGAACATCGAGGAGTCGGCGCTCGTCAGACGCGCGTCCGGGCGCTCCTCGCCGCGCGCGGCGGCGAGGTTCGTGAGGAGCTCGCGCTGGTCGTCGTCGAGCTTGGTGGGGATGACCACCTCGATGTCGACGTGCAGGTCCCCGCGACGTCCGCGGGCGCGCAGGCGGCCGACGCCGAGCCCGTCCAGGGTGATGCGCTCCCCGGGCTGGGTACCGGGGGCGACGTCGATGTCCCGGGGGCCGTCGAGCGTCTCGATCGAGGAGACGGTGCCGAGGGCGGCCGCCGTCATGGGGATCGTCAGGGTGCACAGGAGGTCGTCGCCGTTGCGCTGGAAGACCGGGTGCGGACGCTCGCGGATCTCGACGAAGAGGTCGCCGGCCGGACCGCCGGCGGGACCGACCTCGCCCTGGCTCTGCAGCCGCAGCTGGGTGCCGGTGCTGACGCCGGCGGGGACCTCGACGGAGATCGTGCGGTTCGAGCGCACGCGGCCCTCGCCGGAGCACTCCTGGCAGGGCTCGGGGATGACGGTGCCGTGGCCGGAGCACGCCGGGCACACGGAGGTCGCCATCATCTGGCCGAGGAAGGAGCGAGTGACGCGCTGGACCGAGCCCTGGCCGCCGCACGTGGTGCAGGTGACGGGCGAGGTGCCGGGGCGGCAGCACGTGCCGTTGCAGGTGCCGCACACGACGGCGGTCTGCACCGGGATCTCCTCCTTGGAGCCGAACACGGCGTCGACGAGGTCGATGTCGAGGACGATCTGCGAGTCGCGCCCACGGCGCGCACGCGGCACGGGTCCGCGCATGCCTCCGCCGGCGGCGCCACCGAAGAACTGGGAGAAGATGTCCGCGAAGTCGCCGAAGCCGGCGGCGCCGGCAGGACCGCCACCGCCGCCGCGCAGGGCGTCCTCGCCGCCGGCGTCGTACAGGCGCCGCTTGTCCTCGTCCCGCAGCACGTCGTAGGCGCGCTGGACGTCCTTGAACTTGTCGCCGGCCTCGGGGCCGGCGACGTCCGGGTGCAGCTGCCGGGCGCGCTTGCGGTAGGCCCGCTTGATCTCCTCGGGGCTGGCGTCACGGCTCACGCCGAGGATCGAGTAGTAGTCGCTCACAGGTCGCAATCTTTGGCTGGGACTTTGGCTGGGATCGGTTCGGGACGGCCGGTCGTGCCGCTGGTCGTCGTGCTGTCAGGTCTCGTGGTACCGGGCGGCGGGGCCCCCGACGCCGGCGGGCCGGCCTACCCGCCGAGGAAGCGGGACAGGTAGCGCGCGATGGCGCGGACCGCCGCCATCGTGCCCGGGTAGTCCATGCGGGTCGGGCCGAGCACGCCGACCCGGGCGACGACCTCGCCCGAGGCACCATAGGCCCCCGCGACGAGAGACGTCTCGGTCAGGGAGTCGTGATGATTCTCCGACCCGATGCGGACGGTGAGGCGGTCCGCCTCCATCTCGGTGAACAGCCGCAGCAGCACGACCTGCTCCTCGAGCGCCTCGAGGACGGGACCGATGGTGCGGCTGAAGTCCGTGCCCGACCGGGCGAGGTTGGCGGTCCCGCCGAGGAGGATGCGTTCCTCGGCGTCCGCGTCGAGGACTCTGGTGAGCTCGCTGGCGATGAGGTCGAGGAGCGGGCGCCGGGCCGGGTCGAGCCGCGCGCCGAGGTCGGTCAGCGCCTCGGCGATCTTCTGCGCGGGGAGGCCGGCGCAGGCGAGGTTGAGCATGGCGCGCAGCTCGGCGACGTCGACGGGATCGGTGCCGCCGGGGACCTCGACGGTGCGCTGCTCGACCCGGCCCGCGGAGGTGATGATGACGATGAGCAGGCGCCGCTCGTCCAGCGTGACGAGCTCGAGGTGGCGCAGCGAGGTGCGGCTCATCGACGGGTACTGGACGACCGCCACGTTCTGGGTGAGCTGGGCGAGCAGGCGGACGGTGCGCTCGACGATCTCCTCGAGGTCGACCGAGTCCTCCATCATCGTCTCGATGGCGGTGCGCTCGGCGCCGGAGAGCGGCTTGAGGGTGGCGATCTGGTCGACGAAGGCGCGGTACCCCTTCTCGGTGGGCACGCGGCCGGCCGAGGTGTGGGGCTGGGCGATGTGACCGGACTCCTCGAGGGCCGCCATGTCGTTGCGGATCGTGGCGGGCGAGACGTCGAGCTGGTGCCGCTCGACGAGGGCCCGGGAGCCCACGGGCTCGGACGTGTGCACGTAGTCGCTGACGATCGCCTGCAGCACCCGCAGGCGGCGGTCCTCGGTCGACATGGCACCTCCCCGATCGCCGTTCGTCGGTCCGGGACGCCGGTAGCACTCGGCATCCCTGAGTGCCAATGCTACGCCGAACGTGGTGCGACGTGCGGTGAGGCCCGCCACCGGCCTCGCGTGCGCTGCTAACGTCCGGGGCGACGGGACCCGGACCCGGGGACCGGACCCGGGCCCCGCCGTCGGGAGCCTGGTCGACGACGACGTCCGCGGGAGCCGCCCGATGAGCCACGCAGCCCACCCCGACACGCTCCCCGACGAGGACCGCACCGGTTCGACGGCGCCGTCGCCGCGGCGCATCGCGCTGCGGACGGCGGCGGTCGCCACCACCGCCGTCGTGCTTCTCATCCAGCTGCACGAGTACGCGCACGCGGTGGTCGCCGTCCTGCTCGTCGGGAGCTCGACCGTGCACGGGGCGATGGCTGACCATCCGCCGGCGTCGGACGCGGATCTCGCCCTCATCGCGATCGCCGGCCCCGTGTTCTCCCTGGTGGCCGGGCTGCTGGCCTACGCCGTGTCCCGGCCGCTCGCGTCCGGTTACGCCCGGGCGCTGCTCACATGGTTCGGGCTCGGCAGCATGCAGGGAGCCTTCGGGTACCTGATGATCGCGCTGATCGCGCCCGTGGGTGACACCGCGGTGGCGTTCGAGGCCTGGGACCTGTCGATCGTCTGGTCGATCGTCGCGTTCGTGGCGGGGCTCGCCGGCATGTTCCTCAACGCCTACCTGCTCGCCCGGGAGATCGGCCGCACCTTCGGCACCCCGGCACCGTTCCGTGGCGCGTCGGTCTGGGCGTGGCTCGTCGCGACGGTGGCGATCCTCGTGATCTACGTCGGGGTCGCGCTCCTCGCGGGGGTCGGCGGCGAGATCCTTGCCTGGACGATCATCGGGCCCGCAACTGCGCTGGTGTTCGCGCCCATGGCGACGATCTTCTGGCGGCGCGTGCCCTACCTGGACCGGCCGTGGTCGGTCGGCTCGACCCCGGCGATCGTCGCGGGCCTCGTCGTGGCGGTCGCGATCGTCGCGGTGCACGCGGTGGTCGGGGTCGAGCTCGGCTGAGAGTGATCGAGCTCGGCTGAACGTGGTCGCGCTCGGCTGATGGCCCGCGGTTCGACGCTGCTCGATCGACGTCAAGCCGCCTCGCTCTTGCCCGCTCCGCCCCCCTCCGGTGACGCGACCCGCGGGGCCGGGCTCCGCCGTCGGGCCGGACGGTCTACGTACCCTCGGGCGGTGACCGACCGATACGGACGTGACGTCCTCTCCTCCACCAGCACCGCCCACCGACGCCGCCCCGCAACCCGCGACGTGCCCGCCGAGCGCGGCCTGGTCGTGGAGGACGTCGAGACGGGATTCGTCGGCGCGGTCGTGCGCGTGGAGAAGTCCGGCGGCATGCACCTCGTCACCCTCGAGGACCGGCACGGCAAGCGACGCTCGTTCACGCTCGGCCCCGGGTTCTGGATCGACGGCGCCCCGGTCACGCTCGTGCCGGTCAGGGCCTCGGCGGCGCAGGCCCGGCCCGACGTCGCACGGACGGCCGGCGGGAAGAAGCTGACGGCGTCGGGGTCGATCAAGGTCGACGGCGCGAAGGCACGGGTCGCGCGCGCGTCGCGAATCTGGGTCGAGGGACGGCACGACGCCGAGCTCGTCGAGCGCGTGTGGGGCGACGACCTGCGGGTCGAGGGCGTCGTCGTCGAACAGCTCGAGGGGGCCGACCACCTCGCGGACGTGCTCGAGGAGTTCCGTCCGGGCAGGCTGCGGCGGGCGGGCGTCCTGCTCGACCACCTCGTGGCGGGGTCGAAGGAGACCCGGCTCGTCGAGGCCACGCGGCGACGGCTCGGCGGGGCTGCTCAGCACGTGCTCGTGCTCGGGCACCCGTACGTGGACGTGTGGCAGGCGGTGCGGCCGGAGCGGGTGGGGCTGACCGAGTGGCCGCACGTGCCGCGCGGGACGGACATCAAGGTGGGGACCCTGAAGGCGCTCGGCTGGCCGCACGCCGACCAGGGGGACGTGGCGCGGGGGTGGCAGCGCATCCTCGGCACGGTGCGGACGTATGCCGACCTGTCGCCGCAGCTGCTCGGACGGGTCGAGGAGCTCATCGACTTCGTCACCGGGGTGCCCGAGGAGTAGGTCGGAGGGGCGAGGCCGGCGCACGGACGGCGCAGGAGGGGGCGGGGCCGGCGCACGGACAGTGCCGGAGGGCGCGAGGCCGGCGCACGGACGGCGCACGGACGGCGCCAGAGCGCGTCACGGGTTCCGCGTCGAGGGATGCGCGTCGCGGGACGCACATCCCGGGCTCAACGCCCGATCGACGGAACGGCCACCACCCTCGCAGTCCCGCCGACAGAGCTTGCTCAGACTGCACCGCCCGACGACTGACCCTCTCCACGGGACCATCTGCCGCACCGTTCAACCGCTGCACCTGTCTCCACAGGTGGGCCCGGCGCACCGCCCGACCACCTCCTCACCGGACCACCCTGCACACCGCCCGACCACCTCCTCACCGGACCACCCGGCGCACCGCCCGACCCCCCACCACAGCAGGAAACGACCCTCGCTGTCTCCACAGGCGCGCCCACTGCACACCCCTCCACAGCCGCATGATTCCGCGGTTCCGATGTCAGTCCGGTCGGGTAGCGTGACACCTGAATCGAACGTATGTTTGATCGTGGACGGCTCGACGAGGGGGTGCGAGATGCTGTTGAAGCACGAGGCCGACGAACACGACGACGTGCACGCCGACGCCGCTCCCCCTCACGCCCGGCCCACGGGCCGGAGCGGGCGTCCGGACGCTCTCAGGGCGGACGACGTCCGGGCGATGCTCCACGCACTACCGGGCCTGCGCCGGGACGACGAGGCGGACGCTGTCGAACAGATCAGGGCGCTCGAAGAACTCGTCTCGGGCGCACGTGCCGCCCAGGCGCGGGCCACCGCGGACCTGGCCTCGATGCGGCTGACTGCCGAGCAGGCGATGGACATCGCCCCTCGGGACCAGGGCAAGGGGCTCGACGCCGAGATCGCACTCGCGCGCCGCGAGTCACCGACGCGGGGCGGGCGATACCTCGGGCTGGCCAAGGCCCTCGACCGCGAGCTGCCGAGAACACTCGAACTCATGGAGCAGGGGCTGGTCTCGGAGTGGCGGGCGACCATCCTCACGCAGGAGACAATCGGGCTCGACGCGGAGGACCGCCGGGCCGTGGATGCCGCGCTGGCCCCGGATCTTCCTACCTACGGCGACCGTCAGCTTCGCCACCAGGCACGGAAGCTCGCTATGGAGCTGGACGCCGACCACACCGCGGTCAAGCGCGAGGTGGAGCACCGGCAGCGGCGGGTGAGTCTGAGGCCCGGCGACGGCTCGATGGCCTACCTCACCGCGCACCTGCCGATGACCGAGGCGGTCCGCGTCCACGCCTCCCTGATCGCGCAGGCCGCCACCGTCGTCAACGACGGCGACGCCGCGGGGCGCACGCCCGCACAGATCTCCGCCGACCTGCTCGTCGAGCACGTGACCGGGAGAGCGACGACGGAACCGCGGGACGTCGATCTCACGATCGTCATGCCGGCCGAGAGCCTGGCGGGCGGCCGCGAGCCGGCATGGCTCGTCGGGGACGGGCCGTTGCCTGCCGACGTCGCCCGCGAACAGGTCCGGGAGGCGAAGTCGGTCTTCTTCAGACGCCTGTGGACCGACCCCGCGACGGGCGGCCTGGTGTCGATGGAGTCCCGGGGTCGCGTCTTCACCGGCGAGCTGCGCAAGCTCGTGATGATCCGCGACGACGCGTGCAGCACGCCGTACTGCCAGGGCCGGGTCGAGCACGTCGACCACGCGACCGACCACGCCGACGGCGGTGCGACCAGCGCTGCCAACGGCAACGGGCTGTGCGCACGGTGCAACTACAACAAGCAGCACCCGGGCTGGCGGTACGAGAAGAGGCAGGCCGACCAGCTCGACGTCCGCACCCCCACCGGCCACCGCTACCGCGTCCCACGATCACCGTTCCCCTACCGGAAGCGCGCGCCCGGTCCGGAGATGACAGACGAGCGCTACGACGAGCTGCAGCGACGCGTCACTGACCGCATCGCGCGCAACCGACGGCACGAGAGACCGACGTCGGGCGGGTCGCTCGAGTTCCAACGACCGCCACCGGCGCCGGCAGCGTCACCAGCATCAGAACCGGCACCGGAATCAGGCCCGTCACCGGGACCGGGACCGGACAGATAAACGACGACGAACGAGCGCAGACGAACACGGGCACGGGCACGGACGCGCCCCGGCGGGCTCTCAGTCCGTGAGGTCGCGAACGACGGCGTCGGCGAGCAACCGACCCCGCAGGGTCAGCCGCGCCCTGCCCTCGGCCGCGGGCCCCGGTTCGCACAGCCCCTGGGCGACGAGCTCCGCGAGCCGAGCACCGGCGTCGCCGGGGGTGAGCCCGTGCGGCGAGGCCACCTCGATCCCTTCGGCGAGGCGCACGCCGAGCAGCAACCGCTCGAGCTCGCGCGAGTCCGCCGAGAGGATCTCCCGGCCCACGGCAGGCGACAGTCCGCCACCCAGCCGGGCCGCATAAGGTGTGGGGTGCTTGCCGTTCCACCACCGGACACCACCGACATGGGAGTGGGCCCCGGGACCGACGCCCCACCAGTCACCGCCCCGCCAGTAGGCGAGGTTGTGCCGGCTCGCATGGACCAGCCGGCCGACGGCCTGGTCGTCACCGTCCTCGATGCGCGCCCAGTTCGACACCTCGTACCAGCCGTAGCCGGCGTCGGCGAGGAGCTGGTCCGCGAGCTCGTACTTCTCGGCCTGGTCATCGTCGTCGGGCAGGGTGAGCTCGCCGCGCCGTACCTGGGCGCCCATCCGCGTGCCGCGCTCCACCACGAGCGCGTAGGCGGACACGTGGTCCGGCTCCATCGCGAGCGCCGCCTCTACGGAGGCCCGCCAGTCCTCGAGGGTCTCCCCCGGCGTCCCGTAGATGAGGTCCACGGACACGTCGAGCCCGGCCTCGCGCGCCCACCGCACGGCCTGCGGGACCCGGGCCGGATCGTGCGTCCGGTCGAGCGTGGCCAGCACCGACGGCACGATCGACTGCATCCCGACGGACACGCGCGTCACACCGGCCTCCGCGAGCAGTGCGAGGTCGGCCTCCTCGACCGAGTCCGGGTTCGCCTCCGTCGTCACCTCGGCGTCCGGCGTCAGGCCGAAGGTGTCCCGCACACCGGAGATCATCCGCGCGAGGTCCGCGACCGGCAGACGCGTCGGCGTCCCCCCGCCCAGGAACACCGTCGATGCGGGCCGGGGCACCATCCCGGCCTCGACCAGCTCCGGGGCGGCGAGCACGCGGCCGGCCAGCTCGATCTCCTCGACGGCGTGGTCCGCGTACTCGGCCGCCGACCCGCCACCGCCGAGCTCGGCGTTCGTGTACGTCGTGAAGTCGCAGTACCCGCACCGCACCGCGCAGAACGGCACGTGCAGGTAGACGGAGAACGTGCGCTCGCTCGCGTCCCGAGCAGCGCTCGGCGGGAGTGAGCCGTCGTCCGGTGCGGGCTCGCCGAGCGGAAGGTCAGCCACGGTGGTCAGGCTCCCGGTCGTGCGCCCGATCGCCGTCACCATCGGCGACCAGCACCGCGGTCAGGTCCGTCGCGGGCCGCCCCTCGTCGATGCCACGCTTCTCGAAACGCGTGAGCGTGCGCCCGTCCCAGCGCTCCGTCTCGACCGTGAGGTCGAACCTCGGCTCGGCCCCGAGCACCTCGACCATCTGCTCGGCGTAGCTGGCCCAGTCGGTGGCCAGCCGCCACACGCCTCCCGGCGCCAGCAGGTCGGCGACCACGCGCGCGAACTCCGGCGACACCAGGCGGCGCTTGTGGTGCTTCTTCTTCCGCCACGGGTCCGGGAAGAACGTCCACAGCTCGTCGATGCTGCGCGACGGCAGGAGGATCGGTAGCGCCTGCTCGGCGTCGATCCCGAGCAGCCGCACGTTGTCGGCGCCGGCGTCGAGCACACGGGTGAGCGTGCGGGCCAGGCCCGGCTGCCACACCTCGATACCGAGGTAGCGGTCCTCCGGGTGGGTGAGGGCATCGTGGACGATCTGCTCGCCGGCACCGCACCCGATCTCGACGACGAGCCGCCCCGCGTCCCGGCCGAAGGCTGCGTCGAGGTCGAGCCGGGCGTCCTCGGCCACCGAGGTCGGCGTCGTCGTCGGTACCTCCAGCACGACGCCGGAGCGGTGGTCCCAGGCCGCCGCCTGCCTCGGCTTGAGCCGCGTGTTGCGCCGCGTGAAGGAACGCACGCGCGCCAGACCGGGGGTGAGGTGCGCCGTCGCCTCGAGGTTCACCGTCGGCTTGAGCGAGGGCGCGGTCGAGCGCTGCTCAGACGCCGGCTCCGGACTCGGCTCAGGGTCCGTATCCGGCCCGAGATACCGATCCGGTCCCGGCTCCAGGTCCAGCTCCGGCTCCGTGTCCCGATCCAGGTCACGGTCCAGGTCCGTGTCCCGATCCAGGTCCCGATCCAGGCCCGGACGCTCCTGCTCGGCCGTCATCGCACGATCCTTCCCAGACCTCGTCCCGTCGAGCGCAGATGCTGCGGGAACTCTCGTTCGGTCCCTGCGCGCCGTAGGGCTCCCAGCGCATTGAGCACCAGCTTCTCGTAGAGCAGCGTCCCGGTGTCCGCGGACCAGTCCAGCACCGCCGCGCCCTGCGCCGCGGTCAGGCCGCGGAACGCCTCCCCCACCGTGACACCGTGACCAGGGACCTCGTCGACGGCGATCGTGTCGCCCGCGCCGATCTCCCCCGGCTCGAGGACACGCAGGTAGGTGCCACTCCGACCGCCCGCGTTGAAGCGTCGCGTCCACTGGTCCTCGCCCATCCAGGCGGTGAAGGTGCGGCACGGGTTGCGCGGCGCCGTCACCATCAGCTCCGTCGATCCCACGCGCCACCGGGTACCGATCACCGACTCGTCGACGTCGATCCCGGCCGTCACGAGGTTCTCGCCGAAACCGCCCGGGCTCACGTCGCGACCGAGCCGCTCGGCCCAGGCGAGGCGCGTCTCCTCCGCGAAGGCGTAGACCGTCTTGAAGGTGCCGCCGTGGTTCTCCCGGTCCCCCTGGACGTCGCCCCAGATCCCGTGCCTGAGCACCCGGACGGGGCCCTCGACGGGGCGCTTGTCGATACCGCTGCGCAACCCGGTGATCTCCACGTCGAAGAGGTCGGACACCACGCAGACCTCGCGCACGCGGGCATCACCCGAGAGGTCGAACACCGGATCGACCGCTGCGTCGGGGTCGGGGTCGGAGTCCGGGGCAGACGGTACGCCGGTCGGCACCGCACGTACCGACGCCGACGCACCGGCCCCGCCCGACGCCGTCGGCTCGGGACTGTCCACGATCTACTTCTTGCCGGTGGGCGCGTCGGTCTGCAGCGCCGCCACGAAGGCCTCCTGCGGCACCTCGACCCGTCCGATCGACTTCATCCGCTTCTTGCCCTCCTTCTGTTTCTCGATGAGCTTCCGCTTCCGCGAGATGTCACCGCCGTAACACTTGGCGAGCATGTCCTTGCGCAGTGCCCGGATCGTCTCGCGCGCGATGATCCGCGAGCCGACGGCCGCCTGGATCGGCACCTCGAACTGCTGCCTGGGGATGAGCTCCTTGAGCTTGCCCACCATGGCGACCCCGTAGCTGTAGGCCTTGTCCTTGTGCACGACCGCGGAGAAGGCGTCGACGGGATCGTGGTTGAGCAGGATGTCGACCTTGACGAGCTCCGAAGGAGCCTGGCCGTCCTCGTCGTAGTCGAGCGAGGCGTAGCCCTTGGTGCGCGACTTCAGCTGGTCGAAGAAGTCGAAGACGATCTCGGCGAGCGGCAGCCGGTAGCGCAGCTCGACCCGGTCCTCGGAGAGGTAGTCCATGCCGCCGAGCTCGCCGCGCTTGCCCTGGCACAGCTCCATGACGGCGCCGACGAACTCGCTCGGCGTGAGGACGGTCGCCTTGACCATCGGCTCGGTGATCCTCTGGATCTTCTGGCCGGTCGGGAACTCGCTCGGGTTCGTCACGGTGGTCTCGGTGCCGTCCTCGAGCACCACCTCGTAGACGACGTTGGGCGCCGTCGAGATGAGGTCGAGGTTGAACTCGCGCTCGAGTCGTTCGCGGACGATCTCCAGGTGCAGCAGCCCGAGGAAGCCGCAGCGGAAGCCGAAGCCGAGCGCCACCGACGTCTCGGGCTCGTAGGCGAGCGCCGCGTCGTTGAGCTTGAGCTTGTCCAGGGCGTCGCGCAGGACGGGGTAGTCGGAGCCGTCGACCGGGTAGAGACCGGAGAACACCATCGGCAGCGGCTCGCGGTACCCGGCGAGCGCCTCCTCGGCGCCGCGCGTGAGGGTGGTGACCGTGTCACCCACCTTGGACTGGCGCACGTCCTTCACGCCCGAGATGAGGTAGCCGACCTCGCCGACGCCGAGCCCCTTCGACGGCTTCGCGTCCGGTGAGATGACGCCGATCTCGAGGAGCTCGTGGGTCGATCCCGTGGACATCATCTGGATGCGCTCGCGCGGCTCCAGCCTGCCGTCGACGACCCGCACGTACGTGACGACGCCGCGGTAGCTGTCGTAGACGGAGTCGAAGATCATGGCGCGTGCCGGAGCCTCGGCGTCGCCCTCGGGTGCGGGGACGTCGCGGACGATCGTGTCGAGCAGGTCGACGACGCCCTCGCCCGTCTTCCCGGACACCCGCAGGCAGTCCTCCGGCTCGCCGCCGATGAGGCTCGCGAGCTCCTCGGCGAACTTGTCGGGCTGGGCCGCCGGGAGGTCGATCTTGTTGAGCACCGGGATGATCGCGAGGTCGTTCTCGAGCGCCATGTAGAGGTTGGCGAGCGTCTGCGCCTCGATCCCCTGCGCGGCGTCGACGAGCAGCACGGCCCCCTCGCACGCGGCGAGCGACCGGTTGACCTCGTAGGAGAAGTCCACGTGGCCCGGGGTGTCGATCATGTTCAGCGCGTGCGCCGTGCCGTCGACCTCCCACGGCATGCGGACGGCCTGGGACTTGATGGTGATGCCCCGCTCGCGCTCGATGTCCATGCGATCGAGGTACTGCGCGCGCATCTCGCGGTCGGAGACGACACCGGTGATCCCGAGCATCCGGTCGGCGAGCGTCGACTTGCCGTGGTCGATGTGCGCGATGATGCAGAAGTTGCGCAGCTGCGCGGGCGGGGTCGCCGCCGGCTGGATCGTCGCGGCGGTCGACGCGTCGGGGATGGGGGGCAAGGTTCACCTTTACGTGTCGGTCGGAGCGCCCATCGTCGCACACGCACCCCTGCCGGAACCGACCGGTACAGGTGTGCTCGCGCACCGTCGCGCCGGATGTGAGCAGCGCCGACGCCCGAGGTGACGACGCCGCCGTCGTCTCAGCACGTGGACCCCGGGCATCGAGCCGCACGCCGACACGAGTCGCCTCCCTAGCGTCACGCCCGACATCGACTCCAGGGGGGGACAACATGATCCTGACGGGACTTCTCGTCGGCGGGGCCCTGGGCTTCGCCATGCAACGCGGCCGGTTCTGCGTCACGGGCGCGTTCCGTGACGTGTGGATCGGCGGGAAGACGCGGTGGCTCACCGCCTTCCTCATCGTCATCGCCGTCCAGAGCGTCGGCATCTTCGCGCTCGACGCGCTCGGGGTGATCGAGCTCGGCTCGGGTGAGCTGGCGCCGGTCGCGACGATCGCGGGTGCCTTCATCTTCGGCTTCGCCATCGTGCTCGCGGGCGGCTGCGCCACCGGCACGTACTACCGCTCGAGCGAGGGCCTCATCGGGTCCTGGTTCGCCCTCGTCTTCTACGCGGGCTCGGCGGCCGTCATGAAGTACGGGGTGTTCGCCGACCTCACCGCCTCCGCCCGGTCACAGACCGTGAGCGCGACGACGATCCACGAGTCGCTCGGCATCTCGCCGTGGTGGCTGGTCGGGATCCTCGTCGCCGTCGTCGGCTACGCCGCCGCGCGGCATCTCGCCGCCGAACCGCGGATCACGATCGCGAGCCTGCCGCCACGCAGGACCGGGCTCGCCAGGATCCTCTTCGAGAAGCCCTGGCACGCGTTCGGCGCCGCCGTCGTCATCGGGATCATCGCGATCGTCGCGTGGCCGCTGAGCACCATGTCCGGCCGGCCCTCCGGGCTCGGGATCACTACCCCGTCCGCCAATATCGTCACCTTCCTCGTGACCGGCGACGTCGAGCTCGTCGACTGGGGCGTCTTCCTCGTGCTCGGCATCCTCGTGGGTGCGTTCATCGCCGCGAAGGGCTCGGGCGAGTTCCGGCTCCGCGTGCCGGACGCCACCACGGTCGTCCGCTCGATCTCGGGCGGAGCGCTCATGGGGGTCGGCGCCGCGCTCGCCGGCGGCTGCACCATCGGCAACGCCATGGTCAACACCGCCCAGTTCTCCTACCAGGGGTGGCTGTCCTTCGGCTTCATGATCCTGGGCACGGGCGCCGCCACCCACGTCTTCATCCTGCGGCACCGCTCGACGGCCACCGCGACGAGCGCGAGCAGCACCTTCGTCGACGCCTGACCCGACCCGCCACCACGCGACACGCACGCCCGACAGCGACCGGACCGCAGCAGCGCCAGCCGCAGCGACAGCGGCACCAGCACCAGCACCAGCGCCGGCACCGCACGGCGCACGTCGCCCAACAGCGCGGGCGTCTTGACCACCAACGACGACCGACAAGACCCCGAGGAGAACTCCATGCCACTCACGCTCGAGACCGACGGCCAGGTCTGCCCCTTCCCGCTCGTGGAGGCCAAGCAGGCCATCGCCACGCTCGACGACGGCGACCAGCTGACGATCAACTTCGACTGCACGCAGGCCACCGACGCCATCCCGCGATGGGCCGCCGAGAACGGCTACCCCGTCACGCACTTCGACCGCGTGGGCGAGGCCGCCTGGACGATCACCGTGCAGAAGGCCTGACCGACCGAAGCCCCGGCGCCCGGCACCACCACCGCGTGGGGCCGGGTGCCGTCGTCGTCACGCATGCCCACCGACGCGTCGCCTCGCCCCGGCTCCATCGCCCGTCCCACCCCGGCGCACGTCGGACCGGCCCCGATCTCGTCCTCACCGTCGGCGGCCGCTCGAAATCGCCCCGACGCCGGCGGCCATCGGTCACCTCCCGTTCCTGCGGCCGACACCAGCGCTGTGTAGCGTCAGTCGGTCGGCGGCCGCCACACTGGAGCCGTCGTCTCCCCCGACCGCTAGGAGTACCGGTGCACCTCGTCCCGTCCCGTCGTCGCGTCACGGCATCCGCCGCCGTGCTCGCCCTCGCCACCGTGCTCGCCGCCTGCGGCGGAGGGGATGACGGGTCGACCTCCGACGACGACGCCACCACCGAGGAGGCGACGACCGGGTCGGGCCCGGAGTCGCCGTCGGAGCGCCCCGAGATCCCCTCGAGCGGAGCGATCCCGCCGAACGACACCGAGAACCTCCCCGAGGGCGTCGAGAACATCACCAACACCTCCGCCGAGAACCGGATCACCGTCGGCACGGCCACCGCCGAGGGCGAGGTGAGCGTCGAGTGCCTCGGCAACGACCAGGGCATGGTGGTCTCCCTCGCCGGCACGAGCCCCGACCACGGTGACCTCTCCGCCGTCCTGTCCTTCCAGGAGCAGGCGCTCACGTCGGTCGTCGTGCAGTCGACCGAGTCGCCCGACGGCGGTGGCCCCACCATGTGGATGACGAGCTCGGGCCCGGGCGAGGAGCTGACCGTCGAGGCGGTCGAGGACGGCGGCATCTGGACCGTCACCGGCCCGATCGGCGGCTTCGACGGACTCACCCAGACCCCGATCGAGGGCGCCGAGGTCGACATCGTCGCCGACTGCTCCTTCTCCTTCGAGTCCCCGTCCGACGGGTCCGGCTCCGAAGCGCCGAGCGAGTAGACGCACGAGCGACCCGACGGCGGGTCCGGTCCCGACGTTCGGAGCGAGCGGCCGGCCGGAGGGCCGGGTCGAGAAGTGCCGAACCAGCAGCAGACCTTCGCCCGCTACTCCTCGCGCGTCGTCCTGACCTCGACGGTCTGACGCGAGGTCCCGCCGCCCGAGTACACCCCGCGCAGCGGCGAGACATCGGCGTACTCGCGCCCGTGCGCCACCCGCACGTGCAGCTCGCCGACCTCGCTGCGGTTCGTCGGGTCGTACTGGGTCCAGCGCCCGGTCGCGAACTCGACCCACGCGTGCGACTCCCCCGTCACCGTCTCCCCGAACGAGGCATGCTCGGGGTGCACGTAGCCGGAGACGTAGCGCGCCGGGATCCCGATCGAGCGCAGGGCGCCGACCGCGAGGTGCGTGATGTCCTGGCACACCCCGCTGCCCGCCTCCCACGCCTCCGCCGCGTACCCGTGCACGGACGTCACGCCCGAGCGGTACTCGACCTTCTCGCCGATGTGCTCGCACACCGCGATCGCCGCCGACTGCGGGGCGAGCCGCGCCGCCGCGTCGGCAGCGAACCGCGCGAGCTCGTCGGGCGGGTCGGTCACCGGCCGCGGCTGCAGCCACTCGGCGAGGGCGTCGGCCGCACCGGCGCGACGCACCTCCTCCCACGGCGCACCCTCGAACATCTGGGCGGGGTCGCGCTCGACGACGCACTCGGCGCGCACGGTGAGCATCTCGTGGGGGGAGAGGACCTCGACGACGTCGACGAGCGTGCCGAAGTAGTCGGTGTAGCTGGACATGTGGGTGGACGCCCCGACGTGCAGCTCGGTGTCCCGGACCCGCTGACCGGCCAGCGTCGCCGGCCGCATCCGGGCCTCGTTGTAGGAGGCGAGCACGGGCTCGTCGTAGGTGAAGGTCGTGCGGTGGACGACTCGGATGACGCTCACGCGTTCTCCCCCTTCCATGCGGCGGGCTCGCCGACGAAGAACTTCGACCGGACGGCGTCCGCCGCGCTCCGGCAGGCCACCTGGATCGCCTCCATCTCCTCGAGGAGATTGTCCTGCAGCTCGTTCATCGCCATGTACTCGATGCGGGACCGCGCGCGTCCGAGGATCCGCCCGCCCTCGTCGGGCACTGCGACCTGCTCGCCGATCGTCCCGCGCAGCTCGACGAGGCACTTCTCCGCCTGGTCGAGCGCGTGGACGACCGAGCGCGGGAACAACCGGTCGATGAGCAGGAACTGGGCCGCCTGACGGTCACCGGCCCGCCCCCTGGTGGACCTGAGGAAGGCCTCGAACGCGCCCGTCGAGCGCAGGAGCGTCGTCCAGTCCGGGGCCCCCGCCGTCGTCACGGCCCGCGAGGCGACGAGCCGCGCCGTCATGTCGGCGCGCTCCAGGGAGCGGCCGAGCACGAGGAAGCTCCACGTCTCGCCGCGGCTCATCGTGGAGTCCACGAGCCCGGACACGATCGCGGTGCGCTGCCGCACCCACGCGAAGTAGTCGTGCGCCGACCGCAGGAGTGCCATGTCCCGCTGCGAGTTGTGGGTGTGGTTGAGGACCTCCCACAGCTCCGAGGAGACCGTCTCGCGGGCGCGCCGCGCGCTCTCGCGCGCCGCCCAGATCGTCCCTGCGATCGACGCCGCCGAGGACCGGTCGTACGCGAGTCGGTCGAGCACGTCCCGGCGCTTCAGCTCCTCGTCGGAGTCCGGCGCCTGCCCCATGATCGCGAGCAGCGCCCGGCAGGCGGTGTCCTCGTCGACCCATGGGTCCTCCAGCAGGAGCTGCAGGTGGGTGTCGAGCATGCGGGCCGTCGCGTCCCCGCGCTCGACGTACCGGCCGATCCAGAAGAGCGACTCGGCGATGCGGCTCAGCACGACGCCACCTCCTCGCCCGGCACCGGACCGCTTCCCGCCGCCCGTCCGCTCTGCTGCTGCTGCTCGTGCTGCACCCTCACGGCCCCCTCCCGGTCGGACTCGATGGGTACGCCCTGCGGCACCGGCGCGATCTCCCGCGACTCGCCGGCACCCGGCCGCGACCGCAACGGGCTCGGCCGCTTCCCGACCACCCACGTGTCCTTGGAACCACCGCCCTGCGAGGAGTTGACGACGAGCTGCCCCTCCTGGAGCGCGACCCGCGTGAGCCCGCCCGGGAGCACGAACACGTCCTCGCCGCCGTGCACGGCGAACGGCCGCAGGTCCACGTGCCGGGGCCGGGCGGCGCCGTCGACGAGGGTCGGCACCGTCGAGAGCTGGACGACCGGCTGCGCGATCCAGCCGCGCGGGTCCGCCCGCAGCCGGCGCCGCGCCGCGTCGATCTCCTCGCGCGACGCCTGCGGGCCGATGATGATGCCCTTGCCGCCCGAGCCGTCCACCGGCTTGACCACGAGCTCGTCGAGCCGGTCGAGCACCTCCGCGAGCGCCTCGGGCTCTTCGAGCCGCCACGTGTCGACGTTGCGCAGCAGCGGCTCCTCGCCCAGGTAGAACCGGATGAGGTCGGGCACGTAGGTGTAGACGAGCTTGTCGTCGGCCACCCCGTTGCCCACCGCGTTGGCGATCGTCACGTTGCCGTTGCGGGCCACCGACATGATCCCGGGGCACCCGAGCATCGAGTCCGACCGGAACACGACGGGGTCGAGGAAGTCGTCGTCCACGCGCCGGTAGATGACGTCGACGCGCCGCCGGCCCGACGTCGTCCGCATGTAGACCCTGCCGCCCGCGACGAAGAGGTCGCGACCCTCGACGAGCTCGACGCCCATGAGCCGCGCCAGCAGCGAGTGCTCGAAGTAGGCCGAGTTGTACACGCCCGGGGTCAGCACGACGACGGTGGGGTCGTCGATACCGTCCGGCGCCGTCGCCGTGAGCGCCCCGAGGAGTCGGCGCGGGTAGTCGACGACGGGACGCACGCGCAGCGAGGAGAACAGCTCGGGGAAGGACTGCGTCATCGCCCGCCGGTTCGACAGCACGTAGCTCACGCCCGACGGCACCCGCACGTTGTCCTCGAGGACCCGCCAGCCCTCGGCGGAGTCACGCACGACGTCGATGCCCGAGACGTGCACCCGCACGCCCCCCGGCGGGCGGAAGCCCATCGCCGCGCGGTTGAAGTGCTGCGAGGTGACGACGACCTTGCGCGGGATGACGCCCTCGTCGATGACCCGCTGGTCCGTGTAGACGTCGTCGAGGAAGGACTCCAGCGCCTTCACACGCTGCGCGACGCCCGGCGCGAGCTGGTCCCACTCCTCGCTGGCCACGACGCGGGGGACGGCGTCGAGCGGGAAGGGACGCTCCTCTCCCTCGACGTCGAACGTGATGCCCTGCGCGAGGTAGCTGCGGGCCAGGGAGTCTGCGCGGGCCTGGAGCTCCTCGGCCGCCAGCCCGGTCAACGCCTCGTGGACGGGCCGGTAGGGGACGTTGACCTCGTCCCCGGCGATCATCTCGTCCCAGGCGGCGCCCGGCGGGTAGCCGTCGAAGAGATCACTCATGTCTCGATCGTATGCGCGGGTGGGCCGGCTCACCTCTGCGCGCCGCGCCCGTAGGCTCTGGGGCCATGAGCATCGCCAGCCGACTCGGCCGTCTCGCCCGCTCCGTCGCCCGCGACGTCGCGCAGGAAGGGATGCGCCGGCTCCGTTCCCGGCAGGGCGGCGCCTCCCCCTCCCCCGACGGCGGAGCTCGGGGCCGGGGGGACCGGCGCGGCTCCCGGGGTGGAGCAGGGAGCGGGACGAGCGGCCGGGTCGCGTCCGGCACGACCCCCTCGCCGCTCGACGTCGGACGGGCCGAGCAGCGCCGACTCGACGTCGTCACCGAGTTCGACGTCGACCGCGAGGGCCTGCCCGACCTGACCTACACCCCGCGGGACGACGACCGTGCCGACCCCGGCGAGGTCGTCTGGGCGTGGGTGCCCTACGACGAGAACGACGGCCGCGGCAAGGACCGGCCCGTGCTCGTGCTCGCCCGCCTCGAGGGTGCGGTGCTCGGCGCCCAGATGACGTCCAAGGACCGCGCCGACGGCGGCGAGTACACCGACCGCCACGGCCGGAGCTGGATCGACGTCGGCACCGGCGACTGGGACTCGCAGGGCCGGGACTCCGAGGTCCGGCTCGACCGGCTGCTCCGGCTGCCCCACGAGGCCGTGCGGCGGGAGGGCTCGGCCCTCGACCGTGAGGCCTACGCACGTGTGACCGACGTCCTGGCCGCGAGGTACTGACTGCCACTGACCGGCGCGCCCCGCGCTGGTAGTGTGGGTCGCCGGGTCGGCGCCGTGACGCGGTACCGGCCAGGGGGTCCGAGCGGCACCACGGTGCCCGGACCGCCCCCGACCGATCGTCAGCAGCCCCGCCGCGGCGGGTACGCACCAGCCGAGCCGAAGGAACAACCACGTGGCGAACATCAAGTCGCAGAAGAAGCGCAACCTGACCAACGAGAAGGCGCGCGTGCGCAACAAGGCCGTCCGCACGGAGCTGCGCACGCACGTGCGTCGCGTCCGCGAGGCCATCGCGGCCGGGGACAAGGAGCAGGCCGGCGCATCCCTCGTCGTCGCCTCGCGCAAGCTCGACAAGGCCGCCACCAAGGGCGTCATCCACAGCAACCAGGCCGCGAACCGCAAGTCGAAGCTCGCGAAGCAGATCGCCGCTCTCTGATCCGCTGCCCGCACCGCTGCGGGACGACGGTCGACAAGGGTCCCCCTCGGGGGGCCCTTTCGTCGTTCCTGGACGGTTGTCGGCACTGGTCCACGTCCGACCCGGGTGACCTGTCCGCGGCCCAGCCGTAGCACGCCACCCGGGAGACCTGTCCGCGGCCCAGCCGTGGCCCTCGTTCTAGCGGAACAGCCCGGCGAGGCGGCGGCGCTGCGGGGCCGGTGCGCTGAGCACCCCGTCGACGGCGTCGACGTAGTGCCCGATCAGCTGGTCGCCGAGCGCCTCCCACGAACGTGGCAGCACGCGACGACGGCCGGCCTCACCCATGCGCGCGCGCAACGACGCGTCCGACGCCAGGTGGGCGACCTGGGCGACGAGCTCGTCATCGTCCTCGGCGCCGTACAGGTAGCCGGTCTCCCCGACGTGGACGATGTCGAGCGGTCCGCCCGACGCCGGCGCGACCACCGGCAGCCCGGTCGCCATCGCCTCCTGCAGGGTCTGCCCGAAGGTCTCGTGGATGCCGGTGTGCACGAAGATGTCGAGCGCGGCGTAGGCGTCGGCGAGCGCGTCGCCGGACAGCCGGCCGGTGAACATCGCCGAGGAGCCGAGCTGCCTCTCCAGCGAGGGCCGGGACGGGCCGTCCCCCACGATGAGCAGGCGCACGTCGCGGCGGCCGGCGAGCCGGACGAGCCGCTCGACGCGCTTCTCGGAGGCGAGCCGGCCGATGTAGCCCACCACGACGGCGTCCTCCGCTCCGTCGAGCAGCCGACGGCGCAGCTCGGCGACCTGCTCGGTGGTGCGTCGGCGCGGGTGGTAGAGCACGGCGTCGACGCCCCGCGACCACTCCCGGACGCGCTCGATCCCGTTGTCCTCGAGGTCCTTGATGGTGGGCCTCGACGGGGCGAGGGTCAGGTCGGCCATGTTGTGGACCGTCCGCAGCCACCGCCAGATCGCGGGCGAGGTGGCCGCGAGGCCGTGCTTGCGGGCGAACCCGGCGACGTCGGTCTGGAAGATGGCGACCGTGGGGATGCCGCGCCAGCGTGCCTCGGTCACTGCCTGCGCCCCGAGCCCGAACGGCGCGGCGGCGTGCAGGACGTGCGGGTCGAACGCGTCGAGGATGCGCGAGATCGAGGACGACACGAGGCCGACCTGCAGGCCGCCGTACTTGAACGACGGGACGGTGACCACGGGGAACCCGTTGTACTGCCGCGGCGCCGGGCCCGGGCACACGACGATGGCCTCGTGCCCGCGCAGTCGGAGGTGGTCGAGGACCCGGAGCACGGAGTTCGTCACGCCGTTGGTGGACGGGATGAACGACTCGGTGACGATCGCGACGCGCATCGGGCCACGGTCGCGTCCCTTGGTGACCTGTTGGCTTCGCACACGCCCCATTCTCGTGTCTCGTGGGTGAACGGCCAGTACATTCGTCGGGGACGTGTCCCCGCGGGGTCCGTGGGCCGCCGTGATCCCTGGCCGGCCCGCAAGGTGCCGGCGGCCTACCCGAGGGCCTGGCCCCGCTTCTCCTTGAGCAGCAGCGCCCCGACGGCCGCGAGCGCGAACGCCACCGCGAAGACGGTGAAGGCGAGCGGCGCACCTCCGGCGTCGAGGAAGAAGGGCACCGCGAAGGGGGCGATGATCGACGCGATCCGCCCGAACCCCGCGGCCCAGCCGGCGCCCGAGCCCCGCACGACGGTCGGGTACATCTCGGGCGTCACCGCGTAGAGGGCCCCCCAGGCACCGAGGCAGAAGAACGAGAGGATGCAGCCGGCGCCGATGATCTCCCACGGCTCCTCGGCCAGGGAGAACAGGCCGGCCGCGACGCCGGAGCCGACGAGGAACGTCGCGAGCGTCGCCCGCCGCCCCCACAGCTCGATGAGGATCGCCGCGACCGCGTACCCGGGCAGCTGGGCGAGCGTGATGATGACGACGTACCCGAACGACTTCGTCAGGGAGCCGCCGTCGGCGCTGAGGATGGTCGGGAGCCAGGTGAACGCGCCGTAGTAGGCGAAGTTGAGGAAGAACCAGGCCATCCACAGGCCGATGGTGCGGCGGCGCAGACGCTTGGTGAACAGCGACCGCACACCGGGTCGGAGGGTCTCGAACTCCGGGGACGACTCGGGCTCGAGGATCGCCGCCGAAGCGCGCGCCTTGCCGTCGCCCCCGCCGTAGGGCCGCGAGGTCTCGAACTGCCGGACGGCCGCCTCGGCCTCCTCGTGCCGGCCGCGTTCCTCGAGGAAGCGGACCGACTCCGGGATCCGCGCCCGCACGTACAGGGCGAACACTGCCGGGACGGCGCCGAGCGCCAGGGCCCATCGCCAGCCGTCCTGGTAGTCCGCGATGATGAAGTAGCCGACGAGCGCGGCGAGCAGCCAGCCGACGGCCCAGTACGCCTCGAGGATGACGATGACGCGTCCGCGGATCCTCGCGGGCGAGTACTCCGAGACCAGGGTCGACGCGACCGGGAGCTCGGAGCCGAGGCCGAGGCCGACGACGAACCGCAGGACGACGAACAGCGCGAGCGACGTCGTCAGGGCCGAGGCACCGGTCGCCAGGCCGTAGACGAGCAGCGTGAGCGCGAAGACCGTGCGCCGCCCGACCTTGTCCGCGAGCAGCCCGCCGAACGAGGCACCGATCGCCATTCCCGCGAAGCCCATCGAGATCGCGAGGCTGATCTCGCCGTCGCTGAGCTGCCACTCCCGTGCGAGCGCCGCGATGACGAACGAGATCATCCCGACGTCCATCGCGTCGAGCGCCCAGCCGATGCCGGAGCCGGTGAGCAGCCGCATGTGGCGCCGCGTGAAGGGCAGGCGGTCGAGCCGCTCGGAGCGGGTGGGTGCGTCGGATGCGTCCGGCACCCCTGCGGTGGCGTCGGCCATCGACAGTCCTTTCTGTCCGGTTCGGGTCCCCCAGGGGGTGCCCAACCTACTCGGCGCGCGGCGCCGCCCCGCACCGATCTCACGCCCGGCCCGCCACCGTCCGACGCGGACGACTCCTGCCACGCTCGAGCGCTACCGGCCAGGGGCAGGCGCATCTACCGGCCCCGGGACCCCACCGCTACCGGCCCCAGGACCCCACCGCTACCGGCTCCGGGACTCCGCGACGCGCCGGACCGCGCGTTCCGTCGCGAACACCGGGTCGCGCGAGAGGCCCTTGACCTCGGCGTCCGCGGCGGCGACCGCGCCGATCGCCGCCGCGAGACCGTGCGGGGTCCAGCCGGCGAGCTCGCGCCGTGCCCTGTCGGCCTGCCAGGGCGCCATCCCCTTCGGCGGGCCGCCGCGCGAGGCGGAGACGAGCGCCATCTGGCGGAGCTTGGCCGCCAGGGCCGCGACGACGGGCACCGGCCCGGTCCCGGTGACGACGGCGTGCCGGAACAGTGCGACCGCCTGGCCCACCCGGCCGGCGACCGCGGCGTCGGCGACCTCGAACCCGGTGGCCTCGACCCTGCCCGCGTGGAACCGGCGCACCTGGTCGACCGTGATGTCCCCGCCCGAGTCGGCGAGGAGCTGGGCGACCGACGAGGCGAGCTCGGCGACGTCGTTGCCGAGGGCGTCGACGAGGTCGTTGACCGCCGCCGGCTCGATGCGTCCCCGCGCCCGCCGCACGTCCGCGCGCACGAGCTCGGCCTTGTCGGAGTCCTTCTTCAGCGCCTCGCACCGGACGACGGGATACCCGGCGGCCGCGACGGCGTCGAGCAGCTTCTTGCCCCGGGTCCCGCTCTGGTGACGCATGAGGAGGACGACGTCGGGCGCCGGGTCGTCGAGGTAGGCCAACGTGTCCTCGAGCAGTGCGTCCGTCATCGCCTCGAGGTGCTCGACGTGCACGAGGCGGGGCTCGCCGAACAGCGAGGCGCTCGTGAGCAGCGAGAGCTGCCCCTTCTCGTAGGCGGCGGCCTCGATGCGGGTGACCTCGACGTCGGGGTCGCGCGCCGTCACCTGGGCGTGGATCGAGCGTTCTGCCCGCTCGGCGAGCACCGCCTCCGGCCCGCGCACGAGGACCACGGCGGCGGGCTCGACGGTCTCCCAGGTAGGTGCTGACGAACGACGGGCGGCCACCGGGTCAGCCTGCCACGAGCCGGCGACACCGTGCGGCCCCCTCCACCGCCGGTCGCGGCTCCTTCAGCAGGGCGTCGGCGCGTCGGCGCAACAGTGGGTCAGCACTCCGCCGGCGCGTGAGTGGCACCGCACGGCGGGGGCGCGGGGGCGCGGGATCAGCGCAGCGACTGGAACGCGCTGCCGCTGTCGGGGTCCTCGGTGGTGAGGAGGCAGAGGACCTCTGTGTCGCCGTCGTCGTCCCACGTCTCCTCCGACGGCGTGAGGCTGGCGACCCCGTAGCTCGAGTCCGTGTCCTCCCCACCGAGGTAGGCCTCGAGCTGGGAGCTGCAGCGGTCGTCCGCCTCGTCGGCGACGGCGTCGTCCCCCGGGTAGTCGCCGTCGTCGAGGTTGAAGGTGTAGAAGACCTCGGCACCGTGCTCGCCGTCGCAGGAGATGCGGCTCCCGGGCTCGGGATCGGCGAGGCACTGGCCGGGGTCGGCGGTGAAGACGCCGTCGGAGTCGGCGGCCGGCCTCCCCGTGTCGAAGTCGGCGAGCGAGAGGTCCGGGACCCGGGTC
>JBQDDG010000037.1:0-19450 GCA_052093225.1 Actinomycetaceae bacterium
GACGACCCGCACCGGCACCCGCCGGCGCGGTGACCACCCGCAGTGACGACCCGCACCGGCACCCGCCGGCGCGGTGACCACCCGCAGTGACGACCCGCAGTGACGCGGCGCGGCGACGACCCGCGGTCAGGAGTAGCTAATCAATCTCAGCGTCTCGGCGAGCCCGCTCGCATCCACGGCGTCGGCGGGGGCCCGCTCGTCACCGTCGGCCGCCACGGCCCACCGCCCCGCCTCCAGCTCCGTGCCGCGCTCGTGGACGGAGCCCGACCACGGGATCTCGTGGTGCAGGAGCGCGAGCAGGCCCGCCGCTGAGAGCACCATCGCGACGGCGCCGCTGCGCAGGTCCGGAGTCTCGCCGTCGACCAGCACGGCACGGATCCGGGCGACCAACCTGTCGCGACGCGCGAGCTCCCCGGCCACGAGCCGGGTGCTGGGGAACAGACCGAGCGCCCGGTGCTTCTCGGACCGGAGGTCCCCGCGTTCGACGAGACGGTCGATCACCGGCTGCCGCACGACGTGCCCTGCCTGGAGCAGAAGAGCATGCATGCCGACCGGCCGCCGTTCGACGAGCTCCCAACCCGCGCTCAGCGACGCGGGAAGGGGCGCCGACGGGGTGCGCGCTGCCACGCTTCCGCCGGAGACCCGCCCGCCCGGCTCGAGCTCGACGTCCCCGCGGAATGCAAGGTCGATGACCACGGCGGCCGCGAGCGCGTGGGCGAGACGCTCGCCCTCGCCGACGAAGACGCCGTGGCGCGGGTCGAAGAGGACGAGGAGCAGGTCCTCGACGACAGGCCCGTCATCGGTCACGGTGATCTCCTCATCGGTCGGTACGGGTCGCCAGTCTCGCCGACGACGCGCTACGGCGGGGCATCGAGTCGGCTGCCCTCAGGCCAGGCCCGGCTCCAGCGTCGGCTGCCCTCAGGCCAGGCCCGGCTCCAGCGTCAGCTGCCCTCGGAGCGGCCCCGGCGCCAGTAGCCCATGAACGCCACCGATCGGCGGTCCATGCCCTTCTCGCGCACGAGGAAGCGGCGCAGGCCGGTGATCACGCTCGCCTCGCCCGCCATCCAGGCATGGTCGGGTCCCTCGACGTCGGCCGGCACCTCCCACACGATGGCGTCGGGATCCGGGGTGGGGGCCGACGGCGGCTCCCCCGCACCGGCGCCCGGCGGGCCGCCGGCTGGTCCACCCGCCGGGAACCGCTGGTCACCCCACGCGCGCACGGCGGCGTCGAGCGCCTCGCCGTGGGCCCGCTCCCCGCGCACGAGCCAGTGCACGGTCATCCCCGGCGGAGCGACCACCTCGAGCACGTCCTGCGCCGTCGGCACCTCGACGAAGACCTCGCCGGAGTACTCCTCGTCCAGGCTCTCGAGGATCCCGCAGATCGCAGGCAACGCCGTCTCGTCCCCCACGAGCAGGACGTTCCGGGCGCGTCCGGGCTTCCACTCGATGCCGCCGTTGCTCGCGTCGCTGCGGGAGTCGGGGCCGATGACGACGAGCTCGTCGCCCTCCTCGGCGCCGAGAGCCCAGGCCGAGGCGGGCCCCTCGGCGCCGTGCAGCACGAAGTCGATGTCGATCTCGCGGGCGTGCGGGCGGACGCCGCGCACGGTGTAGGTGCGCATGGGGTTGCGCTCGTGCTCCCCGAGCTCGCGCCAGCGCCGGTACCACTCCATCATCGGCGGGCGCGGCTCGTCGAAGAGCCCGACGTCGGGCAGGCCGCCGTCCGGCCGCTCCAGGAAGAGCTTGATGCGCTGGTCGAGCCGACCGGTGCCGAAGTGCTGCAGCTCGTCGCCCGTGAGCGTGATGCGCGTGAGGTGCGGGGTCAGCCGCCGGACCTCACGGACGCGGGTCCGGTAGGCGCGCGACGGCGGGTACGTGCCCGTCGCCTGGGCCGGTCGGACGTCGGTCGGGGTGGTCATGCGACCTCCTTCGTGCGGACGTGGTGGCGGCCGATCGGCAGCATGAGCGGCTTCCCGGTCACCGGGTCGGGCACCACCGAGGAGCCGATGCCGAAGACGGCCTCGACGCACTCGGCCGTCAGCACCTCCTCGGGCGTGCCGGCGGCGTGCACGGTGCCGTCGGCGACCGCGACGAGATGGTCGGCGTACCGGGCGGCGAGGTTGAGGTCGTGCAGGACCATGACGATCGTCGTGCCCCGGTCGTGGTTGAGGTCCGTGAGCAGGTCGAGCACCTCGATCTGGTGGCAGACGTCGAGGAACGTGGTGGGCTCGTCGAGCAGGAGGACGTCGGTCTCCTGCGCGAGCACCATCGCGATCCACACGCGCTGGCGCTGCCCGCCGGAGAGCTCGTCGACCGGCCGGTCCGCGAGCTCCACGGATCCGGTGGCCTCAAGCGCGCGGGCGACGGCGGCCTCGTCGGCCTCGCTCCACCGGGCGAGCATGCCCTGGTGGGGGTGGCGTCCGCGGCCCACGAGGTCCGCCACCGTGATCCCCTCGGGGGCGAGCGGGGTCTGCGGGAGCAGCCCGAGGGTGCGGGCGAGGCGGCGCGCGGGGATGCGGTGGACGTCCTTGCCGTCGAGGACCACGCTCCCCCGCGACGGCGCGAGCAGCCGGGACATCGCCCGCAGCAGGGTGGATTTGCCGCAGGCGTTCGCGCCGACGATCGCGGTGATGCCTCCCGGCGGGACGGCGAGGCTGAGGTCCTCGATGACGCTGCGGTCGCGGTAGCCGACCCAGACGTGGTCGGCGGTGAGCGTTCGGTCGGTCACAGGGACCCTCCTGCGCGGTTGCTGCGGACGATGAGGTAGACGAGGTAGGGCGCGCCCAGGGCGCCCGTGACGATGCCGGCGGGGAACCGCGTGCCGAACGCGTACTGCCCCGCGAGGTCGGCGACGAGGACGAGGACGGCGCCGACGAGGGCGGCAGGGACGAGCAGTGAGCGGCCGGGCCCCACGAGGCGGGCAGCGATCGGGCCGGCGAGGAAGGCGACGAAGGCGATCGGTCCGGCGGCCGCCGTCGCGAAGGCGATGAGCCCGACGGCGGCGACGACCACGACGAGCCGGGTGCGCTCGACCCGGACACCGAGCGCCCGGGCGGCGTCGTCGCCGAGCTGCATCGTGGTGAGGTTGCGGCTCTGCACGAGCAGGGCCGGGCCGAGCACGAGGAGCGCGAGCAGGGCCGGGACGACGGCGGACCAGGTGGTGCCGTTGAGGCTGCCCACGAGCCAGCGCATGGCCTCCTGGAGGTCCCACTGCGCGGCGTTGTCGAGCACGTAGTTCGTCACCGAGTCGAGCATCGCGGCGATGCCGATCCCGATGAGGATGAGTCGCGTGCCCGCGACGCCGCCCCGGTAGGACAGCAGGTAGATGAGCAGCGCGACGAGGAGGCCGGCGCCGATCGCGACGGCGGAGACCTGCCCGCCGTCGAGGTCGAGGACGACGATCGCGAACGCCGCCGCCGCGCTCGCGCCCGAGCTGATGCCGATGATGTCCGGGCTGGCGAGCGGGTTGCGCAGCATGGTCTGGAACGTGACGCCGCCGAGCCCGAAGCACAGCCCGGCGACGACGGCGAGCGTGGCCCGCGGCAGCCGCAGCGTGCCGACGGTGAAGCTCGCGCCCTGGACCTGCTCGCCCATGACCACGGCCCAGACGTCGGCCGGCGGGTAGAACGTCCGCCCCACCATGAGCGAGGTGGCCCAGAGGGCGACGGCGAGCGTGAGGAGGAGGGCCACGACGACGCGGCGGCGCCGGTTCCGGCGCCGCCGGCCGCCGGTGGGGGTGGCGACCGACCCCGGCCCGGGCGGTGCCTGGAGTGGTGCCTCGGGACGTATCCGGGCGGCGGACGCGCCGGCGCTCGGCGACGCGGCCGGCACGCCACCGGCCGGCTCCCGGGGGGCGCGCAGGGTGTCCCTCGTCGTGGTGCTCACAGCTCTCGGATCTTCTGTCGGCGGACGATGGCGATGAAGAAGGGGGCGCCGACGAGTGCGGTGATGATGCCGACGTCGATCTCGCCGGGGCGGGCGACGACGCGGCCGAGCACGTCGGCACCGACGAGGAGTGCGGCACCGACGAGCGCGGAGAACGGCATGAGCCAGCGGTGGTCGACCCCCACGAGGAGCCGGCACAGGTGCGGGACGACGAGCCCGACGAACCCGATCGGGCCGGCGACCGCCGTCGCCGCCCCGCACAGGAGCACGGCGCCGGCAGCGGCGAGGAGCCGGGCGAACCAGACGCGCACGCCGAGACCGGCGGCGACGTCGTCGCCGAGCGCGAGCGAGTTGAGACTGCGGGCGGACAGCAGGCACACGGCGAGCCCCACCGCGAGGAACGGGAGGACCTGGGCGGTCGCCTCGAAGCTCGCCCCGCCGACCCCGCCGATCTGCCACGACCGGATGTTGCCCGCGATGTCGCCCCGCGGCAGTGCCACGGCGGTGATGAAGGAGGCGAAGGCCGCCGAGGTGGCCGCGCCCGCGAGGGCGAGCTTGAGCGGCGTCGGGCCGCCCCTGCCCACGGAGCCGACGACGTAGACGAAGACCGCGGCGAGCGCGGCACCGAGGATCGCCGTCCAGATCATGCCGGTGCGGGACCACAGGCCGAACCAGGCCATCCCGACGACGACGGCGAGCGAGGCTCCCATGTTGACGCCGAGGATGCCGGGATCGGCGAGCGGGTTACGGGTGACGCCCTGCATCACCGTGCCGGCGACGCCCAGACCCGCGCCGACGAGCAGTGCGAGGAAGGTCCGCGGGACGCGCGTGTAGACGGCGGCCTCGCCGATGGAGTCCGTGGACCCGGAGAGGCCGGCGAGGATCTCCTCGAGCGTGACGGCGCGCGACCCGAGGGCGACGGAGGCCGTCGTGAGGAGCACGACCACGGCGGCCGCAAGAAGCAGCCAGAGCCCGCGCGTCCGGGCCGGGCGTCGCAGCGCGTCGACGTCCGGCCCGGCGGTGGGAGGTGAGGACGTGTCCCTCCCGACCGCGTCGGGGGCGAGCACCCCGGTCACTGGGACCCGGCGACTGCCTCGGCGAGGAGCGAGACGTAGTCCTCGAGGACCCAGGAGATCGAGAGCGGCGTGGGGTTCGCTGCCGTGCCCATCGGGCCCGAGCCGTCGAGGGGCACGATGGCCCCGTTCTCGACGGCGGGCATCTGCGACAGCAGCGGGTCGCCCTCGAGCGTCTCGATGAGCTCGGCGTCGCCGTAGGTGACGATGAGCTCGACGTCGTCGAACATGTCGACCTGCTCGGCGCTGACCGAGCCGGAGAACTCGCCGGCCGCGGAGGCCTCCTCGACGGCCGACGGGGTGGAGAGCCCGAGGTCGTCGAAGAAGGCGGCCCGGGTGTCGTTGGCCGTGTAGAAGTTGACGGTGCTGAGGTCGGCCACGTCGACGTGCGTGAGGAACATGGTCGAGACGCCCTCGAGCTCCGGGTGCTCGGCGACTGCGGACTCGATCTCGCCCTCGAGCTCGCCGATCAGCTCCTCGCCCTCCTCGACCATGCCGAGGCCGGCCGCGTTGTAACTGATGACGTCGCGCCAGGACGTGCCCCACGCGGTGTCCGGGTAGGCGACGACCGGCGCGATCTCGCTGAGCGTGTCGTAGTCCTCCTGCGTCAGGCCGGAGTAGGCGGCGAGGATGACGTCGGGCTGCGTGTCGGCGACGGCCTCGAAGTCGATGCCGTCGGTCTCGTCGAACAGGACGGGCTCCTCGCCGCCGAGCTCGGCGAGCTCCTCCTCGACCCAGGGCAGCAGCCCGTTGCCGTCGTCGTCGCCGAAGTCGGCGGAGGCCATGCCGACCGGGACGACGCCGAGTGCGAGCGGCACCTCGTGGTTCGCCCAGTTGACCGTGGCGACCCGCTCGGGCACCTCCTCGATGACGGTGGTGCCGAAGGCGTGCTCGATCTCGATGGGCAGCTCGGCCCCAGAGATGCCGTCCGGCGAGGCGCCCCCGGCCGACCCGGCCTCGGCGTCGGAGGAGCTCTCGGCCCCCGCACCCGCGTCGGTGGAGCCGGACTCCGAGCTCGACCCCGAGCCGCTCTCCTCGGGCGCGTCGTCCCCACCGGTGCCGGCCGAGGTCTCCGTCCCGCCGTCGTCGTCCGAGGCGTCGTCGGAACCGCCGCAGGCGGCGAGGGTGAGGGCGGCGACCGCGGCCAGGGACAGGACGCGGAATCGGGTGTGACGCAAGGGGGACCAGCTCTCGACTCGGGCGACCGTCGCGCCGTCTCGCGACGCTGCGGCAGCCAATTACGCTACGTTGGCGTGTCGAAAAGTTACCCACCCACGAGTGGTGAGGCAAGCCTTACCTGAGTGGGGCTTCCCACAGGCTGCTCGGGTCAGCTGCTCGGTCCGGCGGCTCGGATCAGCTGCTCTCCCCCGCGGCGTCGACCGCCCCGCCCCACCTGCGGTCGCGGCGGGCGTACTCCTCGACGACGCGCCACAGCGAGCGTCGGTCGACGTCGGGCCACGCCTCGTCGGTGAAGACGAGCTCGGCGTAGGCGGACTGCCACAGCAGGAAGTTGCTCGTGCGCTGCTCTCCCCCGGTGCGCCAGAGCAGGTCGACGTCCGGCAGGTCGGGCTCGTCGAGGTAGCGCGCGAGGGTCTTCTCGGTCACCCGGTCCGGGTTGACCTTCCCGGCCGCGACGTCGCGCGCGAGGCCGGCGGCGGCGTCGGCCAGCTCGGCCCGGCCGCCGTAGTTCACGCACATCGTCAGCGTGGTCCGCGTGTTGTGCCGGGTCATCTCCTCGGCGGTCTCGAGCTCGCGGATCACCGATCCCCAGAGCCGGGGCCGGCGGCCGGCCCAGCGCACGCGCACGCCCCAGGAGTGCATCTCGTCCCGCCGGCGCCGGATGACGTCCCGGTTGAATCCCATGAGGAACCGGACCTCGGCGGGAGAGCGCTTCCAGTTCTCGGTGGAGAAGGCGTAGGCGGAGACGTGGGTGACGCCGACCTCGATGGCGCCGGCGACGACGTCGAGCAGCGAGGCCTCCCCCGCCTCGTGGCCGGTCGTGCGGGGCAGGCCGCGCGCGTTCGCCCACCGGCCGTTGCCGTCCATGATGACGGCGACGTGCTCGGGCACGAGCTCGCGCGGGATCGTGGGCGGTCGCGCCCCCGACGGGTGCGGCGGCGGGTCGATCGGTGCACTCATGCCCGCTCCACGTAGGGCAGCGAGCGCAGCCGGTGCTCGAGGTGGTACTGCAGGTGGGAGGCGACGAGCCCGGACGCCTCGGACCGGTGCCGCGGGTCGGAGGCGTCGGCGACCGGCCAGTGACCGGACAACAGCGCACCGAGCAGGGTCATCGTCTCGGGCGCCGGCGAGGCCGCCCCCGGTGGCCGGCAGGACTGACAGACGGCCCCACCCATCTGCGTGGACCAGGCGCGGTGCAGCCCTTCTGCGCCGCACTGCGCGCAGTCGAAGCAGCTCGGCGACCAGCCGGCCACGGCGAGCGAGCGCAGGAGGTAGGAGTCCAGGACGAGGGTGGCCGCGTGGCGCCGCGTGCTCATCGCGTGGAGGGCACCGATGAGCAGCAGGTACTGCTGCGGGGCCGGCCCTTCGTCCGCACGGGTGAGCTGGTTCGCGGTCTCGACCATCGCCGTCGCCGAGGTGTAGAGCGAGTAGTCGGCCGCGAGCGAGCGGCCGTACGGGGCGATCGTCTCCACCTGGGTGACGGTGTCGAGGTTGCGTCCCGAGTGGAGCTGGACGTCGATGACGGTGAACGGCTCGAGCCGCGCGCCGAACCGGGAGCTCGAGCGCCGCACGCCCTTGGCGACCGCGCGGACGAGGCCGTGCTCGCGGGAGAGCATGGTGACGATGCGGTCCGCCTCCGACAGGTCGTGGGAGCGCAGGACCACCGCCTCGTCCCGGTAGAGCCTCATCCGGCCATTGTCTCCCCTCTCCCCGACAACCCGGCGAACCGCCACGGCACGCCGGACAGGCCCGGGCGATGTGTGCGATTGGTGTATGTGCCGCACGCACATCGATCTGGATGACGACCTGATCGCCGAGGTCATGCGCCGATACGGTGTGGGGACCGACCGCGTGGCTCGGCAGTGCCCCTCGTCGACACGTCGGTGTGGCTCGAGTTCCTTCGGGGGACGGCGACGCCGGCGACCGCGTTCGTGCGCGACCACCTCGGCAGCGGCCTGGCGACGACGGAACCCGTGATGACGGAGCTCCTGGCCGGGACCCGACGTGGCACCCAGGCCGAGCAGGCGGGGCGGCTCTTGCTCTGCCGGCACCGGTGCCGGGTGGATCCCACCGTTGACCACCGCGGCGATCGCCCTCCGGCACGATGCGACGCTCGCGCACCGCGACGACGACTACGAACGCCTCTCCGGAGCGACGGGCCTCCAGGTGATCGACCTCCGATAGAGCCGTTGCGCGTCGTCGTGATCCAGGAACGCACCGAGGTCGCGACGGTTCTCGGCGTGGTCAGCCTCCTCGCGAAGCAGATTCTCTGGCTCCGTCACGTCGGTTCGTCTCGACATCGACGTACACACGTGGCGGGCGATCCTGGCCCCCCGCCCCGGGTCGGCGGGCACGAAGAGCCCGCGCCAGGACGGCCAGGCCCACGGCGGCGAGCACTGCGGGAACGACGGCGAGGACCGGCAGCGCTCCGACGGACCACCGATCGACCGAGGCACTGCCCGCGGCCGCGCCGACGGCGATGCCCAGGTTCATCGCGACGGGCATGATCGTGCCGGCCGTCCGCCGGTGCGCATCGCCGGCCAGCCGCATGAGCGTCGACTGGACGGCGGGCCCGACAGCGCCGACCACCAGCCCCCAGCCCAGGACGATCGCGACGTCGACAGCGCTGCCGAGCCCGATCATCTGCAGTGCCGCGAGCGCCACGACCATCGCGAGCGCCATCGCGGTCGGCGTGGCACCGGGGTGACGATCGCTCGCGACCCCGACGACGGCGACACCACCGATGCCCGCCAGACCGAACAGGACGAGGAGGACCGGGGCCGGCACCGAGCTGGGGGCGAGGAGCTCGGTGACGAACGTGAAGGGCCCGAAGTGGGCGACGAGCACCAGCCCGCCCAGCCCGCCGGCAGCCAGGACGGGCCAGAGCGGGCGACGCGAACCGGACGGCCGCTCACCCGCGTCGGTCGTGTCGACCGCGGCGACCGCGGGCGCCGCCCTCAGGACCGACACGACCGCGAGCGCAGCAACGGCGGCGAGGACCGCGAGCGCGACGAAAGGTACCCGCCAGCCGAGCGCCGCACCGACGGCGTTGCCGGCGGGGATCGCGGCGATCGTGCCGAGGGTGCCGCCGGCGAGCACGATCGCCGTCGCGCGCGCGATGCGGTGCTCCGGCACGATCGACGCCGCGTGGGCGTTGATCGTGGACCACAGCAGTCCCGTCGCGCCGGCTGCGACGAGGCGCGAGCCCATGGCCACACCGTAGGAATCCGCCGCTGCCGTGACCATCGTGGAGACGGCGACCACCGCGAGCGCCCCGGCGATCACGGTCGGCCGGTCGAACCGCGCGGTGAGAGCGGTCAGCGGGAAGCTGGCGACGACCACCGTCAGCGCCCACGCCGAGACGAGCAGGCCGGCGCCGCCGAGGGGGACGTCGAGGCCGGCCGCCATCTGCGGCAGCACCGCCGTGGGGAGCATCTCGGCGCTGACCACGACGAAGACCGCGAACGTCATCGTCGCCAACGCGCCCCACGGCAGTCGGTCGGACCGGGTCGCTTCCAGGGTCTGGTGCGTGTGCATGACCCGACGCTAAAGTTTGACACTGATGTCAATGTCAAGCCGTATCGTCACGACCCCGCGCCGGACCCCACGACCGGCTGTCTGCTCCGCACGGGGGGAGGAGACGCAGAGATGAAGATCGGCGAGCTCGCCGAGCGCACCGGGGTGGCTCCCCGGCTGCTCCGGTACTACGAGCAGCAGGGACTGATCACCGCCGGACGCTCGGCCAACGGGTACCGCGCCTACGGCGAGGACGACGTCGCCCGGGTCGAGCAGGTCGCCGGGCTCGTGCGGTCGGGCATGCCGACCCGGCTCGTCCGCGTCGTGCTCGACCTCGAGAGCGTCCGCGCCCCGGAGCTGGCGGCGACGTGCAGCCGGGACGTCGCCGAACAGCTCGCCGCCGAGCTCGCCGAGATCGACGAGCGGATCGCCTGCCTCACCCGCAGCCGGGACACGATCGAGTCGTTCCTCGCCCGTACGCACCACGCTGAGGTCGTCGCTGCGGATCCCGCGTAGGGGAACGGCCGACGCCGACGCCCGACACGTCCCCGCAGGCACCGAGGTCGCTCGAGCCCGCCGAGCCACCGGCACCCTACTGACCTACGTCCCCGGGCGAGCGTCCCGCTCGATGATGTACCGGCGTTCGACATGGGCTGTCGCCCGGCCCCACTCGCTCGCGGCCGCACGCTCCTGGTGCGCGGCGAACCCGGCGCCGTCGGCGAAGAGCTCGTCGACCTGCCAGACGAGCGGATCACGCGTGCGGCGGACCTCGAACGCGAGACAGGCCGGCTCGGCGCGCGTGAGCGCCGTGTGCCGGGGCAGGTGGTGCTGCACGATCATCGCCTCGTCGGCGGAGGCGCACACCAACAGACCGCTGAGCCGCACCGCGCCTGATCCGCTCGTCCGGTCGTCCCTTTCCACGGCGCCCTCTCCCGTGTGTCCGGTGCGCTGCCGGCCGCCCCGTCAGGCCTCGCGCGCCGCCCGGTTGACCGCGGAGATGATCGCCTGGAACGAGGCGGTCATCGTCGACGGGTCGACGCCGACGCCCCACACGACCTGGCCGGTGGTCTCCACCTCGAGGTAGGCGGCCGCCATCGCGTCTCCCCCGGCGGAGAGCGCGTGCTCGGCGTAGTCGAGGACCTCGACCTCGACGCCGGTGGTGGCGAGCGCGCGGACGAACGCGTCGATCGGCCCGTTGCCGCGGCCGGACAGCAGGAGCTCCTCGCCGCCGTCGTCGAGGACGACCGTGAGGTCGGCGTCCCCGCCCTCCCCGTGGGAGGTGAGCGAGGCGCTCCGCAGCGTGTAGCGGCCCCAGGGAGCAAGGCCGTCGGCAACGGTGTAGGGCAGGTACTCGTCGACGAAGATCGACCACAGCCGCTCGGCGTCGATCTCGCCGCCGTACGCGTCGGTGTGCTTCTGCACGATGCCGGCGAGCTCGATCTGGAGGCGACGCGGCAGGTCGAGGCTGCGGGTGGAATGCAGCAGGTAGGCGATGCCGCCCTTGCCGGACTGGGAGTTCACCCGGACGACGGCCTCGTAGCTCCGGCCCACGTCCTTGGGGTCGATCGGCAGGTAGGGCAGGTCCCAGACGACGGCCGCGTCGTCGCCCCCGGCCTCGGCGACCTTGACGTCGCGGACCTGGAAGCCCTTCTTGATGGCGTCCTGGTGCGAGCCGGAGAACGACGTGTAGACCAGGTCGCCGCCGTAGGGGTGGCGGGCGTGGACGTCCATCTGCGTGCAGCGCTCGACGGTACGGCGCACCTCGTCGATGTCGGACAGGTCGATCATCGGGTCCACGCCCTGGGAGTACAGGTTCATCGCGAGCGTGACGAGGTCGACGTTGCCGGTGCGCTCGCCCTGGCCGAACAGGCAGCCCTCGACCCGGTCGGCGCCGGCGAGCACGGCCAGCTCGGCGGCGGCGACGCCGGAACCGCGGTCGTTGTGCGGGTGGACCGAGAGCGCGACGTGCTCGCGGTGGGAGAGGTGGCGGCTCATCCATTCGATCTGGTCGGCGTAGACATTCGGGGTGGCGCGCTCGACGGTGGCGGGCAGGTTGAGGATCAGCTCGCGTCCGGCCTCCGGCTGCCACGCACCCATCACGGCCTCGGCCACCTCGAGCGCGAACTCCAGCTCGGTGTCGACGAAGATCTCGGGGCTGTACTGGTAGCCGAACACGGTCTCGTCACCGAGCAGCTTCTCGGCGTGCGCCATCACCTCGCGCGTCCCGTCGACGGCGAGGTCCCGCGTGCCCTCCCGGCCGGTGCGGAAGACGACGTCGCGGAAGACGGGCGCCGTCGCGTTGTAGAGGTGCACGGTGGCGCGCGGGAATCCGACGAGGGACTCGATCGTGCGGTGGATGAGTTCGGTGCGCGACTGCGTGAGGACCGAGACGGTGACGTCCTCCGGGACGGCGTCGTCCTCGACGAGGGACCGGACGAAGTCGAAGTCGGCCTGCGAGGCGGCAGGGAAGCCGATCTCGATCTCCTTGTAGCCGAGGCGCACGAGGAGGTCGAACATGTCGCGCTTGCGGTCGGGCGTCATCGGCTCGATGAGGGCCTGGTTGCCGTCGCGCAGGTCCGTCGAGAGCCAGCGGGGTGCCGCGGTGATCTGCTTGTCCGGCCACGTGCGGCCCTCGAGGTGGACGGGGTTGGTCTCCGCGAAGGGCCGGTACTTGGTCACCGGCATGCCGGAGGGGCGCTGGAAGTTGGTGGTGCCGCGAGTCTTCATCGAGTTCTCCTGGTCGTGGTCACGTGCGGCCAGCACGACGTCTCCCGCGACGAGGAGCCGGCCTCAGTGGGCCTCGCCGCGGCAGCTAAGGAGCAGGAGCTCGGTACGCACGGTGCCGACCATACTCCGTCGACGGCGGACGGCGAGACCCGTACCGGCGTCCGGACCGGGCTCCGGTCCCGTCCGCGGTACCGACCGGTCCCGACGAGGCGTCCGCACCATGGGGCGTCCTCTCCTGGCGGCCCGGGAGCCGCGGTCCTAACCTGGAGGGCATGCCTTCTGAGACCGACCGGCCCGCGCACGCCTCTTTGGGACCCCTCGCCGTGACACTCGGCGCCGTCGCAGCCGGGGCGGTCGCGGCGGGAGGCGCCGCGGCCGCCTACCTCGGACAGCGCGGCATCGTCAGTCGCCAGGTACCCGTCCACCGCGAGTACTGGGCGCAGCGCACCCACGACCTCGACGCCGACGACGTCGAGGGTGCCTTCCACCTCGTCGTCATCGGCGATTCCGCCGCGCAGGGCGTCGGCGTCGCCGATCCCACCGAGGGCTGGGTGGCGCGCGTCGAGCGCCGACTCGCCGAGGAGCTCGACCGCCCCGTCATCACGACGAACCTCTCCGTCTCCGGCGCCACGACGACGACCCTCATCGCCGACCAGCTCCCGCTGCTCGAGCGGCTGAGCAGGCCCGCCGACCTCCTCGTGTGCGAGATCGGTGCCAACGACGTCGCACGCCGCCAGGTCACGGTGCCGGGCTTCGCCGAGCGGATGGAGACGATCGCGAGCGCACTCCCCCATGGCAGCGTCCTGGTGGAGGTGCCCAGCTACGGCTACGGACCGCACGAGATGTGGGTGCGCCGCGCGAACGCCGCCGTGCGGGAGGCCGCACAGACGCACGACCTCCACCTCGCCGGCCTCCACGCCGTCACGCGCCCGCTGTGGCCGACGATCCTGTGGACGCACATGGCCGAGGACCTGTTCCACCCCAACGCGGCCGGCTACGAGGTGTGGGCCGGCGCGATCTGGGCGGGCGTCGAGTCCTCGCTCGTCGAGCAGGGCCGCCTCGCGCAGGTGCCGCAGCGGGAGCGGGAGCCGCAGCCGGTCGCCGGATGACGCCGACAGGCCGGACACGGCCGAGCGCAGCGCGCGTCTAGCGCCGTTCGAGGATCCCGCGCACGAACGCCGCCTGGCCCACGTGCTTCATGCAGTCGTCGATGACGCTGACGAGCCGCACGCCCATCGTCGTCGGCGGGTCCCACGCCTCGTCGACCACGCGGTCGAGGTCCTCCGCGGTGAGCCCACGCACGCACGTGAGCGTCTGCTCGTGCACGGCGTCGTGGTAGTCGAGCACGAGCCGGGCGTCGAACCCGCTCACCTTCGCGACGTCGTCGGCCGTGTGCCCGAACCCGATGCCCTCGACGTCGAGGCCGAACCGCTCCTGCCAGCCTCCGCCGGTCCACAGCTCGGGGACCTCGAAGGCCGAGGCGACGTGGTCGTCCTGCACGCGGGTGAGGTGCCAGAGCAGCCACCCGATCGAGTTGGCCCCCGGGTCGAGACGGGCCTCGAGCTCTTCGGTGCCGAGCCCGAAGCCTGCGCGGTGGACGGAGTCGTTGATGCGGGTGAACGCATCGACGAGGATGTCGGCGGTCGTGGCCATCAGCTACCTCCCAGGTCGTGCTCGGCCAGCCAGTCGGACGCGATCGTCGCGGGGTCGAGCTGCTCCTCCACGCTACGCGCGTTGAGCTCGATCAGCTCCTCGGTGGTGAGCACCTCGCTGACCGGGTCGAGCACCGGGCCGAGCTCGCCCGCCAGGTCCTGCGGGACGAGCGGCACGACGTTCTGGGCGAGGATCATGCTCTCGGGGTCCTCGAGCGTGACGAAGTCGCCGGACGCGAGGTCGGGGTCCGCGGTGTAGATGTCGCCCATGGTGATCGTGCCGTCGAGGATGGCCCCCTTGGTCAGCGGTCCGCCGCTGTCCCCGATGGCGAGGAACTCGACCTCGACGCCGTAGAACTCCTCGAGCCCCGCCGGCCCGTACGGGCGTTCCTCGAGCTCGGCGTTGCCGCCGATGGTGATGTCCTCGTCGAGCCCGGCGAGGTCCGCGAGGCTGGTGACCCCGTGCTCCTCTGAGAACTCGGCGGTCACGTTGTAGGAGTCGGCGTCCTGCGCCTCGGCGTACTCGAGGACGGCCGTCCCGTCCGGCAGCGCGTCCTCGAGCTCGGCGGCGACGTCCTCGCTGCTGCGCGCCTCGGTCTCCGGCGTGTAGAACTGGAGGAGGTTGCCCGTGTACTCGGGCAGCACGTCGACCTCGCCGCCCTCCATGGCCTGCAGGTAGACGTCGCGCTGGCCGATCTGGAACTGCCGCTCGACGCCGTAGCCGGCGTCCTCGAGGACCTGCGCGTAGATCTCGGCGATGATCTCGTTCGAGTAGTAGGCCTGGGACCCGACGACGATGCTCTCGCCCGAGCCGCCGGCACCGGCCGACCCGCTCTCCCCGGAGCCGGCCTCCCCGCCGCCCGCCTCGTCCTGCGCGGAGCTCTCCTCCTCGAACGGGTCCTCCGAGCCGCACGCGGCGAGCGTGAGAGCGGCGGCGGCCAGGACCGCGGCGGTGGTGGTGTGGCGGCGCATCATCAACGACCTTCCGTAGGGACGACGTCCCCGATCCTCTCCCGCGCGCCGCTCACGCGCACGGCGAATCGCGCGAGGAGGGCGAACAGACCGTCGACGGCGAGCGCGAGGACGACGATGAGGATCGCCGCACCGAGCATCTCGTCGTAGCGCTGCAGCGAGATGCCACGCTGGATGTATGTGCCCAGCCCGCCGAGCCCGACGTAGGCGGCGAGCACCGCCGTCGCGATGATCTGCAGGGCCGCGTTCCGCAGTCCGCCGACGAGCAGCGGCAGCCCGAGCGGCGCCTCGACGCGGACGAGCACCTGCCAGTGGGTCATCCCCTGGGCGCGGGCGGCGTCGACGACGCTCCGCTCGACGTTCTCCACGCCGGAGTAGGCGCCCGCGAGGACGGAGGGGACGCCGAGGACGATGAACACCACCGTCGCGGCGATGAGCGCGTCGCCGACCCCGACGAGCAGGGTGAGCACGGTGAGCAGCCCGAGCGACGGCAGCGCGCGACCGGCGCCGGAGAGCCCGACGACGAGCTGCTTCCCGCGCCCGGTGTGCCCGACGAGGTAGCCGACCGGGATCGCGACGAGGGCCGAGATGACGAGGGCGACGAGCGAGTACCAGGCGTGCTCCCCGATGCGCTCGCCCAGGGAGCCGCTGCCGGTCCACTGCTCCGGGTCGGTGAGCCAGGCGACGGCGTCGGCGAACAGGTTCATGCGGGCGCCCCCGTCCTGCGGCTCCACGGCATGAGCAGGCGCCCGAGCAGGAGGAGCGCGAGGTCGAGGACGACCGCGACGACGACGGTGGCCACGATCCCCGCGACGATCTCGGCGACCAGGCCGCGCTGCAGGCCGTCCATGAAGAGGTAGCCGAGGCTCGGGATCCCCACGAGCACGCCGACGGTCACCATGCTCACCGTGCTCATGGCGACGACGCGCAACCCGGCGAGCAGGACCGGCCCGGCCAGCGGGAGCTCGACGGACCAGAAGCGGCCCGCGCCCGAGAAGCCCTGGGCGGTCGCGGAGCGGCGCACGTCCGGGTCGACGGCGCCGAGGGCGTCGGTGACGGTGCGCGTCATGAGGGCGACGGCATAGATGGTCATCGCGATGACGACGTTGAGCTCGCTGAGGAAGCCGATGCCGAGGAGCGGCGGGAGCAGGACGAACAGGGCGAGCGACGGGATCGTGTAGAGCAGTCCCACCACGGTGAGCACCACGCCGCGGGCCGCCGGGTAGCGCCAGGCGAGGATGCCCGGCGGCAGGGCGAGCAGGAACCCCGCGACGATCGGGACCAGGCAGAGCCACGCGTGGCGCAGGGCGAGGTCGACAACGAGGTCGAGGTTGTCCAGCGCCCAGGTCATCGGGCGCGCCCGCCGCCGTCACCTGCGTCCTCGGCGAGCACGCCCGCCGGGCGCCCGTCACCGTCGACGACGAGCCGGCGTCCGCCGACGTCCTCGATGCGCAGGGCCCGGCGGCCGCGGTCGGCGCCGATGAACGAGGCCACGAACGCGTCGGCGGGGTCCGCCAGCAGCTCGGTGGGGCTGCCCTGCTGCACGATCCGGCCACCCTCGGCGAGGATCACCACGTGGTCGCCGAGCCGGAAGGCCTCGTCGACGTCGTGGGTGACGAAGACGATCGTCTTCGCCATAGAGCGCTGCAGCCGCAGCAGCTCGTCCTGCAGCTCGGTGCGGACGATCGGGTCGACGGCGCCGAACGGCTCGTCCATGAGCAGGATGTTCGGGTCGGACGCGAGGGCGCGCGCCACGCCGACGCGCTGCTGCTGACCGCCGGAGAGCTGGGCCGGGTACCGGCGGGCCAGGGACCGGTCGAGTCCGACGGTGTCCATGAGCGTGAGGCCCCGCTCGTGGGCGTCGGCCCGGGAGGTACCGGTGAGCCGCAGGACGGTGGTGACGTTGTCGATGACGCGGCGGTGCGGCAGCAGGCCGGCGCTCTGCATGACGTAGCCGATGCTGCGTCGCAGCGGCACGGGGGCCCGCGTCGCCACGTCCGTGCCGTCGATGCTCACGGTCCCGGCACTCGGCTCGACCATGCGGTTGATCATCCGCAGGACCGTGGTCTTCCCGGAGCCCGAGGAGCCGACGAGGACGGTGATCTCCCGTGGCCGGACGACGAGGTCGAGGTCCGCGACGGCGCGGGCGCCCCCGGGGAAGGTCTTGCTGACGGAGCGGAACTCGATCACGCGGGGCCCCCTCGTGCGCAGGTCATCCCCCGAGCGTAGGGTCACGACCACCGCACCGCCGGACGAAGCGAGGTTCCCCGTGTCCGCCACCGCCACGTCAGACCGCCACGAACCGGCCGACGCCGGAGGGCCGGCCGAGCCGCCGGGCGAGGGCCCCGACACCTGGGACGTGGTGGTCGTGGGCGCCGGGCCCGTCGGGGAGAACGTCGCCGACTACGCCGTCCAGGGCGGACTGAGCGCCGTCGTCGTCGAGGCCGAGCTCGTCGGCGGCGAGTGCTCGTACTGGGCGTGCATGCCGTCGAAGGCCCTGCTGCGCAGCGGTGAGGCACGCCGGGCCGCGCTGCGGGTCGACGGCGCGCGACAGTCCGTCACGGCGGGCCTCGACGTCCCGGCCGTCCTTGGCCGGCGCACCTCGTTCACGAGCGACTGGGACGACTCCGGCCAGGTCGAGTGGCTCTCCTCGGCGGGCGTCGACCTGGTGCGTGGCACCGGGCGGGTGAGCGGGAACCGCGAGGTGACCGTCCGGCTCGCGGACGGCGGCGAGCGCGTGCTTCGCGCCCGGCACGCCGTGGCCCTGTGCACGGGGACACGGCCGTTCGTCCCCGACGCCCCGGGGCTGCGCGAGGCGCGCCCCTGGTCCAACCGCGAGGCGGTGTCCGCCCCCGAGATTCCCGAGAGCCTTCTCGTGGTCGGCGGGGGCGCCGTGGGGACCGAGCTGGCGGGCGCCTTCGCGGACCTCGGCGCGCGGGTGACGGTGCTGGCGCGCAGCGGCCTCCTCGGCGGGTACGAGCCCTTCGCCGGCAATCTGGTCGCCGAGGGGCTCGCCTCGCGCGGGGTCGACGTCCGCACGGGCGTCTCGCCGGCCGCCGTGCGCCGGACGTCGGCGGGGGTCGAGGTGGAGCTCGACGACGGGACGCAGCTGCAGGCGGCCGAGATCCTCGTGGCCACGGGACGCGAGCCCCGTCCGGGGCTCGGCCTCGAGGTCGTCGGCCTCGAGGAGGGCTGGATGGACGTCGACGAGACGCTCCGGGTGCTCGGTCCGGACGGCTCGCCGGTGGACTGGCTGTATGCCGTCGGGGACGCCAACCATCGCAGCCCGCTCACGCACCACGGGAAGTACCAGGCGCGTGCCGCGGGCGCGGTGATCGCGGCGCGGGCGTCGGGCGAGGAGGTCGAGGCTGAGCCGTGGGGCATGCACGTGGCGACGGCGGACCGGCTGGCCACGACGCAGGTCGTGTTCACGGACCCGCAGGTGGCGAGCGTGGGGCTCACGGCCGAGGCCGCACGCGAGAGGTTCTCCTCGGTGCGGGTCGTCGACCAGGACCTCGGCGCGGTCGCCGGCGCGGCCCTGCATGCGGACGGCTACGCGGGCAAGGTGCGGATGGTCGTCGACGAGGAGCGCGAGGTGATCGTCGGCATGACCTTTGCCGGCCCCGACGTCGCCGAGCTCCTGCACGCGGCGACGATCGCCGTCGTCGGGGAGATCCCGCTCGACCGGCTGTGGCACGCGGTGCCCGCCTACCCCACGATGAGCGAGGTCTGGCTCCGGCTCCTCGAGGCCTGGTAGCCGGCGGGGGCACCGGTGCAGACGTCGGCCCGGGCGCCAGTGGCGACGTCAGCGCGGGCGTCCGTGCGGACCTCAGCGCGGGCGTCCGTGCGGACCTCAGCGCAGGATCGTCTGCCCGGCGTCGTCCTCGTCCTCCGACCAGGGGTCGGCCCACTCGAGCAGCGACTCACCCACGCGTAGGACGGCGGTCTCGGGAACCTCGACCTCCTGCCACGGCTCGAGCCTGCTGACGGAGCCGTCGTCGGCCACGAGGTAGGTGCCGTTGGTCGACGCGCGGTCGATGACGAGCAGCGAGCCCGCGCCGAGGCGGACGGACAGGTGCGTCTTCGACATCGACGGGTCGGGGACCACCATGAGGTTGTCGACGACCTCCCCGCCGCGCGGTTCCGGGTCCCGCCCGACGAGCGTGATGCCGCCGTCGAGGAGGTAGCCACCGATGCGTACGTCGGGGACCTCCTCCCACTCCCCCGTCTCACGCCAGGCCGGTGCGGCGTGCATGCCGAAGGCGGAACCGTTCCCGGTGCCCGCCTGCACGGGCAGGTCCGGGCTCACGGCGCCCTGCGGGGTGGCTGCGGCGAGGTCGGGTCGCGCGAGGCGCGCCTCGGGCGCGCCCTGGACAGGGCCGTTGCCGTGCCTGGGGTCGAGGCCGTCCGGGCCGTGGGGACCGCCCTGCCCGCCACCATCGGGCGGGC
>JBQDDG010000037.1:19550-32520 GCA_052093225.1 Actinomycetaceae bacterium
CGTACCCGGGCGGAGGGCCGTAGCCCTGCTGGTCGTATCCCTGCGCCGGGCCGTACCCGGGCGGAGGGCCGTAGCCCTGCTGGTCGTATCCCTGCGCCGGGCCGTAGCCCTGCGGCTGCCCGTGTCCCGGGTGCTGTCCATATCCGTGCGGCTGCCCGTCCCCCGGCTGCTGTCCGTACCCGGGCGGCCGGCCGTAGGCGCCCGGCGTACCGTCACCACCCGGGCCGCCGTAGGACCCCTGGCCGCCGTAGCCACCCGATCCGGGATCGCCCGGCGAGGCCGAGGTGTACGCGCCCCCGTCGTGCCGACGCTCGCCGTGGCCCTGGAGGCCCGTGGTGGGCGGGAGGGAGTCGTGCTCGCCGCCGGACCACGAGGTGCCGTCCTCGCCGTCGCGGTGTCCCGCATCCGCGTCGGTGACGTCGATGCCGGCGCGGCGCAGCGTCCACACGCGCGCACCCTGGCCGCCCGGCCCGAGGCCGCCGTTGCGGGCGACGGTGAGCCGCCAGGCGCCCAGCCCGGAGGCGATCGCCAGCCACCAGCAGGCGCCCGCGCGGACGAGCGCCGCGACCATCGAGCCGAGCGTGCCGTCGTTCGCATAGGCGCGGGTCTGCTCGATGACCGGGCCGATCGCGAGCGCCGTCGTCGCCACGGTGGCCAGGATCGCCAGCCCGGCGCCGACCTGCCGCACCCGCAGCGGACCGGGCGCGAGGAGTCGTCCCGCCTCGTCGACGGCCTGGTGCTGCCGCGCCGTCAGCTCACCGGCGCGGCGCTGGCGGCGTCCGTCCTCGGTGACGACGGTAGGGAGCACCGCCCACGCGAGCGTGCCGGCGATGGCCGGGGTACCAGCCCGCATGAGCAGCACGGCGAGCACGGCCGCGACCGCCACCAGCACGATCCCGATGACCAGCAGGATCGGCGCCTCGAGCGGACCCCAGGGCTCCCCCGCGATGCCGGGCCGGAGCATGAGGCTGCCGACGACGGCGAGCGCGAGCGCCAGCACGGAGCCGAGAGCGCGGGGCACGGAGGTCGCGGCGGGGTAGAGGTCGCGCAGCGCCGTCTGCCGCTGCATGAGGACCGAGCTGAAGGTCGCCCAGTCGCGACGGATCGCGGCGGGGTGGGCGGCGCGGCGGACGGCCGACGTGGAACCAGGCATGGGGCTAGTTTGCACCGACGGCGGTGTGCCCGAGGTGTGCGTCCCCGCCGGGGCGAGCGTCGCACCGGAGCCGTCGAGCGCCGGCGAACCATCCCTCGCCCGTGCGACACCTGACGCCCCTGAGCCGTCCGGCATCCCGTCTGCGATCCGGTCCGGTGTCCCCCGACCGGCTCATCGCCGTCCTCACCGTGGTTTGCGCCGCGGCGTCCTGCGCCGACGCAACGAGCGGACGGACAGCCGCGAACGCCACCAGCGCCTGCGTCCGGCCGCCCTGCGCAGCTCGGCCACGGCACCGTCGACCTCGCCCCACAGCTCCTCGACATCACGGTCGCCGGGCACCTGGTACCCGAACGCCTGCTCGTCGGTGCGCCGCGCGAGGGCGTGGAGGTCGACCCCCGAGAGGTCGACGGGGTCCACGTCCGGGACGTCGGCATAGGCCGCCGCCGACCTTCCGGTCGCCCCGTCCTCGCCGTCGTCGGCGGCACCCGCCTCGCCGCGGGCACCGGGAGCGCCGCCGGCAGTACCACCCACAGCGCCGCCGCCGAGCGACGTCGTCACCGCCCGCGCGGTCACCGACCGGGTGGCGCCGACGGGCACCAGCGCGCCGAGGTCCCGCGTCGTGTCGACGAGCTCCGACCACCCGCCGGCCACCCGGTGCGTCGTCGTGCCCCGGGTACGCCTGCGGCGTCGTCGTGCCGCCTTCGTCGCGAGGATGACCACCACAGGCAGGAGGAGCAGGAGGAGCAGCCCGCCGCCCGCGGCGGCGACGATGATCCACACGATCGACAGCTGGGTCTCGCGCTCCTCGGGCTCCTCGCGCACGTCGACGTCCTGCCGCGCGGCGGGCGGCGCGTCCGGCGGCTCGAGCACCGGCGGGGGCGGCTGGAGCACCTGCGGCTGCGGCTGCTCCTGCGGCTCGAGGTTCTGCTCCTGCCAGATCCGGTCCTCGTCCGGGGTCGGGAAGAACGGCACCCACCCGTACTGCTCGAACGGCACCTCGACCCAGGCGGTGACGTCCTCGCCGGTCATCTGGATCGCACCGGAGCCGTTCGGCACCTCGAAGCCGATAACCACGCGCGCGGGGATCTGCATGGAGCGCAGCATGAGGGCCATGAGCGCGGCGTACTGCTCCTCGTCGCCGACCATCGCCGGCCCGGTGAGCATGGCGTCGAGCCGGGCGGCGCCGTGCCCGGCGAGCGAGGGGGTGTCCCCCTCGAGACCGTGGCTGAAGTAGCCCTGGCGGAGCCCGGACTCGACGGCCTGGATGCGGGCGAGGGTCGTCGTGGCGTCGGCCGCGAGCACGGAGGCCTCGGTCGCGACCGAGTCCGGCACGGCGACCTCGGGCAGCGCGTCGTCCCGTACGGGGGCCGCCTCGAGCGAGCCGATGTCGGGACGCTCGACGGGCGCCGCGCTCAGCGTGTAGGTGTCACCCGGCTGCAGCCCCGCCTCGGTGAGCCCGACGCCGGCGGCCGGATTGACGTACAGGGAACGCTGCAGGGCGGTGGACCGTTCGGAGGTGAAGGTGATGTCGGAGATCTCGCCGGCCACCGGCACCCACACGTCGCGGTAGTCGCCGACCGTCACGTCGATCTCCTGTGCGCCGGGGACATCAGAGTCCACCGCCGCGCCGATGCGCTGGAACTCCCCCGTGCCGGCCTCGGCGCCGGGGGCGACGGTGAACGCCGTGCCGTCGTAGGAGTCCATCGCGGCGAGCCGGACGAGCTCGCCGGACTCGAGGCCGTCGACGGTGAGCACCGTGTCGGTGAGGTGGTCCTTGAGGTAGGAGCGGTACCCCGCGAGCGGGCTCGGGTAGTCGCGCAGGTCCGGGGGCGGCGCCACGTGGTCGCGGACCACGGTGCGCCGGTCGCTGTCCTGCCACAGCGCGCCGACCCCGCCGCCCGCCACGAGCGCGGCGGCGAGCAGAGCGACGGTCGCCACGGGCCGGTCGGTGTGCAGCCGCGACGACCGCCGCGAGGCCCACACGAGGCCGACGACGACGAACGCGAGCCCGACGGGGATCGCGAGCATGGTGTCCCGCGTGCTGAGGAGCACGGACGTCGGCAGGATCAGGAGCGGGACGATCGCGGCGAGCGTCGGCCGGCGTGTGCGGTCGGCGATCGACATCGCGAGCGCGGAGCCGGCGAGCCCGAGCAGGAGCGGCACGGTGAGGACCGCGCCGGTGTCCCCCACCGGGGCGAGGATCGTCACCAGGTCCTTCCAGGCGGTGACGGTCCCCTGGCCGACTGCTCCCACCGAGGCCGGGGTGGGCAGCCAGCCGACCAGGGCCTCGGTGGGGGCCGCGGTGCCGGACAGGACCGCGAGCGCGAGGACCACGAGCAGGGCGGTGACCAGCACGCCCCAGCCGCGCCGGGCGGCGAGCAGGGCGAGCGCGCTGCCGACGAGCACGGCGAGGACCGCGACGACGGCGAACCGCGCCACCCCGTAGGCGGGCCACATCGGCAGCAGCGCGAGCAGCATGAGGAGCGGGACGGCGACCGTGTCCCACACCCGCATCCGGACCCGACGCCGGAGCGCGGCCCGCGTGGGCGCGCCCGCCCGGTACTGGAGCGCCTCGCTCTGGAGCCGGGTCTGCCGGCCGGCCTCGAGGCCGTCGGCCGCGCTCACAGGGCCGCCATGTGGAGCCCGCGCGTGAGCGCGTCGAGGTTCGGGACGGTGACGACCGTGACCGGTCCGACGGCGGCGACACTCGGCTCGACGTAGGCGTCGGCGCGCACGGCGAGCGCGCGCATGCCGACGGGCAGGACGGAGCCGGCGGCCCGGATGTCCCGCAGCGGCACCGGCGAGCCGCACACGAGGACGGCGAGGGTGGCGCGGGCGTGCGAGAGGGCGACCTCGCGGGCCATGTCGACGACCTGGGTGCGGGTCGGCGTCATGGTGAGGCGGGTGAGGTTGTCGAGCAGGGTGCGCGCGGAGACGGCCGGCAGCTGCCGCGCGGTGGTGAGGACGGTGAGCTCCTTGTCCTCGGTGATCGCCTGGAGGCCGAGCGAGCCGACGGCGGACACGGCGGTCTCGAGCTCGTCGGGGTCGTCGTAGTCGGCGGCCGAGGTGGACACGGCGACGACGACGTGGCTGCGCCTGGACTCCTCGAACTGGCGGACCATGAGCTTGCCGGTGCGGGCGGATGTACGCCAGTGGATGTAGCGCCGGTCGTCGCCGGGCGTGTACTCGCGCAGCGCGTGGAACGAGAGGTCGGACTCCGTGAGGTCCGTGGTGGGTCGGCCCTCGAGGTCGTGCAGCAGCCCGGCGGACGCCGAGGCGAGGCGCACGGTGCGGGGGTGGACGAACATCTCCAGCACCTCGGTCCACGTGCGGGCCGAGCGCAGGAGGCCGAGGGGGTCGCCGCGCACGGTGCGGGCGGGGCCGATCTCGACGACCGAGCGCCGCTGGGTGGGTACGGCGAGCAGCTCCTCGACCGAGCCCCCGGCGGACAGCCCGGGCAGCGGGATCGCGACCTGGCCGGGGCCGACGGGCACCTCGAGGCGGGCGGCCGCGGTGGACCGGGAGCCGGTGTTGGTGACGATGACACCCGCGAGCGCGCGGTCGCCGACGGTCACGCGCCGGTCGGACAGCCGGAGGTCGACGGAGTAGCTCTGCCGGCCGATCGTGAAGGCGACGGCCACGGCGAACAGGGCGAGCAGCGCCACCGAACCGGCCATGGCCTCGCCCCAGCCCAGCACGAGGGCGACGACGAGGGCGGCCAGCCCGAGCCCGAGCACGGTCCAGCCGAGCGCGGAGACCCCGCCGAGGACGCGGGCCATCTCGCGGCGCGGCCCGATGGTCCGCTCGAGCGCGGTGGTCAGGCCCGGGAGGGCGCCCACCCTGGAGCGCGCGGAGGTGCGCCACCGGCCGGTCGTCGACCCGCCCGAGGTCATCTGGCCGATCGAGTACGGCGAGTGGGCCGAGCCGGGCGAGGGCCCGGTCGGCGGCGAACCGGTGTGCGGGGAGGAGGCCGAGGCGGCCCGGTCGCCCGACGCCGAGCCGTGGACGACGGCGTGGGACTCGATCGCCTCCGGCACGTCGGGGCGGGAGGCGTTCACGGGCGGTCGTGGCCGCCGGGGACCTGGCGGTGCGCGGGCGGCTCGACCTGCTCGAGCACGGTGCCGAGCGCGCCGACGGCGGTGGCGCCGTCGAACTGGGCCTCGGCCTCCATCACCATGCGGTGGCCGAGGACGGGCTCGGCGAGCTCGCGGACGTCGTCGGGCAGGACGTAGCCGCGGCCCTGCGAGGCGGCCCAGGTCTTGGCGCAGCGCACGAGCGCCAGCGCGCCGCGCACGGAGACGCCGACCTCGACGCCGGGCGCGGTGCGCGTGGCGGTGACGAGACGCGAGATGTAGTCGGCGACGGCGGCGTCGACGTGCACGCGGCCGGACATGCGCACCATCTCGGTGACGACCTCGGCCGTGACGACGGCGCGCAGCTCGGCGGCGCGGTCGCGGACGTGGGAGCCGGTGAGGATGGCGACGGTCGACTCGTGGTCCGGGTAGCCCACCGAGGTCTTGATGAGGAACCGGTCGAGCTGGGCCTCGGGCAGCGCGTAGGTGCCGGCCTGCTCGATGGGGTTCTGGGTGGCGAGCACGATGAACGGGTCGCCGACCTCGTGCGTGGCGCCCTCCGCCGTCACGCGGCCCTCCTCCATCACCTCGAGGAGGGCGGACTGGGTCTTCGGGGAGGCGCGGTTGATCTCGTCGGCGAGGACCACGTTGGCGAAGATCGGGCCGCGGTGGAACTCGAAGGTCTTCTTGTCCTGGTCGTAGATCGAGACGCCGGTGACGTCGGATGGCAGGAGGTCGGGCGTGAACTGGATGCGCGAGCTCGTGGCCCGCAGCGTCTGGGCGAGGGACCGCGCGAGCTGGGTCTTGCCGGTGCCCGGGTTGTCCTCGAGCAGGACGTGGCCGCCGGCGAGCAGGGCCGTGACGACGAGCCGGATGACGCCGGTCTTGCCGACGACCGACCGGCCGACGTTGTCGACGATGCGGTCGAAGGTGCTCGCGTACCAGGCGGCCTGGTCCTCGGTGAGCCGGTCGAGCACGGGGACGGCGGTCATGGGGTCCTTTCGGAGGTGCGGAAGGGAGGGAAGGACGAAGGTGGGCCGGGCGAGCGCCGCTACGGGACCACCAGGTGGGTGTCGGAGGCGACGACGTCGCCGTGGCGGTTCCTGATCTCGAGCGTGAGCGTGACGGGGTTGCCCTGGTAGCGGGACGCCTCGTGACGGCCGGAGTCGCCGGGCGGGTTCCAGCCCGTCTCCGGGTTCGCCCAGCTGTCGGTCGGGTCGATCAGACCGTACTGTCCGTCGTCGTCGTACCAGCGGATCTCGTACGGCGCCTCGTCGCCCCAGTGCTCGAACCCGTCGTAGGTGAAGTCGAGGAATGCGCAGTCCCTGTTCTCGTCCGCGCACGGGGGCGTGCCCGGCTGGCCGCGGGCGTCGCGGTCGCGCACGATCGTCACCGAGCGGGTCGGCCGGTCCGGCTCGGCCCCGGTGCTCGCCGCGTCGGACGCGGTGCGCGTGGTGCTCGAGCCGTCGTCGCGGACCACGGTGATGGTCGCCTCGTAGCGGGTGCTCCAGTCGGCGGGGTTGATCCGGGCGCTGTCCTGCGCGAGAGCGTCGTAGGTCTCGCCGCCCACGCTCACCGTCGCCCGGGAGACGGGCCGCCCGTTGCCGTCCGGCACGGACCAGCTCACCTCGACGCTCGCCGTGCCGCCGTACTCGCTCGGCGTGCTCGCAGTGACCTCGATCGTCGGGTTGCCGAACGGGCCGTAGGGGATCGCCGCCGACGAGGCGCCGGAGGGATCGCCGCAGTAGGTGTTGCAGGCGCGCACGCGGAACGTGTAGCTGCTGCCGTTGGTCAGGCCGGTGACGGCGTCGCCCGGCAGGGTCTGCCACTCGCCGCCGTTCCGGGAGACCTCGTAGCGGTCGATCTGGTCGCCGCGCGGGTCGGCCGCGGAGTAGCTGAGCTCGATACGGCCGTCGTCCCCGGTGGCCGTGGCCGTCGGCGTGCCCGGGGCGGTCGGCTGGATGAAGGAGCGCACGGTGCCCGAGCGCGGGCTCGTGGCGCCGGGCCCGACGTCGTTGGTCGCCGTCACTGCCACCGAGTAGTCGTGCCCCTCGGGCGCGTCCTGCGTGAAGGACGTGTCCTGGGTGGTGAACCGGGAGAACTCGGCGCCGTCCTGGTAGATGACGACCTCGTAGCCGGTGATCGGCGAGCCGTTGGCGTCCGCGGCCCCGAAGGACCCGGTGATCTGGGCGGTGATCGGTGAGTCGACGCGCTGGACGTCGGGCGCGCCGGGCGCGCTCGGCGGTCCGGCCGGGACGACCGCCTCGGACCAGGCGGACCACTCCGACGGCTCGTCGGCGCCGTTGTGGGCGCGCACGCGGAACGTGTAGGAGGTGCCGTTGGTGAGGCCGGACCAGGTGTGGCTGGTCCCGGTCGCCGAGATCTGGCCACCGCCGACGGCGGGGCTGACCTGCACGTCGTACCGCTCGACCGGGGTGCCGCGGGAGACGGGGACCTCCCAGTCGACCTGCGCCTGGCCGTCGCCCCGCTCGGCGCTCGGGGCGTCCGGGCGCTCCGGGCGCACGTCCGGGACGGCGGGCGCCGACGGCGGGGACGGCTCGGAGTCGCCGACCTCGTTGGTCGCGATCACGGTGAACGTGTACTCCTGGCCGTTGGTGAGGCCGGAGACCGTGCAGGTCGTCGTCGCGCACTCCTGGCGGTGCCCCGCCGTGTCCACGGTGTAGCCCGTGATCGGCGAGCCGTTCGCCACCGGTGCGGCCCACGTGAGCACCACGGCGCCGTCCTGGACCTCCTGGACGCGCGGCGGGGCCGGGGCGCCGGGGGCACCGACGACGTTCATCCTGATGCGGGCCTCCGCCTGCCGCTCGGGCAGGCCGGTGGCGTCGGCGACCGTGACCCGCACCGTGAGCGGGCCGACGAAGTCCTCGTCGGGGGTGACCTCGACGTCGGTGAGCGAGTGGTCCACGAGCGCGACGCCCTGCTCCGCGGCGGCGGAGACGATGGTCAGCGGTTCGCCGTCCTCGGCGTAGGGGTTGATCGCGCCGGCCAGGATGTCGACCGTCTCCGTCTCGCCCTGCTCGACCTCGCCGAGGTCGACGTCGGGCACGGACGGCAGGGGCCGGTTCGAGGCGGTGAGGTGGACGCGGACGACGCCCGGGACCGGGTCGTTGACGCCGTCGGAGACCGTCATCGGCAGGTCGAGGGTCTGGCCCGGGACCGCGTCGACGTCGGCCTCGACGCTCAGCTCGTGGCCCTCCACGCTCGCGGTGAGCCCGTCCGGCACCTCCTCGGCCACCTCGAGCCGCAGCGAGGAGAAGTCCTCCGGGTCGTCGATCGCCGAGCGCAGGTTGATCGACTCCGGGTCCTCGCCGGGCACCACCTCGAGCTCGCCGCCGCGGAAGGTCGGCGGGATGTTGACCCCGTCCGGGACCACCGTGATCGGCAGCGTGAGGCGCGAGCTGAGCCCGTCCTGCGCGGTGTCCCCGTCGGTGACCTCGAACGTGATGGAGGCGGGCCCGTAGTAGTCCGGCGCGGAGGTGAACTGCAGCGTGGTCGCGTCGACGACGGGGCTCGAGCCGTCGGAGCTCGTCGCCGAGACCTGCGTCTCGTCGGTGAGCCGGATCGGACGCCCCGACGGCGCGACGACGTAGTCGTCGAGGTCGATCTCGAGGCGCTCGCCGGAGTGGACCTCGATCGGGTCGACGTTCGTGCGCAGCACGGGGCCGGTGTCCTCGGAGCCGGGGACGTCGACGAAGGCGTAGCCCTCCTGCCCGTCCGGGTCGGTCACCCGGTAGGTGAGGACCTGGCGGGTCGGCAGGACGGGGACCTGGATGTTGTTCCCGGCCACGCTCGCACCCTCGGGCGGGTCGACGAGGTCGACGGTGAGGGCGTCGGCGGTGCCGTCGGGGTCGGAGTCGTTCGCGAGGACGGGGACGGTGACGATGTCGTGGCCGATGATGTCCGCGGGCGCGACGAGGTCGTCGCGGGCGAGCGGCGGCAGCAGCGGGGCGTCGGGCGTAACGTCGACGGTGGCGACGCCGGAGTCGAGGCCGCCGCGGCGGTCCGAGACCCGGTAGACGAGCGAGAACTGGGCCGGTTCGTCCGGCGTGCTCACCCGTACCTGGTTCTGGTCGGTGGGCTCGGGCGAGAGTTCGGGCAGGTCGTCGAACGGGCCGCCGTCGGGCTCGTCGGCGAGGTAGAGCGGGTCGCCGTCCGGGTCGGTGTCGTTGCCGAGCACGTCGACGTCGACGGCGCGCCCGGGCCTGACCTGGACGGAGTCGTCCTGCGCCTGCGGGCTCGAGTTCGACAGCGGCGGGGGCACGACGGCGACCCGGATCTGCGCGGAGGAGACGGCACCGAGCCGGTCGCGCACCGAGTAGGTGAACGTGTCGGTCCCCGACGACTGCCCGTAGGCCTCGTAGTCGAGGTACCCGGCGCCGACCTCGACGACGCGGCCGAGCTGCGGGGCGGTGCCGGCGCCGAGGAGCTGCACGGAGTCGCCGTCCGGGTCGATCCCGAACATCGGCACCTGGATGCGGATCCGCTCGCCGCCGAAGGCCCGCGTCTCGATCGGCTCGGGCAGCGGGGCGGAGTTGGACTCGGACGCCGCCTGGACCCGCACGGTGACCAGCGCCGAGGCGGAGTTCCCGTTCTCGTCGGTCACGGAGTAGACGGCGTTGACGGTCTGCGGGGTCTCCGGGGCGCGGAAGCGGACCACCTGGTCGGAGGTGAAGAAGTGGCCGCGCGAGCGGTCAGGCACCTCCGAGAGCTCGGCGTCGAGCGTGTAGGTCAGCCCCTGCGGGTGGGAGTCGTTCTGCAGGACCGGGATCGTCACGTAGTCGCCGGCGCGGACGTCGACGACGTCGGGCTCGGCCACGGGCGGCTGCGGCGCCACGTCCGAGAGGATCGGCAGGACCACCACCTCGCCGGTCGCCGTCGCGTCGCCGTTGGAGACCGTGTAGGTCAGGCGCTGGGGCCCGGCGGTGGTCTGCGTGGAGGTGATCCGGAGCATCCGGTGCTCGAGGACGGAGACCACGAGCGGCGAGCCGGCCGGGACGTCGATCTGCTGGACGGCGAGCAGCCCGCCCGCCGGGTCCTCGTCGTTGGCGAGCACGTCGACGAGCACGGAGCCGCCCGCGGGCAGCAGCGCGGTGTCGCGCACGGCGACCGGCGGCGCCTCGGTGTCCGGCTCGACGACGTCGAGGCGCACGAGCCCGGTCGTGTCCTGCCCGCCCGAGTCCGCCACCACGTACTCGAGGTAGTTCGTGCCCTCGGTGGTGCCGGTGACCTGGATCGTGCCCGTGTCGTAGTCCGGCGTCACCTCGGCGACGTCCGAGGCGGTGACGGAGCCGAGGCGCAGCGGCTCGCCCTCCGGGTCCACGTCGTTGGCGAGGACGTCGAGCACGGCCTCCTCGCCGACGCTTACGGAGAGGTAGTCGTTGACGGCGCGCGGCGGGAGGTTCTCGGCGTCGTGCACCTCGACCGGGACGACCACCTCGGTGACGTCGGTGCCGTCGGAGACGGTGACCGTGACCTCCTTGAGGCCCGAGCTCGTGCCGGTGTCGACGAAGGTGAGGCGGCCGTCGGGGGTGAAGTGGACGACGTCGTCGGAGTCCGTCTGGGCGCCCGCGAGCAGCATCTCGTCGCCCTCGGGGTCCACCATCGAGGCGAGCACGTCGATCTCGCCGGTGCCGCCGAGGGCGAGGTCCAGGCGCGGGTCGCGGTCCTCGCGCACCTGGGGCGCGTTGTTCTCCGTCCGCGGGACGACGCGCAGCGTGATCGTGGCCTCGGCCTCGCCGTTCTCGCGGCCGTCGGTGATCGTGTACGGGATCGCCACCTGGCCTGACGCCGTCTCCGGCACCGCGATCTGGAGGGCGCGCCCGCCCATGATCGAGGACATGACGCCGACGTCCTCGGGCACCTCGCCGAACTCGGTGACCGTGAGCAGGTCGCCGTCCGGGTCCGTGTCGTTGGCGAGGACCTCGAGGACCGTCACCGAGCCCGGGCGCACCCCGAGCGCGTCGTCGACGGCGCGGGGCGGGCGGTTCTCCTCCTCGCGGTCCAGCGGCTGGTCCTCGAGCCGGTCCTCGGTCGACTCGGTCTCCTCCTCGGACTCGCCCTCGGGCGGGGTGGTGTCGTCCCAGTTGTCGACGAGCACCATCTCCTCCTGCGGGAGGTAGACCGTGCCGGTGAGGGTGTCGTTGAGGACGACGAGCCCGTGGTTGGTGCGCAGCCGCAGCTCGTGCGCGCTGCCCTGCAGCGGCACGTCGGCGTCGACGGGATCGGCGTCCCCGCACTGGACGAGGTAGGAGCCGCTGGTCCCGGCCCACGCGCCGTGGACGCAGTCGCCGACGACGACGGGCTCGGCGGGCACGCCGGCGAGCTCGGAGCGGATGATGGTCGGCTCGTCGCCGTCCATGGGCACGAGGACGAGGGCGTCCCGGGTGGCGAGCGCGACGCTGTCCCCGCGGCCCGACGGCTGCTGGACGGCCAGCTCGGCGAGGTCGAGGTCGTAGGCCGTGAGGTCGAGCGGCTCGCGGTCGGGCCGCAGCACGAGGAGGCGCTCCTCGTCCTCGGTGACGACGACGCCGACCGGGCGGTCCCCGACGGCGGTGAGCCCGACGGACTCCGCGTCGCCGAGCTCGGCGGGGTCGAGCCCGAGGGAGCGGGACTCGATCGCCTCGGTCTCGTCCTCGCTCTCCTCCTCCGGCTCGGGCTCAGGATCGGCGGTCGGCGCCTCGGAGCCGGACTCGGGGGCCTCCGGCAGGTCCGCGGTGGGTGGCGCCGCGCCGGCGGGGACGGTGGTGATCGTGGCGTCGGTGACGGACAGGCCGTGGACGGCGCCGTCGGTGCCGACGGCGAGCTCGCCCTCGGCGCCCACGTGGGCCTGCGGGGCGGCCTCGGTGTCCCCCAGCATGCCGACCTGCTCGACGGGCACCGAGCGCAGGGCGCCGGAACCGGGCTCGAGCATGCCGACGGTCGACCCGCCGAGCCCGAGGTCGGCGCCGCGGGGGATCGTCACCGCGCCGGCGCCGGTCGAGACCGTCGCGGGGTCGAGGGTCTGCAGGAGCGCCGCCCCGTGGTCGACGACGAGGACCGTGGACCCCTCCTGGAGGACGTCGACGTCGGCGGAGGCCGCGGTGACGGAGCCGTCGAGCTCCTGCACCGGGTAGTTCACGCGGCCGACGAGCAGCTCGTCGGAGTTCGTCACCCACACCCCGCCGTCGTGCAGCTCGATGTCCGCGACCGGCTCGCCGTCGTAGGCGAGGGCGGCCGCGACGATGCCGGTGGAGGCGACGGCGAGGGCGGCGCCGGCGGCGACGGACCGGCGTCGGCGGCCCCGTCCGGCGGTCCTGTCGGCCCCGGAGCGCTCCTTGCGCGAGGCCGATCGGCGACCCGGCGACGGCTGCGCGCCCGGGTGGTCCTCGGTCTCGGCCGGCATCGTGGCCTGGGGCTCGGCGGCGAAGGACGCGTCCCGGGGTGCACCGGCGTCGTCGTTACGACGACGACGCCACCACGCCATACCCGGTCCTCCCCAGATCCTCAGGGCGCGCGAGGTCGCGCCCACACCACAGGAGCGAGGTTAGCCGCACCGCGCGGCCCGTCATCGGCCGTACACAGCCGACCGCGGTGAGGCTCCACACCCCCATGATCGGCAATGGGTCCACGCCGGGAACAGCGGGTGAACAGCAGGTGTCGACGTAGCTCGGGAGCACGCGCCGCGGCGGCCTCACTCGGCGGCGGCCTCGGCGTCCTGGGGGGCGTCGAGCAGCTCGAGCTCGTC
>JBQDDG010000038.1:0-31688 GCA_052093225.1 Actinomycetaceae bacterium
AGTTGTTCCTTCCTGGTGCTCCCGTTGCGCCCATTCGTACTCTCGGGTGCCGAGTTGTTCCTTCCTGGTGCTCCCGTTGCGCCCATTCGTACTCTCGGGTGCCGAGTCGTACCGTCCTGGTCGATTCGTATGTTCAGGGGGTACGAGTCGACCTGGCAGGTACGACTCGCGCTGGGGAAGTACGACTCGCGGTGGGGAAGTACGACTCGGCACGCGGACGGCGGGCTTGGCGCCGGCCTGCGATCCGTTCGGAGAGGCCAGCACGGGCGACGGCGCACCAGGGCGGTCCGTGAGCCCGGGGTCGGCTCGGGCGACGTCGGGTCGCAGGGCGGGAAGACAAGGGAGGTCCGTGATCACCGGGCAGGCCTGCGCGTCCGACACGCCGGGACACGCCGCGGAGCCTGCGGCGGCCACGGACCCGGCCCCTCGACGTCGGTGGTCGAACCTACGATCGGTCCATGCCCTCCACCCCCTCCGCGCAGGACTTCGCCCACCTCCACGTCCACACGGACTACTCGATGCTCGACGGCGCCGCGAAGATCTCCGCGCTCGTCGACGAGGTCGAGCGGCAGGGGCAGAAGTCGGTCGCGATCACCGACCACGGGTACGTGTTCGGCGCGTACGAGCTGTACAGCGCGGCCAAGGCCAAGGGGATCAAGCCGATCATCGGCGTCGAGGCCTACGTGACGCCGGGGACGTCGCGGCACGACAAGAAGACGCGCGTGCGCTGGGGCGAGGACTGGCAGAAGAGCGACGACGTCTCGGCATCCGGCGCCTACACGCACCTGACGATGCTCGCGCGCACCACCGAGGGCATGCACAACCTCTTCCGGATGGCCTCCCACGCCTCGCTCGACGGCCAGATGGGCAAGTGGCCGCGCATGGACCGCGAACTTCTCCAGCGCTACGCGCCCGGCATGATCGCCTCCACCGGCTGCCCGTCGGGCGAGGTGCAGACCCGCCTGCGGCTCGGGCAGACCGACGAGGCGATCCGCGCGGCGGGCGAGCTCCAGGAGATCTTCGGCCGCGAGAACTTCTACGTCGAGATCATGGACCACGGCAACTCCTTCGAGAAGAAGACGATGCCGCAGCTCTTCGAGCTCGCCAAGGCCATCGACGCCCCGCTGCTGGCCACCAACGACTCGCACTACGTGACGTCGGAGGAGAAGGCCGTCCAGGACGCGATGCTCTGCCTCAACTCGGGCTCCACCCTGGACGACCCCAACCGGTTCAAGTTCGACGGCACGGGCTACCACCTGCGCTCGAGCAAGGACATGTGGGACCTGTTCGCCGACCACCCCGACGCGGTCTCGAACACGCTGCTCGTGGCCGAGCAGTGCGACGTCCAGTTCCACACGGCCGCCGACGGCGCGAACTTCATGCCCCGGTTCGACGTGCCCGCGGGCGAGGACGAGCACTCGTGGTTCGTCAAGGAGGTCGAGCGCGGCCTCGTCTACCGGTACCCGGACGGCGTGCCGGACCACGTGCGCAAGCAGGCCGAGTACGAGGTCGGCGTCATCACGCAGATGGGCTTCCCGGGCTACTTCCTCGTCGTCGCCGACTTCATTACCTGGGCCAAGAAGAACGGGATCCGCGTGGGTCCCGGCCGTGGCTCGGGCGCGGGCTCGATGGTTGCCTACGCCCTGCGGATCACCGACCTCGACCCGCTCGTGCACGGCCTGATCTTCGAGCGCTTCCTCAACCCGGACCGCGTGTCCATGCCCGACTTCGACGTCGACTTCGACGAGCGTCGCCGCGGCGAGGTCATCGACTACGTGGTCGACAAGTACGGCGACGACCGGGTCGCCCAGGTCGTCACCTACGGCGTCATCAAGTCCAAGCAGGCCCTCAAGGACTCCGCGCGCGTGCTCGGCTACCCGTTCGCGATGGGGGAGAAGCTCACCAAGGCGATGCCGCCGGCGGTGATGGCCAAGGACATCCCGCTCAAGGACATCGAGGACTCGTCCTCGAAGCGCTACGCCGAGGCCGGCGAGTTCCGCGGCGTCATCGGCTCCGACCCGGAGGCCAAGCGGGTATACGACATGGCCACGGGCATCGAGGGGCTCACCCGCCAGTGGGGCGTCCACGCGTGCGCGGTCATCATGTCCAGCGAGCCGCTCACCGACGTCATCCCCGTCATGCGCCACCCGCGCGACGGCTTCATCCTCACGCAGTTCGACTACCCCACCTGCGAGGGGCTCGGCCTGCTGAAGATGGACTTCCTCGGCCTGCGCAACCTCACGGTCCTCGACGACGCGATCACCAACATGGGCCGCAACGGCAAGGAACCGCTCGACCTCGAGCACCTCGGGCTCGACGACCCGGGCACCTACGAACTGCTCGCGCGCGGCGACAGCCTCGGCGTCTTCCAGCTCGACGGCGGCGGCATGCGCACGCTCCTGCGGCAGATGAAGCCGGACAACTTCGAGGACATCTCCGCCGTCGGCGCGCTCTACCGCCCCGGCCCGATGGGCGCGAACTCCCACACGAACTACGCGCTGCGCAAGAACGGCCAGCAGGAGAGCACGCCCATCCACCCCGAGCTCGAGGAGCCCCTGTCCGAGATCCTCGGCACCACCTACGGGCTCATCGTCTACCAGGAGCAGGTGATGGCGATCGCGCAGAAGGTCGCCGGGTACTCGCTCGGACAGGCCGACCTGCTGCGCCGCGCGATGGGCAAGAAGAAGAAGGCCGAGCTGGACAAGCAGTTCGTCACCTTCGAGGCGGGCATGCTCGAACGCGGATTCTCCGCCGGCGCCGTCAAGGCCCTGTGGGACGTGCTCCTGCCGTTCTCCGACTACGCGTTCAACAAGGCGCACTCCGCCGCCTACGGCCTGGTCTCCTACTGGACGGCCTACCTCAAGGCGCACTACCCGGTCGAGTACATGGCCGCGCTGCTCACCAACTCCCAGGAGAACAAGGACCGGCTCGGCCTGTACCTGTCGGAGTGCCGGCACATGAACATCACCGTGCAGGCCCCCGACGTCAACACCTCGGCCGCCGACTTCACCCCGGTCGGCGACCAGATCAAGGTCGGGCTCGGCGCGATCCGCAACGTCGGTGCGAACGTCGTCAAGGGCATCATCTCGGCCCGCGAGGAGAAGGGGGAGTTCACGAGCTTCCAGGATTTCCTCGACAAGGTCCCCGCGGTGGTCTGCAACAAGCGCACCATCGAGTCCCTCATCAAGGCCGGCGCCTTCGACACCCTGGGCCACACCCGGCGGGCGCTCGTCGCCCGGCACGAGGAGGCGGTGGACGCCGTCGTCGACGTCAAGCGGAACGAGGCCCACGGCCAGTTCGACCTGTTCGCCGCCGTCGACGGGGCCGAGGCCAGCTTCGACATCGAGATCCCCGACCTGCCCGAGTGGGACAAGCGCGAGAAGCTCGCGTTCGAGCGGCACATGCTGGGCATGTACGTCTCGGACCACCCGCTCGCCGGTCTCGAGGGCTCCCTCGGCCAGCACGCGGACACCGACGTCACCGACCTGCTCGCCCACTCCGAGGAGCAGTCGGTCGACGGGCGCCGCGTGACGCTGGCCGGCCTCGTCACCAACGTCCAGCGCAAGCTCACCAAGCAGGGCAACCCGTGGGCGATCGCCACCCTCGAGGACCTGTCCGGGGAGATCGAGGTGATGTTCTTCCCGCAGTCCTACGTCGGGGTCTCCCACGCGCTCGCCGAGGACACGATCGTCTCGATCAAGGGGCGGGCCTCGGTGCGCGACGACCAGGTCCAGGTCATCGCGGACTCGATGACGATCCCTGCCATGCAGGACGCCACCGGGCCGCTGACGATCTACCTGCCCGAGCACAAGATCCACCCCGCGATGGTCGACCGCCTGGGCGGCGTCCTCGGCGAGCACCCCGGGCTGACCGAGGTCCGCGTCGTCGTCGAGAACACCTCGGTCCACACGGTGCTCTCGCTGGCGGACAAGTTCCGCGTCTCGGCCTCGCCGGCCCTGTACGGGGACCTCAAGGCCCTCCTCGGTCCCGGTTGCCTGGGCAGCGTCGCGCCCGCGTGAGTCGGCGTGCGTCACACTGAGGCCATGAGCGAGAGCGACGGCGGGATCGACCTGGCCGAGATCGGTTCCCTCCGGCGCGACGGCGAGCGGCTGGTGCTCACGCAGCGTCGGGTGTGGTCCGTCGACCGCGCCACGCTGTGGGTGGCCCTCACCGCGCCGCAGATCGTCACGCACTGGCTGGGCACGCCCGACGCGCCGCTCAGCGAGCTCGGGGAGATCGACGTGGAACAGGGCCGCAGTCCGGCCGCCCGGCTCGTCGTCACCGAGGTGGTCGAGGGCGAGCGGCTCGTCATGAGCTGGCAGGCGCCAAGGGAGGCGCCCGCGGACGTCGTGCTCGCCGTCCGCGCGACCGACGACGCCTCGGTCCACGCGCTCGAGCTGACGTACGCGGCCACCGACGAGGAACAGGTGCGCTCCGCCGCCGCGGGGTGGCTGTCCTACCTCGACGTGCTCGGCGAGGTCGTCGGCGCCGGTCCACACACGCCCGAGGGTGTCTCGCCCGCGACGAACGGAATCATGCGGCTCGCCGCGGCAGTCGAGCTCGGCCGGCAGCTCCCGATCGCCTGAGCACCGGGCCACCTGAGTACCTGCCCACCGACCGACGGGTCTTTCGGGCCAGCGGCACTCCGGCCGATCAGCCGACGGGTCTCGGCGGCTACCGGCACTCCGGCCTACCAGGCACCGGTTCCTGTCCCCGCGCGGCGAGCCCGCGGCATCCTTGCGACGATGGTCCGATGGCGACCTTCCGCAAGCGGGACGCGCCCGCGACGCTCGCGTTCGAGATCGCCGGCCTGCGCTGGCTCGCCGCCGCCGGTCACGACGGCGGGGCACCCGTCGTCGAGATCCTCGACGAGGGCGAGGGCTGGGTCGATCTCGACCGCCTCGACCACGCCCCCGCGAACGCCGAGGCGGCCGCGACGTTCGGCCGCGGGCTCGCGCGCACGCATGCCGCCGGTGCGCCGTCGCTCGGGTGCGCCCCACCCGGCTGGACGGGAGAGGTCCCGCGCAGCTCCGGCGTCATGCCGCTGCACGACCACGACGACCCGCCGGTGTTCGAGAGCTGGGGCGCCTTCTACGCCGAGTACCAGCTGCGGCCCTACGTGCAGCGCGCCCTCGACGGTGGAGCGCTCGACGAGGACGGCGCGCGACTGCTCGACACGGTGGCCGACCGGCTTGCCGACGGCGCGTTCGACCACGACCAGCCCGCGCTCGTGGGCCCGGGGGCCGCGCGGCTCCACGGCGACCTGTGGGGCGGGAACGTCGTGTGGGCGGGAGGCGACGCCGGAGTCACGGGCGTCCTCATCGACCCGACCGCCCACGGCGGGCACGCCGAGACCGACCTCGCTGCGCTCGACGTGTTCGGCGTCGATCGCCTGGACGACATCCTCGCCGGGTACCAGGAGGTCTCGCCGCTCGCGGCCGGCTGGCGCGAACGCGTGGGCCTGCATCAGCTGACGATGCTCGTCATGCACGCCGTGATCTTCGGCGGGCACTACGGCGCGGCCACGGTCACCGCGGCGCGCCCCTACGCCTGAGGCCGCGGTGCGTCGCTGCGCTTGAGGCATGGGCGCGCCCCTGCGACCGAGGCCTGGGCGGGTGGCTACCCGGCGGTCGGCGGCTGCTCCGCGACGGGCCGCAGCGCCTCGATGCCCGATCCGGAGCGGACCTCGACGAGCTCACCACCGGCGAGCTGCCGCCCGCGGCGCGACTCCGGCTCGCCGTCGACCCGGACGTCCCCGGCGGCGATGAGCTCGCGGGCGTCCGCGCCGGTGTCGGCCACGCCGGCGAGCTGCAGCAGCTGGCCGAGGCGCACGGGAAGGCGGACGGGGACGTCGACGGGATCGGCCATGACGCCATCGTGCCAGCAGCCGTGGGCGCCGCGCGTCCGGGGACCGGCGCCGTCCTAGCATGTGCGCATGCTGCGACGTATCGATCTCCGGGGCACCACCCTCGGCCGGGCCGAGCTGGCCGCCACGCTGCCGCGCGCCGAGCTGGACGTCGGCGCAGCCGCCGACGCCGTCGCACCGGTCGTCGAGGACGTGCGCCTGCGCGGGGCGGTCGCCGTGCGGGACGCCGCCGAGCGGTTCGACGGGATCCGGCCGATCCACCTGCGGGTCCCCGCAGAGGCGCTCGCCCGCGCAATGGAGCTCCTCGACCCGGCCGTGCGCGACGCGCTCGCGCGGTCGGCCGAGCACCTGCGGGCCGGGCACCTCGCCCAGGTCCCGGCGGACACCACCACCGCGATCACCCCGGGCGGGCTCGTCCACCAGCGCTGGGTGCCGGTGCGCCGCGTCGGGCTCTACGTGCCCGGCGGCCTCGCGGTGTACCCGTCGAGCGTCGTGATGAACGTCGTCGCGGCCCAGGCTGCCGGCGTCGAGCAGCTGGTCGTCTCCTCCCCGCCCCAGGCGGACCACGACGGTCTCCCGCACCCGACGATCCTCGCCGCGTGCGCACTGCTCGGCGTCGACGAGGTCTACGCTGCCGGCGGCGCGCAGGCCGTCGCGCTGCTGGCCCACGGCGCCGCCGGCGAGGAGGGGACCGAGGACGGGGAGATCCTCGCGGAGCCGGTCGACGTGGTCACCGGCCCCGGCAACGTCTACGTCGCCGCGGCCAAGCGTCTCGTCCGAGGTGTGGTGGGGATCGACGCCGAGGCCGGCACCACCGAGATCGCCGTCGTCGCCGATGCGACCGCCGACCCGCTGCACGTCGCGGCCGACCTGCTCAGCCAGGCCGAGCACGACCCGGCCGCGGCGAGCGTGCTCGTCACGGACGACGAGGGGCTCGCCGACGCCGTCGACCGGCACCTCACCGAGCTCGCCGCGTCGACCCGGCACACCGAGCGGGTGGCCACGGCGCTCTCCGGCGCGCAGTCCGCGGCGGTCCTCGTCGACGACCTCGACGCGGCCGTGGAGGTGGCGGACGCCTACGCGGCGGAGCACCTCGAGATCCAGACCGCCGACGCCTCCGCGGTGGCGCGTCGCATCCGTAACGCCGGCGCGATCTTCGTCGGCGGGTACTCGCCCGTCCCGCTGGGCGACTACCTCGCGGGCTCGAACCACGTGCTGCCCACGGGCGGCACGGCCAGGTTCGCCTCGGGCCTCTCGGTGATGGCCTACCTCAAGCCCGTCCAGGTCATCGAGTACACGAAGGACGCGCTCGCCGTCGAGGCACCCCACCTCCGTGCGCTCGCCGAGGCCGAGGACCTGCCCGCCCACGCCGACGCGGTCAACGTGCGCCGATTCTCCGGCCGCGGCTGACGGAGCGCCGCTCGCCGCCCCGGCCGCTCGGCCGGTCGCCGAGGTCCGGCAGGGCGGCGGGGCTCCGGTCGTCGGGGTCCGGCCCGGTGGCGGGGGACCGGCCCGGCGGGTACTGAGGACCTCTCAGCGGATCCCGAGGACGAACGGGACGACGGCGTCGGCCCCTGCTCGGCGCAGCATGCGCGCGGCCACGGTGAGCGTCCAGCCGGAGTCGGTGGAGTCGTCGACGAGGAGGACCCGGCGGCCGGGCAGGCCCGCGAGCGCGGCCTCGGAGAGCCCGAGCTCGAGACGTCGGACCACTGACGCGAGCCGGCTCGCCGAGTTGACGTCGTGCCGCCCGGGCTCGGAGCCCTCGGCCGGCCGCAGCGCCCCGACGATCGGCACGCCGAGCGTCCGGGACACGTGCACGGCGAGGTCGCGGACGAGCTGACCGCGCGTGGTGGAGTCGACGGCGACGATCCCCGCCACCGGTTCGGCGCCGCCCGCCCAGGCCGTGAGCGCCTGCGTCAGCGGACCGACGAGCTCACCGGGCACCGGGCCGTCGGGAGCGGCCGGGCTGAGCGCCGCGCGCAGCGGGCCGGCGAGCCCGACCCCGTCGAGCCGCCCCACCGCCAGGCCGGGCTCGGCGCGCTCGCCCTCGGGGATCTTTCCCGAGAGGTCGATGCCGAGCCGGCCCATCCCCGAGGGCCACTGCCGCCGCGCGTCGATCTCCACGCCGGGTCGCCGCAGCCCCTCCCTCGCGCGGTCGGCCAGCTCGCCGTCGACGGACGTCGCGAGCTCCATCCCGCCGCACAGGTCGCACCGCCCGCAGCGCCACCCGTCCGTGAGGTCGGGGTCGTCCAGGTGCGCGCGCAGCACGGCCATCCGGCAGGCGGGCGGCTCGAGGCGCGCGTAGTCGAGCATCGCGTCGGCCTCGGCGCGCCGCGCGGCGTCGACCCGGGCGTACCGCTCGGCGTCGTAGGTCCACGGCTCCCCCGTGGTCTCCCAGCCGCCCCGGACCCGGCGGACGACGCCGTCGACGTCGAGGACCTTGAGCATGGTCTCCAGCCGGGTACGCCGCAGGTCCACCGCGGTCTCGAGCGCGGGCGTCGACTGCACGCCCTGCTCGGCGAGCGTGCCGAGCACCGTCCGTACGGTGTCCTCGGGCGGGAACGCGAGGGAGGCGAAGTACTCCCAGATGGCGCGGTCCTCGCGGCCCGGCATCAGCACCACGTCGGCCCGCTCGACGGCGCGGCCCGCGCGACCCACCTGCTGGTAGTACGCCACCGGGGAGGAGGGGGAGCCGAGGTGCACGACGAACGCCAGGTCCGGCTTGTCGAAGCCCATACCGAGCGCGGAGGTGGCCACGAGCGCCTTGACCCGGTTCGCCTTGAGGTCCGCCTCGAGCTCGATGCGCTCCGCCGGTTCGGTGCGTCCCGTGTAGGCCCGGACCTCGTGCCCGGCGGCCCGCAGCTGCTCCGCGACGGCGTGCGCGGCGGAGACGGTGAGCGTGTAGATGATCCCCGAGCCCGGCCACGCCGGCAGTTGGCCGGCGAGCCACGCGACCCGCTCCGCGTCGTCGGGCAGCGTGACCACGCCGAGGTGGAGCGCGGGGCGGTCGAGCGACCCGCGCAGGACGAGGACGTCCCCGGTGCCGCCGAGCTGTTCGGCCACGTCGCGCGTCACCCGCTCGTTCGCCGTCGCCGTCGTGGCAAGGACCGGCACGCCGGCGGGCAGCTCGGCGAGCAGGGTGCGGATCCGTCGGTAGTCGGGCCGGAAGTCGTGGCCCCAGTCGGAGATGCAGTGGGCCTCGTCGACCACCACGAGCCCCGCGTCCGCCGCGAGCCGGGGGAGGACCTCGTCGCGGAAGGAGGGGTTGTTGAGCCGCTCCGGGCTGACCAGCAGCACGTCGACCTCGCCGCGCGCGATCCCGGCGTGCACGTCGTCCCAGTCCTGGACGTTCGTCGAGTTGACGGTGACCGCGGTGATGCCGGCGCGCGAAGCGGCAGCGATCTGGTCGCGCATGAGCGCGAGCAGCGGGGACACGATGACGGTGGGGCCCGCCCCGGCCTGACGCCGCAGCGCGGTCGCCACGAAGTACACCGCGGACTTGCCCCAGCCCGTGCGCTGGACGACGAGCACCCGGCGCGAGCCGCCGACGAGCGCCTCGATCGCCCGCCACTGGTCCTCGCGCAGCGCGGCGTCCTCGCGCCCGACCAGCGAGCGCAGGACGGACTCGGCACGTTCCCGGAGGTCCGGTTCGGCGACGGCGGTGGTGGGCTCCGTGGTCATGCCGCCACGCTACGGGCGGGGAGGGACAACACGGCCCACGGGCCGGCCAGGGTGTGGACGCAACGGCGGCGGGCGACGGTGTGGGGACGGCTGCTCAGGCGGGGGAGCCGACGACGAACCGGCCCTCGTGGAACGACGCGGGACGGACGGCGACGACGGCGTCCATCGGGATCGGTCCGTAGATGTGCGGGAAGGACCCGCCGTCCGGGTCCGCGGGGTCCGTCTCGTCGCGGACGTCGAGCCCGCAGGAGCGCAGGACGTGCGGGTCGAGGACCATGACCACCAGCGGCTCCGGGTCGTCCGCGTAGATGGTGCCGGCGACGGCGGCGAGCTGGTCCGGGTAGGAGCCGTGGACGAAGCCGACGCTCTCGAGGGACTGCCCGCGCGTGGAGACCCGGTACATGCCCGTCTCACGGGCGTCTGCGAGGTCCGCCGCGTGCGCCAGGTGCCAGATGTGCTCCACGCCAGCCAGGCTAGCCCGGAGAACGGTGTCATCTCGGGCGCTCACCCCTCGGTGATACGTGAGACCGGACACCGGGAGAAGGTCAAGGTTGTGCCACGTCATGTTCTGGGCGTGTGCCGCATCACCCCATGGCCGATCGAGTGGCCCGGGCCACGGCCGACGTCCTGAGACCGGGCGGCGCCGGCGCCCACGACTTCCTACGATCGGGGGGTGAGCACGAGACCAGTACCCGCCCGGCTGCCGCTGCGAGCCGACCTCGCCGGGCTGTCCCCCTACGGCGCGCCGCGCATCGACGTGCCCGTGGTCCTCAACGTCAACGAGAACCCGTTCGCCCCCGAGTCCGAGGTCGTCGCGGACATCGCCCGTGCCGTCGGCGAGGCGGCCGTGGGCCTCAACCGGTACCCGGACCGCGACTTCCCGGCCCTGCGTGCCGAGCTGGCCGCCTACCTCGCTCTCGAGTCCGGCGTCGAGCTGCCGCCCGAGCAGATCTGGGCCGGTAACGGCTCCAACGAGGTCCTGCTCCACGTGCTCCAGGCCTACGGCGGCCCCGGGCGGACCCTGCTGACCGCGACCCCGAGCTACTCGATGTACCCCGAGTACGCCCGCGACTCGCTCACGGCCTTCGCCACCGTGGACCGGGCGGCCGACTTCGGTCTGGACCTGCCCGCCACCCTCGCCGCGATGACCGAGCTGCGCCCCGCCGTCGTCCTCCTCGCGAGCCCCAACAACCCGACCGGCACGGCGCTCCCGCCCGAGGAGCTGGCCGAGCTCCTCGCGCACGCCGCCACCACCGGGCCCACCGGCGCCGACGGTGGCCCGACGGCGAGCGTCGTCGTCGTCGACGAGGCCTACGGCGAGTTCCGCCGCGAGGGCACGCCGTCCGCGCTCGAGCTGCTCGCCGACCACCCCCACCTCGCGGTCGCGCGCACGATGTCCAAGGCCTTCGGCATGGCCGGCCTGCGACTGGGCTACCTGGCCGCGAGCCGGGAGCTCGTCGACCACCTCACGGTGGTCCGCCTGCCCTACCACCTCTCCGCCGTCACGCAGGCCGCGGCGCTCGCCGCCCTCGCCCACCGCGACTCCCTCATGCGGCAGGTCAAGCTGCTGCGCGACGAGCGCGACGCCCTCGTGGAGCACCTGCGGGGCCGCGGGCTCGAGGTGGCCGCGTCCGACGCGAACTTCGTGATGTTCGGCCGCTTCGAGGACGCCCACGCGGTGTGGGATTCTCTAGTGGCACGGGGCGTGCTCGTCCGCGAGGTAGGGCCCGCCGGGATGCTGCGCGTGTCGATCGGCACGCCCGAGGAGAACGACCGCTTCCGGGCGGCGTTGGAAGAGGTGCTGTCATGAGCAGGACGGGACGCGTCGAGCGGACCACGTCGGAGTCGCAGGTCCTCGTCGAGGTCGACCTCGACGGGACGGGACGGACCGAGATCTCCACCTCGGTGCCGTTCTACGACCACATGCTCACGGCGCTCGGGAAGCACTCGGGCATCGACCTCACGGTGCGGGCCACCGGTGACGTCGAGATCGACGCGCACCACACCGTCGAGGACGTCGCCATCAGCCTCGGGCAGGCGCTGCGCGAGGCGCTCGGGGACAAGGTCGGGCTCACGCGCTTCGCGGACGCGACCGTCCCGCTCGACGAGGCGCTCGCGCACGTCGTCGTCGACGTCTCGGGCCGCCCCTACTGCGTCCACACGGGCGAGTCCGAGGCGCAGGCGCTGCACCTCATCGGCGGCCACTTCACCGGCTCGCTCACGCGGCACGTGTTCGAGTCGATCGCGCACCACGCCGCGATCTGCCTCCACGTGCGCGTGCTGGCCGGCCGGGACCCGCACCACATCGTCGAGGCGCAGTTCAAGGCCTTCGCCCGTGCGCTGCGCGAGGCGGTGACGATCGACCCGCGCGTCAAGGGTGTCCCGTCGACGAAGGGCGCCCTGTGAGCGTGCCGTCCGCCCCGGACCGCCTCGCGATCGTGCTCACGCCGTTCGCGCGGCCCGACGTCGTCGCGGCGGCGTGCAAGCAGCTCGGCATGACCGACGCGGTCGCCGTCCCGTCGCGCTCCGGCGTCGTCGTCACGCGCCCGCTGCCGCCCAGGGCCGAGCACACCGACTGGGACATCGCCGAGCTCTTCGGTGACGCACCGGCCACGCCCGCGCCAGACGTCGAGGTGTCGCCCGACGCCGCGGTGTCACCCGGCATGTCGCCCTCGCCCGGGTCCGGGGCCGGTGGGAGCGCGGCCGGTGAGCCGGGCGCCGGCGGTACCGCCGCCGGCGTCGGCTCCGGTGCACAGGACGCGGCCACCGATGGCGTCGGCTCCGGTGCGCAGGAGGCGGGTACCGACGGTGCTGAGCCGGTGCCGGCCGACGAGCTGACCGCCGCGGACGCACAGATCGCGGCGCCCGTGCCGGCCGAGAACGCCGGCGAGGAGCTCGCCACCGCGATGTCGACGATCACGCGCCGCGGCGTCGTGCTCGTCACCGCGGACCTCGGCCTCGACACCGGCCTGGAGACCGGCCTGGCCGGCCACGTCGTCGCCCGGGAGTGGAACGCCGGCGAGCCCGGAAAGGACGTGGCACCCGGGCTGCTCATCGCGGGGGCGGACGACGTCGTCGAGGACATCATCCTCGGGCGGCGCGCCCCGGACGAGATCCCGGGAGCGATCCGCGCCGCCGACGTCACCGGTCGCGGGCCGCGGCGCCGACTCTTCGGCCGGGGGGACTGACGTGCCGACCACGCCGCCCTCCGTCGTCGTGCTCGACTACGGCTCCGGCAACGTGCGCTCCGCCGTGCGTGCCCTCGAGCGCGCCGGCGCCCGCGTCGATCTCACGGCCGACCCGGCGCGGGTCGAGGCCGCCGACGGGCTCGTCGTGCCCGGCGTCGGTGCCTTCTCCGCCGTGATGGACCAGCTCCGCGCCGTCGACGCGCCCCGGCTCGTCGACCGTCGCCTCGCGGGCGGGCGCCCCGTGCTCGGCATCTGCGTGGGCCTCCAGGTCCTCTTCGACGCCGGCACGGAGCACGGCGTCCACGCCGAGGGCCTCGGGCAGTGGCCCGGCGAGGTCGAGCGGCTGAGGGCCGAGGTCGTGCCGCACATGGGCTGGTCGACCGTGTCCCCGCCCGAGGGCAGCCGGCTGTTCGCCGGCGTCGAGTCCGAGCGCTTCTACTTCGTGCACTCCTACGGCGTGCTCACCGACCCCGCCGCCGAGTTCGCGGACGGCCGCACCACCCCGCCCCTGGTCACGTGGGCCACCCACGGCGCGCCGTTCGTCGCCGCCGTCGAGAACGGCCCGCTGACCGCCACCCAGTTCCACCCCGAGAAGTCCGGCGACGCCGGCGCGCACCTCCTGCGCACCTGGGTGGACGACCTCGGAGGACCCCGATGACGACCCCCACGGCCGGCAACGCGCCGGCCCTGACCCTGCTGCCCGCCGTCGACGTGGTCGACGGCAAGGCCGTCCGGCTCGTCCAGGGCGAGGCCGGCTCGGAGACCGCGTACGGCGAGCCGGCCGAGGTCGCCGCGCAGTTCGCCGCCGACGGGGCGCGGTGGATCCACCTGGTCGACCTCGACGCCGCCTTCGGCCGCGGCTCGAACCACGAGCTGCTCTCCCGCATCGTCTCCGAGCTCGACGTCTCGGTGGAGCTCTCGGGCGGGATCCGCGACGACGAGTCACTCGCCCGCGCGCTCGACGCCGGCGCCACGCGCGTCAACCTCGGCACCGCCGCCCTCGAGAACCCGCAGTGGACCTCCACCGTCATCGCGCGCCACGGCGAGCAGGTGGCCGTGGGGCTGGACGTCCGCGGCACCACCCTCGCCGCCCGCGGCTGGACGAAGGACGCCGGTGACCTCTGGGACGTCCTCGCCCGCCTCGAGGCCGACGGCTGCTCGCGGTACGTGCTCACCGACGTGACGAAGGACGGCACGCTGCAGGGGCCCAACCTCGACCTCCTGCGCGAGTTCGCCTCGCGCACGGACGCCCCCGTGGTGGCCTCCGGCGGCGTCTCCTCGCTCGACGACCTCGCCGCCCTGCGCGAGCTCGTCCCGCTCGGGATCGAGGGGGCGATCGTGGGCAAGGCGCTCTACGCCGGCGCCTTCACGCTCCCGCAGGCGCTCGACGTGGCGGGCCGGGTATGAGCGAGGTCGTCCCCGGCTCGGGCCGTCGTCCCTCGCAGGTCTCCGACTCCGCCGGACAGGCCTGGGCGGGGCGCATGCTCAAGGCCAACCCCTTCGCGGGCGACGACGGGTCCGTCACCGAGGCGATGGCCGCCGCGCTCGCGCAGGAGGACCCGGGGCGGCGGGTCGTCGACGTCGTCGCCGAGATGCGTACCGGGCGCGTCCTCGTCCCCGTGGTGGCCCACTCCCACCCCGGCACCGAGGGCGGCGAGGTCGCGCGCCACGAGAAGCAGATCTCGGGCGACGCACAGGCCGACGCCATGGCGTCCGCGGCGTCCGTCACCGTCGCGACGCCGGACGGACGCGCCGCCCTGCCGGCCTTCTCGAGCTACGACGCGATGCGCGCGTGGGACCCGAGCGCGCGGCCCGTGCCGGTCGAGGGCATGCGGGCTGCCGCCTCCGCCGCGCAGGAGGGCGACCAGATCCTCGTCCTCGACCCCGGGTCCGAGCGGCCCGTGCTCGTGGGGCGGCCCGCCGTCGTCGCCCTTGCCACCGGTGAGACGTGGACCCCGCCGTGGGAGGACGAGGAACTGCCCGGGGTCATCACGTCGGCCCTCGCGGGGTCCACCCAGCTCGTCGGCGTCCGCCTCGAGGCGGGTGTCAAGGCCGAGCTCCGCGTGGTCCTCGCCGTCCGGCCGGGCTTCGACCGCGCCGGCCTCGAGGCCGAGCTGGCCCGCGTCTCCTCCCGGCTCGGCGAGCTCGACGAGCTCCGCCACGGCGTCGACTCGCTCGAGCTCTACCCGGCCCTCGTCGCGGAGTAGCCCCGCCCCGTCGTCGGAGGGGGGGTTAGGACTCACCGAGATTGCGGTGGGGGCCTGCCGAGATTGCGGCGGGGGTTCACCGAGATTGCGGTTGGGGCCCCGGACCGCAGTCTCGACGACGACGAACCGCACTCTCGACGAGCCGGCGGGCGGGCGTGGGGGAGACGCACCGCACGTCCGCGGGCGCTGGGATCCGCGTGAGAGCCCTGGTAGCATCGATGGTTGACCGGCCGGTCGTCTGTGCGACCGGCGAGCAAGCGGAGAGATCCCACCTTGGCACCATCAGGTACCGGGTATCTGGTCGGACGCGGCAGCCCGCCGCGTCCCGTGCGACTCGTCGCACCCAGGCCTCCGCGCTCTTGCGTCGGAGGCCTTTGTCGTATGGCTTCTGGCGGTCGGTCCGACTCATCCGACCAGCAAGGAGCTCAGCATCAGCGAGACCCGTATCAACGACCGAATCCGCGTCCCCGAGGTCCGACTCGTGGGACCTGGCGGAGAGCAGGTCGGCGTCGTCCGCGTGGAGGACGCCCTTCGGCTCGCCCAGGAGGCGGACCTCGACCTCGTCGAGGTGGCACCCGACGCGCGACCGCCGGTCGCGAAGCTCATGGACTACGGCAAGTTCAAGTACGAGTCCGACGTCAAGGCCCGTGACGCCCGCCGCAAGCAGGCCAACACGATGCTCAAGGAGATCCGGTTCCGCCTCAAGATCGACGCCCACGACTACGAGACCAAGAAGGGTCACGTCGTGCGCTTCCTCGAGGGCGGCGACAAGGTCAAGGTGATGATCATGTTCCGCGGCCGCGAGCAGTCGCGCCCGGAGATGGGCATCCGCCTGCTCCAGCGTCTCGCGGAGGACGTCTCCGACCTCGGTTCGGTCGAGTCCTCCCCGCGCCAGGACGGGCGCAACATGACGATGGTCATCGGCCCGTACAAGAAGAAGTCCGAGGCGCACAACGAGCAGCTGAAGAAGCGTGCCGCCGAGAAGGAGGCCCGCAAGACCACCACCTCGGAGCACAAGGACGAGAAGAAGCAGGCCGAGGCGAGCAGGCCCGCGGCGCAGGCCCCCGAGGCCGCACCCGATGCGCCCGTCATCGAGGCCCCCGTCTTCACCAAGGCCCCGCCCGGGTCGCAGCCCGCCGCCCCGGCCTCGCGACCGTCCACCGGTGCGCCCCGTTCGTCGGCCCCCGCCCGCTCCGGCGGTTCGTCGCGGCCCTCGAGCGCGACCTCGCGCCCATCGTCGCGGCCCTCGGGTCCCGCGCGGTCCACGTCCTCGCGCCCCGCGTCGTCGGGGACGGGGACGGGCTCGGGCACGGGCTCGGGCACGAGCGCACCCCGTCCGGCCTCCTCGTCGTCCGCTGCCCCGCGCACCTCGGCCCCCGCGAGCAGCAGCTCCAGCGGGTCCACCGGGTCGTCGTCGAGCGCGGAGAAGCCCGCGTCGTCGAGCACGACCGCCAAGCCCGCAGCCAAGCCGGCCACCGCCAAGCCGGCCGCTGCACCCAAGCCGGGAGCGCCGAAGCCGTCGGCGACGCCCCGGCCCGCCGCGCCCAAGCCGAACGCCCCCAAGGCGTCGGCCTAGCGGCCAGCAAGGAACGTCCGACGGCCCACACAGGTCCCGGAAGTACGCAGACGTCGCGCGAGGGCGCGACCGAGAGGGAAGCATGCCGAAGAACAAGACGCACTCCGGTGCGAAGAAGCGGTTCCGGGTCACCGGCTCCGGCAAGATCATGCACAGCCGTACGCGCAAGGTGCACAAGTTCGCCGAGCGCGCGCGTCGCCAGGTCCGTCGCCTGTCCAACGACGGCGAGATCACCGGCGGCGACGCCCGTAACGTGAAGAAGATGCTCGGCCTCTGAGGCTCGGGCAAAGGTTGAGGAGCACCTGACATGGCACGTGTGAAGAGGGCGGTCAACGCCCACAAGAAGCGCCGTTCGACCCTGGAGAAGGCGTCGGGCTACCGCGGGCAGCGCTCGCGTCTGTACCGCAAGGCGAAGGAGCAGGTCCTCCACTCGGAGACCTACGCCTTCCGCGACCGCAAGGCGCGCAAGGGCGACTTCCGCCGCCTGTGGATCCAGCGCATCAACGCTGCGGTCCGTGCCGACGGCCTGACGTACAACCGGTTCATCCAGGGCCTGAAGATCGCCGAGGTCGAGGTCGACCGCCGCATGCTCGCCGAGCTCGCGGTCTCCGACCCGGCCGCGTTCTCGGCCCTCGTCGAGGTGGCCAAGAGGGCCCTGCCGACCGACGTCAACGCCTCCGCGGCCTGACGCCGGCGCGATGTCTGGCGACGAGCGCCCGGACGCACCGCTGACCAACCCCCGCTCCGAGCGGGTGCGGAGGGTCGCGGCGCTGTCCGGGCGCTCGTCGCGTTCCAGGTACGGCCAGTTCGTCGTCGAGGGGCCCCAGGCGGTCCGGGAGATCGTCCGGCACCAGCCGGACCGCATCCGGGATGTCTACGTGGCCGAGGAGGCCGCACTCCGGCACCACGACGTCGTCGAGGCTGCCCTCGAGGCCGGTGTGCACCTGCACGAGGGAAGCACCGAGGTGCTGAGGGCGATGAGCCCGGACGCCCAGGGCGTGGTCGCGGTGGCGAACCTCGAGACCGACGGCGCGACGCCGGATCTCGCCTCCGTGCTCCGGTCCGGCCCCTCGTTGGTTGCTCTGCTCGTGGCGGCCAACGATCCGGGCAACGCCGGCACCGTCATCCGGTCCGCCGACGCCGCCGGGGCCGACGCCGTGCTGCTCGGCGCGGGCAGCGTGGAGACCACCAACCCCAAGGTGGTCCGCGCGACGGCGGGCTCGCTCTTCCACCTGCCCGTCGTGGGCGGCGTGGAGGTGGCGGTCGCGATCGAGCAGCTGCGGGGTGCAGGGCTGCAGGTCCTCGCCGCTGACGGCCAGGGGGAGTGGGACCTCGACGAGCTCGCCGACCGCGCCCTCGCCCGCGCGCACGGGCTGACCCTGCACGTCGAGGGCCAGCTCGCGGCGACCGACCTCCTCGCGCCCGACCTCGCGCGGCCCACCGTGTGGCTCATCGGCAACGAGGCGCACGGGCTCACCCACGCCCAGCGCGGTCTCGCCGATGCCGTCGTCCGCGTCCCGGTCCACGGCGCCGCCGAGTCCCTCAACCTGGCGACCGCCACAGCCCTGTGCCTCTACGCGAGCGCGAGGGCCCAGCACCGCGAGGTCTGAGGGGCCTGCACCGCGGGAACTGGGAGGCCGACGCGCTTCCCCCTGCCTTTCTCGTCGAGACCACGGGTTGTGTCACGAGAACACCGACGAGGTCGGTGTGTTCGTGACACAACCCGTGTCCTCGTGGGACGTGTGGGTGCGAAGCGCGGGCGTGAGCGTCTCGGCGCCGACGGTCACAGGCCCGGGAGTGCACCGGGGACGTCGTCGTAGACGAGGCGGTCCCCGTCGAGCCGCGCGCCGTCGGTGGGGCGGTGCTCCGTGTGCCGACCGCCGGGCATGAGGTGAGTGACGGCAACCCCGCGGACCAGGACCAGATGGTCGGCGAGCAGCCGCCGGTGGCACCGCCACCAGACCGTCTCGCTGCACATCACCGAGGTCACGGACCCCTCGGCGAGCGCGAGCAGGCTCTCGACCCCGTCGAGGAACTCGGGCGTCTCCATGTGGTCGGCGTACGCGCGGAACGCCTCGTGCCTCAGCGCGACGTGCCGGCTGTCCGCCACCGGCCGGCGTCTCCCGCCCAGCTCGCGCAGCCACAGGTACTCGGTTCCGGAGGCCGCCACCCAGCGCTCCATCTGATCGCGCCCGAACTGCGGGTTGCGGCGACTGCCCGGGAACGAGCGGATGTCGACGAGCCGCGCGACCTCGGCGTCGCCCAGCAGGCCGAGCAGCTCCTCGGCGCTCTGGCGGCCGTGGCCGACGGTCAGCACACTGGTCATCCGGCCAGCGTAGGCACGCGGGACGACGGCGCGCGCGGCGTTCAGCGCGTGACGGTCAGCGTGTGACGGCCAGCCCGCGGCGGTCGGCGCGCGCGGCTGTCAGCGAGTGACGGCCGGCCCGCGGCGATCAGCGCGCGCGGGCCACCCGCCCCTCGTCCCACACCGGCTCGTCCGACTCGCGCACGGTGCCGTCCTCCCCGAGCACGAGGAACCGGTCGAAGGTCCGCGCGAACCAGCGGTCGTGCGTCACCGCCATCACCGTCCCCTCGAAGTGGTCCAGCGCCTCCTGGAGCGCCTCGGCGGAATGGAGGTCGAGGTTGTCGGTCGGCTCGTCGAGCAGGAGCAGCGTGGCCCCGGAGAGCTCGAGCAGGAGGATCTGGAACCGCGCCTGCTGGCCGCCGGACAGCGAGTCGAACCTCTGCTCGGCGGACCTCGCGAGCCCGTAGCGGTCGAGCGCCCGCGCCGCTTGCTCCCGCGCCCTGCCCGCCCGGTGCTCGTCACCGCGGTGGAGGATCTCCAGCAGCGTGCGCCCGTGGAGCGCGGGCTGGTCGTGCATCTGGGCGAACCATCCCGGCCGCACGCGCTTACCCAGCCGCGCCACCCCGCGGTGCGGGACGGGCGGGACCACGGTGTCGCCGACAGGCAGGTGCTCGGCCTCCGGCGTCGTGCCGCCTCCCGCGAGGAGCCGCAGGAGGTGGGACTTCCCCGACCCGTTCGACCCGAGCACCGCGACCCGCTCGCCGAACCAGATCTCGGCGTCGAAGGGGTCCATGAGCCGGCGACCACCTTCGGCGTCCCCCGGGTCGAGGAGCGTGAGGTCCTCGACGACGACGGCCCGCTTGGCGGTGCGGCCCCCGGCCAGGCGCATGCGGACGTCCTGCTCCGTGGTCACGCGCTCGGGCGGGCCGGCGGCGTCGAACCGGTCGAGCCGCGTGACGGCCGCGGAGTACCGGGAGGCCATGTCAGAGTTGTAGGCGGCCTTCTGCTTGTACATCAGCACGAGCCGGCGCAGCTTGGCCCGCTCCTCCTCCCAGCGCTTGAGCCGCTCGGCGAGGTCGGCGTTGCGCTTCTCGCGAGCCTCGTGCCACGTGCGGAACGACCCGGGGTGCGTCCAGGCCACCGCGCCCGCTGCGCCGGGTTCGAGGGTGACGACGGCGGTCGTCGAGGCACCGAGCAGCTCGCGGTCGTGGCTGACGAGCAGCACGGACTTCGCGGAGGCGGCCAGCCGCTCCTCGAGCCACACCTTGGCCGGGACGTCGAGGAAGTTGTCGGGCTCGTCGAGCACGAGGATCTCGGCGGGCCCTTCCAACATGGCCTCGAGCACGAGCCGCTTCTGCTCGCCCCCCGAGAGGGTGCGCGCGTCGCGCCACCGGGCGCGCTCGTACGGCAGCCCGAGAGCCGCCGTGCACACCGTGTCCCACACGGTGGTCTCGAACTCGTAGCCGCCCGCGTCGCCCCAGTCGGCGATGGCCTGCGCGTAGGCCATCTGTGCGGGCTCGTCGTCGACCTCCATGATGGCGAGCTCGGCCGCGTCCAGCGCGGCGGCGGTCAGTCGGATCCGTTCCGGGGCGACGCCGAGCAGCAGGTCTCGCACGGTCTCCTCCCCGGCGACGCGCCCCACCAGCTGGCTCATGTGGGCGAGCGTGCCCTGCCGGGTGATCGCGCCGTCCTGCATCGGCAGGTCGCCGGTGATGAGCCGCACGAGGGTGGTCTTGCCGCTCCCGTTCGGGCCGACGAGGGCGACGCGCGCGCCGTCACCGACGGTGAAGGACACGTCGTCGAGCAGGGGGCGGCCGTCGGGGAGCGCGTAGGTCACGCCGGCGACGTCGAGATGGGCCATGCACCGATCATCGGCCACGGGGCGGGGGAGGGACGAGGACTTTCCTGTGGGGAGCGGCGCGTCGGCACGCCGGATCAGGTAGATCTCGAGTTGATCCAGGGGCTCACGGCCGCCGACTCGTCGACACCACGGCCTGTGTCACAAGGACACCGACCTGGTCGGTGTCCTCGTGACTCAACCAGTGTTCTCAACGGGAAGATGTGGGGTCTGCGGGGCGAGGCGTCTGCGTGGTCGCGCCTGTGTGGGTGAGCGGGATGCATGGGCGAGGCGTCTGCGTGGGCGCGCCTATGGTGTCCTCAGGTGGCGACGGCGGAGAGCAGCCGCGAAGGACCGTCAGACCTCGTCGAAGTTCCGGGCGTACTCGTCGCGGATCGGCTCCCACCCGTAGGGCAGCGCGTCCGTGCCGACGACCCGCTCGACGTCGTGTCCCTCGTGGATCGCCGCGAGCACGCTGAGGCAGATCGCCCAGCCTGCCGCCGTCGCCGCGGCCCCCTGCGGGCCCGCCACCGACTGGCGCAGCTCGACGTTCGCGAGCCCGTCGCCCACGCCGCGCACCCACCAGCGCAGCGTGGAGCCGCCGGCGCGCAGCTCGATCCGTCGCCGTCCCGGATCGACCTCGACGACCTCGGCGGTGATCGGCTCGTCGGCGTCGTTCTCGCGCACGCGTGTCGGCCCCGGCGCGTCGAGCGTGTGGTCCGGGACCATCGGCGACCACCGACGGAGGAGGGCAGGCTCGAGGATCCAGGGCCACAGCGCGTCGGCATCGGCGCCGACGTCCCACCCCGTCTCGATCCACCGCGTGCCGTCCGGCTCCTCCGCGAGCGCCGCGTGGAACTCCGTGCGGTCGAGCTGGTCGACGACGGCCGGCTGCAGCCGGCCCTCAACCATGCACGTAGTTCTCGAGGTGGTCGCGCTCGGCCTGCAGCTCGTCGAGGCGGTTCTTCACCACGTCACCGATCGAGACGATGGCGACCATCCGCCCCTCGTCGACGACGGGCAGGTGCCGCACCCGCACCTCCGTCATCGTGCGCGCAAGGGCCTCGAGCTCGTCCTTGGGCGCGCAGGTGACGACGTCGCGAGTCATCACCTCGCTGACCAGCCGGGCGGTGGCGCCGTCCTGGCGCAGCAGCGGGAGGAGGTCGCGCTCGGCGACGATCCCGTCAACGCGCCCGTCGGCGTCCGAGACGACGACGGCGCCGATGCGGCGTTCCTCGAGCAGGTCGAGGAGCTCCCCGACGGACGCGTCGGAGCGGATGGTGACGACCTCGTGTCCCTTGCGGCGGACGACCTCGTCGATGCGCATGCCGCGATGCTAGCCCCGAATATGGCGCAGGTCACGCCTCGTGCGGCCGGCCCGTCCGCTCCCGCCACCGACGTGGCCCGATCCGGCGGCACCCGCCACCGACGAGACGGCGACGACGGCGCCGAGCGCGAGGCCCACGCGCGTGTGCGGGTACGACACGCCTCGCCGAGCCAGCCGTTCGCCGAGCCGGTGGAGGAGCCGTTCCTGGGCGACCGTCCCCGCCGTCGCCAGAACGACGATCCCGCCGACGAGGCCGATCGCGGCCGCGGGGGAGAGGCGGGCGAGCGCGGCCTCGATCCTCGAGGAGCGACCTTCCTCGCCGGTGCCGGCCCCGTCGTCCGCGGAGGTGACCTCCTCGTCCGAGCCGGGAGTCCGCTCCTCGTGCGCGGTCGGCTTCCCGCGACGCGCTGTGCCGACGGGAGGCGCCCCCTGACCGACGTGGAATTGCGGGCCGTCGTCACGCCGAGTGAGCCGGATGGAGGGCAGGGCGCCGACGAGCAGCAGGAACGTCTTCGCCGCGGCGCGACGTCCCCTGCCCGGCAGGTGGTCGGGCATCGCGTACCAGACGCACACGACCGCACCGTTGAGAGCGGCGTCCGCGACGGCTCCGAGTCGTTCCGGGCGCCGCAGTCGTTCCGAATCACGCATCCGCCCACGCTACGGGCCCCGCCGCGGTCGGGTCACGGAGCGGCCTGGCCCGCGCCCGGCCGTAGGCTCGGGCCGTGACCGACGACGACGGCAGCACGCAGCCCCCGACGACACCAGCGACCGAGGCGGTCCGCGCCGCCGGCATCGACCACGAGGTCACGCGCCACGGCCGGGTCCGCTCGCTCGAGGAGGCCGCCGCCGCCCGCGGGGTCGAGCCCCGCGACCTCGTGAAGACGATGGTGGTGCGCCTCGACGACGCGCACTACGTGTTCGCCCTCGTCCCCGGCGACCGGCAGATCTCCTGGCCGAAGCTCCGGGCGCTCCTCGGTGTCTCGCGCCTCTCGATGCCCGACGCCGACCGGGCGCGCGAGGTCACCGGCTACGAGCGCGGCACGATCACGCCCTTCGGTGCGACGACGCCGTGGCCCGTGATCGCGGACGCGTCCGTCGCGGGCCGCACCGTCTCGATCGGCGGGGGCGCGCACGGCGTCGGGATCACGCTGGCGGCGGACGACCTGGTCGCCGCGGTCGGCGCACGCACCGCCGACATCTCGGAGTAGCCGGCGGCGCCCCCGCGATGGAGATTGGTGCGAGGGCCGGCGCCCCTCGGCTACTGCGCGGCCACCTCTTCCGGCTTGCCGCCGGAGACGTGGGTCCGCGGGAAGCGCGCCTCGGGCGGGGCGTCACCGACGATGATGTTGTGCCCGCCGCGCCACGTGAGGTAGCGCGAGCCCAGGTTGACCATGGTGGCCACCCGGTTGCGCTGGCCGAGCAGCGAGATGAGGTGCACGCCGGTCCAGATCGTCCAGGCGGCGAACCCGGTGAGGTTCGGCAGGCCCTTGACCTCGGCGACGGCGGAGCTGCGGCCGATCGTCGCGAGGATGCCCTGGTCGTCGTAGCGGAAGGGCTGCGTCTGCGGCGCCGGACGGTGGTCGCGCGCCGCGCTCGTCTCCTCGGCGATGACGTTGCCGACGTACTCGCCGCCCTGGATGGCAGGCTGGGCGAGCTGGGGGAGCCCGTCGGGGCTGACCGCGGCGTCGCCGACCGCATACACGTCGTCGACCCCCACGACCCGCAGGTACTCGTCCGTCTCGAACCGGCCGCCCTTGCCCTGCGGCAGGCCCCAGGACCCGACCTGCTCGTATGCGGTGACGCCACCGGCCCAGATGACGACCATCGCGGGCAGGAACGTGCCGTCGGCGAGCTCGACGCCGTCGGAGCGGACCTCCTTGACGCCGTTGTCGAGCCGGAGGTCGACGCCGCGCTCGCGCAGTGCGGAGGCCGTGTACCGCTGGCTGCCCTCCGAGAAGGGCATGAGCAGGTTGGGGGCCATGTCGACGAGCGTGACGTGCATGCGGGACTTGTCGATGTCCGGGTACGCCACGGGGAAGTCCTTGTTGCGCAGCTCGGCCAGCGCACCGGCGGTCTCGACGCCGGTCGCGCCACCGCCGACGACGACGACGCGCACGTCGCCCGGGTCCGGGTGCTGCGCGGCGGCCTCGAGCCGGGCGAACAGGGTGTCGCGCAGCCGGATCGCCTGGGCGCGCGTGTAGAGCGGGTAGGCCAGCTGGTCGGCGCCCGGGGTGCCGAAGAAGTTCGCGGTCACCCCGACGGCGAGCACGAGCCGGTCGTAGCGGATGCGGCGACCGTCGGCGAGCCACACGCGGTGCTCGTCGGCGTCGACGCCGGAGACCTCGCCGCGCACGACGCGCAGGTTCTTCTGCTTGCCGCGCGCGGAGCGCAGGAAGTAGGAGATGTCGCCCGGGTTCAGCGTCGCCGTCGCCACCTGGTAGAGCAGGGGCTGGAACGTGTTGTAGAGGTTCTTGTCGACGAGCGTGACGTCGACCTCCGCGTCCTTGAGCGCGCGGGCGGCGGCGAGCCCACCGAATCCTCCGCCGACGATGACGACGTGCTCACGCACACCGCGTCGGTTCGGGCTGGGCTCGAGCCTCTTGAGGCCGGGAACATCGGATTCGGTCGGAACGGTCATGTCCCAACCGTATGACCGCCCGGGTGCGGAGGGCGAGTGGAGTTGACCACGCGCCGGCCCCCGGAGCGGGCAGCGACCTCGCGTCGGTAGGATCGGGCACCGTGCCCACCGATGATCTGACGCCACTGAGCCCGCTCGACGAGGCCGGCATCGACGCCGCCGTGACCGCCGCTGCCGCGGCCTTCGCCGACGCCGGCACCCTCGAGGAGCTCAAGGCGGCGCGGCTCGCGCACGTCGGGGACTCATCGCCGGTGACGCAGGCGAACCAGCAGATCCGGCACCTGGACAAGGCGGACAAGCCGGCCGCCGGGAAGATCCTCGGCCGGGCCAAGGGTCGCGTGCAGCAGGCGCTCGCCGCCCGGCAGGCCGAGCTCGAGGCGGCCGAGGCCGAGCGCGTGCTGCGCGAGGAGACGGTCGACGTCACGGTCCGCCGGCCGCGCGCCACCGGCGCCCGCCACCCGCTCAGCGGGATCATCGACGACGTCTCCGACTACTTCGGCTCGCTCGGCTGGCAGATCGCCGAGGGGCCCGAGCTCGAGCACGAGTGGTTCAACTTCGACGCGCTCAACTTCGGTGTCGACCACCCGGCCCGCCAGATGCAGGACACGTTCTACGTCGGCGAGATCACCGACCCGGCAGGGAAGCCCGTCGACTCCGCGGCCGAGGGCCTCGTCCTGCGCACCCACACCTCCCCGGTCCAGGCGCGCACGATGCTGCACCGCGAGCCACCCATCTACATCGCCTGCCCGGGCAAGGTGTTCCGCACCGACGCCCTGGACGCCACGCACACCCCCGTCTTCCACCAGGTCGAGGGCCTCGCCGTCGACGAGGGGCTGACGATGGCGCACCTCAAGGGCACGCTCGACCACTTCGCGCGCGAGATGTTCGGCCCCGAGGCCCGTACGCGCCTGCGGCCGAGCTTCTTCCCGTTCACCGAGCCGAGTGCCGAGATGGACCTGTGGTTCCCGCAGAAGAAGGGCGGGGCCGGCTGGATCGAGTGGGGCGGCTGCGGGATGGTCAACCCCGCCGTGCTCCGCTCGGTGGGGATCGACCCCGAGCGCTACACGGGATTCGCGTTCGGCGTGGGGGTCGAGCGCGCGCTCATGCTGCGCCACGGCATCGCGGACATGCACGACATCGTCGAGGGCGACGTCCGCTTCTCGAAGCAGTTCGGCACCACCGGAAGGGGCAACTGACATGCCGTACGTCCCGATCTCCTGGCTCGCCGACCACGCGACCCTCCCCGCCGACCTCACCGCCGAGCAGCTCGCGGCCGACCTCGTCCGCGTGGGGCTCGAGGAGGAGGACGTCACGCCCGCGCCCGTGACCGGTCCCCTCGTCGTCGGCCGCGTGCTCTCCCGGGTCGAGGAGACCCACTCCAACGGCAAGACGGTGGGTTACTGCCGCGTCGACGTCGGCGAGCACAACGACGCCCCGGGCACCGGTCAGGAGCCCGCGGACGTCGCCTCCCGCGGCATCGTGTGCGGCGCCCCGAACGTGTACCCGGGCCAGCTCGTCGTCGTCGCGCTGCCGGGCGCCGTCCTGCCCGGCGACTTCGCGATCGCCCCCCGCACCACCTACGGGCACGTCTCCGACGGCATGATCTGCTCCGCCGCTGAGCTCGGTCTCTCCGAGGACCACGCGGGGATCATCGACCTCGGTGAGCTCCTCGAGGGCGACGTCCCGCCCGTCGGCGCGGACCTGGCCGGGCCCCTCGGCCTCGGCGAGGACGTCCTCGAGATCAACGTGACGCCGGACCGCGGGTACTGCTTCTCGATGCGCGGGGTCGCCCGCGAGTACCACCACTCGACCGGCGCGTCCTTCACCGACCCGGGTCTGGCCGAAAACCTGCCCGGCGGCCGGGTGCCGCCGACGACGGACGGCGCGTTCGCCGTCGAGCTCGCCGACGACGCACCGATCCACGGCGTCCCCGGCTCGGACCGCTTCGTCACCCGCGTGGTGCGCGGCATCGACCCCTCCCGCCCCACGCCGCCGTGGATGGCCGCCCGGCTGCGCGCCGCCGGGATGCGCCCGATCTCGCTGACGGTCGACGTCACCAACTACGTGATGCTCGACGTCGGTCAGCCGCTGCACGCCTACGACCTCGCCCGGGTCGTCGCACCGGTCGTCGTGCGCCGGGCGGCAGCGGGGGAGCGCCTCACCACCCTCGACGACGTCGAGCGCACGCTGGACCCCGAGGACCTCCTCATCACCGACTCCGACGGCGGCCACGGTGCCCGCGTGCTCGGCCTCGCCGGCGTCATGGGCGGCGCCGAGACCGAGGTGTCGGGCGCGACGACCGACGTGCTGCTCGAGGCCGCGCACTTCGACCAGACCACGGTGGCCCGCACGGCGCGGCGGCACCGGCTGCCCTCGGAGGCGGCCAAGCGGTTCGAGCGCGGCGTGGACCCGCTGCTCGCCCCTGTCGCGGCCCAGCGCGCGGTCGACCTGCTCGTCCGGCTCGGGGGCGGGACGGCGGACGACTCGGCCGTGGGTGACGTCGGCGAGGTGGTCCTGCCCGCGCCGATCGACTTCGACCCGGCCCAGGCCTCACGCCTCGTCGGTGTCGACTACCCGCGCGAGCGGGTGCTCGAGCTGCTCACCGCCATCGGCTGCACCGTCGAGGAGGCGGAGGCGGGACGCGTGACCGTCACCCCGCCGTCGTGGCGCTCCGACCTCACCGGCGGCGCCCACCTCGTCGAGGAGGTCGCGCGGCTCGACGGGTACGACGCCATCCCCTCGATCCTGCCGTCGTCCCCGCACGGCGGCGGGCTCACGCCGGCGCAGCGCCGCCGGCGCGACATCTCCCGCACCCTCGCGGAGGCGGGCCTCACCGAGGTCCTCACCTACCCGTTCATCGGCGACGTGCACGACCGGATGGGCCTGGACCCGGGTGACGAGCGGCGCGCCGTCGTCCGCCTGAGCAACCCGCTGGCCGACGACGCCTCCGCCATGCGCACCTCCGTGCTGGACACGCTGCTCGAGGCGGCGCGGCGCAACGTCTCGCGCGGCTCCGGCCCGCTGGCCGTCTTCGAGGCCGGCATGGTCACGCGACCCATCGGTGTGGTCGCCACGGCCACGCCGAGCGCCGCGAGCCGGCCGGGCGCGGAGGCCCTCGACGCCCTCGCGCGCGCCGTACCCGACCAGCCGCGCCACGTCGCCGGTGTCCTCGGCGGCACGCAGGTGCCCGCCGGCCCGCTGGCCCCCGCGCGCACCGCCGACTGGGCCGACGCCGTCGAGCTGGCCCGCACGGCCGCCGCCGTCGTCGGCGTCGAGATCGAGGTCGTGGCCGACGCCCGGGCGCCGTTCCACCCGGGCCGCAGCGCGCGGATCGTCGGGCTCGGCGCGGGCGAGGGCGGGTCCGACGTCGTGCTCGGCTACGCGGGCGAGCTGCACCCGGGCGTCGTCGCGGAGTTCTCGCTGCCGGCACGGTCGGCGGCGTTCGAGCTCGACCTCGACGCCCTGACGTCCGCGCCCACGGACCCGGTGAAGGTGCGGCCCGTGTCGACCTTCCCGTCCGCCAAGGAGGACTTCGCGTTCGTCGTGAGCGACGACCAGCCGGCGGCGTCCGTCGTCGGGTCCGTGGCCGCCGCGGCCGGCGAGCTCGGCGAGGAGGTCCGCCTCTTCGACGTCTATGCGGGCGACCAGGTCGGCGAGGGGAAGGTCAGCTACGCCGTGGCCGTGCGGCTGCGCGCGCCCGACCGGACGCTCACCGCCGAGGACATCGCGGCCGTGCGCGAGCGCATCGTGGCCGAGGTGGGGGAGAGGCACGGGGCGGTCCTGCGCGCCTGACCCAACCCGCTCTCGTCGAGATTGCGGTGCGGGCTCACCGAGATTGCGGTGGGGGCTCACCGAGATTGCGGTGGGGCCCCACCTCGGTGCGGCCGCTGCCCCTGGCGGTGACGCACCGCACCCTCGGAGGGCTACCTGGACGCCCGACGGCGACGAACCGCAATCTCGACGGCGACGAACCGCAATCTCGACGAAGCAGGTGGGTGGGGACGATGGTCCCTGGTCGCGCGGCGGCGGGGCGGGCACCGTGGTGACATGAAGATTCTCGTCGTCACCTCCTCCCGGCACGGCGCGACCGACGAGGTCGGTGACCGGATGGTCGAGGTGTTCCGCCGTGCGGGCCACCTCTCGCGCCGCGTCGCTCCCGCCGACGCCACCTCCTTCGACGGCGTCGACGCCGTGGTCGCCGGGTCGGCCGTCTACATGACGCAGTGGACCGAGGCGATGCGGAGCTTTGTCACCACGCACGCGGAGACCCTGCGGAGCCTGCCCGTCTGGCTGTTCTCGGTCGGGCTCGCGGGCGTGCCGCACGGCGAGGTGCAGGACCCCATGCGTGCCGCCCGGTTCGTCACCGCGATCGATCCGCTCGGCTACGAGACGTTCCGCGGGCGCCTCGACCCCTCGCTGCTCGGCCTGCGCGAGCGCAGCGTCATCCGTCTCGCCGGTGGCATGGAGGGCGACTTCCGCGAGTGGTCCAAGATCGAGGCCTACGCGGAGGAGATCGTCGGCCAGCTGGCCGAGCACGTCAGCGCCGACGCCTGACCCGGGCGGCGGGCGCCTGACTCGGGCGGCCGACGCCTGACCTGGGCGGCGGACGCCTGGCACGGGCGGCTGAGGATCGGCTCGGGAGGCCGACGGCGGTCGTCGGCCTGCGCGGTCAGAGGTCGACCGCGACCTCGCCCGGGTCCGGAGCGGTGAGCACCTGCCCCGCGGCGTCCGGGCTGTCCGCGAAGCGGCGGAGCACCGCCAGGAGGACCGCGGGGTCGCCCGGGTAGGCCCCGAGGGAGAACGTCTCGGTGAGCTGCGGGTCCTCGACGACGGTGGTCGCCCGTCCGCGCCCCGTGCTCCCGCGCCGCTCGCGGTCGATCGGGGCCGAGCTCCGTACCAGCACCCGCGCGCCGGAGCCGGGCAGCGGCTCGATGGCCTGCACCCGGCCCCAGATGACCGTTCGCGTGGTCATCACCGAGTCGACGACGAACGTGTCCGGCGTGATCGTCAGCTCCGGTGCGCGGACGCGGCCCCGGCCGATCTCGTAGGCGAGCGGCAGCCCGACGAAGGTGGCGAGGAAGAGCGGGATCGTCAGCCAGACGGGCGGCAGGACGGCGTCACCCCTCAGCAGGAGGGCGTCGACGGCGAAGAACGGCCCTGCGAGGCCGGCCGCGAGCAGCGCGGCCAGGGAGAGCCGGGAGATGGAGGGGTCGGCAGTGACGGTGAGGAAGCCGTGGGCCGAGCGCGCCGCGACCAAGGTTCCCGGACGGCGTCGGGAGCGCGGGCCGACGAGCGCGGCGAGCCCGAGGAGCGGGCCGATCGGCAGGAGGAGCGCGCCGACGAGCGCGAGCACGGACCCGCTCGTGGGCGTGGTGAACGCGACGACGGCGAGCCCCAGAGCCAGGAGGACGAGCAGCGCCTCGGGCCAGAAGCGCGTGGGGGGCCGGTCCCACTCGGGCGGCCGGGGGGCGGGTTCGGCGGTGCGCCGGTGGGTCCGCTGCTCGTTCACCGGCCCACCGTAGTCCGGGGCGTCAGCGCCCGAAGATCGGGTCCGGCAGCAGGTCGAAGAAAGGGTCGGTCGTGTTGTCGATGAAGCGATCCGCGCGCGTCCGGACGTGTTCGGGGACCCAGGTCTCGTAGGCCGAGCCGAGCGCCGGGCCCACCCACGGCACGCCCTCGACGATGACGGTCGAGTCGTCCTCACGCTTCTCGAGCTCGAGCCCCGTGTCGACGATCCCGTACGCGGGAAGGACGCTCCGGCCGATGAATCGCGCGGCGGCGGCCCACTTGCGGTTGCCCCGCGCGTTCCCTTCCCACTCCTCCGCCGACATCCTGTCGAAGTCCTTGCCCGCGCGTCCCTCCGGGGTGTCGCTCCGGACGCGGCTGCGCCTCTCCTCCGCATCGGCGTCCCACTGTTGTGCGCGACGTTCCCAACGCTCTGCGGACGCGTCCACGCTGAGGCTGAGGGTCTCGCTCGCCGCGGACTGGACCAGGCCGAAGATCGTCTCGAGGCCGTCGGCATCCTCCATCCCCGTCAGCGCAGCGGCCAGCTCCGTCTCGATCCACTCGACGTGTTCCTCGAACTCGCGCTCGACCTGTTCAAGGAGCCGGTTGTACTGCCGGACCTTGAACGCCTGGGCGGCGTGCTGTCCCATCTCCGCGGAGTACGTGGAGAACGGTCGCGTGAGGTCGAGCGGGTTAAAGGCGGCGACCGCCTCGGGTGGGTCCGGTTCGATGACGAGGAACCCGGACACCTCGACGCCGATCGACGTCATGTACTCGCGTCGATCCTCCATCCAGGTCTGTGTGGTGCGCAGCCGGGTGTTGTAGGTCCGCACCTTCTGCTCGGCGGTGACGGTGGCGTCGTAGGCCTGTGTGGTGACCTCGCGCAGGGTCTCGGCCCAGATCTGGTAGGCGGCCCCGGCCTCCCCCTGGAAGCCCTCGTTCGCACGCGAGACCGCGAGATCGACCTCGACGTACCCGTCCTCGAGCGCGTCCTTGACCGTCTTCAACCAGTCGGCGACGGCGAGCACGTTGTCGGCGTCGCCGGTGACCTCGGTGTCGATGGGCATGGTCAGACCGTCCCGTCGAACATCAGTGCGGCCTCGCCGTCGTCGTCCTGGAACGTGTCCCAGACGTGCTGCAGCATGGCCGACGCCGCGTCGTTGTGGTGCAACGTCTTGCCGATGAACATCGAGCCGCGGCCGATGATGCCGGCCACGTACTGGCCGCCGTACCCAAACTCGCCGTTCGGCGGCTCGGCCACACCGTTCGTCTCGTCGACCACCGTGTCGTGCCGCCCCCTGAGGGCGGTGATCGTCTCCTCGTTGACTGCGAGATCGTCAGCCATGTTCAGTCCCCTCGGTACTCGGCGATCGCGGCGGCGTCAGGTGCGGGGCTGAGCGCGCGGTGGTCGATGATCATGACGTCGACCTCGCCCTTGCGGACGAGCTCCTCGATGCCCTGGACGCGGTTGAGCATCCAGGCGTGGTCGAGCCCGTAGGCGGACTGCAGGCGATCGAGTGCCGTGTAGACCGGCGCGCCGATCCGTCCGTCCGCGAGC
>JBQDDG010000039.1:0-29893 GCA_052093225.1 Actinomycetaceae bacterium
AGGGCTGGGCCGGCGACGGCCGCACGCGCGCCGCGGACCCGGGCCGGGCCGGGGCGGGTGCTCCGCCGTCCACCGTGCGCGGGCCCGAGCAGCCCCGTTCGTACCCGCCGTCGGCAGGCGGCAGCCCCCACCCCGGGGCGCCGGACGGCGTCGGCGGGGCCCCGGAGCAGGCGGACGGACGACCCCTCGGCGGTCGGGGCGGTCCGGACCGTGAGCGCCGGCGCGCGATCGGTCCGCTCCCCCTGGACCGGCCCGGCCGCGAGCAGGCCGATCCGGGGCCCTACGGGCGCAGCCCGGACGGCGTCGCGGCCTACGGGCCGGGGCCGTCGCCGTCGGGCAGCCCCCACGCCGGGTTCCTCGGCGACGACGGCCGCCCGCCCGCCTGGGCGCGGCCGCCGGCCAGACGGACCGGGGTCGCCGCCTCCGCCGGCCTCGCCCTCGCCTCGATCGCCCCGCACGCCCCCGGCTGGTTCCTCGTCGTCCTCGTGCTCGGCGCCCTCCTGCTCGCCGGGTGGGGCCAGGCCGTCGGCTCACGGCGACAGGCGCGGCTGCGCCGGGGCCCGCGCCCGTCGGACACCGGACGGATGGTCGCGGGACTGCCGTGGCACGGGTTCGTCGGTCTCCTGACGAGCTCGGTGGGGCTCCTCATCGGAGGTGTCCTCGCGGTCTCGGTGGTCCTCGGCGCCGAGCTGATCACCGGGGAGCCGGCGAAGTCCCCGGTGCTCCTGCTGGCCGGACTGCTCGCGGTGGCAGGGGTGTGGCTCGCGCCGACGGCGTCCAACGCCCGCGAGGGGCTGCGCGCGGTCGTGGCGACGCTGGCGCCCGGACGTCTGCCCCGGATCGTTCTCGTCGCGGCGTTCCTGGCCCTCGCCGTCGTCGCCGGTGGGCTGGCCCTAGCGGGAGGAGCCTCCGACCCGCGCTGGTGGCCGCTGCCCGACATGAGCGCGTGGGGGCCGGCGAGCGGCTGAGACAACGGCCACGATCGGGGTGGCCAAGGGGCCCCGGGACCCCTTGGCGTCGAGGTCGCGTCGTAGTCTGGGCGGGCCTCCGGCCTCTGTCGCGGAGGACCACTGCACACCGGAGGACGTCACTCATGGCCAACAAGGACCGGCTCACCGCGAACGAGCGCCGCGAGGCCGCCCGGGAGCGCGCCCGGAAGCTCAAGGCCGAGCAGGCGAAGCGTGCGCGCCGCAACAAGATCCTCACGATCGTCGCGGTCGTCGCCGGTGCGGCGCTCGTCATCGGCGTGATCGGCTACATCGTCTGGCAGGGGACCAGGTCCCCGCTCGACGAGTACGCGGGACCGGTACCGGAGAACGTCGCGGAGGACGGCGCGATCACCGTCGGCGAGTCCGGGGCAGCCGGCAGCACGACCGACGGCGCGCCGGTCATCGACGTCTACGCCGACCACACGTGCTCCTACTGCGCGACCTTCGAGGAGGCGAACGGCGCCGGCCTCGAGATGCTCGTCGGCGAGGGCGAGGCGACCGCGGCGCTGCGTCCGGTGGCGTTCCTCGACCGCTCCGGTGACTTCACGGGGTACTCCGGCCGGGGCGCCGAGGCGATGTACGTGGTGGCCGACGCCGCCCCCGAGCACATCTTTGCCGCGAACAACGCGCTGTTCGACCTGTGGAACTCGAGTCTCGACGCGGTCCAGTCCACCGGACAGGAGCCGACGGACGAGCAGATCGTCCAGGCGCTCGTCGCGGCCGGGGTCCCGGAGGACGTGGCCGGGAGCATCACCGACGACGAGTTCGCCGAGTACGTCGCGGCCACCACCGAGCAGGCGGCGTCCGACGGCATCGAGGGCGCGCCGACCATCTACATCGACGGCGAGGAGTTCCTCGACGAGCGCTACACCCCGGGTGCCCTCTACGAGTCCGTGACCGGCGAGGAGCAGCCGGCCGAGTCCCCGAGCGGGGCACCCGCCGAGGCGCCGAGCGGCGAGAGCGCAACCTCCGCGCCCTGACGTACCCTCGTTGCCCGGCCCAGCCGGGTCTCGCCGACTTAGCTCAGCTGGTAGAGCTCCCGCCTTGTAAGCGGACGGTCGCGGGTTCGAGTCCCGCAGTCGGCTCCACCGTGCCCCACAGGCGCGGTCCGTCGACCTGCCGTACCTAGGGGAGCCGCCAGTCGACCGGCTGACCGCCGGCGGCGACGAGCAGCTCGTTCGTCCGCGAGTACGGGCGGGACCCGAAGAAGCCCCGGTAGGCGGACAGCGGGGAGGGGTGGGGCGAGGCGACGACGGGCGTGTCCCCGAGCATCGGGCGCAGCGTGCCGGCATCGCGGCCCCAGAGGATCGCCACCAGCGGCCCGCCCCGGTCGACCAGGACGCGGATCGCGTGCTCGGTGACGGCCTCCCACCCCATGCCGCGGTGCGAGGCCGCTGCACCGGGGCGCACGGTGAGCACCCGGTTGAGGAGCATGACCCCCTGCTCCGACCACGGCGTGAGGTCACCCGACGACGGCGGGGGAGCGCCGACGTCGTCGACCAGCTCGGTGAACATGTTGCGCAGCGACTTCGGCACCGGCTGCACGTCGGGCGCCACCGAGAAGCTGAGGCCCACGGCGTGGCCCGGGGTCGGGTAGGGGTCCTGACCGACCACGAGGACGCGCACGTCGGCGAACGGGTAGGTGAAGGCGCGCAGCACGTGGTCGGCGGCCGGCAGGTACTCCCTGCCCTCCGCGAGGCCGGTGCGCAGCCGCTGGCCGATCTCGGCGATCTGCGGGGCGACGGGCGCCATCGCGGCCGCCCATCCGGGCTCCATGATCTCTGTCAGCTCTCGGCGCGACACGGCGTTCAGGATAGTTGCCGGGATCGGTGCTCAGTCGGCGACCGGGCCCGCGTCCGGGGTGGGGCCGGCGTCGGGAGCGTCCCCCGTGCCGTGGCCGCGGTTGTGGGGCGGGCGGCCGAGGAAACGGGCGAACCGCACGAGCAACGGCAGCGTCCACATCACGACGAGCAGCCGGACGAGGTGGATCCCGGCGACGACGGCGCTGTCCACGTCGAGAGAGATCGCCGCCGCGACCATCTCGCCGACCCCGCCGGGGACCATGCCGAGCACCGCCTCGGCGGGCGGGAGCAGGCCGAGGGCGTGGAGGCCGAACCCCAGGCCGACGCCGGTGCCTACCACCAGGAGGACGGCGATGATGCCCGGGGTGAGGAATCGGGCGAACTCCCGGAAGATCTCCGGGCCGATGGTGGCGCCGATCGCGGCGCCGACGAGCACCTGGGCGGTGGGGGAGAAGAGGGTGGGCATCGTCGTCGTGCCGCCGAGCACCAGGTGGACCGCTCCCGCGCCCACGACCCCGCCCGAGATGGGCCACATGGGGATGCGCATCAGCCTGAACGCGGTGGCCGCGGCGATCGCGCCGGCCAGGATGAGGACGACCTCGAGCCAGTTGCTCATGTCGTGGTCGAGAGGTAGGCGACGACGAGCGGGAGCGCCACGAGGACGATGACCATCACCCGGACCGAGTGGATGGCGACGACGAGCGACGTCCGCGCCCCCCAGTCCATCGAGACACCGACGATCTCGCTGAGACCTCCTGGTGCGGTGGCCAGCACCGCCGTCATCGCGTCGACCTTGTACCGGCGGACGAGGACGAGCGCGAGCAGGATGTTGACGAGCAGAAGGACGCCGACGGCGCCGAGCACCGGGAGGGCGATACGACCCAGCAACCGTAGGGCGTCGGCCTCGAGCCGCACGCCGGTGAGGGCCCCCAGCACGACGAAGCCGACGACGCGGACCGCCCGCGGGAGGCTGACCGCCCGTGTGCGGGGTATCGCCCGGTTGGCGACGGCGGACCCGATGACCGAGCCGAGGAGGATGCCTGCCGGGACACCGAGCAGGTTGAGGACGTACGCGCCGAGCGCCGCCCCGGCGAGGACACGGAGGATCCCGACGGCGGCGGCGCCCCGACCGCGTGCGTCGCCCCCCGTCACAGAGGAGCAGCCCCCGGGTCGGTCTCGTCCGCCGAGAGGGTCCCCGCGAGGTGGTCGCTCAGCTGGTCGGCGGCGATCGCGGCGAACTCGTCGAGCACCTCGTCGACGGTCCACCCGATGTGCGGCGTGAGCAGGGCGTTGGGCAGCGTGCGCAGGGGGGAGTCCGCGGCGAGCGGCTCGTGGGTGAACACGTCCAGCCCGGCACCCCCCAGCGGGCCCTCCCGCAGGGCGTCGACCAGCGCCTCCTCGTCGACGATCGCGCCGCGCGACGTGTTGACGAGGATCGAGCCGGGCCGCATGCGGGCGAGCTCGTCCCGGCCGATGAGGCCGCGGACCTCCTCGGACAGACGCAGGTGGATGCTCACCACGTCGCAGACCTCGAGCAGCTCGTCGAGCGGGAGGCGCGGGATCGACCCCTCCGTCACCGCGGAGCCCGGCCGTGCCCACGCGACGACCTCCATCCCGAACGCCTCGGCGATGCGCGCGATGTTCTGGCCGTGCCGACCGGCACCGAGCAGGCCGAGCCGACGGCCGGAGAGGGTACGACCGGTGAGGCTGGGCCACCCGCCGGTCGACATCTCACGGACGGCTGTCGGCAGCCCGCGCAACGCGCCGATCATCAGGGCGAAGGTGATCTCCGGGACGGCCGCCCGCGGACCCCGTCCACGCCTGCCGTGCGTGACGACGACGCCCCTCTCACGAGCAGCCGCCGTGTCGACGTGGTAGGCGTGCCCGCCGGACTGCAGCAGGACGCGCAGCGACGGAAGCCGGTCGAGGGTAGCGGCGTCGAATCGGGTGCGCTCCCGCACCGCCACGACGTACTCGACGTCCGACAGCTCGGCGTCGGGGACCTCGGCGAGCGGGCGGTCGAGGACGCGCACGTCCGCGATCTGGCGCATGCGCGCCACGCCCTCGGACCTGGCGAGCCGCCCCTCCCAGTCGTCGAGGACGACCAGCCTCGGGCTCACGCCACGTCCTCGGACACCCTCGCCCCGGACGCGGCCCTGGCCTCGGCAGCGGCGTTCGCCCCGCCGATACGCCCGAAGATCGCACCGCGGGGAAGGCCGGAGCCCGCCGGGTAGTTGTGGTAGAAGAACGCCCCGGTGATCTCGCCGGTCGCATAGAGGCCGGGCATGACGCGCCCGGCGATGTCGAGGACACGCCCGCCGGTGTCGATGCGCAGACCGCCGTAGGTGAAGGTGATCCCGCAGGTGACCTGGTAGGCGACGAACGGACCGGAGTCGATCGTCGTCGACCAGTTCGACTTCACCGGCTGCCCCTCGGGGGCCGCCCGCACCCCGTCCATCGCGAAGGGGTCGAAGCCCTCGCCCGGGCAGGACTCGTTGTACTCCTGGACGGTGGCGACGAACGTGTCGACGTCGAGGCCGAGCTTTTCGCCGAGCTCCTCGAGAGTGTCCGCCACGACCGGGGTACCGGTGGAGTAGCGCGTCTCGAGCAGGTGGACGGTCTTCTGGTCGAAGATCTGCGCGGCCCACGCGCCCGTCTGCTCGCGGATCTTCGAGCCGGTCTTCGCGTAGGTCATCCACACGTGGTCGGACGCCTCGTCGATGAACCGCTCGGCCTCCCGGTTGACCATGATCGAGTACGGGTAGGAGTAGCGGCTCATCTTGTCGGTGTAGCGCAGGTCGCCGACGGGCGGCGCGTCGTAGTCCAGGGGTGAGGCGTGGCAGCCGCCGAAGTGGCCGGCCGGCTGAGCGCCGTTGTTGAGCGCGTGGTTGAGCATGACGCCCTGGTTGAACCGGGTGCCGCGGACCTTCGCGAGGTCCCACCCCGGGCCGAGCCAGCGCTGGCGCATCTGGGGGTTCGCCTCGAAACCGCCTGCGCCGAGCACGACGACACCCTCGACCCGGTGCTCGCCCTCGGGCCCCTTGACGACGACGCCCTTGACCGCCGTCCCGTCCATGATCAGCTCGAGGACCGGGGAGTCGTACCAGATCTCGACACCCTCGCGCTCGGCGGCCGCGTACAGGTCCTCGATGAGGCCGACGCCCTCGTTGTAGGCGCGGAGGGCTCCACCGGGCGGCAGGACGTAGGCCTGGTCCGCGTCGATGTTGTCCGGGTCGATGAGCTTCCCGACCGTGAGCTCCCAGCGCACCCCGTGGCCGGCCATCCACTTGACGGTGTCGAAGGCCTTCCCGACGAGGACCTCCTGGAGGTCGGGGTCGATCCGCCCCTGCGTGGCGAGCTGGAGGTCTGCGGTGTAGTCCTCCGGCGTGTACGGGTCCACGGTCACGCGGTCCGCCCAGGCTGCGGACTCGTCGACCACCAGGGGCAGGAGGTCGTCGAGGCCCTCGTGGGCGCAACGGAAGATGCCTCCGGTGAACCGGCTGTTCCCTCCGCGCTCGGCCTCGGGTGCCGCCTCGAGCACGAGGACACGAGCCCCCTTCTCGCGGGCGGAGAGCGCCGCAGTCATGGCGGCGTTGCCGCCTCCGACGACGATGACGTCGGCGGTGGTGACGGATCGAGCAACGTTGGTCGAGTTCACAGGTCTTCCTTCGTGGACGGAGAAATGGTCAGTCGCCAGGGGCGGCCTTGACGACCACGACCGGGCACTCGACGGTGAGCAGCAGGCGCTGCGTGCTCGAACCGAGGAGGAACTTGCCGACAGCGCTGCGCTGCCGGATGCCGACGACGATGATGTCGGCCGCAGGGTCCTCGACCGCGAGGGACGCGGTGTCGTCGAGGTTCTCGCCGGCGGGGGCAGGGTCGGCCACGGTCCATTCGAGACCGGAGTCCGACAGGAGCGAGCCGACCTCGGCGAAGGGGGGCTCGCCGGACTCGCCCGCCACGTGGGCGCGGCCGCCCGAGCCGTCGACCACCTTGAGCGGCTCGTCGCGCTCACGCGCCATGCGGATCCCGTGACGAAGGGCCGCGGCACCCTCCGGGGTGGACAAATAGGTCACGATGACGGCCATGTCTCGAGTTTGCATGCAACTCGGTCGCATGGCAAGTACATGTTGCATACTGTGCTCATGGTCGACTCACACAGCACACTCAGCCTCGCGGTCATCGAGGGGGACGGGATCGGACCCGAGCTGGTGGAAAGCGCCCTCGCGGTCCTCGGAGCCGTCGCCGAGGTGGACGGCTTCGAGCTCGCGGTGACCGTGGAGCCGGGCGGCGCCGCGGTCTACCGCGAGCTCGGTGAGCCGATCGCCGACGGCGCGCTGGACCGCCTGCGCGCGGTCGACGGGGTCGTCAAGGGACCGGTCGGCCTGCCGGACGTGCGGCGCCCGGACGGCACCGAGGGGGGACTGCTGGGCGGGATCCTGCGCGGGGGGCTCGACACCTACGCCAACGTGCGGCCGGTGCGACTCCTGCCGGGGGTCGACGGACCGACGCGGCACGCTGCCGGCGAGATCGACTACGTCATCGTCCGCGAGAACACCGAGGGGCTCTACCTCTCCCGCGGCAACGGCGTCGCGACCCCGCACGCCGCCTCCGACCAGATGCTCGTCACCAGGGTCGGGACCGAACGGGTGGTCCGCCACGCCTTTGAGCTGGCCCGTACGCGCGGCGGGGCGCCCGTCGACGGCGTGAGCCGCGTGACGTGCGTGGACAAGAGCAACGTCCTGCGCAGCTTTGCTCTCTTCCGCACGGTGTTCGACGAGGTCGCGGCCGAGTTCCCCGACGTCGAGGCCGACCACCTGTACGCGGACGCAGCCGCCCACGCGCTCGTCGTGGAGCCGGAACGTTTCGACGTGCTGGTCATGGAGAACTTCCTCGGCGACATCCTCTCCGACCTCGGCGCCGGCACGGTCGGCGGGCTCGGCATGTGCGGCTCCGGCAACATCGGCGCGGACGCAGCCTACTTCGAGCCGATCCACGGGAGCGCCCCCGGAATCGCGGGCAAGGACCTCGCGAACCCGCTCTCGCAGCTGCTCAGTGCGGTCATGCTGCTCGACCACGTGGGGCGTGGCGGGTCGGCACGACGGGTCGAGTCGGCGATCGGGTCGGTGCTGGCCGACGGCACGGTCCGTGTCGAGCCGACCGGTTCGCCCGCCGGCGGCACGCGGTCGGTGACCGCAGCGGTGGTCGAGCGCCTCCGTGCCGGGGCCGACGAGACCTGACATGACGTGCTCAGCGCCGTTCCGACGGGGCCCTGTGCCGTACGGTGACCTGTCATGACGGCCCCCGACGGTGGCGTGGACGACCTGCGCTCCTACCTCAAGCCCGGTACGGTCCGCGGCCGGACCACCGAGGCCGTCACGGAGGCGATGCGCGAGGCGATCCTCGACGGGGTGCTCGGGCCGTCGACCTGGTTGCGCGAGGACGAGCTCGCCCAGTCACTGGGGGTCAGCAGGACCCCGGTACGGGAGGCGCTGCGACGCCTCTCGGACGAGGGGCTGACCGTGAAGACGGCCCACCAGGGGACCGTTGTCGCCCCGATGACGCTCGAGGACCTGCTCGCCCTCTACGTCGTTCGGGAGCACCTCGAGGGCCTGGCCGCGCGGCTCGCCGCGGTCCGGCGGCCCGAGGGGCTGGTCGCCGAGCTCACGGACCTCAACGAGGCGCTGCGCCGTGCGTACGCGGACGGCGACATCCAGGCCGCACTGCACCTCAACCTCGACTTCCACCGTGCGCTGCGCGACGCGACGTCCAACCCGTACCTCAGCCGCTTCCTCCAGCAGGTCGAGCACGCAGTGCGCCGACTCAGAGCGACGACGTTCGAAGCGCCCGGCCGGGTCGACGACGTCGTGGCCGAGCACCAGGTGATGATCGATGCGGTGGCTGCCCAGGACGCATCTGCCGCCGAGGCGGCAGCCAAGGAGCACATGCGTCGGGCACGCGAGATCCGGCTCAACGCGGTCCTCGGTAGCTGACCCCCGACGGCGAGGCTGCGCCGAGAGCGGGCACCGACGACGGACGCCCCCGGCACCACGCGCGCGTGGTGCCGGGGGCGTCCGTCGTCGTACGTACCTAGACGACCCCGAGCAGGCCGACCGGCGTGAGGTAGCCGATCGGGATGGCTACGTCGGCGATCTCGCGGAGCACGAGCATGACGGCGACGACGGCGACCGTGTAGATCGCGATGTGCCACCACTTCATCTCCGCGACGAGCCTGAGGAAGATCGGCAGGAAGACGATCGCGGCGAGCAGCATCCCGAGGATGTAGACGAGCACGATGAAGCCGACGATCCAGGCGAACGACGTGGCGACCCAGCGCAGCTCCTGGCTCCACTCGGCACGGTCCGAGCCCTTGTCGACGGCCTTGCGGTTCTTGATCTCGATGATGAGCACGACGATCGAGAGGATCACGCCGAGACCGGTGACCAACGTCGGGACGAGCTTGGCGTTGGCGCTGAAGTCCTGGGCGAGGACGAGTGCCCCGGCGAAGATCACCAGGAACGCGGCTGCGATGACGATGCGCCAGATCGAGGGCGGCTCGGCGCTCTCCCCGCCCTCGTCGTCATCGTCGTCGTCCGGCATGAGCTGCGGGACGTCGGGGTCCCGGCGGGCGCGCACGCGGCGGATCACGGCCATGACGACCGGGATCAGCAGAATGATGATCATGACGATCACGGCCGGCCGGACAAGCCACTCGGAGGGGCTGTAGAGGTTCGCCGTCAGGTAGTAGTACCGCTCGAGCGGAACCGCGAGCACGAACCCGATGAGGAACGGCGCGCGGGGGATGCGCGCGATCTTCATCAGCCAGCCCACGAACCCGAGGACGAGCATGACGAGCAGCAGCTGGATCTGCTTGGAGTCCTGGTAGCCCGCGAGGAAGAGGATGACGATGAGCGCGCCGGCGAGGACCGGGAAGCGGACGAAGCTGAGACGCGCGAGGGGGCCGGCGAGGACGAAACACAGTGCCGCACCGATGACGCTGGCGATCGCGAACGACCAGACGATGAGGTAGACGGTGTCGAGGTTGTCCTCGATGATCCTGGGTCCGGGCTCGATGCCGAAGATGAGCAGCGCCCCGAGGAGGAGCGCGGCGGGCGCACCGCCGGGGATCCCGAAGAGCAGGGTCGGGATGAGGTCACCGGCCTCGACGGAGTTGTTCGCGCTCTCCGGGGCGATGATGCCGCGGGGGTCGCCCTTGCCGAACTTCTTCCGGTCCGAGCCCTTGGCCGTGGCCTTCGCCTGCCCGTAGGCCATCCACGTGCCCGCTGTTGCCCCCAGGCCGGGCAGGACACCCGCCCAGATGCCGACGAGTGCACCACGCAGCACATGGCTGAAGTTGGAGAAGACGTCCTTGATACCGGTGGACCAGCCCTTGCCGATTCCCGCGCCGGTGGCGACGGAGGTCTTCTTCGCGACGCGGGAGACGACCTCGGCGACGCCGAAGATGCCCAGCGCCACGGCCACGAGGTCGAGGCCCTCGGTGAGGAACAGCGAGTCGAAGGTGAAGCGGTAGTCCGGAGCCGCGGGTGCGCCACCGATCTGGCCGAGCAGCAGCCCGAACGCGCCGGCGAGCAGGCCCTTGATCATGTTGCCCTTCGAGAGGAGGGCGGTGATCGAGATGCCGAGCACGGTGAGCATGAAGAGCTCGGGCGAGCCGAACGAGAGGACCAGGGGCCTCGCGATGGGGATCGACAGCGTGAGGCCGAGCGCGCCGAGGAGGCCGCCGAACATCGACGAGAGGAACGCGATCGCGAGGGCGCGGGCGGCCATGCCCTGCTTGGCCATCTCGTGGCCGTCGAGCATGAGCACGGTCGCCGAGGCCGATCCCGGTATGCCCATGAGGACCGAGGCGATGGTGTCGGACGTATGGACCACCGCCACGGCGCCGATCATCAGCGCCAGAGCCTGGTCGGGCTCGAGGACGAAGATGAACGGCAGCAGGATCGCCACGGCCCCCGTGCCGCCCAGGCCGGGGATGATGCCGATGACCAGGCCGGCGAGGATGCCGGCGCCGAGGAAGACCAGGGTGCCTGGGTCGAGCAGTGAGGAGAGGGCGCTGCCAGCTGCTTCGAGCATCTCGCCACCTTTCGTGTGAGATCACGCGCGGGTGCCCACCGGCGGTCGGCCGGCGGGCACCCGCGCAACCGGTCAGAGGGTCGTGTCGTACTCCTCTTCGAGCATGTCGAGCGTGTACTGCTGGACCTCGGGCTCGATCTCGAAGGCCTCGCGGAGGTCGTCCGCGGCGATCTCGCCCGGGTAGAGCGGATAGCCGCCGAGGACGTCACCTGCGGCCTCGTTGAACTCCTCGTCCTCGCTCAGCGTGGCGGCGGCGTCCCACATGACCTGGATGAGCTCCTCGGAGGTTCCCTCGTTCGCCCAGATGCCCTTCTGGTAGACGAACCCGGGGATGAGGAACGCGCGGTAGGCGTCGTACGCCTCCCCGGACGGGGCCTCTCCGTGGATCATCTCGTAGGCCTCCTCGACGGTGGGGAGGTCCGGGACGTTCGGGTCGCGGACGATCTCGCCGTCCTCGATGACGCCGAACGACATCAGCGGTACGACCTCGCCGCTCTCGACCATCGGCTCGACCTGGGTGAGGTAGGCCGACGTCGTCTGGTAGTCGAGGTTGACCTCGCCGCGCTCGAGCGCCAGGCGCGCGGGGCCGCGCCCCTCGAAGCCGAACGTCGCCTCGATGTCGACGTCGAGCACGTCCATCGCCTGGAGCAGCGAGAGGTCGAGACCCGTGGCGCTGATGCCGCCGTAGACGAGGTCCTCCTCGCTGCTACCGAGGTCCTCGACGCTCTCGATGCCGGTGGAGGAGGACACGTAGATGACCCCGCCGGTGCCGTTGAGGACGAGCGGCTCCATCACCGAGAAGTCGAACTGCACCTCGTCGCGGCCGAGGAGGGCCTGGAAGTACGTGGTGCCGGAGGTGACCAGCAGCTCGGAGCCGTCGGTGCTGCCGTCCTGCGTGAACTGGTTCGAGCCCGTGATCGACTCACCGCCGGGGCGGTTCTCGACGACGAACGACGGGTTCCCCTCGACCGTCTCCTCGAGGTGGGGGGCGAGGAAGCGCGCCCAGGTGTCGGTGCCGCCGCCCTCGGAGTAGGGGACGACGAGGTCGACGCGGTCGGGGAACTCGGTGGCACCGCCCTCCTCGTCGCCCCCGCCGATCCCGGTCGGGTTGCCGCAGGCGGTGAGCAGGAGCGCGACTGCGGCGGAGCCTGCCAGCGCGGTGCGTCGGTGGGTGTACTTCATGCTGTCTCCTTCGTGAGCCGCGGGCGTCGGTGCCCGTGGTTGACGGTCGTGTCGGGGTGGTGGTCGGGGGCGGTCAGTCGTGGAGCTGGGCGTCGGGCACGAGGACCGTGCCCTCCATGAGTCTGCGAGCGGTGCGGTAACCGGCGACGCTGGGGACGTGCCAGGTGCCGTCGGCACCGCGGGTGACCTCGGCCGAGAGCTCGAGCACGCCGGCGACGTGCCCGATCAGCGTGGTCCCCTGGTCGCCGGAGGACGCCTGGGCGACCACGGTGCCAGGGATTGCGGCCGCGACAGCGGTCGCGATGCCACCGGTGAGGGCGTAGCTGCGGTGGAGGCGACCCATCGACATCATCGCTGCACGGAGCGTCGTGCCCGTGGCGGACTGGCGCGTCCCGTCGGACAGGAGGTAGTCCTGGGGCGGGCCGACGAAGGCGATCTTCGGCACGGACGGGACCTCGCGGGTGGACTCCGTCGCCGTCGCAGTGATGCCCGCGAGCACGGAGGCCTGGGCCCGTACCGACTCGATGCGGGCGAGCAGCTCGGCATCGCCGTCGATCTCGTCCGGCGTCTCCTGGCCGGTGAGGCCGAGGTCCTCCCACCTGACGAACACGACGGGGTTGGCCGCGTCCACGATCGAGACCTCGGCCGTGCCCCGGCCCGGTACGTCCACGGGATCGATGAGGTTGCCGGTCGGGAGCGTGCGTCCGGTGACGGCGCCGCCGGGTTCGATGTAGTCGAGCTGGATGCGGGCTCCGGTCCGGGGCACGCCGGGGAGCTCGAAGTCACCGACCGGGTCGAACTTTCCGTCCTTCGTGGGGACGTGCGCGACGATGACCTTGTTGGTGTTCGTGTTGAGGAACCGCACGATCGTCACCGGTTCGGTGGCCTCGACGAGCCCCTCGTCGACCGCGAACGGCCCGACGGCAGAGGAGATGTTGCCGCAGTTGCCGCGCCGGTCGACGAGCGGACGGTCGATGGCGACCTGACCGAAGTCGTAGAGCACGTCGACACCTTGGTCGCGACCGTCGGAGATGACGGCCACCTTGCTCGTCGTCGATGTTGCGCCGCCGAGACCGTCGATCTGGCGCAGGTACGGGTCGGGGGAGCCGTAGGCGGCGAGGATGAACGCGTCACGCGCGGCAGGTTCGGTCGGCAGGTCGGCCGCGTGGAAGAACACGGCCTTGCTCGTGCCGCCGCGCATGATCACACCGGGTACTCGCATGGGCGGGCGACTCCTTCTCTCGACACTGAGTTGCATGCATGCTGCACGCGGGCTCCGTGAATCTTGCACGCCGTGGCAGGTCAACGCAATCTAGAGATTGTCGAGTCACCCTTCACGGATGCTTAAGGTAGGGCCATGGGTCTGGACATCCACCAGGTACGGGTCGTCACTGAGGTGGCCCGGCTCGGGAGCATGACGGCCGCCGCGGAGGCGATGGGGTACTCGCTGTCCGCGGTGTCCCAGCAGGTCAAGCGGCTGGAGGAGCAGCTCGGTCTCGGCGTGCTCGAGCGGCACGTGCGGGGGGTTCGGCTCACCGACGCGGGCCGCGCCATCGTCGAGGTCGGTGCGGTGGTCGAGCGTCAGCTCGCCTCCCTCGACGAACGGCTGGCCGACATCGCGGGTGTGCGCCAGGGCACGCTCCGGCTCGCGACCTTCCCCACCGCGGGCGCCGGACTGATGCCGCAGGCGATCACCCGGTTCGCCGCGCTCCACCCCGGGATCGCGTTGTCGCTCCGCAGTGCTCGGATCGCCGAGCTGCGCAGTCTCCTCCATGCGCGGGAGCTCGAGGGCGCGCTCCTGTGGGACTACGAGTGGACACGCGTCGACGACGACGATCTGCATCTGGACCACCTCATGGACGACCCGACCGATCTCCTCGTGTCGGCGCGCCATCCTGTGGCAGAGCGGGAGGGGGTCCGGATGGCGGAGCTCGCCGACGAGCAGTGGATCACGAGGGCGGAGCAGCACCCCGTGGTGGAGGTGCTGCGCCGGAGCGCGGTGGCTGCCGGCTTCGAGCCCACGATCTCATTCGAGGCGCACGACTACCAGGAGATGCAGGGCATGGTCGCCGTGGGCCTCGGGGTCGCTCTCGCCCCGCGGCTCGCGACCTCGATCCTGCGGGACGACGTGCGGGCCGTCCCCCTCGTCGGTGACGTGACGTCTCGACGGATCCTCCTCGCCCGCGACGTGAACCGGGTGCCGACCCCGGCCGCGCTCGCGATGGGACAGGTGCTCGCGGAGGTCTCGCGAGAGATCGCCGACGAGCTCGCGCGCGAGCGTCACGGGAGGGCAGGGGCGGCTGCGACGGGCGAGGCGCACCCGGCTACGACGAGTTGCGGCGGCGGGCGACGACGACGATGACGCCGAGCAGTGCGAGGACGGCGGCGGCGACCAGGAACGGATGGCCGCCGGGGGTGGTGAGAGCGGGGGAGGCGGCCGCCGTCCCGACGGAGCTGCCGAGGAACAGCGAGGTGGCGTAGAGGCTGATCATGGCGGCCCGCGCCGAGGGCAGCACCTCGATCGCCCAGACCTGCATCGTCGAGTGGAGGAACGCCCACGTCCCCGCGAGCAGTGCGCTGGCGACGAGCACCCCGACCGGCGACGGCCAGGCCTCGAGGACGAGGTAGGCGACCGTCCCGCAGACCACCCCGACCGCCATGAGCCCCGGGGCGGACAGCCGTCGGCCGACCGCCTGCACCGCTCCGGTCGTGACGACGAGGACCGCGCCGTAGGCCGCGGTGACGAGCCCCGACGCCGTCACAGACGTCCCGCCGATCTGGAGGACCGTCGGCAGGAGGGGGAGCAGGCCGAGGACCACGGCCCCCTCGACGAAGGTCAGACCGAGCACGAGGAGCGCCCACCGTGAGCGCAGCGGTGCGAGCAGTCCCCCGGCCCGCGGGCCGGCCCCGGGCTCGGGGAGCCGGCTCAGCGAGACGGCGACGATGAGCGCGAGCAGCGCGGGGAGGGTGAGGGCGACACGCCAGCCCAGCGTCTCGCCGAGCACGCCCGCGACCACGGTGGCGAGCGCCATGCCGACCGCCGTCGAGCGCATGATCCCCGCCACCGGGGCGTGCCGTTCGGCAGCGGGGACGGTGTCCCCGATGTAGATCAGCGATCCGGGGACCACGGCGGCGAACGCTGCCCCGGTGAGTGCGCGAAGCACGATGAGGACGGTGAGCGTCGGCGCAAGCGCGGAGGTGCCACCGGCGACGGCGGCGAGGATCAGGGAGGCCTGCGCCGTGCGCACGCGGCCGTACCGGTCGGAGAGTCGTCCCCAGACGGCCTGCATGAGTCCGTAGCCGACGAAGTAGCTCGTGGCCGCGCCGGCCGCAGCCCCCGCCGTCACCCCGAGGTCACCCGCGACGACCGGGACGAGCGGTGCGATGAGCATCCGGTCGAACGAGCTGAGGAATACGGCGGCCTGCAGAAGTCGCAATCGATGGCTCATCGTCCGTGTCTCCTGACCCCTCGGCCCTCGGCCCTCGGCCGGGTTGCCGGGTAGGGGTCCGGCGAACCTATCGCAGGGTCTTGCGAGGTGGGCCCAGATTGAATACAGTTTGCATCCGGACCGTCACAGCGCGAGCCCCGCGGCGGCGCGACCCCGATCATCCCTTTCATCGACAGGCACGAGGACACCCATGACTGCATCGACGCACCAGTCCACGACCACCGACGTCATCGTGGTCGGCGGAGGCAACGCCGCCTTCGTCGCAGCGCTCGCCGCCGCCGACCGTGGCCGGAAGGTGGTGCTGCTCGAGGCTGCGGTCGAGGGCGAGGAGGGTGGCAACAGCTTTTACACGGCCGGGGCCACGCGCATCGTCCACGGCGGGCTCCAGGACCTGATCGACCTCGTCGAGGCCGACGAGCGTCACGCGGTCACCGAGGTGCCGCCCTACTCCGAGGCCGACTACGTCGGTGACCTGGAGAAGGTGACCGACGGGCGCAACGACCCGGAGCTCAGCGCCGTCCTCGCCGCCGAGTCGCGGGACACGCTCCAGTGGCTCAAGGACTCGCACGGCGCGCGGTACCGACTGATGTACGAGCGTCAGGCGTACGAGCGCGGGGACGGGTACCTCTTCTGGGGCGGCCTCCATGTCGGGAACGTCGGCGGTGGCGTCGGGCTCATCCGCGACCACCAGGCCGCCGCCGAGCGCGCCGGCATCGATGTGCGGTACGGGCACCGGGTCGTCGAGCTCAGGACCGCCGACGGCCGCGTGAACGGGGTCGTCGCCCGCACCTCGGAGGGCGAGCGTGTCGAGCTCGGGGCAGAGTCCGTTGTCATCGCCTCCGGCGGGTTCGAGGCGAGCGCCGAGCTGCGTGAGAAGCACCTCGGCCCGGGCTGGGGGAGCGCCAAGCTTCGCGGCACGCCCCACAACACCGGTGAGATGCTCGAGGAGGCTCTCGGGCTCGGGGCCGGCACGGGCGGCGACTGGAGCTCCTGCCACGCAGTGGCGTGGGACGCATGGGCGGAGAACAACGAGAGCAACCGCGAGCTCACCAACCGCCTGACGCGTGGCGGATATCCGCTCGGCATCGTCGTCAACGCCGACGGCAGGCGCTTCGTCGACGAAGGTGCGGACTTCCGTAACTACACGTATGCCAAGTACGGGGCGGAGATCCTCAAGCAGCCCGGCTCGGTGGCGTTCCAGGTCTTCGACTCCACGCAGCGACCCCTGCTGCGCACCGAGGAGTACGACATGCCCGGCATCGGCGTCGTCCAGGCCGACAGCCTCGAAGAGCTCGCCGAGGGCATGGGCGTCGACGTCGGCGCCTTCGTCACGACCGTTCGCGAGTTCAACGACAGCATCGACCGGTCCGTGCCGGCCGACCCGACCGTGAAGGACGGACGGGCCGCGGACGTCACGCCGCCCAAGAGCAACTGGGCGCTACCGATCGAGGAGGGACCGTTCTACGCTTTCCCGGTCACCTGCGGCATCACCTTCACGTTCGGGGGGCTCAAGGCGGACACGCACGGGCGGGTGCTCGACCAGAAGGGCGAGCACATCGCCGGTCTCTACGCGTGCGGCGAGGCGCTCGGCGGACTGTTCGCCGGCAACTACCCGGGCGGTTCGGGCCTCGCGGCAGGTTCGGTCTTCGGCCGCCGCGCCGGCAACCTCGCCTGACGGTCTTCGAGGGGGCGCGGCGATGGAGACGGACGACCCGCGGACGGCACCGGAAGTGCTCGTCGATCTCGCCGGCCGCATGCTCGAGGCGGCCGGGGTGGGTGAAGTCGATGCGGCGCTCGTCGCCGACTCCCTCGTCCGGGCCGAGCTCTGGGGGCACCACTCGCACGGACTCCTGCGCCTGCCCTGGTACGTGGCACGGCTGCGCAGCGGGGCGATGCGCGCGGAGACCACCGAGGAGACCCTCGTGGACACCGGCGCCCTGGTCCTGCTCGACGGTGCCGACGGCATCGGCCAGGTGCTGACGGACCGAGCCCGCGCCGTCGGTGTCGAGCGGGCGAGGACGCACGGGGTCTCCGCGGTCGGTGTGCGGCGCTCGAACCACTTCGGTACGGCGATGTACTACACGCGCCGGGCGGCCCTCGAGGGCTTCGTCGCGATCCTCACGACGAACTCCTCGCCGGCGATGGCCCCGTGGGGCGGACGGGAGAAGCGTGTCGGATCGAACCCGTGGTCGATCGCCGCACCGTGGCGCGGCGGCGTCCTCTCGCTCGACATCTCGAACACCGCCGTGGCGAGGGGCAAGCTCTACCTCGCCCAGCAGGAGGGCCGCCGGATCCCCGAGGAGTGGGCCCTCGCCGCGGACGGGAGACCGACGACGGACCCGGCCGAGGGGATCGCCGGCACCATCTTGCCTATGGCCGGACACAAGGGGTACGCGATCAGCTTCATGATGGACGTGCTCTCCGGAGCGCTGACGGGGAGCTCGGTCGGTGGATCGGTGGTCGGCCCGTACGAACCGGTCGGGACGAGCGGCGCCGGGCACCTGTTCCTGACCATCGATCCCGGAGCATTCGGTCCGCGCGAGGAGATGGACGCCCGGATCGACAAGATGGTCGAGGAGGTCCGTTCCGGACCGCTCGCCGAGGGGCACGACCGGATCTATCTGCCCGGCGAGCTCGAGGAGCTTGCCGCCGCGGCCGCGCGGGACGCGGGCGGGCTCGTGCTACCGGCGCGCACCACCGCGGAGCTGTCGGATCTTGCGGCCGAGCTGGGCGTGCCGAGGCCCGAAGGTTGGTGAGCGCGGAGGCTCAGCCGTTCGCGTCCCGTGGCCGCTACGGAGCGGCCGTGGCATCGTCCGCCTCGGCCACCGCCTCCAGCGAGGCGAGCCCGCGCATGACGATGCTGCGGGAGAGCGCGCGAGCGGTCGAGACATCGTCCTCCTCGTAGGCGAGGATCAGCCGACCGTGGTCGAAGTGGGACCGGGAGAGACGATCGACGGTGAGGCCGCGGCGCCGCAGGATCATGGCACGCAGGGCGATGACGTCGTGCAGCTCCTTGAGCAGCGCGTTGCCCGCGCCCTCGAGCTCGGTCTCCCGGAAGGCGACGTTGAGCCAGAGCGTCGTCGTGATGTCCCCGCGCGCGGCCGCCTCACCCATGTGCCGGTGGATCTGATGCATCGACGCGATGTGCTGCGGGTGCGAGTGGTCCACGAAGTGCTGTGCCGCGGACCCGTAAAGCAGCGCGCGCATCTCGTAGATCTCCCGGATCTCCTCGATGCTGCTCCTGCGGACCTTCGGACGTCGTCGCGGCGGGACGATGACCAGCCCGCTGCGCTCGAGTGCCCCGAGCGCGTCGCGCACCGGTGTGCGGCTCGTCCCGAATCGTTCGGCGAGGGCTACGGAGTTGAGGTCCGTTCCCGCCGGGAGGTCACCCTCGATGATCTCGCGGGCGATCTCGACCGCGATGTCCGCGGCCGACGGTGACGCCGAGACCTGGAGACTGCGCGCGAGCGTGAACGTCGGGAGGTCGGTCAGGGCGATCTCGTTGCCGGCGAGGCGGACGACGATCTCGTCGTCGGAGGCGTTGGTCATCGTCGACACGTCCCCAGCGTAGCGCAAGATCAGGGCACAACACTTCGAGCTGTCGACAGATAGCCGATGCATGTTGACATGTGTTGGGTCAATCCGTAACTTGCTCGGTGCCGGTGCGGTCAAGTGTCGACACGAGGACGTGAAGTTCAGACCGCTGACGACCGTGTGTCACTCGCGCACCGGCCCTTCCGGAGCGCCGACCAGGTACGGCGCCCGCCCCGTTCGACGACGAAAGAGGAAACGTGCGAGAGCACCAGGTCTACATCGACGGCGAGTTCCGTGCGGCTGCGGACGGCAACGTCCTCGAGGTGACGAACCCGTACACGGGCGACGTCCTCGGGACGATCCCGGACTGCGGGCCGACCGACGTCGCGGCGGCCGTCGCCTCTGCGCGAACGGCGTTCGACAGCGGCTGGCGCACCACGCCGGGTGTCGAACGTGCCCGGCTCCTGCACGCGCTCGCCGACGCGATCGACGCCCACGCGGAGGAGATCGGAGCGCTCGAGACGAGCGACAACGGCAAGCTCCTTACCGAGACGGTGGGGCAGGCCCGCTTCGCGGCCCGCAACTACCGGTTCTTCGCGGGCTATGCCGACAAGCTCTACGGACGGACCATCCCGCTCGACCGGCCCGAGATGCTCGACTACACGCTCCGCGAGCCGGTCGGGGTCGCCGCGCTCATCACGGCGTGGAACTCGCCGATGCAGCTGCTGGCCAACAAGCTGGCCCCCGCGCTCGCCGCGGGCTGCGCCGTGGTCGTCAAGCCCTCGGAGCACGCGAGCCTCTCGACCCTGCGCCTGGCCGAGCTGATCGACCAGGTCGGCTTCCCGAAGGGCGTCGTCAACGTCGTCTCCGGCGCGGCCGAGTGCGGTCGGGCGCTGTCGGGATCGGGTCTGGTGGACACGGTGAGCTTCACCGGGTCGGTCGGCACGGGCCGAGCGATCGCGAGCGCCTGTGCCGACAACCATGTGCCGGTCACGCTCGAGCTGGGTGGCAAGTCGCCCAACATCGTCTTCGAGGACGCCGACCAGGACCGGGCGCTCGCCGGTGCGCTGGCCGGCATCTACTCGGCCGGCGGGCAGACCTGCATCGCGGGCTCCCGCATCCTCGTCCAGGACTCGGTCTACGACGACTTCGTGGACCGGCTCGCCATGCGGGCCGGCCGCATCAGGTTGGGCGATCCCACGGACCCCGCCACACAGATGGGCCCGGTGGCCAACCCCCCGCAGCACGCGCGGATCCTGGGCGCGATCGAGGACGGCAGGTCGGACGGAGCGCGTGAGGTGACGGCAGGACCGGGTACCCGTCCCGTACCGGAGCGCGGCCTCTTCGTCCCCCCGACGGTCTTCGCCGACGTCGACAACGGCTCGCGGCTCGCACGCGAGGAGATCTTCGGCCCGGTGGCCTCGGTCATCCGGTTCACGGACGAGGCCGACGCGGTCGCGCAGGCGAACGACTCGGAGTTCGGGCTCGCGGCGGGCATCTGGACCACCGACCTCTCCCGGGCGCACCGGGTAGCCGCGCAGCTCGTCGCGGGCACGGTCTGGGTCAACACCTACCGGTCGAGCGCAGCGCAGGCTCCGTTCGGAGGAGTCGGGAAGTCGGGCCACGGCAGGGAGCGCGGCGAGGAGGCCCTCGACGCCTACCTACGGGTGAAGAACGTGATGGTCGACCTGTCGACGACCTACCAGGACGCATTCGAAGGAGCAGAAGATGAGTGAGACGCGTGTCGGGGTCGTCGGCCTCGGGAACATGGGGGCCGAGATCGCCGGACGGCTCGCCGCACGGTACCCGGTGGCCGGTCACGACACGGACCCGGCCGCCGTCGAGCGCTCGGGGCGTCACGGGGTGCAGCCGGCGTCGAGCCTCGCCGACCTTGCCGACTGCGACGTCGTCGTCCTGTCGTTGCCGCGTCCCGAGGTCACGCTCGCCGTCCTCGAGGAACTCGAGGGACTGCTGCGCACGGGGACGACGATCGTCGAGACGTCGACGGTCAACGCGACGGACATGCACGTCCTCGGCCGGCGGTGCGAGGCGGCGGGCCTGCACTGCGTCGACGCCGCCGTGCTCTCCGGCGTCGGCGCCATGCGCTCGGGGGACTCGACGCTTCTCGTGGGGGGCGATACGGACGACATCGAGCGGGTGAGGGCCGTGCTCGAGGCCTTCAGCGGCCGAATTCTCACCTTCGGCCAGCTGGGGGCGGGCATGGCGGCAAAGGTCGTCAACAACGCCGTTGCCCACGCGGTGATGGTCGTGCTCGTCGAGGCGGTCGCGCTGGCGCGGTCCGCCGGCATCTCCATCGAGGACATCTCCGAGCTGCTCGCAGACGGCGAGGGTGGTGTGCTCCGGCCCCTGACCCACCGCATCCAGGAGCGCGTCGCGCGTGGTGAGTACGAGCCCGGGATGCCGACGGAGGCCGCGCGCAAGGACTCGGTGCTCGCCCTCCAGTACGCACAGTCCCAGGACGTGCCCCTGTTCGCGATCCAGGGCGCCCACACGGCGTACGAGATCGCCGTGGCCGAGGGGCTCGGCCGTCTCGACTACGCCTCGATCGCCACCCTCTGGGACCGCTGGCAGGAACGGCCGGCGCGCCCCGAACCGATGACCACCAAGGAGTGAGCCCGATGGATGTCCGGATCGACGACCTGCAGCTCCACTACGACGACTTCCACGCGGTCAAGGACGTCACGCTCGGCGTCGAGGACGGCACCGCACTCGTCCTCCTCGGGCCCTCGGGCTGCGGGAAGACCTCGACGATGCGGACCATCGCCGGCCTCGAGACACCCAGCGGCGGGACGATCTCGATCGGCGGCAAGGCGATGTTCGACGCGGATCGTCGGACCAACGTGCCACCGAACAAGCGCAACGTCGGCATGGTCTTCCAGTCCTACGCGGTGTGGCCGCACAGGACCGTGCGCGAGAACGTCGAGTTCCCCCTGCGGATCCGCCGCACCGACGGCGCCGAGCGGAAGCGCCGCGTCGACGAGATCCTCGAGCTCAGCGGCCTGACCGACTACGCGGAGCGCGGTGCGAGCCGCCTCTCCGGCGGGCAGATGCAGCGCGTCGCCCTTGCCCGCAGCCTCGCGATGAACCCCTCGGTCCTCCTGCTCGACGAGCCGCTGTCCAACCTCGACGCGCTCCTGCGCGAGAGCCTGCGAAACGAGCTCCGTCGTATCCAGCAGGAGTCGGGGATCACCTCGGTCTACGTGACGCACGACCAGACGGAGGCCCTCGCGCTCGCGGACCAGATCGCCATGATGCGTGCCGGTCGAGTCGTCCAGGTCGGTGCTCCCCGCGACATCTTCGAGGAGCCGGCGGACAAGGAGGTGGCCCGGTTCATGGGGTTCGAGAACATCTTCCGGCTCGCCGACGCCGAGACGTCGGTGCAGGTCGCGGGCCGCTATGTCGTTCCGCACTCCGACCAGGTGTCCTCGGCCGTCGACGTCGATCAGGGCGCCGAGACCGTCGCGCACGAGTACCTCTGCGTCCGCGCCGAGCACGTCCGGGTCGAGCTCGCGGGAGCCGGTGCCACCGGGGACGTCGAGGCCGAGGTCGCTGTCGTCACCTACCAGGGGCGCGGTGTCGAGTACGACTGCGTCGTCGACGGCGGGACGACGATCCGGGCCAAGGTGGCCGGTGCGGGCGCCCCACACTCGCGGGGGGACCGAGTGGTCCTCACGGTCGACCCCACCGCGTGCCGGGTCCTCGGCGGTGGTGACGATGGCTAGGCGTGTCGCCGCCCGGGAGTCCACCGGGCTGAGGATCACCTTTGCGATCGCCCTCGGCGTGCTGGTCGTGCTGGTCGGGATCCCCGTCCTCTTCGTCGTCTTCGCCGCCCTCTCGGACGTCATGCCGCGACCGGGGAACATCTCGCTCGGCAACCTCAGTCTCGAGACGATCCGGAACGTCCTCAACGGGCAGACCCTGGATGCGGCGATGAACTCCATGCTCATCGCCTTCGGGGCATCTCTCGTCGCGCTCGTCACGGGCACCGTCCTCGCGGTGCTCCTCGCCCGGACGAACATCCCGGGTCGACGCTTCCTGCAGGTGGCCGGCATCGCACCCATGTTCATCCCGGCGTTCGTCGCCGCGCTCTCGTGGTCCCTGCTCGCCAGCCCGCAGTCCGGACTGCTCAACGTCCTGCTCCGGGACCTCGGCATCGACCTGACGATCAACGCCTACTCGATGGGCGGCCTCGTGTTCGTGCTCGGCGTCTACTACGCGCCGTACGTGTTCCTGTTCGTCTCGAGCGCGCTGTCGCTGATGAACCCGGACCTCGAGGAGGCCGCGCTCGTCCACGGAGACTCCATGCTCGGCACCCTGCGTCGGGTGACGTTGAGCCTCATGACGCCTGCCATCGTGGGCTCGACGTTCCTCGTCTTCATCCTGTCGCTCGAGAACTTCCCGGTGGCCCAGTTCCTTGCGACACCGGGCCGAATAGACACACTGCCGACGTTCATCTACCGCTACATGAGCGAGTCCCCGCCGAGAGGGAACGAGGCCGCCGCCGTCGCCGTGGTACTCGTCGTCATCGTCCTCGCTCTCACGTGGCTGCAGCGCAGGATCGTCGGGCGCCGTGACTTCACCACCGTCGCGGGTAAGGGGATGCGCGCCAAGCTTCTCGACCTCGGTCCTCTGCGCTGGGTCGCGACCGTGGGCGTGGCGCTCTACTTCTTCGTGACCGTCGCACTGCCGGTCGGGGCGCTGCTGCTCGTGTCCGCCTACTCCTCGCCGTACATCCCGTCGGTGACGAACATGCTGGAACGGGGCAGCCTGACCGGAGAGCGGCTGCTCGCCCCGCTGGCCGACTCGATGATCCTTGACTCGATGGCCAACAGCGCAATGGTCGCGGTCATCACGGCGATCACGGCCACCGCGCTGGCGTTCCTCGTCGCCTATCTCGTCTACCGCACGAAGCTGCGCAGGCGAGACCTGTTGGAGGGGCTGTCGATGGCGCCCCTCGCGATCCCGGCCATCGTCATGGGGATGGGCCTGCTCTGGACCTGGCTCGTCCTGCCCGTGCCGATCTACGGGACGCTCGCCATCCTCGTCGTCGCCTTCGTCGCGGTACAGCTCCCGCAGGCGTTCCGCGGCATGTCGACCTCGATGCTGCAGGTCAACAAGGAGCTGGAAGAGACGGCGATGATGCACGGCGCCGGCAAGCTCCGCGCGGTCGTCACCGTCACCGCACCGCTCATGCGGTCCGGGATCGTCTCGACGTTCGTCCTCATGCTCATGCTCTCGCTGCGTGAGATGACGGTCCCGCTCTTCCTCTACAACACCAACACGAGGCTGGCGTCGATCGTCATCTTCGACCAGTACGAGAACGGGGCGATGCAGAACGCAGCAGCCCTGGGGGTCTGGTACGTGCTCGCCATCGGTGTGCTCGCGATCGTCGCGACCCGCCTCGGCGTGAAGAACATGGCCTGACGTCAGCACCCCCGAGTCCGTCCGAAGTCATACAGGAGGATCAGATGAAGAAGTCTCAACGACGAGGCGGTCTGGCGATCGGCATCGTCGCCGCACTCATGCTCGCGGCGTGCGGCGGCGGTGAGGAGGAGAGCCAGGCGGAGGTCGACGAGAACGGTGACCTCGTCATCGACGGTCAGGTCATCGCGACCGGCGACCAGCTGGAGGAGGCCCAGGGGGAGAGTGGCCTCGTGCTCTACACCGGGTCCGGAGAGACCGGCGAACGCCAGCTCCTCGAGCAGTTCACCGAGCAGACCGGTCTGTCGGCCGACCTCGTCCGGCTCGTGCCGAACCGGCTCACCGAACGTGTCCTCTCCGAGCACGCGGCCGGCCAGCTCGGCAGCGACGTCATCCGCATCGACGGATGGGACCTCGTCGAGCAGCTCGTCGAGGCCGAGGTGTTCGTCCCGCACACGCCGCCCGACTCCGTCGAGCTGCCCGAGGAGGCGATCCACGAGGACGGCGCCTACTTCATGTCCTACAACCGCCCGTACGTCTTTGCCTACAACACGCAGGTCGCCGAGACCGAGCCCACCTCGTGGGCCGAGCTCTCGCCGGACACTTTCGAGCCGGGACAGATCGGCGTCACGCAGGTCAACGTCGCAGGATCCACCCACCTGCTCCAGCGCTTCCACCTCGAGGTGATGGGGGAGGAGTGGCTGAGCGGGCTCGCGGAGACGCAGCCCAGGATCTTCGACTCGGCGTCGCCGCTCACGGACTCGTTGGCCCGCGGCGAGATCCACGCCGGAGCCGTGCCGCTGACCGTCGGACAGGTGGCCTACAACGACGGTGCGCCGATCGAGCTGGTCGTTCCGGAGGAAGGCTTCCCGGTCAACGAGTACATCGTCGGACTCTCCGACGGAGGGCAGAGCCCCGTCACGGCGGAGATCTTCCTCAACTGGACGCTCTCGACCGCGGGACAGAGCGCCGCGACCGAGATCGGCGACTACCCGATCGACCCCGAGGTCGGTGCGCCGACCATCGGTGAGGGCGAGATGCCCCCGCTGGACGACGAGGGCGTGTTCCGGGTGACGATGGACGAGTACCTGGAGAACGTCGACGCGGACACCGAGGTGTGGCTCGACCTCTTCGACTACACGGGCTGACCGGAGCTGTCCCGGCGTGGCCGGGCCCGACCTCTGGTGTCGGGCCCGGTCGGTGTCGTCCCGCGCCGGGCGCGGAGGCCGGTACGCAGCGGTGAGGACCGGGGTGTGTCGACCGCCGCCCAGCGGTGAATGACACGGGTGTCGTTCGCCCCCTACGATGGCGGGCAGGCACCGGCACCCGACCGGCGCGAGGACGAAGTGGAGCGTGACATGGCGGCAGCGATGCCCGAGGCAGGATCGGACGCGGCACGCACCCGGTCGGCCGGGTCGCAGCCGGAGCCGCTCACCGAGGTCGAGTCGGGGGTGCTCGACGTCGAGCGCCGCTGGTGGCGGTACTCGGGCGTCAAGGAGACGGCGATCCGCGAGCGTCTCGGCATGAGCGGCACGCGCTACTACCAGATCCTCAACCAGCTCCTCGACTCCGAGGCGGCCCTCGCGCACGACCCCATGCTCATCAAGCGCCTGCGGCGGCTCCGCTCCGAGCGGCACCGTGAGCGCAGCGTGCGTCGCCTGCACCTTCCCTGAGCCGCTCGAGTGGACGCCGTCGACCGCCCGGTAGCGTGGCCCAGGTGAGCGCACCCGACCAGTACCCCGAGGACGAGTTCGACGAGGCGGCCCGCAGCCGGGCGGCCCAGGGCTCCCACCGCGAGCGCGCCCGGCGGGCGTCGCTCGTCCCCCTCATCGCCGTGCTGGCGGCGCTCGTCGTCGTCGTGTGGGTCGCGGCGTTGCTCATCGGCGGTGACGACGACGAGACGACGACGCCCACGGACGACCCGGGCGAGGGCCCGGTGCCGACCGAGACTCCGTCCGAGGACGGCGAGACACCGTCCGACGGTGGCGAGGAGGTCCCGTCGGACGACGGCGGCGGCGAGGAGTCCCCGAGCGAGGACGCCCCGGCCGGCGAGGTCGACCAGGCGAGCGACGTGCAGATCCTCAACGGTGCCCGGGTCGCGGGCATCGCCGGCCGCACCGCGGAGACGCTGACGGACGCCGGCTTCACGAGCGTGGACGTCGGCAACATCGGTGACGGACCGCCCGAGGTCTCGACCGTCTACTACGCGGCCCCCTCGCTCGAGGCGACCGCCGCCGAGGTGGCGGACACGCTCGGGATCGAGGCGGTCGAGGAGGACGCAGAGATGGCGGCCGAGGCCGCGGTCGTCGTCGTCCTGCGTCCCGACTTCGACGGGTAGCCGCCGGGGCGTCACCTTTTGCACTGGCGCGGGGCGCCGACGGTGCGCAGGATGGGCACCCCGGCGCCGCGAGGCGGACGCCCACGAGTGACCAAGGAGGCGCCATGACCGACGAGAACACCCAGCCGACGGCCGAGGACGTCAAGGCGAAGATGCGCGAGGCCCTCGAGAAGAAGAAGGCCAAGGACGCCGTCGTGCACGGCGACGGAGGGCACGGGCAGGGCAAGGCGCACGACGTCTCGGCCCCCGACCTCAAGCGCACCTTCCGACGCAAGTCGGGCTGAGCCACGACCAGGCAGGCACAGCGCAGGGGCGAGGGGCCCGACGGACCGCAGGGCGGACGTCGGGCCCCTCGCCCGCGCGCGACGGCAGTCGGCGCCGCTCAGTCCCGGTCCGGGACCGACCAGTCGTCCGGGATCTCCTCCGGCAGCTCGCCGGCCGCCTCGAGCGCCTGCACCGCGAGCACGACGTTCGCGGCCGACCACGCGAGCGGCGCGACGGCGGCCGGCGAACCGTCGGCCAGCACCTTCTCCGGGATGGCCCCGGACGCGGTGCGGTGCGCCTCGAGCCACGCCAGCCAGCGCACCGCCTGCTCGGGGCGGTCGTTCTCGGCGGCCACCCACGCGTACAGCGACGTCTGCGGGGTCCACGAGATGCCGTCGAGCCGCCAGCTGCTGCCCGGGGCGAGCCCGCCGGCGGGCCGCGCCATCTCGGTCCCGGAGACGGTCCACGCGGCCATCGCCCCGGCGGGCGGCTCGTCCGTGAAGGGCGGGAGGAGGAACGCGGTCGAGGCGTCGCGGCCCGAGACCCCGCGCACCGCCGCCGTGAGGTCCCACGAGGCGTACCGGGTCCACCCCCGCACGCCGAACGTCGACTCGAGCGAGTCCCGGAGCTCGCCCGCGCGCACCCGCGCCTCCTCGGCCAGCTCCGGCTCGCCGAGCGCGTCGAGCAGGTCGGGAGCGGCGAGGAGGCCGGCCCACTGGGGCGCGACGGCGCCGAGGGGCAGGCGCTCCTCGGTCATCTCCCAGTAGTCGGAGGTGGGGGCCGGCAACCGGTCGGGTGTCGACGTGGCGCGCAGGACGGCCTCGGTCGAGCGCACGACGGCGGGACGCAGCTCCTCGACCTCGCTCCGGCACGACGGGGCGTCGTCCGCCGCCGTCGCGAGCGTGTCCTCGGTACCTGCCTCCTCGGTGCCTGCTCCCTCGGTGCCGGCGTCCCGGCAGGCGGCGAACGTCTCGCCCGCGGCCCACAGGACCCATCCGGGTCCGTCGCCCTGGAACGCGCGGTCGTCCGGGGGGCCGGAGAGGTCGGGGAGGTAGCGGGGCGCGAGCGTCCCGTCCGCGGACTGCGCCTCGCCGACGGCGGCGAGGGCCCCGACCGCGTCGTCGACGTGCCCGGTGCGGGCGAGCGCGACCGCGACGAAGGCCGAGTCCCGCGGCCAGACGTACTGCCACCTCGGGTGCCACGCGGCCAGGACGGCCCTCGGGTCGGTGTCCGCGACCGGGCCGGAGGCGCCGCGGCCGCCCTGGAGCGCGTGCAGGTCGAGCAGCGCGCCCCGGACCATCTCCTCCCACGGCGTGCCTGCGCCCGGGACGTCGCCGGCGAGGAGCCAGCCGCGTTCGCGGCCCGCCTGGAGGCGGGCGTCGGGCAGGTCGGCCTCGTCGTCCGGCACGACCACCCGGGACCCGTGGAAGTACTCGGCGTCGCGGCCGGCGGGCAGCGCCCGGACGAGCCCGTCGGCGCCGGTGCCCACACCGTCCAGGTAGAGCGCGATGTGCGCGGAGGTCCCGCCGCGCTGCCCCTGCACGACGTTCGCGCCGGTGACGAGCGCCAGCGAGCAGAAGGCCAGCAGGAGACCGAGGGCGAGCCGGCGGCGCGACGGGCGGGCGATCCCGCGCCGGCGCAGACGACCGCCGGCCGGACCACCGCCACCCGTACGTCCGCCGCTCGTGCGACCGCCGGCGGTACGCCCGGTACCCGGACGACGGGTCGGGGCGTCGGCGGGCACCGGGGCACCCTACGTGCGCGTACCCCCGCCGTGCAGGCCGGCCCCCTGCCCCCGGGCCGGTGGCCCGCCGGGCCGTCGGCGCGCGCCCCGTCTCCTTGCACTCGACCATCGAGAGTGCCAGACTCGGGTTAGCACTCTCGACGTGAGAGTGACAATCCACCGGCCTACGGTGAGGCTGCACGCCGGCGCGGGACATGAGCGCGTCGGAGGGCGGTCGTCCGTCGCGGGCACCCGGCCGGAACGCCACACACCGTGGAGGAACACACCAGCATGGCCAAGACCATCGCCTTCAACGAGGATGCCCGTCGCGGGATGGAGCGTGGGCTCAACACCCTCGCCGACACCGTCAAGGTCACCCTCGGCCCCAAGGGCCGCAACGTCGTCCTCGAGAAGAAGTGGGGCGCACCCACGATCACGAACGACGGCGTCTCGATCGCCAAGGAGATCGAGCTCGAGGAGCCGTACGAGAAGATCGGCGCCGAGCTCGTCAAGGAGGTCGCGAAGAAGACCGACGACGTCGCCGGCGACGGCACGACCACGGCGACCGTGCTGGCCCAGGCGCTCGTCCGCGAGGGCCTGCGCAACGTGGCGGCCGGCGCCGACCCGATCGGCCTCAAGCGCGGCATCGAGAAGGCCGTCGAGGCGGTCACGGCCGACCTGCTGGCGAGCGCCAAGGAGATCGAGTCGAAGGACCAGATCGGCGCGACCGCGGCGATCTCGGCCGCTGACGCCGAGATCGGCGAGCTCATCGCCGAGGCGATCGACAAGGTCGGCAAGGAGGGCGTCGTCACGGTCGAGGAGGCCCAGCAGTTCGGCACGGAGCTCGAGCTCACCGAGGGCATGCGCTTCGACAAGGGCTACCTGAACCCGTACTTCGTGACGGACCCGGAGCGCCAGGAGGCCGTCTTCGAGGACCCGTACATCCTCATCGCGAACCAGAAGATCTCGAACATCAAGGATCTTCTCCCGGTCGTCGACAAGGTGATCCAGTCGGGCAAGGAGCTCGTCATCATCGCCGAGGACGTCGAGGGCGAGGCGCTCGCGACGCTCGTGCT
>JBQDDG010000040.1:0-6516 GCA_052093225.1 Actinomycetaceae bacterium
CGCAGGAGCGGGGGCGGGCGCCGGGGCGGCCGGGGCCGGGCTCGGTGCCGACGGCGCGGAGACCGTGCTGGGCGCGGACACCGGCGTCGGGGCGGAGACCGGCGACGCGGTCGAGCGCGCCGAGGGGGCGCTCGGCGTGTCCGTGGGGGACGCCGCGCTCACGGCCGAGGTGTTCGTGGTCGGCGAGGCCGGGTCGGCCGAGACCGCCGACAGCGCGGAGAGCAGCGGGCTGTTCAGCCCGGGGAGGATCCGGAGCTCACGGCCGGTCTCCACGCCACCCGTCGAGCCGGACTCGGAGGCGGACTCGCCATCCGCCACGGCGACGCTGCTGCCGGCGATGATCGCGGCAGCGGCCAGGCTTCCGGTGGTGATCCACAGCTTCTTGCTCATGTCGGTTCCTCTCGTGGCCGGGGGGCCGTCCTCGGGACGGTTCCGGTGAGCCGCCCTCCTTGATGACCCCTACTCTGCCGAGGCGTTGTGTGGCACCGAGGACACCGTCATGAGCGCATTGTCATCTCGATGAGAGAGGCAGCCATCGATGTGGGAGCGCCGGATTCCGGGGGCCGCGGTCGGCGCCATCTCCTATCCTGAGGGTCGGTGGGTCGCGCGGGCCGGCCCCGCATGTACCCCGCCCGGCGGTCGAACGAGAGGAGGCAGCGTTGTCGGAACGACGCCGCACGCCCCTGACCGAGCCGGTCATCGACCCGCACGCCTGCACGCCGGAGCTCCGGCTCGCCGTGCTCGGCCGGGACCCGCTGTTCGCGGGGCTCAGTCCCGACCAGCTCGCATCCGTCGACGACCACTTCGGTGCCCGCCACTACGAGGCCGGCGAGGCGATCTACCACGCGGGGGCCCCTGCCGACCGACTCTTCGTGCCCGCCGCCGGCCTCACCCGCGTCGCCCGCACCTCGATCGAGGGCCGCGAGACGCTGCTGGGGCTGCACGGTCCCGGGGACTCGTTCGGCGCCCTGCCCGCGCTCGGCTCGCGCACCTTTCCGGACGACGCCCGGGCCCTCACGTTCAGCTGTGTCCTCCACGTGGGTTCCGAGCAGTTCGGCGCGATCATCGAGGAGACCCCGCAGGTCGCCGTCGCCGCCCTGCACCGGATCGGACAGCGTCTCTCCGAGGCGCAGGAGACCGTCCACCTGCTCTCCGGCGCGCCGCTCGAGCAGCGCCTCGCGGCCGCGCTGCTCACGCTCGCCGCGAAGATCGGCGAGCCGTGGGAGGACATGACGCTGCTGCAGGCGCCGCTCGGCCGCGACGACCTCGCGGCGCTCACGGGCTCCGCCACCGAGTCCGTGAGCCGCCTGCTCAGCCGCTGGCGCAAGGAGGGGCTCGTCGAGTCCGGGCGCCGCTGGATCGCACTCGCCGACCCCGACGGGCTCGCGCAGATCCGCGACGCCGCCTGAACACCTCTCGAGCGACACCCGAACGCGGCCGCCCGAAAGATGCCATAACGCCGCCCGAGCATCGCCCGTCGTCTTGTGATCCGGCCCACGTGCGCGGTTGATTGACGGGCGTCATGTTCACCGCGCGGGTCCGTTCGTAGATTCATGGTCATCACCACCACGAGAGAAAGGTGCAGACCATGACGACGACCACCGCAGGGACCACCACCACGATCTTTCGCGCCGAGGGTTTCTCCTGCCCCTCCTGCGTCGGCAAGATCGAGAAGCAGGTCGGTCGCCTCCAGGGTGTCAGCTCGGTGAAGGTGCACTTCGCGTCCGCCCGCGTCGAGGTCGTCCACGACCCCGCCGTTGCCACCGCGGACGACATCGTCGCCGCCATCGCCAGGGCCGGCTACACGGCCGCACCCTCGGCCTTATGACCACCTCCCACCCGGGCCTGCACGAGGCGCTGCCGCGAGAGCGGCGGCGCCTCGTCGTCGTTCAGGGGGGTTCAAGAAATGACCTGCGGGTGATTGACCCCCGTCATGGAGGCCCGGGACAACCATTCATAGATTCGGTGTCAGGTCCCCCGAGGAACGGGGTGAGTGAAGCGAAAGGATCAAGACGATGAATGTCGTTCAACAATGGTGGCACGGCCCCTGGCGGGTGCCGACGATCTCCGGAGCCCTGATCGCCCTGGCCTTCTTCGTCGAATATGCACTCGGCTCGCTCCTCGCGAGCCAGGTGCTGATGACGGTGGCGGCGGTCGTCGCCGGCGTCCCGATCGCCGTCAAGGCGGTACGCGCACTCATGGTGCGCAGCATCAGCATCGACCTCCTCGTCACCGTCGCCGCCGCCGGCGCCCTCGTCATCGGCGAGTTCTGGGAGGCCGCCGCCGTGACGTTCCTGTTCGCGCTCGGCCACGGGCTCGAGGCGCGGACGATGAACAAGACGCGGTCCGCCCTCGCCGAGCTGGTCGCCGTGGCACCCGACGTCGCCGTCGTCCTGCGCGAGGGCGAGCAGGTCGAGGTCCCGGCCGCCGCCGTCGCCGGCGGGGAGACCGTCCTCGTGAAGAACGGCGCGAAGGTGCCCGTCGACGGCGTCGTCACCGGTGGGACCGGCGCCCTGGACGAGGCCTCCATCACCGGCGAGTCGATCCCTGCCGAGAAGTCCGAGGGCGACCAGGTCTTCGCCGGCACGATCGCGCGCAGCGGTTTCCTCCAGGTCCGCGCCACGGGCGTGGGGGCCGACACCACGCTCGCCCGGATCATCCACCGGGTCGAGGAGGCCCAGGACGCCAAGGCGCGCACGGCCGCCTTCATCGACCGGTTCTCCCAGTGGTACACCCCCGGGATCATGGTGCTCGCCCTCGTCGTCGGGCTCCTCACCCAGGACGTCGTCCTCGCCCTGACCCTGCTGGTCATCGGCTGCCCCGGCGCACTGGTCATCTCCATCCCGGTCGCGATCGTCGCCGGCATCGGCCGCGCGGCCAGGGACGGCATCCTCATCAAGGGCGGGGAGTACCTCGAGACCTCCGCCGCGATCGACGTCGTCGCCGTGGACAAGACCGGCACCCTCACCGAGGGCACCCCCTACCTCACCGACGTCGTCGCCCTCGACCCGGGCACGACGCAGGACGAGCTCCTCACGTGGGCCGCGGCCGCCGAGGCCGGCTCCGAGCACCCGCTCGCCGACCCGATCCTGGACGCCGCGAAGGAACGGGGACTGGCGACCCCGGGCCTGCCCGAGTCCATCGAGCCGGTCCCTGGTAAGGGGATCACCGCCCGCACCCGCGGCTCGCTCGTGCTCGTCGGCAACGCCGCGCTCCTGGCGCAGTACGGGGTCGCGGACACGGTCGGCGCCACCGCGGAGGCGGAGCGGCTCGCCGCCGCCGGACGCACGCCGATGATCGTCGCGGTGGACGACCGCGTCCTCGGGGTCGTCGCCGTGGCCGACCGCGTCCGCGCCGACGCGGCGCAGATGGTCCGCGAGCTCCACGACGCGGGCGTGCGGAAGGTCGTCATGCTCACCGGTGACGCACAGCTGGTCGCCGAGGCAGTCGGCCGTGCGACCGGGGTGGACGAGGTCCGGGCCGGCCTCCTGCCGGAGGACAAGCTGGACGCCGTCCGTGAGCTGCAGGAGCAGGGCCACACGGTGGCGATGGTTGGCGACGGCGTCAACGACGCCCCCGCCCTTGCCACGGCGGACATCGGGGTGGCCATGGGCGCGGCCGGCTCGGCCGTGGCGGTGGAGACCGCCGACATCGCGCTCATGGGCGACAACCTGCTGCGCCTGCCCGAGGCGATCTCCCTCGCGCGCCGCACCGTCTCCGTGATGCGGCAGAACATCACGATCGCGCTGCTCACCGTGGCGCTGCTGCTCGTCGGGGTGTTCCTCGGCGGGGTGACCATGGCCATCGGCATGCTCGTCCACGAGGCCTCGGTGCTCGTCGTCATCGTCAACGCGATGCGCCTCATGCGCCGGAGGAGCCCGCGAAAGGCGGTCTCGGACGACAGCACGATCCCGCAGGACGTGCTGTCCCGGGCATGATCTGCCCGCCCTGCCCTGGACCAAGCCGTCGACAGGCTGGTCCGGGGCAGGGCCACGTGCGCCCGAGGCAGGGCTTCCGGATCGACGACGCGGAACACGGGCCGGGCCTGCCTCGTAGCTGCGGCAACCGAGCCCGGGCACACCACCGGCGGGAGACTCCCTCGGGCGCGGCACCGGGCCCGCGACAGCCGTGACCCGCTACTGCGGGATCACGGGCAGGAGCAGGTGCGACGGGTACGAGCCGCCCTGCAGGATCGACACCTCCCGCGCGGGCCGATGGTCGTCGGGGTCGTTGTGCCAGGCCGGCCAGTAGAGGTCGGAGTCGTCGACCCGCAGCTCGAGGCGGAGCCGGTCCCCCGGCGCCAGCGTGATCGAGGTGGGCCAGATCTCGACCTCGAGAAGAGTGGGTTCTCCCGGTGCGAGCGGCTGCACCTCGTCATGCGTGTGGTACGGGCGGTAGGGCAACGACCTCTCCGGGTCCAGCTTGCGATGTGACGCGCGGAGCCACCCCATGGCAGCCGGTACCGGGGTCGGGGGTCCCTGGGGGCCGATCGCCTCGATGCGGTGCCCGTCGGCGTCGATGTGGTCCAGGCGGGCGAAGACGTCGAAGTCCTCCTGCTGGGACGAGACCCAGAGTCGAAGCGCCACCGGTCCTGTCAGCTCGAGCGTCTCCTCGGCGACGAGCTCGAACACACCCGGGTACGGCGTCTCGCCGCGCGAGGGGAGCTGCCACGTGAGGCTCCCGTCCTCCAGGTAGGCCTCACGCCACTGTGTGCGCGCCAGTGGCCACTCGTCCTCGTCGCGCCATTCGACCTCCGTGCCACGGCGCAGAGCGAGGCGGACGGGCGCAAGCCCGTCGGTGGCACCCTCCTTCCCCTTGAGGAACCGGTCGAGGAACCGGACCTGCATGTCCTTGGCCCAGTCGGAGTAGAAGGGATCGATGTGGGTGCCGCTGTAGACGACGAGCCACTTGTGCTCGGACGCGGAACGGGCCCAGCCTTCAAAGTTCCCCCGCAGATGCAGATGCAGCGAACCCCAGTTGCCGGCCGACAGCAGCGGTACCTCGACGCGGGAGAGGTCCGCGGACCGCTCCCGGTACCACTGACCGTCGAGCTCACGGCTCTTGATGTCGGTGACCCAGTCCGCGTGATCTTCGGTGTTCCGCTGGACCTCGACCTGGGTCCGCCACCAGAAATCCGTGACTCCGTTCGTGAAGAGCCCACCCTGCCGCGCCCACTCACGGTAGAAGTCGTTCAGCCCTTCCCAGGCCACGAGAGCGGCGAGGTGTGGCGGTTGGAGCGCGGCCACGCGCCAGCCCATCATCGCGTACCAGGAGATACCGCTCGAGGCGACCTTGCCCGTGGATCAGGGCTGCGTCCCGCACCACTCGACGAGGTCGTAGAAGTCCTCGGCGTCCGTGGGCGAGAACGGGTCGAGCCGGCCCTCGGTCTTACCCGTGCCACGCGCGTCGGCCCGTACGACGGCATAGCCGCGCGCGGTCCACCATTCAGGATTCGGCGTCTCCCACACCATGTGCTCGCCCTGGTCGACCTTGTCGTACAGGGGGAAGCGCTCCGCCCAGTGCACATCTTTGCCGTAGGGGCTGATGACGGCGATCACCGGCACCTTCTCCTCGCCGTCGGGCCGGAACACGTCCGCCGCGATCGCTCCGGCACGGGCGGGAACTTCGACATCCTTGTCGATCTTCATCGGGCAGTCACCTGTTCTCCAGTCGGTCCACCAATTCTTCTGGCCATCGGACCCATCAACGGCACAGAGCTGACGGACGCGCTTACCCTCCAGCTCGGGCGATGCGCGAGCATGATCGATGTCGGCCGCGAACGACACCACACTCACTGCCGTGCAGCGTCGGTTCGGGATCGACGTCGAGCCCGCGTCCTTCGAACCTACCTCCCGCGACTCCCGGAGCGAGCGGGCCGGTGCGATTGCCGGTCGGATCTCGAGAACGATGTCGAGGCCGATGTCGAGAACGCGGCACCCGTTCCGTCCCAGGGGTGAGCGCGGCCAGAATGGGCCGCCATCACCCGAAGGAGAGCGTCATGACCAAGTACCTCATGCTCAAGCACTACCGCGGGGCGCCGACGCCGTCGAACGACGTGCCGATGAACGAGTGGACGGAGGCCGAGATGGACGCCCACTTCGCGTACATGGACGACTTCGTCCGCCGCCTGCAGGACAGCGGCGAGCTCGTCGGCAGCCACGCGCTCTCCCCGGAGGGCTCATGGGTCCGGTTCGACGGCGAGGGTCGGCCGCCGCTGACCGACGGCCCGTTCGCCGAGACCAAGGATCTCGTCGCCGGCTGGGTGGTCGTCGACGTCGACACTCACGAGCGGGCGCTCGAGCTGGCGGGCGAGCTGTCCGCTGCGCCCGGCAGGGGCGGTGAGCCCATCGGCGAGTGGCTCGAGCTGCGCCCGTTCCTCGCCCCGGAGGTCTCCTCCACCGAGGCGAGCGAGATCATCACCGAGCAGCGCCGCTGAATGGCCGGGCACCAGCCGGACGAGGACCTGCTGCGGCGGCTCACGCCGACCGTGCTGCGGGCCCTCGTCCGGCGGGGCGC
>JBQDDG010000040.1:6616-29441 GCA_052093225.1 Actinomycetaceae bacterium
GCTCGGCGGGCTCACCACGCGGCAGATCGCCGAGGCACACATGGTGCCGGAGGCGACGATGGCCCAGCGGATCAGCCGGGCCAAGCGCACCGTGGCGGGCGAGCGGCTGGACGCCCCGGGCGACGTGACGACCGTGCTGCGCACGCTCTACCTCGTCTTCAACCAGGGTTATGCGGGCGACGTCGACCTCTCGGTCGAGGCGATCCGCCTCACCCGGGGGCTCGCGGCCACCGCGCCGCACCCGGAGGTCGCCGGCCTGCTCGCCCTCATGCTGCTGCACCACGCGCGGCGGGCCGCTCGCGCGGACGCCCGGGGCGGTCTTGTCCCGCTCGACGAGCAGGACCGCTCCCTCTGGGACACCGCGGCGATCGCCGAGGGCGTCTCAGTCCTGCAGGCGGCCCTCGCCCAAGACCGGCTCGGTGAGTACCAGGCCCAGGCCGCGATCGCTGCCCTGCACGCCGACGCCGCATCAGCGCCCGAGACCGACTGGGTGCAGATCGTCGAGTGGTACGACGAGCTGGTCCGCCTCACCGGCAACCCGGTGGCGATGCTGGCCCGCGCCGTGGCCGTCGGCGAGGCGGACGGGCCGCGCGCCGGGCTCGCCGCGCTCGCCGAGCTCGACAGCTCGCTCCCCCGCCACGCCGCCGTCGAGGCGCACCTGCGGGAGAAGGACGGCGATCGTGCGAAGGCGGCGCGCCTGTACGACGAGGCGGCCCGGGCGGCGTCGAGCACCGCCGAGCGGGAGCACCTGCTGCGCCGGTCGGCCCGGTTGCGCGCGGAGGGCTGAACCGGGGCCGCGCCTACTCCTCCTCCTCCCGGGCGGCGCGCTCGCGGCGCACGTGGGACCGGGCGTGCTCGAGAGCGGGTTCGAGCTCGGCGAAGAGGTGGCGGTGGTGGCGCAGGGCGTCGAGGACGCCGACGCCGCGGAACAGCTCGGCATGCTCCGGGCGGACGCCCTTGAGCAGGACGGTGATGTCGCGCCGCTCGAGCCCGCGCACGATGTCGGAGAGCGTCCGTGCGCCGGTGGCGTCGACGAGGTCGAGCCGGGACATCCGCAGGATGACCACGCGGGCGCCCTCGACCTGCATGAGGGTCTCGAAGATCCGCTCGGCCGAGACGAAGAACAGCGGGCCGGAGAAGGCGACGGTGACGATGCCGCGGTCGTCTGGGTCCTCGCTCTCGACCGGCTCGACGCTCACCGTAGAGGAGCGCGAGAGCACGCGCAGCGCGAGCACAGCGGCGAGCGCGACGCCGATGAGGACCGCGACGACGAGGTCGAAGGAGATCGTGATGATCGCGGTGACGGCGAACGTGACCGCCGAGGAGCGCGAGGCGGCGAGGACCGACCGGAGGGCCGGGACGGGCACCATGCGCCACGCCGTGACGAACAGGACGCCGGCGAGCGCCGCGTGCGGGATCCGGCTGACCGGCCCGGCGGCGACGAAGACGATGGCCAGCAGGACGAGGGCGTGGACCACCGAGGCGAGGCGGGTGCGGCCGCCCGCCCGGACGTTGACGCTCGTGCGGGCGATGGCGCCGGTGGCGGGCATTCCGCCGAACAGGGAGGCACCGACGGAGGCGATGCCCTGGCCGACGAGCTCGCGGTCGGCGTCGTAGGGGCCGGTGCTCGCCAGCCCCGCGGCCACCCGGGCGGACAGGAGGGACTCGATCGCGGCGAGGGCGGCGACGGCCACCGCCGGCGCGAGGAGCCCGCCGAGCGCGTCGAGCTCGACGGCGGGCAGGGACGGCGCGGGCAGGGAGGACGGGATCGTCCCGATGGTGGACAGGGGGGACTCGACGAACGCGGCGAGGACGGCGACCACGACGATACCGAGCAGGGACCCCGGGACGGAGGCGTGGAGCCGGGGCCCGAGCACCATGCACAGAGCGACGATCGCGACGGCACCGAGCGCCCAGGCGAGGTGCACGAGATCGGCGTCGCCGAGGGCCTGCACGGCGGCGAGCGTGGCGTTCGAGCTCCGCTCGTCGGCGGCGCCCTGGCCGGGGGCCGCGACGAGCGGGACCTGCTGCATGAAGATCGTCACGGCGATGCCGAAGGTGAAGCCCTCGATCACCGGCCACGGGATGACGGACACCGCGCGGCCGAGCCGCAGCAGTCCGGCGGCGACGACGAGGACGCCGGCCATGAGCGTGACGACGGCGATCGCTCCGGGCCCCTGGGTGGCGACGATGGGGACGAGGACGACGACCATCGCGCCGGTGGGTCCGGAGACCTGGACGTGGGAGCCACCGAACACGGCCGCGAGCAGGCCGGCAACAATAGCCGTGACGAGGCCGTGCTCGGCCGAGAGGCCGGAGCTGACGCCGAACCCGAGGGCCAGCGGGAGGGCGACGATCCCGACCGTGACGCCGGCGAGCACGTCCTTGCGCCACGTGCGGCGCAGGTCCCGGTAGTCGCGCGGCCCCGGCAGGAGGGAACGGGCACGCGCGGCGAGGCGCCGGGCACGCCCGGCCCGCCCGCCGTCGGCGACGGGGTGGGCGCCGGTCACGTCGCGGCCGGGCCGAAAGCCGGCAGCTCGAGCGCGCCCGCGAGCCGTTCCTCGTCGGTGACGAGGAGCCCGAGGAGCAACGCACGTGCGGTGGCGAGGAGGTCGGCCACGCGGGGATCGGCGAGCCGGTAGTGGACGTGGCTCCCCCGCCGCTCGGAGACGACGAGCCGGTGGCGTCGCAGCACGACGAGGTGCTGCGAGAGGTGGGAGTGCTCGAGCCCTGTGTCCTCCCTCAGCTCCGCGACGCTGACCTCCGGAGCGGAGGCGAGCATCTCGAGGATGCGGATGCGGAAGGGGTGGGCGAGCCCCTTGAAGAGGTCCGCCTTGATCTCGTAGAGAGGGCGCTGGTCGTCACGTATCGGCATGATGGATCCATCATATCGCTACGCCACGGCACGACACGTCGTGCAGGCTCCCGCCGGCCGGGCTCAGATCTCCTGGCAGTAAGTGTCCGCGGTCGCCAGGCCCTCGTCCGCCGCCACCGTGTCGAGCCGGGTCAGACCGGCCAGCACGTCGGCCGACGCCCGGGACAGCTCCTCGTGCCCAGGCATCTCATACCCGTTCATGCCACCCATGAGGCCGGTGAAGCCGGACATCTCCGCCATGAGCAGCCCCTCCTCGCTGCCCGCCGGTTCCCCGACGCTGAGCCACTCCTCGGCGGGCCGGCCGTCCTCGACGACGTCGGCGACCAGCAGGCACGAATAGGCCACCTGGCCGTCCACGCTGACGTCGGGGTCGCCCTCGGGCAGTCCATGCTCGTCACACGCCGGAGCCAGGGCGTCGAGGCTCTCCTGGACGAGCTCGGTGTCGATGCGCATCAGCCCCTGGTACAGGTCCGTCGCGGGCTCCATCAGGTCCTCGTACCCCTCGAGCGGGGACTGGTTGACCGCGCCCAGCAGTCCGGAGACACCGGCCGCGGCACGCACCTCGTCGGCGGTCTCCTGCCCGATGACGCCGCTCCACTGCTCGGCCGGCGTCGCGCCCGCCAGATCGACCAGCGCACACGCGTAGGAGGCCAGGCCCTCGGCATCGGTCGCCGGCAGCGCGGCGCCGCCCCCCGCCCCGCAGCCGGCGGTGGCCAGCAGCCCCGCGGCACCGAACGCCAGTGCGCCGACCTTCGTCGTCCTCGACATGACACCTCTCCAGATCCCGCGTGGCTCGGCCCGCACGGACCGTGCACCCACAGTAGGTGGCCGCACGGGCGACGGGGCCGGGATCGACGGGCAGGTCTGACCGGCGCCCCGGCCGCATAGGCTCGGCGCATGACGGGCTGGCAGTTCTGGATCGACCGCGGCGGCACCTTCACGGACGTCGTCGCACAGGGACCGGACGGGTCGCTCGTCACGCACAAGCTGCTCTCCCACGACCCGGGGCGCTATCCGGACGCGGCCGTGGCCGGGATCCGCCACGTCCTCGGCGTCGCGCCTGGCGAGCCGGTCCCGGTCGACCGGATCGACGTGGTCCGCATGGGCACCACCGTGGCCACCAACGCCCTGCTCGAACGCACCGGCGAGCCCACCGCACTGCTGGTCACGCGCGGCTTCGCCGACGCGCTGCGCATCGGCTACCAGGACCGGCCCCGGATCTTCGCGCGGCACATCGAGCTCCCGCAGATGCTCCACGAGCGCGTCATCGAGATCGACGAGCGGGTGACCGCCGCCGGCGAGGTCCTCACCCCGCCGGACCTCGACGCGTTCGAGCCCGAGCTGCGCCGGGCGCGGGCCGAGGGGATCGACGCCGTCGCCGTCGTGTGCCTGCACAGCCACCTCCACCCCGCCCACGAGCGGGCGGTGGGCGACCTCGCCCGCCGCGTCGGCTTCTCTCAGGTCTCCCTGTCCAGCGAGGTCAGCCCGCTGATGAAGGTGGTCCCGCGCGGGGACACGACCGTCGTCGACGCCTACCTCTCCCCCGTCCTTGCCCGGTACGTCGACCAGGTCGCGGCCGAGCTGCCGGGTGTACGGCTGCTGTTCATGCAGTCCAGCGGCGGGCTGACGGCCGCCCGGCAGTTCCGTGGCAAGGACGCGATCCTCTCGGGCCCCGCGGGCGGCATCGTGGGGATGGCGGAGATGTCGGCCGCGGCCGGGCTGCGCGAGGTCATCGGCTTCGACATGGGCGGCACGTCCACCGACGTCTCGCACCACGCCGGCGAGCTCGAGCGGGACTTCCACACCGAGATCGCCGGCGTGCGGCTGCGCGCGCCGATGCTCGCGATCCACACGGTGGCGGCCGGCGGCGGGTCGATCCTCCACGTCGACGGCGGCCGCTACGTCGTCGGGCCCGACTCGGCCGGCGCGGACCCCGGGCCGGCCTGCTACCGCCGCGGCGGGCCGCTCACCGTGACGGACGCCAACGTCATGCTCGGTCGGGTCCAGCCGGAGCACTTCCCCCGCGTGTTCGGCCCCGACGGCGACGCCCCGCTCGACGCCGACGTCGTGCGGGAGCAGTTCACCGCGCTCGCGGAGCGGCTGCGCGAGGAGACCGGTGACGACCGCACGCCGGAGGAGGTGGCGGAGGGCTTCCTCGAGGTCGCGGTGGCCAACATGGCGGGCGCCATCAAGAAGGTGTCCGTCGCGCGCGGCCACGACGTGACGACCTACGCGCTCACCACGTTCGGCGGGGCCGGCGGCCAGCACGCGTGCGCCGTCGCGGACTCGCTCGGCATCTCCACCGTCCTCGTCCCGCCGATGGCGGGCGTGCTGTCCGCGCTCGGCATGGGGCTGGCCGACGTGCGCGCCATGCGCGAGCAGTCCGTCGAGGCACCCCTGGACGCCGCCGAGGGGCTCGGGGCGCTGGCCGACGAGCTGGCCACGGTCGCGCGCGAGGAGCTCGGGCGGTCCGGGGTCGACGGCGGCCCGGCGGACGTGGAGGTCGAGACGATCGCCCGGGCGCACCTGCGCTACGAGCGCACGGACACGGCGGTCCAGGTCCCGCTCGCGGACCCGGACCGGATGCGCGCGGAGTTCGAGGCCGAGCACCTGCGCACCTACTCCTTCCTCATGGACCGGCCCCTCGTCGTCGAGGCCGTCTCCGTGGAGGTGGTGGCACGCACCCCGCGCCCGGCGATCGGTCTCGGCGCGGTGACCGGGCACGACGCCACCGAGGTCCTCCTACGGGCCGGCGGCCGGACCCGGCCGGTGCCGCTCCGCCGTCGGGAATCGATCGCCGAGGGCGAGACGGTCCACGGACCGGCGGTCGTCGCGGAACCGGACTCGACGACGATCGTCGAGCCGGGCTGGTCCGCCCGGGTCGTCGAGGGCGGCGGCATGCGGCTCGACCGCACGGCCGCGCGGGAGGACCCGTCGGCGACGACGGCCGCCGACCCCGTGCTGCTGGAGATCTTCGGCAACCTGTTCATGTCGGTCGCCGAGCAGATGGGTGCGCGGCTGGAGGCGACCGCCCAGTCGGTCAACATCAAGGAGCGCCTCGACTTCTCGTGCGCGCTGTTCGACGCCGAGGGCCACCTCATCGCCAACGCCCCGCACATCCCGGTCCACCTCGGGTCGATGGGCGCGACGGTCCAGGAGGTGCTGCGGCGTCGCGCCGGGGCCCTGCGGCCGGGCGAGGTCTACGCCGTCAACGACCCGTACCACGGGGGCACGCACCTGCCCGACGTCACGGTGGTGACGCCCGTGTTCGACGACGCCGGCCAGGACCTGCTGTTCCTCGTCGCCTCGCGCGGCCACCACGCGGAGATCGGCGGGCTCACGCCGGGCTCGATGCCCGCCACGTCGACGTCGGTGGAGCAGGAGGGCGTGCTCCTGGACAACTGGCTCCTCGTGGCGGACGGCGTCTTCCGTGAGGCGGAGACCGAGCGGCTGCTGACGTCGGGCCCCTACCCGTCGCGTGATCCCGCGACCAACCTCGCGGACCTGCGGGCGCAGGTGGCCGCGAACGCCAAGGGCGTGGCGGAGGTGGGCGCGATGATCGACCACTTCGGGCTCGACGTGGTCCAGGCCTACATGAGGCACGTGCAGGCCGACGCCGAGGAGGCCGTCCGGCGCGTGGTCGCCGGGCTCGACGGCGGGACGCACGACTACGAGACGGACTCGGGCGCCCGGATCCGGGTGCGGATCGACGTCGACCGGGACGCGCGCGAGGCGACGATCGACCTCACCGGCACGTCCGGCCAGCTCGGCACGAACCTCAACGCCCCCGCGGCCGTGACGACCGCCGCCGTGCTGTACGTGTTCCGCACCCTGGTCGAGCGCGACATCCCGCTCAACGACGGCTGCCTGCGACCGCTGCGGATCGTGGTGCCGGAGCCGTCCATGCTCGCGCCGGTGTACCCGGCGGCGGTGGTCGGCGGCAACGTCGAGACGTCCCAGGCGGTGACCGGCGCGCTGTACGGGGCGCTGTCGATCATGGCCGAGAGTGCGGGGACGATGAACAACGTGACGTTCGGCAACGACCGCCACCAGTACTACGAGACCCTCGCCTCCGGGTCGGGCGCCGGCGAGGGCTTCGACGGGACCGATGTGGTCCAGACCCACATGACGAACTCGCGGCTCACCGACCCCGAGGTCCTCGAGTGGCGCCTCCCGGTGCTGGTCGAGTCCTACGCCGTGCGCCGCGGCAGCGGCGGGGCGGGCCGGTGGCGCGGCGGGGACGGCGGCGTGCGGCGGCTGCGGTTCCTCGAGCCGATGACGGTGAGCCTGCTGACCGGGAACCGGCGGGTGGCGCCCTACGGGATGGCCGGCGGCGCGCCCGGGACGACCGGGCGCAACCGCGTGGAACGGTCCGGCGGCGAGGTCGTCGAGCTCGCCGGGGTCGACTCGGTCGAGGTCGGGACCGGCGACGTCCTCGTGGTCGAGACCCCCGGTGGCGGCGGGTACGGGGAGACCGACCGAGCCCGGTCCGACGTCTAGCGTGGGGGCATGCGGACGATCGGCAACATCCTGTGGTTCGTGCTCGCCGGCTGGTGGCTCGCCCTGCTCTACGTGATCGCGGGCGTCATCGCCTGCGTCCTCATCATCACCATCCCCTTCGGGATCGCGTCGTTCCGGCTCGCCGGTTACGTCCTGTGGCCGTTCGGTCGGCGCGCGGAGGTGCGGCGGGACTTCGGCATCCTGCACGTGATCGCCAACATCATCTGGTTGCTCCTGTTCGGCTGGGAGCTGGCCATCGGGCACCTCGTCGCCGGGCTGCTCCTGTGCGTGACGATCGTCGGGATCCCGCTGGGGATCGCCTGCTGGAAGATGGTGCCGCTCGCGTTCCTCCCGTTCGGCACCCACATCGTGCCGGTCCGCAGCCGAGCCGACGACCCCTTCGCCCGGAGGTACTGAGGCGCCGGCGTCAGAGGTAACGGCGCGCGACGGCCACGGTCTCCGGCCCGTACGAGCCGCCGAAGATGACGGCATGCATGACGAGCAGCACCACCTGGTGGAGCCCGACCCGCTCGCGCCAGCCGTCCGCCAGCGGTGAGACCTCCTGGTACCCGGCGAGGATCTCCGGCAGGTGCGGGCAGCCGAACAGGTCGAGGGCGGCAAGGTCGGTCTCGGCATGGCCGCCGTGAGCGGCGGGGTCGATGAGGACGGCGTCCGCGCCTCCCGGGGTCCGCGCCCACACCACGTTGCCGGACCACAGGTCCCCGTGCAGGCGGGCCGTCCCCTCCCCGACGAGCGCGGGCTGGTCGTGGTCGAACCGGCCCGCTGCCAGGCGGTCGGCGAGGCGCGCGAGGACGCGGGCGCCGTCGTCGTCGATCAAGCCGTTCGCGAGCGCCCGAGGGATGTAGGGCCGCACCTGGTACTCGGCGTAGAACTCGCCCCACGCGTCGAACACGGGTGGGTCGTCGTGGCCGTGCAGCGGCATCGCGCCCGAGCTGCGAGGGACGTCGCCCGTCCATCCGGGCGGGGCGCAGCCGAGCGAGGGCGCGCCGGCGGCGTGGGTCCGGGCGAGCCCGCGCCCGAACGCCGCGGCGGCCTCGGGGGTGGCACGCCCGTGCTCGAGCCTCTCGAGGTCGACCCACCCCTCCCCCTCGTCGAGGATGTCGACGACTGGTGCGCCGCCGTCGGCCTGGGCGGCCGCGAGCCAGCGCAGCCCGGCCGTCTCGAAGGCGAGCGTGCGCGGGTGGTCCGTCTTGCGGTGCGTGGCCATCACCCCATGGTGCAGGCGGACGGACGTCGACGCATCGGACGGCTGCACCGGAGACGTTGACGTGCAAGCGCTTGCATGCGAGGGTGCGCGCACCCGACACGGAGGTTTGGGACCATGCGACGACTTCGAGCACTGACGGTGGCCACCGGGGGCGCGCTCGCCCTCGCCGGATGCGGATTCCTCACGGGGGACGACGGCGGGGGCGGCAGCGACGCGGACGGGGGCGGCGAGTGCGAGCCCGTGACGCTGCGCGTCGCGATGATCCGCACCGCGAACGACCCGGGCACCCTGGCGGCCGAGGAGCTGTCCGAGCGGGTCTCCGAGCGCACGGACGGTGATGTGGACGTCCAGATCTACCCCGACAGCCAGCTGGGCGACATGAACGACGCCTACGCGGGCGTCGCCAACGGCGAGATCAGCGCCTACTACGAGACCATCTCCACCTACTCCACCCTGGCCGGCGCCGAGGTCTTCACCGCGCTGACCGTGCCGTTCATCTGGGACAGCTACGAGCAGTTCCAGGCCGTGCTCGACTCGGACGAGTTCGCCGAGGAGTTCGACGCGGCGGCCGAGGCGACCGGCGTGCGCGTCGTCGAGGCGTCCGGGGACAACGAGCCGCGCGCGCTGAGCGCGAACCGGCCGATCGAGACTCCCGACGACATGGCGGGGCTGCGCATCCGGATCGCGGACGCACCGATCCCGCAGGCCTTCGCCGTGGCGCTGGGCGCCCAGCCCCAGGTGATCGCCCTGTCCGACCTGTACTTCTCGCTGCGCCAGGGCGTCGTCGACGCCCAGGAGACCGGCTCGATCTCGGTCGTCAACAACAGCATCTACGAGGTGCAGGACTACTACATGCCCACCGACTACATCCGCGACGTGCGCGCCTGGTACGTCAACGACGACCTCTGGCAGGGCATGTGCGAGGAGCACCGCACGATCCTCTCCGAGGAGATGGAGCAGGCCGGCGAGGACGTCACCGAGGCCACGCGAGCGGAGATCGAGTCCGCGATGGGGACCATCGAGGAGAACATGACCGTCGTCGACGTCGACGTCGAGGCCTTCCGGGAGGCGCTCGACGGCGAGTTCGACCAGTTCGACGGTGACCTGTGGCCCGAGGGGAGCCTCGACATGGTGCTCGAGCTCGCCGAGGAGCACGCAGACGCCTCCTGACCCACCCGCCCCGGGTTCCCGGCCCGCACGGGAGCCCGGGGCGTCTCCCCGCCACCCGCGACGGACCCGCACCACGGTCCGGCCGTCGCGCCAGTCCATGCAAGCGCTTGCAGACCACGTTCGAGGACAGGAGAACATGGCCCCCCAAGCACCCTCACCACGGAGCACCGGGCTCTCGCGTCGCGAGCGTCTCGTCCGACGCATCGCGCACGCCCTCGCCGCGATCTCCGGCGCACTGCTGCTCGTCCTCTTCCTCGTCAACATCGTGCAGATCAGCGCTCGCCCGTTCATGGGCGGCTGGATCTGGGTCAACGACCTCAGCCGGCTGCTCATCGCCTGGGTGATCATGATCGGCGCGGCCGCAGCCGTCGGGCTGCGGGAGCACCTCGTCGTCGACTTCGTCGTCGAACGCGCACCGGCCGGGCTGCGCACCGTGTGCGGCATCCTCACCAGGCTCGCCGAGGTGGGGATCGGCGTGGTCCTGCTGGTCTCCGGCACGGTCGTCGCGCTGGAGCGGATGAACATCGGGTACATCCAGCTCGGCATCCCCACCGGGTTCGCCTTCCTGGCGATCCCGTTCCTCGGCCTGTTCATGGTCGTGTTCGGGCTGCTCATGTCCGTCCGGGCACCGGAGCTCGGCCCGTCGGTCGCCGTCGAGGGCGGTGCGGACTCATGACCGAGATCGCCGTCCTGTTCTTCGTCATGTTCGCGCTCATGGCCCTGGGCGCACCCATCTTCCTGGCGATGCTCGTCGCCGTCCTCGCCACCCTCGTCGTCGGCGACCTCGGCTCGGCGACGGCGCTGCCCACCCAGATGGCGGCCGGCATCGACTCCTACGAGCTGCTCGCGATCCCGTTCTTCGTCCTCATGGGCTCGCTCATGTCGACCGCCGGCCTGACCGAGCGGATCGTCGGCTTCCTCATGTACTTCATCGGCGGCATCAAGGGCGGGCTCGCGCACACGGTGATCGGTGCCAGCGCCTTCGCCTCCTCGGTGAGCGGATCGGCGCCGGCGGCCGCCTCGATGATCGGCTCGTCGATGCTCCCGATGATGAGGCGGTCGGGCTACCGGCAGGAGTTCTCCGCGGCCGTCGTGGCATCGTCCGCGGTGCTCGGTCCGGTCATACCGCCCAGCGTGCCGATGGTGTTCGTCGCGCTGGTGACGTCACTGTCGGTCGGTCAGCTCTTCATCGCCGGGATCGGTCCGGGCATCCTGCTCATCGTCGGGCTCATGGGCGTCGTCGTCCTGCGCAGCCGCGGGACCGACCGCATCCCCGGCACCGAGGCGGTCAACCCCTACCGCCAGGACGGCCTGGCGAAGGTGACGATCCGCGCCCTCCCGGCGCTGCTCACCCCCGTCCTCATCCTGGCGGGCGTCATCGGCGGGTTCGCGACCGTCACCGAGATCGCGATCGTGTCCTCGGCCTACGTCCTGGTGCTCGGCCTGCTCTACCGGAGCCTCGATCTCGGCTCGCTGCTGCGGGTCTTCAAGGAGACCGCACTGTTCTCGTCGACGATCATGATGATCTTCGCGGCCGTCGGCGGATTCACCTACATCGTCGCCCTCACACGCCTCGGCAGCCGGATCGACGAGCTCGTGGCGGACGCGGGGATGGGCTCCTTCGCCTTCCTCCTGGTCACGCTGCTGTTCTTCCTGGTGCTGGGGATGCTCATGGACGCCATCCCCGCGATCCTCATCTTCGTCCCGGTGCTCCTGCCGACGGCGACCGCGCTGGGGATCGACCCGATCCACTACTCGGCGATGATCGTCGTCAACCTCATGGTCGGCCTCATCACCCCGCCGGTCGGCGCGCTGCTGTTCGTCACGACCAAGCTGGCGCGGGTCTCGTTCGTGCCGCTGGTGAAGGAGGCCGCCCCCTTCATCGCCGTCTACCTGCTGGTCGTCGTCCTCACGGCCTTCGTCCCGGCACTGACCACCGCCCTTCCCGGCCTGCTGTTCTGACCCGTGGGCCACGGCCCACCGACGAAAGGAATCCCGTGCTGCACGGCTACCACGAGTACATCTCGACGATGCTGGGACGCATCGTCGAGGCGAACGAGACCGTCCTGCCGCTCGTCGTCGACGAGACCGCCCGGCGCGTGACGGAGGATCGCCTCATCTACGTCTACGGGCCCGGCGGGCACGCCAACCTCGCCACCCAGGAGGCCTTCTTCCGCGCCGGCGGCCTGATGAACATCGCGGCGATCCTCGACGAGGGGACGATGCTCACCGGCGGTGCCCGCCGGTCGATGGCGATGGAACGCACCCCGGGGTACGGCCGGGTCGTCATCGACCACTCGGGGCTCGGGGAGGGCGATCTCATCCTCATCGTCAACTCCTACGGGATGAACTCCGCCGTCATCGACTCGACGATGCGGGCCAAGGAGCTCGGCGCGACCGTCGTCGGGGTCAGCTCGCGGGAGCACGCGGAGACCATCGGCCCCGACCACCCTGCGCGGCACCCGTCGAAGCAGAACCTCCACGACCTCGCCGACCTCTTCCTCGACTCGCTCGTCCCGGTCGGTGACGCCGTGGTCGCCTTCGACGGCGACGTCCCCAACGCCGGCGCGGTGTCGACCTTCGCCAACGCCTTCCTCATGAACGCGATCCAGATGCTCACCATCGAGCGGGTGCTCGCCGAGGGCGGTCGACCCGCCGTGTGGACCAGCGGGAACGCGCCCGGCGGCGACGAGGCCAACGCCAGGCTCGTCGACCGTTTCACCGGCCGGATCCGTCACCTCTGAGCATCGGGAGCACCATGATCACCATCGTCGAACGTCCGACGCACGCCTCGCTCGGCGCCGAGGGTGCCGAGATCGCGCGCCGCGCGATCGCCCGCGCGCACGACGACGGGCGCGAGGCGAGCGTGCTGCTGGCCGCGGCGCCGAGCCAGCTCCCCGTCCTGACGGCACTGACCCGGCTCGACGGGCACGACCGACCCGTGCGCTACTTCCACATGGACGAGTACGTCGGCCTCGGACCGGCGGCGCCGCAGTCCTTCGGCCGGTGGCTCGAGGTCAACTACCTCGACCGGCTCCCGTCGGGCCACGCCGCGACCTTCGAGCGGATCCCGGCGACGGGGGACCCCGACGAGGTCCTCGCCGCATACACCGCCGCCCTGCCCGCGGGGGACTTCGACCTCGTCCTGTGCGGCGTCGGGATCAACGGGCACCTGGCCTTCAACGACCCCGGCACGGATCTGGCCGACCCCCGGCCCGTCCGGCTCGTCGAGCTCGCCGAGGCCTCCCGTTCGCAGCAGGTCGACGAGGGGCTGTTCCCCTCGCTCGACGACGTGCCGACCCACGCGCTCACCCTCACCGTGCCGAGGCTGCTCGCCTCGCGTACGGTCGTGTGCTCGGTCCTGGGCACGGCCAAGGCCGCTGCGACCCGGGCCATGCTCGAGGAAGGGGTGACCAACGAGGTGCCGGCCACCGCCCTGCAGTCCCACCCGGACGTCACCCTCCTCGCCGACCCGGAGGCGCTGAGCCGTGTCGACCGCTAGCCGCGAGGGGATCGACGCCGTCAGCGGTCGGGCGGTGCGGGTCTCGGTCCGGGGCGGCGTCATCGAGTCGGTCGATCTTCTCGACGCCGGACGCGACCTGCCGTGGCTCAGCGCCGGGCTCGTCGACCTCCAGGTCAACGGGTTCGCCGGCACGGACGTCAACGCCGCCGACCTCACCGTCGACGACGTCTCCCGGATGGCCCGCGACCTGGCCGCCCACGGGACGAGCCACTGGGTACCCACCATCGTCACGCAGAGCGACGAACGCATCACCCACGCGCTGCGCACGATCGCGGCGGCCGTCGCGGCCGACCCCCTGGTCGCGGGGTCGGTGCGGTGCGCCCACCTCGAGGGACCGTTCATCTCGGCGGAGGACGGGCCGCGCGGCGCCCACGACCGCTCGCACGTGCGCGGGATCGACGTCGACGCGGTGCGGCGGTGGCAGGAGATCTTCCCGATCGGCTACCTCACGGTGTCCCCGCACGAGCCGGACGCCCCCGCCCGCATCGCCGCGCTGCGGCGGCTCGGCGTGGCCGTCGCGATCGGGCACACGCACGCCGGAGCGCACCAGGTCGCGGCGGCGTCCGCCGCGGGGGCCTCGATGTCGACCCACCTGGGCAACGGCGTACGCGCCGAGCTCCCTCGTCATCCCAACCTGCTGTGGGAGCAGATCGCGGACCCGACGCTGGCGGCCGGTCTCATCGCGGACGGTCACCACCTGCCGGCGACGGTGCTCGAGAGCATCGTCCGTGCCAAGGGCGTCGACCACTGCTTCCTCGTCTCGGACTCGGTCGCGCTGGCGGGCTCGCCGCCCGGGCGGTACACCACGCCCGTCGGTGGGGAGGTCGTGCTGTCGGCGGACGGCCGCCTCTCGCTCGCGCACGACGACCGGTTGCTCGCCGGATCGGCCGTGTCGCTCGCGGACTGCGTCCGGCACGCGGGCACACGCACCCGGCTGACCGTCCAGGAGGCGGTGACGATGGCCACCCGCGTGCCCGGTCGGCTGCTGGGCGAGCTGAGCGGCACCCGTCCCATGGGCATGCTCGTCCCCGGGGCACCCGCGCACGTCGTGACCTGGGACGCCGCCCTGCAGCTAACGGACGTGCTCCGCCCCGGACCAACCCGGAGCCAGGGCTGACCCGCGCACCGAGCCCGCGCGCGCCCCGACCGGTCCCGGTGACGATCGCGGACGTCGCCCGGGCGGCGGAGGTCTCCACGTCCACCGCGTCCCGTGCCTTCAACCACCCGCACCTGCTCCGCGAGGACACGGTCGCCCGGGTGCGGGCGACGGCCGACCGGCTCGGGTTCCGCCACAACCGGAACGCCAAGGCGCTCAGCACGGGGCGCCCCTCGGCGCTCGGGCTCATCGTCCCCGACCTGTCCAACCCGTTCTTCCCGCCCCTCGTGCACGCCGCCCAGCTGGCGGCCGAGGAGCAGGGCTACTCGCTCTACATCCTCAGCAGCGAGCACAGCGTCGCCCGGGAGAAGCAGCTCGCCACCGTCGTCAGCCGCGACGTCGCCGGGCTCGTCCTCGCCTCGCCCCGGATGTCGAAGGTGCAGATCCGGGCGGTGGCGGACCAGGTGCCGACCGTCCTCATCAACGCCCGGGCGAACGGACTGCCGAACGTGCTCGTCTCCGCGGCCCAGGCCATCGCCGACGTGGTCGAGGAGGCGGCCGGGCAGGGCGTCACCGGCGTCGCCTACATCGGCAGCGAGGAGAGCTGGTGGCCCAACACCGAGCGGGAGACCAGCGCCCGCACGGAGGCGGAGCGTCACTCGCTCCCCTACCGCCGCCTGTCGATCAGCGAACCCACCTACGACCGGGCACGTGCACTGGTCGACACGATGCCGGTCGTCCCCGGCGAGCTCGTCGTCGCGTTCGACGACATCGTCGCCCATGCGGTCCTGGACGGGATGAGTGCGCGGGGCCTGGCCGCCCCGGCGGACTACCGCGTGCTCGGCTGCGACGACGCGCTGCCCATCAGCACCCAGCCGGCCCTGTCCACCGTGCACCTCGACACCCGTACGGCCGCGCGGACGGCGGTGGACCTGCTGCTGTCCAAGGACCACGACGCGAGCGCGCGGCAGGTGCTGATCAGCGGCACGTACCGCAAGGGTGAGACGACCTAGGGGGTCGGGCCGCCGCGCTCGATCCTCAAGACGCCGCACCACCACCCGGCCGCCACCCGGTCACTACCCGACCGCCACCCGGGCGAGGAGATCACCGGGATGTCGGGTCAAGCGTTCGGACACCGAAACGCTGGAATCCCCGATCGGCGGTCACCACCGTCGCCCCCTGCTCGAGCGCGATCGCGGCGTAGTAGGCATCAGGCACGTCGTTCCCTCGCAGCCGGTGCTCGCGCACCAGGTCGGCGAAGATCGTCCAGTGCCTGGCGGCGGGCCGGACGATCGCGACCCGTGGCGCGTCGAGCAGCACGCGGGAGAACTCGAGGGCCTCGCCCGGTGCCGAGGGCTGCTCGAAGACCTTGGGGTGGGTGACGATCCGCACCATCGCGCTCAGCGCCAGCTCGCAGACACCGATCGCCTCATGGCCGGCGAGGGCGCCGTCCAACCATTCCCGCATCGGCCGGCTCGACATCGACTCGTCGTTGCGCTGGGCCCCGACGAGCACGTTGACGTCCAGGAAAAGCACCTCAGCGGCTCGTCTCGCCGAGGATCCGTGCCATGCCGTCACGGTCGTAGAGGTCGACCCCCGGCTGCAGCCCACCTCCGTACCCGAAGTCCGGGAGCGTCACCGAGACATCGGTCGGCTCGGGATCGTGGAGGAGGCGGCGGAGCGCCTCCTCGAGCACGGAACCGATCGTCTGGTGGGTGCGGGCAGCCCGGAGCTTGGCCGCGGCGAGCAGCTCGTCGTCGATGTTCACCGTCGTGCGCATGTGCGCATCATATCACCACGCCGTCGGCATCACATCATCACGAGTGCCGCATGCACCGGCCGGCCCGCCCGCTCACCCCCAGTCGATGCTGAGGTACTGGACCTCCTGGTACTCGCGGATCCCCTCGTGGCCGCCCTCGCGCCCCAGGCCGGACTCCTTGACGCCGCCGAACGGCGCGGCCGGGTCGGAGACGAGTCCCCGGTTGATGCCGACCATGCCGGCCTCGAACCGCTCGGCCACGCGCATCGCCCAGCCGAGATCCCCGGAGAAGACGTAGCTGGAGAGCCCGTACTCGGTGCCGTTGACCGCCGCGATCATCTCCTCGTCGTCGTGCCAGGTGACGATCGGCGCGACGGGCCCGAAGATCTCGGTGTGCACGAGCGGGGAGTCGGCGGGCACGTCGCGCAGCACGGTCGGCGGGTAGAACCAGCCCGGAAGGTCGGGGACCCCCGCGCGGTGGGTGACCCGGGCGCCGGCCGCGACGGCGGCGTCGACGAGCTCGCGGACCCCGGTCAGTGCCTTCTCGCTGATGAGGGGCCCGATCTGGGTGTCCGGGTCGGCGGCAGGTCCGACGCGGAGCGCGGCGACCTTCTCCCCCAGCCGCTCGGTGAACTCCTCGACGACGTCGGCGTGCACATAGAGCCGGTTGGCCGCGGTGCAGGCCTGTCCCCCGTTGCGCAGCTTGGCCAGCATCGCCCCTGCCACGGCCTTGTCGAGGTCGGCGTCCGCAGCGACGACGAGCGGCGCGTTGCCGCCCAGCTCCATGGACGTCGACACCACCCGGTCGGCGGCCTGGCGCAGGAGCACCTTGCCGATCTGCGTGGACCCGGTGAAGGAGATCTTCGCGACGCGCTCGTCCTCGAGCCAGGCGGTGACCACCCGGGAGGCCGAGGAGGTCGGCACGACGTTGACGACGCCGTGGGGCGCGCCCGCCTCGGTGAGGATGCGGGCGAGGGCGAGCGCCGTGAGCGGGGTCTCCGAGGCGGGCTTGAGCACGACCGTGCAGCCGGCGCCGAGGGCCGGGGCGATCTTGCGGGTGGCCATCGCGGCCGGGAAGTTCCACGGCGTGACCAGGGCGGCGACGCCGATTGGCCGGTGCGTGACCACCGAGCGCACCCCGCCCGCGGGGGCGATCGTGTACTCGCCGCCGGCGCGCACGCACTCCTCGCCGTACCAGCGGAAGAAGTCCGCGGCGTAGGCGACCTCGCCTCGGGCGTCGGTCATGGCCTTGCCGTTCTCGGCGGCGATGAGCGCGGCGAGCTCCTCCTGGCGGGACATCGCCAGGTCGAAGGCGCGGCGGAGGATCTCGGCCCGCTCTCGCGGGGCGGTCGCCGCCCAGGCCGGCAGCGCAGCCGCAGCGGCGTCGACGGCGCGGCGCGCGTCGGCCTCGTTACCGTCGGCGATCTCGGTGATCACCTCGGTGGTGGCGGGGTCGTGGACGGCGAAGTTGGCGCCGGCGTCGCCGGGTCCGCCCGTGCCGTCGATCCACACCCCCGCGTGCGGCTCGATCGCTCCGACGAGGTCGGTCACCGTCACGCCGCTGGTCTGCTGAGTCATCGTCGTCTCCTTGTCCGGTCCGGCACCTGGCCACAGGTCCGGTCCCACTGTGCAAGGTCCGTCCGCGCGCGGACAGGCCCCGATGGGGTACTGCTGGGGCTCGCGGCGTACGGTTGCTGCTCCGTCGTCCGTCGATGTCACAGGGGTCCGAGCACCGAGCCCGGGTCGGCGTCGAGGCGCAACGTCCCCAGCACGCGCGTGAGCGCGCGCTCCTCGTAGCGGAAGTGACTCTCCATGATCGCCGCGACGCCCTCGAGATGCCCGTCCAGCTCGTCGGGCGGTGCCGTCCGGTCCACCGCGGCCTGCAACCCGGTCAGGAGGTGGCCGATCATCGAGTGGTCCTGCTCGAGCGCGCGCAGGGTGTCCCGGAGCTCGGGGTGCGTGGCAGCGATCGCGGGGAAGAGCTCGCGGTCCTCGCCCCGGTGGTGCGCGGTCAGCGCCGCGCAGAACCCGTGGCAGAAGAGCAGCAGCTCCCGCGTGGCAGGTTCGGCGGGCGTGCCGTCGGCGAGCGCGCCGCGGGTCACGTGGAGCGCCTCGCGGAGCCGTTCGTGGACGGCGCGCAGCTCGGTGGCCCAGGCGACGAGCCTGTTTCTCTCGCCCTCAGTCACGTGAGGGCGAAGGTGACGACGTGGTCATCGTCGGTCTCCTTCGTACATCCGGCGCCTCCATGCCTGACACGGTCTGCCACCGGCACGCGACGCTCGTGCAGGGTACCGGTGGTCACTCCCGGGCGGCCGCGCCCCCGAGGGAGACGAACACGGACGAGGCCACGAGGGCGGCGATCATCTGGTGCACGGCGTCGGCGGTGGCGGCCGCGCCGCGGCTGCTCTCCATCAGCGCGGTGCCGTGGGCGTGGACAGTTCCCGACCATGGGATCTCGGGGTGCATGAACGGCGCGCTGCCGGAGGCGAAGAGGAGCGCGGCCACCGACCGCGCGTGCTCGCCGGCGGGCGTGCCGTCCACGAGCAGGCCGTGGACGTCGGCGAGGAGCTGCTCGCGCCGCCCGGTGGCGCCCAGCCCGATCCGGGTCGAGGGCATCAGGCCGAGGATCTTGCGGCGCTCGCTGGTGAGGTGACCGCGGGCGACGAGCCGGTCGATGACCGGTCCGCGCAGCCGCGGACCGATCTGGTGCACGACGGTCTGCACGTCCCGCGGACCAGCGGCGACGAGCTCCCAACCCAGCCGCAGCAGCTCGTCGTCGGGCGCGTCACCGGTCAGGGCGCGGACGGGGCCGCGGACCTCGGCGTCGTCCGGGCCGACGACGCCGTGCTCGGCGAGGTCGACGAGCAGGGCTCCCGCCAGGGCGTGGAAGAGGCGCTGCCCCTCGCCACGGAGGACCCCGTTCGCAGGGTCGAACAGCACGAGGAGCAGGTCCTCGACGACGAGGTCGTCGGAGGTGGTGGGCGCGGTCATGGGGGTGTCCTCTCGTCGGGCCGGCGGGGCCGTCGACGGCAGCGGCTGTGCCGGTACCCACGACGTACGAGCGTCACGGTAGTCGGGCGCGCGCCGCCGACGGGAACACGACCCGGCCGGGCCGGGTTGGCCCTCCCGGGCGCCGGACCCAGGGCCCCGGTCTCACGCACCACGGACAAGGAGCAGCAGTGCCGCACCACCTCTTCGACCCCCTCAAGCTGCGGGGCGTCACCGCCCGCAACCGCCTGTGGGTCGCGCCGATGTGCCAGTACGCCGTCCACGCCCACGACGGCGTGGCCACCGACTGGCACCTCGTCCACCTCGGCTCCCTCGCCCGTGGCGGGGCGGGCGTGGTCATCGCCGAGGCCACCGCGGTCACCCCCGAGGGACGCATCTCGGCGGAGGACCTCGGTCTGTGGGACGACGTCCAGCGTGACGCGCTCACGCCGATCGTGGACTTCATGCACGAGCGCGGCGCCCTGGCCGGCATCCAGCTCGCGCACGCGGGCCGCAAGGGCTCGACGTACCCGGCCTGGGGCACCGAGCACCGCGGCTCGCGCCCGCTCGACGACGGTGGCTGGCCGACGGTGGGCCCCTCGACCACGGCCTACCCGGGCCTCGCCGCCCCGCGCGCGCTCGACCAACCCGGCATCGAGGGGATCGTGCGCGCCTTCGCCGCTGCCGCCCGGCGCGCCGTCGACGCGGGGTTCGACGTCCTGGAGATCCACGGCGCCCACGGCTACCTGCTGCACCAGTTCCTCTCCCCGCTGAGCAACGACCGGTCCGACGACTACGGCGGCTCGCTCGTGAACCGGGCGCGGTTCCTCCTCGAGGTGGTCGACGCCGTGCGCGCCGAGGTGGGCGACGCGACCCCGCTGCTCGTGCGGCTCTCGGCCACCGACTGGACCGAGGGCGGGCTGACGACCGAGGACACCGTCCAGGTCGCGACCTGGCTCAAGGAGCACGGCGTGGACCTCGTCGACGTCTCCACCGCGGGCAACGTCCCGGCGTCGATCGAGGTCGGACCGGGCTACCAGGTGCCCTTCGCCGCCGCGGTCCGGGAGCGCGCCGGGATCCCCACCGGCGCGGTCGGTCTGATCACCGAGGCCGTGCAGGCCGAGCACGTCATCGCCACCGGCCAGGCGGACGTCGTGCTCATGGCGCGCGCGCTGCTGCGCGACGCGCACCTTCCCCTGCGGGCGGCTCGTGGGCTCGGCGCCGAGGCACCCGTACCCGGCGCCTACGAGCGCGCGTACCGGTAGACGTCCGGCCCACGCGCCCCGGTCCGACCACCCGGTATCGACCCCGTCCGGATCTGCCGAGAGCAGATCGACGCGACCGTCCGGGCCCGGCCGCCCTACGCTCGGTGCATGACGAGCAACGCAGCGTCGACGACCGCCACGGCCGCCACCGACACGGGGCCGGTCCCGGTCCGCGACGCCGGGCGGGACCGGCCCGAGCCGCTGTGGCGCCACCTGGTCGGCGGGCGCCTGCGCGAGGAGCGCCACACACGCGGGGAGCGACTGACCGACGTCGCCGAGCGTGCGGGGGTCTCGCCGCAGTACCTCTCAGAGGTCGAGCGGGGCCGCAAGGAGCCCTCGAGCGAGATGGTCGCGGCGATCTCCTCGGCGCTCGACCTCACCCTCCTCGACCTCACCCGCTCGGTGGCCGAGCAGCTGGGCGCGGTGGGCGAGGTCCGCGCGCTCGGTCCCGCGCACCCCGCCGCCCCGGCGGCCCCCTTGGCCTGCGCAGCGTTCCTGCTCGCGGCCTGACGAGCGCCCGGAGCGCCGCCGCGACCGCCGCCCTCAGCGGTCCCGCAGGACCCGGTCGACGAGCCCGTACTCGCGGGCGCCCTCGGCGGTGAACACCCGGTCCCGGTCGGTGTCGGCGCGCAGCCGCTCCACGTCCTGGCCGGTGTGGTGGGCGAGCACCCCCTCGATGTCGGCCCGCAGCCGCACGACCTCGTCGGCCTGGAGGATGAGGTCGGGGATGCTCCCCCGGCCCTGCGCGGCGGGCTGGTGGAGCACGATGCGGGCGTGCGGGAGCGCGGCGCGCCGTCCTGCGGCACCCGCGGCGACCAGCACGGCACCCACGCCGAAGGCCTGACCCACGCAGGTCGTCGCCACGGCGGGCCGGATGTACTGCATGGCGTCGTAGATCGCGAGCATCGCGCTGGGATCGCCGCCCTCGCAGTTGACGTAGAGGTCGATGTCCGCCTCGGGCCGGTCGGACTCGAGGTGGAGGAGCTGGGCGACGAGCGTGTTGGCCACGCCGGCGTCGATGCCCGTGCCGAGGTAGATGATCCGCTCGGTGAGCAGGTGGGAGTAGACGTCCATGATCCGCTCGCCGCGTGGGTGCTGGGCGATGACGTTGGGCACCGTGTAGCTGCTCATCGGGCACCTCCTGTCGCGGCCGTCGCGGTGAAGCCGGCGGCCACCCGGTCTCGTGGCCGGATCTGCTCGAAGCTGGTCACGACGGCGTCGACGAACCCGTAGTCGCGGGCCTCCTCGGCGGTGAACCAGTGGTCGTGCAGCGAGTCCTCGACGACCCGGTCCACGGCCTGCCCCGTGTCCTGCGCGATGAGGCCGAGCACCGTGTCTCGGGTGTGCCGCAGGTCGTCGGCCTGGAGCTCGATGTCAACCGCCGAGCCGCCGATGCCGGCCGAGCCCTGGTGCATGAGGATCCGCGCGTGCGGGAGCGCCAGCCTGCGCCCGGGGGTGCCGGCCGAGAGCAGGAACTGTCCGGCGCTGCACGCCAGGCCGAGCGCGAGCGTGGCGACCTCGTTGGGGATGAGTCGCATGACGTCGCGGATGGCCAGCATCGCCGGTACCGATCCGCCGGGCGAGTGGATCCACAGCGCGACGTCGGCCTCGGGATCGGCAGCGGACAGAGCGACGAGCTGGGTCGCCAGCAGGGTGCCGTTGTCGTCGTCCAGGACGCCGTCGAGCACGAGCACGCGCCGCTCGAGCAGGGCCTGCCGGGCGGCGGTGTCGAAGATGGGTGGTCGGTTCTCCTCGGTCATGCGGCCAGCCTGCGCTCCCATGCACCGCGCGGTCGCCCGGATCTGCCGGTGGCAGCACTGCCTGCGGCAGCACTGCTCACGGCAGTGCTGCCGCGGGCCTCGTCACCCTGTCGCCGACGTCGGACCTGTCAGCCTGGGTGCATGACCTCCGCCGTGACGCTCATCCGTTCCGCCCACCTCTCCGACGCCGCCGAGTACGCCTACGCCGCCACCGCCCCCGCCGGGGCGCGGATGATCTTCCTCGCCGGCTCCTGCCCGCTGCTGCCCGACGGGTCCACGGGCGCCGTCGGCGACGTGGCCGGTCAGGCTGCCCTGTGCGTGGAGAACATGGTCACCGCCCTCGAGGCGGCCGGCGCCGGCATCGAGGACGTCGTCAGCACCCGGGTCCTCGTGGCGTCGACCGAGCAGGCCGACCTCGTGCGGGCCTGGGAGGTCGTGCGCGACGCCTTCGGCGAGCACGACGTGCCCTCCACGCTGCTCGGCGTCACCGTGCTCGGGTACGACGACCAGCTCGTCGAGGTCGAGGCGGTGGCCGCCGTCGTCGACGGCTGAGACGACGCGTGCCGGGCACCCACCGGAGGGTGGGGGCCCCGCACGCGGCCGGGGTCCGGTCAGCGACCCGCGGCGCGCCGGGGGTTCGCCGGCGGGGCGCGCACGGGGG